>CALBMM010000167.1 GCA_937896535.1 uncultured Pseudomonadota bacterium
TACAGGTCCAGCTGCTGGCGCAGCGCGACGTTGAGGCTGCGGATGCCACCGCCGACGGGCGTGGTCAGCGGCCCCTTGATGCCCACGAGGTACTCACGGAACGCGTCGGTCGTCGCGCCCGGCAGCCACTCCCCGGTCTTTTGGTAGGCCTTCTCGCCGGCGAGGACTTCCATCCACTCGAGCTTGCGCTTGCCGCCGTAGGCCTTGTCGACCGCCGCGTCGAACACCCGCACGGAGGCGGCCCAGATGTCCGGCCCGATGCCGTCACCTTCGATGAAGGGGATGATGGGATCGTTGGGGACGCTCAGTCCCGCGGCGGACATCGTGATCGCAGTTGCCATCGGCAGGCGGTATACCACCGCCGCTGCGGGGTCTGGACGGTTCGGCCCCGGTGAGTTGCCCCACGGTGCGCAGCGGCGACGCGAGCCCGCAGAACCGCCCTGCGCACGCCGCGGCCGGGGACCGCTACGGCAGCGAGATGCTCAGCTCGTCGAGGCCGAGCACGAACAGCGCCGCGTTGACGACCTCGATGTCGTCGTCGAGCCCCTCGACCGAGTCGAAGTCGCCGTCCGCATCGTCCTCGTAGACGTAGTACTCGCACGTCGCCTGCACGATGCGGCGAAGTGCGTCGCTGTCGTCACGCTCGGCGCGGTCGAGCAGCTGCAGGCACCGGTCCTCGATCCGCTGGGCCAGACCGGGATCGAGCGCGGGGTCGCGGGCAGCAGCGACGGCGAACCGGGTGGTGTGCTCGCGAACCTGTCGGCGCAGCACGTCGACCGCGACGTCCGACTCGCGCAGCAGCGTCTCGATCACGGACCGTGTCGACTCGGGCACCGCGTCGAGGAACTCGTCGCACAGGTCCATCGGCGCGATCGTACTCCAGGCCGGCCGCGATCAAGATGGTCCCGTGACCAGTCGCTCCACCGGCACCGGGGCCGACAGGACCCCGGCCTGATTGCCCACCATCGACGCGCACATCCTGCGCCAGAACCACGGCAGCTTGCCGAACAAGGGCATGCCCAGGTCGCGCAGCCAGCCGAGGGCGACCACGTCGGACTGGAAGAACGGAGTCAGCATCCGGGTCGCCCACTGGTAGTAGCCGACGTGCCGGCGGCGGGCGCGGTCGAAGGCGAACAAGGACGCCTCGATCGGCCGCGTGACCGACAGCGCGTCGGCGAGCACCGCGGCGTCACACAACGCGAGGTTCGTGCCTTGCCCCAGCTGCGGGCTCATCGCGTGGGCGGCGTCGCCGATGAACACGACGCGCTGGCCGTAGCACGGGGTCATCACCACGTGACGGTACTCGGCCCACAGCAACTGCTCGACGTCGGTGATGTGCTCGAGCACCGGTTCGGCTCGGGGGTCGTAGCGAAATACTTCGTCGCGGAAGGCCGTCAGCCCTCGACGGCGAAAGCCCTCGATGTCGTCGCCGCGCAGGCTCCAGTAGACGGTCACCAGCGGCGTGCTGCCCTGCCCTTCGGGTCCGAGTCCGCACGGCAGCAGGCCGAGCATCCGTTGGGTGCCTTCGACGACTTGGAACAGCTCGCACGCGTCCGTGTACGTCGCGCCGGGATCGGGGACGATCGTCCACAGCGCCCCCCACTCGTACGGACGCACGTCGACGACCCCGGGGGCATGACGGCGAAGGGTCGAGCGCGCTCCGTCGGCCACGACGACCAGGTCGTGCGGACCGAGCCGCTGCCCCCGCTCGTCGCGAAGCCAGACCCGCTCGTCGTCGCCCTCGACGAGCTCGCGCACGTCGACGCCGGTGCGCACGGTCAGCCTGGGATGCGCGACCGCGTCGGCGTGGAGCACCGACGACAGCAGGCCCCGGTGCACGCCGAGACCGAACGCGTCGGGCAGCTGCGGCTGGTACGGCAGATCCACGAGCGTGCGCCCGCTCGCCGTCCGCGCCAGCAACCGATCGATTCGACCGCCACGCGCCACGACGCGCTCGCGCAACCCGAGCCGGGCGAGCACGGCCTGCCCCGTCGGCTGCAGCACGATGCCGGCGCCCACCGGCCCGGGGTCGGGGACCTTCTCGTAGAGCGTGACGTCGTGACCGGCTTCGCCGAGAAACAGCGCGGCGGCCGTACCCGCCGTTCCGGCTCCGATCACGGCCACCGACCAGGTCACGGCGAGGAGACTACCCCTGCCCGAAGCCGGGGTGGTCGGGGAAGATCGCGGCGAAGACGGCTCGCGTGGCGCCGCGGACGGCCTCGGGTTCCCCGGTGCGCGCCATCGCCATCAGGCCGTGCATCGCGACGATGAGCGCGTGCGAGGTCCGCTCGGGGTCGGCGCGCAGCGTCCCCGCCTCCGACGCGCGCGCGAGCTGATCTGCGATCGCCCGCCGCATGGTCTCCACGCCGGCGTGCACCCGCGTCCGCACCGAGGGCGGCTGCGCCTCGTCGACGCCCGTGTTGGTGAGCACGCAGCCGAGCTCGGACTGCGCGGTGCGGTAGAAACGATAGAGGTTGACCACCGGATCGCCGGTGTCGACGAGATAGGCCGCGATGCGGGGCACCACGATCGTCGCCACGTAGTGGTCGAGCGCGCGCTCGAACAGCGCCTGCTTGCTTCCGAAGCGGTGGTAGATCGCCGGCGCCGTCAGGTCGAGCGCGCGCTCGAGCTCGCGCACCGAGGTGGACGCGTAGCCCCGACGCCAAAACAGGTCCATCGCGCCCGACAGCAATCGAGCCTCGTCGTATTTGTCGGGACGCCCCACTCGCTGTTTTGTAGCGATCGTTATAAAACTCGGGACATGACCACGCAAGCGCCATCGGCGGGTGGGGTGGCGGCGGGTCGGACGGCGCGGCTGGCCGGCGTGCGCACCCGGGTCCTCGACGAAGGGGCCGGCCCCGCCGTCCTGCTGCTGCACGGCAATCCCGACAATGCCGACGAGTGGCGCGGCGTGATCGACCGACTCGCCTCCGACCACCGCTGCATCGCACCGGACCTGCCCGGCTACGGCACGCGCGGCCGAACGTTCGATCTCCCACCGACCTTCGACTACGGCCTGCCCCAGCAGGTCCAGTTCGTCGACGATTTGCTCGAGGCGCTCGCGATCGACGACGTCACGCTCGTGGTCCACGACATCGGCGGGATCATGGGTGTGCCCTGGGCGGCACGAAACACCGCGCGTCTGCGCGGCGTCGTGTACACGAACACGGTCGCGTTCGAGTTTCGGTGGTTTCCGCTGGCGCGGCTGTGGGGCAGTCGGCGCTGGCAGCATCGCTTGCGAGCCCGCGCGATGATGGGCGCGATGGGCCTGGCCGGAGGTGCCCTGTTTCGACGCGGGTTCGCGCAGCAAAACCCGCAGCTGCCCGACGAGCAGCTCGATCGGTTCGTTCGCGACTTCGCCTGCAACCCGGTGGCGAAAGCGACGACCCTGCGCCAGTTCGCCACGATCACGGCGCGGGACTTCTTCGCCGACTACGCAGATATGCTGCAGACGATCGCGGATGCGGTCGAGACCCGGACCGTGTGGGGCGACGGCGATCCGTACGTTCCGGACGCACGCGCCGAAGACCTCGGCGCCGCGACGCTGCGGCGCCTGCAAGGCGTGGGGCACTGGGTGCCGCTGCTGGCCGCCGACGCGGTGGCGGATGCGGTGCGCCGGGTCGAGCGCGCACCCGCGGGCACGTGACGGTGAGGGGCGTGCTCGCGCGCCCGCGGCCTCATCCCCGCTTCGGACGCCGCCGCAGGACCGGGATCGCGGCGCGCCGCTCGGCATCGAGCGCGTCCCACAGCACCCCCGTGGGACGCGGGTGCACACGCGGCAGCGTCACCGTGCGCGCGGGCAGGAACGCGATGTCGACGCTGATGTCGTGGGCCAGGCGCGGGATCTCGCCGCGGCGCAGCAGCTGGCACGGATGCAGCGTGGTCGCGACCGGCGTCGCGTCGTCGACCTTGCCACGCTCGCGCAGCAGGCCGTACTCGAGATCGCTGTAGCCTCCACCCTTGCCCAGGCGCACGCCGTCGCGCCCCACCCCGACACACCCGGTCAGGATCAGGTCGATCCGCGGCATTGCCGACAGCTTCACCGGACGGCCGAGCTCGAACGCGCCCTTGATCGACGAGGCGTGCCACAGCGCGTCCTCGCCCAGGCGTGCCGGGTGCAGCTCCAGGAACGGGCGCGCGTCCGACAGGCGCGGCACGGCCATGTACACGACCTTGCCGGCCCGCAGCGCCGCGACGCGAGCCGGTCGCTGGGGCGAGTCGGGGTTGCACTTGAGCGTGCCCGCGTCGGCGAACGTGCGACTGCGAGTGAAGCGCTCGGCCGCCGCCTCGGCGCCGACGAAGTTGGGGATGCGACCGCGCACGCCGGGAAAGCGCGCGGCCCCGGCCTCGCGGATCGCATCCCAGCAGCGGTTGCGCAGCGCAATCTTGGCCTCGCGAGGGTCCAAGCGCGCATGGTCGCGCGACGGCGACCGCCTTCGCAACCGTGGGTCGCCCTACCGCGATGGCGAGCTCGCCAACCCGAACGCGACGATGCGGTCGGTACCCACGAGGACGTGGCCGTGGGCGACCACGGGGGTCGCATACTTGCCGGCGCGCGCGAGCAAGCCGTCGGGACTCGACCACAGCGGCGTCAGATCGTCGGCCGAGAACGCGTACAAGCGCGGGCCCGGGGTGGCCGGATCGACCAACGACGCGGTGCGCGGCGCGTTGGCATCGAGCACCCAGACCACCCCGTCGTAGCCGGCATGGCTGGAGACGACCGGGGGTCCGGGGTTTTCGAAGGTCACCGTCTGCTCGAGTGTGTCGATCGACAGGTACGCCGGGGCGTCGTCGGACACGTGCAGCCGAAGCTTGGCCAGCGACGGCGGCACGCTGACCTCGGAGCTCTCCGACGCCTTGCTCGAGCCCGTCGCGTACAGCCACGGATGTCCCGCGAGATCGGGATGATAGGCGAGCTTGGTGCGCATCTTGGCGTGATCGATCTGGCCGAACACGTCCGAGTACGGCCCGAACACGTGCAGCGGACCCGGGTAGTCCCACTGCGGCGGCACGCCCGGTGGATGCAGCGACCGATCGCCCTCCATGTCGCGACGACAGTCCGGCCGCGAGTAGCCGGCGCGGGGCATCGCGTCGCGGTCGACCAAGTAGATCGTGCCTTGCTTGCTCCCGAACGCGGCCAGGCGCGGGGTGGCCCCGGGCTGATCGGGCAGCAGCAGGGGCTGACTGGCGCCGAGGTCGAGGTTGGACTCGTCGAGGACGCAGTAGTTGGCCGGCGTGTACACGCGGCGCAGATCCAGGTCGGCGCCCAGCTCCAGCAGCGAGCTCGCCCACGTGTCCGGGGCCGATCCCGATTGGGGCGGGCCGTTGCCCGTCGTGATCCAGACGTGGCCATCGGGCGCGACCGTGGGACCCGCCGAGCCCCACATGCCACCGTTGGAGGCGTCGCCCTCCCACGGCGCGGACGAAAACGAAGCCGAGATGGCGGGCGTGTCGGTGTCGACGGCGACGATCCACCCGACGCCTTCGCCCCAGAACGTGCCGAACGGCACGTAGACCGCGTCGCCGCGCGGCGACAGCGTCAGCCCGCCGCGCTGCGACATCGTCCCCGCGGACCAAAACCGCGCCGGACCGTTCGTGTTCAAGTCTTCGATCGTCGTCGCGTCGAGCGTGACCGGCCAGCCGTCCAGCGGCACCCCGCTGCCGGCCGAGAGCGCATGCAGCTGCCAACCGACGCCGCGTTCGACGGCGGCGACGTACAGCCGCGGAGGATCGGCCTGCAGGTCGAGCACCGGCGTGCCGAGGATCCCCATCGGCATCCCACCGTCGAGCTTGTCGAGCACCTGCGGCTGCGCGATCTGACGCGCCCACACGATCTCGCCGGCGGCCACGCCACAGTCGTCTCCCGTGTCACGTCCGCTGATCGCGTACACCCAGCCGTTGCTCGTCGTGGCGAACACGATGGACAGGCGCGTCCCTTCGAACGGCCCGTCCGTGATCGACAGGTCGTCGACGTACAGCGGCGAGGCGTACATGTGCGGCTCGTACGTCACGCCGTCGATGTCCTCGGCGTGGAACCGCTCGGACGTCCACGCGACGCCCAGGCCCGCCCGCGCGACCGCCTCGGCCCCGAGCTCCACCTCGACCCGCTGCTGGCCGAGCTTGTCGGCCCCCCCGTGGTAGTTCGTGATCGCCAGCGGGTGCGGTGGGGCGACGCACTCCGCGGCGCGATCGACCGCTTCTTCGGCCGGCTCCGAGCACGCACCCACCACCACTGCGAGGAACAGACCGGCGAAGACACGGTCGCTCATGGCGCGACTCCTCCCCCTCAATCGGCCTTCGCCTCGACTACCCGATCACGTCACGCCTCGAGCGGAGTCGCC
>CALBMM010000168.1 GCA_937896535.1 uncultured Pseudomonadota bacterium
TCGCGGCAGCAGCGAGGGCAACGGTCTTCATTTCCTGGGCGCTCCGTTTCGAAAAGCGTGACTGAGCTTCCGACACAACGACGTGGCCGACACCGGGCGGTCGGTAAACCGCGGGTAAAGATCCCGCCGTCCGATCCACCGCCGGCCCGAGCACGCGGGATGAACCCGTTCGTCGAGCGGGGCGTTCGGTGAGCGTAAGCGCACTATCCGGACGGACGTTCCGGACCGCGAGACCTCCCGACCTCCCGACCTCCCGACCTCCCGACCTCCCGACCCCCCTCTCGATGGTGTCCCCATGAAACGACGACATTTTCTCGCTGCTCTCGTCGCGACGGCCGGCTGTGCCGCCGCGCGTTCCGATGCTCCCCTCGCTCCCGCCGGCGGCGCGCAGCCCGGACCCGACCGGCGTCCCCCGACTGCCGTCCCCGCCGGTGACGTCCAGGCGCTGGCCGAAGGTGCCAACGCGTTCGCCTTCGAGATGTACGACCAGCTCGCGTCGACCAAGGGCAACTTCGCGTACTCCCCGGCGTCGATCTCCACCGCACTCGCGATGACGTTCGCCGGTGCGCAGGGAGAGACGGCGCAGCAGATTTCCGACGTGATGCACTTCGAGCTGCCGCCCGCGCAGCTCCACGCCGCGTACTCGGCCCAGTTGGCGGCGTGGAACGACCCGGCGCGCACCGCCTACGAGCTCGCGGTCGTCAACCGCTTGTTCGGTGAGCAGACCTCCAAGTTCCACGATGCGTTCGTGCAGCTGACCGGTGACGACTACGGCGCACCGTTGGAGCCCGTGGACTTCATCGGCGCGCCCGACCAGGCCCGCACGCGGATCAACGCGTGGGTCGCCGAGCAGACGCACCAGCGGATCCGAAATCTGCTGCCGCCGGGCAGCATCGAGTCGCTGACGCGTCTCGTACTGACCAACGCGGTCTATTTCAAGGGCAAGTGGAAGACCGAGTTCGACAAGAAGGCGACCGCCCCCGGCCCGTTCCACCGCGCCGAGGGGGGCCCCGTCTCGGTCCCGATGATGCGGCTGACCGCCGACTTCGCGTTCGCCCGCCACCCCGAGGTCACCGTGATGCGCATGCCGTACACCGGCGACGAGCTGGCGATGGACGTGTTCGTGCCCAACGAGCGCGACGGGATCCGCAAGCTCGAGGCGGCGCTCGACGACAAGCAGGTCGATACGTGGCTCGAGGCGCTGCACACCACGGAGGTCGAGGTCACGTTGCCTCGCTTCAAGATCGATCCACCCGCTCCGATCTCGTTGTCGCGAGCGCTGACCTCCCTCGGCATGGAGCTGCCGTTCACCCCTCGCGCGGACTTCTCGGCGATGGCCGACATCTCGCCGCTGTACATCGACGACGTCTTTCACAAGGCGTTCGTCGAGCTCAACGAGGAGGGGACCGAAGCCGCGGCGGCGACGGCGGTCGTGATGAAGACGGAGTCCGCCTCGATCTCCGAGCCCGCACGGCTGTTCGCCGACCGCCCGTTCGTGTTCATGATCCGCGACCTTCGGTCGGGTGCGATCTTGTTCGCGGGGCGGGTCGCGGACCCGAGCTGAACGTCGACATCACGTTGCGTCACGGGGCGTACGACCTGCTACAGTCGCGACCCGTGACGCGTCTTTCGTTGCTCGTGGCCTCGGCCCTGGGGCTCCTCGCGGCGTCGTGTCACAGCGACCCCGCGCCGGCGTCGATCCCTCCGCAAGACCAGGGGTCGGCGACCACGCCGGTGGCGGCGCCCGAGCCCGGACCCGCCGAGGACCCGGACCCCGCACCACCCGCCGAGACTCCGGCGCAGATGGCCGAGCGTCTCGCCCACGAGATCCTCATCCTCGACGGCCACGTGGACGTGCCGTGGCGGCTGCACAAGGCGATCGAGCGCGACGGTTCCCTGACGATCGACGTCGCGGGGCCCACGACCGACGGCGACTTCGACTATCCCCGCGCCAAGAAGGGCGGGCTCGATGCACCGTTCATGTCGATCTACGTCTCGCCCGATTTCGAGAAGCGCGGCGCCAAGCGGGTGGCCGACGAGCTGATCGACCTGGTCGAGGGCATCGTCGCCAAGGCGCCCGACAAGTTCGCGCTGGCCAAGTCCGTCGCGGACGTGGAGGCCAACTTCGCCGACGGCAAGATCTCGCTGCCGATGGGGATGGAAAACGGCGCGCCGATCGAGCGCCGGTTGGCCAACGTGGCGTACTTCCACGAGCGCGGGATCCGGTACATCACGCTCGCGCACAGCAAGGACAACCACATCTCGGACTCGTCGTACGACACGCGGCACACCCACCACGGCCTCAGCCGCTTCGGGCGCAAGGTGGTGGCCGAGATGAACCGCGTCGGCATCATGATCGACGTCTCGCACATCTCCGACGAGGCCTTCGCGGACGTGATGGAAGTGTCCAAGGTCCCGGTCATCGCCTCGCACTCGTCGTGCCGCCACTTCACGCCGGGGTGGGAGCGCAACATGAGCGACGAGATGATTCAGCGGCTGGCCGAGGCCGGCGGGGTCATCCAGATCAACTTCGGGTCGGGCTTTCTCGACGGCGACATCCGCAAGGCCCGTGATGCTTTCGAGGAGACCGACCACGGCGAGGCGCCGCGCGCGACGGTCGAGCACGTGGCCGACCACATCGAGCACGTCATCGAGCTCGTGGGCGTCGAGCACGTCGGACTCGGCTCCGACTTCGACGGCCTCGGTGACTCGCTCCCGGAAGGCCTGCGCGACGTGTCCGCCTACCCGAACTTGCTGCGCGTGCTGATCGAGCGGGGCCACACCGAGCAGGAGCTTCGCCAGATCTGCAGCGGCAACGTGCTGCGCGTGTGGCAGGCCGTCGAGGACTACGCCGCCGAGGCCGCGGCGCCGAAGTAGCCCGCCGCGTCAGTACAGGACGAAACCGGCGGGCTTCTCGGGCTCGGGCAGGTCGGTCTCGTCGAGCATCTCCCGCAGGTCGATCTCGATCGTGCGACACAGGGCGTTCATCGGCACGTCGTTCATGCTGCGCTCGAACGGGTCCTCGCTGGAGTCGCCGATCCCCTCCATCGTCAGGAAGATCCAGGCCACGAGGGCCGAGGAGATCACCATCAGCGTGCCCATCGCGAGCGTCTCCAGGCCGGTGCCGCCCGCGTGCTCGGCATAGACGTCGAGCATGCCCAGCGGCAGCAGCAGGGCGAACACCCGCACGAAGATCCGGCTGAACTCGGCGTACTGGCGAGGGAAGGGGGTGTTCTTGATCCGCTCGCACTTGCCCTGCAGCGCGAACAACTCGCGCACCACGCTCATGAGCTCGAGCTGGCGGAACATGTCGAGCCGGCTGGCCTCGACCAGCGCCGCGAGGTCGCGACCCTGTCGCAGCAGCATGTGCGACGCCGGGTTCGCGTGCGTGGAGACCTCGGTGAGCTCGTCGGCCGAAAGAAACGGGGCGAGCTCCTTGTCCCAGTCGTTGCGCATGTGCTCCTCGTGGGCCTCCAGCCGACGTCGCGTCGACGGGCTCGGTCGGTCGTAGAAACGGGAGCGTTTTCGCAGCTGCAGCCGCAGCGCGTTGATCCACGCCAGGTGTCGGTAGACGAGCTCGCGTCGGGTCTCGTGGGCTCGCTCGTCGCCGATCGTGGGATCGACGAAGCTGAGCACGGCCACGGCGAACGTTCGGCTCTCGTTGACGATTCCGCCCCAGATCTTGCGGCCCTCCCAGAACCGGTCGTACGCCGAGTTGTTCTTGAAGCCGATGTAGAACGCGACCGCGGTGCCGATCGTGGCGATCGGAAGGAACGGGACCCGCAGCCAGGTCAGGTTGCCGTAGAAGTACGCAGCGAAGACGATCGCCGCCCAGGCGCCGGCCAGCGCGACCAAGCGCGCGGCGAACAGTACGAGCAAGTGACGGGGAAAGCGACGGGTGATGATCACGGTGACCTCCGAGAGTCGGCGTCGGTCTTTATCACCGCTTCGTCGCAGGTGCGGTGAAGTCCGACCCTTGGTCCCCGGCCCGGTAGCACACCGTCAGGCCCCGGCTGGACGGGCTCGCGATCGTGACGCTACGCTGGAGGGACGAACGACGTGGTCGAGTCCGACAACGCCAATAGACCTCAGCCGTGTCTGCGCGCGCTTTCGGGCCCGCTCGCGGGGAGCGTGTTCGTGGTCGGAGAGGGGTTGCGCATCGGACGTGGCGACGACTGCGAGGTGCAGAGCGTCACGCGCACCACGTCGCGGTCGCACGCCCAGGTGCTGCGCAACGGCGACGACATCGTGCTCGTCGACATGCTGAGCACGAACGGCACGTGGGTCGGTGGCCACCGGGTCGAGCGCGAGCGGCTGCAGGTCGGCGAAGAGTTCCACGTGGGCGGGGCCCGCTTCTTGGTCGATGCGTTCGTGCCGGACCAGGAAGGCGGCGCGCCGCCGACGGACCGCATCGTCGACGCGCGGGTCAAGGCATCGACGCATCGCATCGTCGTGGGCGTGGCCGAGGAGGATCCGCCCGCCCGCCCCGCGCCGGCCCCCGCTCCCTCGCGTCAGGACATGGGCGGCATCGTGGCCGGGATCGTCCTGTATCGAAACCTGCGCCCGCTGATCAGCCGCGGCGGCGAGGTGCGGCCGTCGTTGCAGGAACACTTCCGCCACCTCAGGACCACGCTCACCAGCAGCGATGCCACCGGAGCCACGGTCGCCCGCGAGTTCGAGTGCGCGCTGCCGGCCAAGGTCGCGTTCGAGAGCGATCACCTGCACGGCTTCGGCACGCAGGTGCGCCGAATCTCCGTCGACGGGGCGACGATCGCCATCCGCGACAGCGGCGTCGAGGTCGGGGCGCTGTGTTGGCTTTCGCTGCCGGTGGTCCGCACCGACGGCTTGCGCACCGCGGTCGTCACGTCCCGCGTCAAGTTCGTCCGATCCGACGAGCTGCAGCTGACGTTCTTCGGCGCGCCGGGCTGGGCCCGCGCCACGCCGCGCATGAGCCTGACGGACTTCAACGCGCCGACGATGGAGCTGCCGCAAGGGCGCGGGGCGGCCGGCGACGACGAGAGCTGATCGGTCCCCGCGTCAGCGCGGCTTGACGCGGGCGGTGATCTGCACCATCGAGCCGCCGTAGGTCGTGGGTGGATCGAACTGCAGATCGTTGCGGCCCTGCAGGCCTTCCCACAGCCGGATCCCGCGTCCCAGGATCACGGGCAGAAACGTCAGGCACACCTCGTCGACGAGTCCGGCGTCGAGGCCCTGGCGCACGAGGTCGCCGCCGTCGAGGTAGACGTCCTTGCCACCCGCGGCCTCCTTGGCCTGCGCCAGCATCTGCGCGATCGAGCCTCGCACCGCCCACGCCGTGCCGCCAAGGGGCGCTGGCGGCAGCTCGTGGTGGGTCGCGACGAGCACCGGCCGATCGCGGTAGTGCCACGCGTCGAAGTCGAGGATGACCTGGTACGTGCGCCGGCCCATCAGCAGCGCGCCGACCTGGTCCATGAACGCTTCGAAGCCCAGGCCTCCGCTGGCCTCCGGGTCGGGCGTGTGCTCGGACAGAAACGACAGGTCGTGGTCGGGGCCGGCGATGCAGCCGTCGAGGGAGCAACCGAGGTAGACGCGAACCTTGGACACGGGCCGCTAGGGTAGCGCGCCCTCGAGCTTCAGGAGTGCCTTCTTGCGCCACATCTGTCCGCCGTAGCCGACCAGCCTGCCGTCGGCCCCGATCACGCGGTGGCACGGCACGACGATCGCGAGGCGGTTGTCGCCGTTGGCCTTGCCGACGGCCCGCACGGCGTCGGGACGTCCGATGATCTCGGCCTGCTCGCCGTAGGTCCGCGTCTGTCCGTAGGGGATCGTCTGCAAGCCGGCCCACACGGCGCCCTGAAACTCCGTGCCCGGCAGCGCCAGTGGAAGGTCGAACGCGCGGCGCGTCCCGGCAAAGTACTCGTCCAGCTGCGCCTGCGTGCGGGCCAGGATCGGATTGTCGCCGGGCACGAACGTCGCCGCGGTGTACTTGGCGAGTCGCTCGATCTGCGTGGCGAGCATGCGACGATCGACGAACTCGAGCAGGTACAGGGCCTCGTCGTCGGCCGCTGCGACCATGGGACCCAGCGGGGTCGTCAGGCGGTTGACCGTGAGCCGCCGCGCCGCGTTCGCCCGGCCCGGCGAGACGCCGAACAGCTTGCCGAAAGCTTCGCGAAATCCGCTGGGCGACTCGTAGCCGGCGACGTAGCCGGCCTCGAGTACGTCGCCGCCGTGGCGCAGCTGTCCCAACGCCTGCGAGAGTCGACGCGCGCGGGCGTACGCGTGAAACGTCATCGCGTGATGGCGCTGAAACCACCGGCGCGCGCGGGCCGGGTCGACCCCGAGGGCCCGCAGGTCCTGGTCTTTGATCTTGCGGGTCGGGTCGGCTTCGATGGTGTCGAGGACCGGGCGCAGCCAGTCGGGCGTCTCGCCCACGGCCTCCAGCGGTCGGCACCGCCGACACGGACGGTACCCGTGCTGGACCGCTTCGGCCGTCGACGCGAAGTACTCGACGTTGTCGGCCTTCGGATTGCGCGCGGGACAGACGGGACGACAGAAGATCCCCGTCGTCTTCACCGCCACGATGAAGACGCCCTCGTAGCTGCCGTCGCGGCGGCACAGGGCGTCGTACATTTCTCGGGGAGAAGGAAGCCTCGCCGCCATGCCGGGGACCTTGCCCGGTGCGGCCGCACGGCTCTACCGAAAACTCGACACGGAACTCAAACCGGCGTCTGCGTGTCGTTTTCGGCTTCCATGCGGTCGCCGAACAGCGCGATGAGCCACACCAACACCATGGCCGCCACGGGCACGATCGCCAGCCAGCCCCACAGCCATCCGCGCGTCACGAGCATTTCCCAGGTCATGCGCCTACTGTGACGCACGGCGCGGTCCGCACGAAGCGAAGGGATCGCGGGCGGTGGTCGCCGCCGCCCGCAGAAATTTCGGAGGCTCGCGCCCGCGTCCTACGGCAGCGGGAAGAGCCGGGCGTTTTGCACCCGGCCGGTGTCGACGACCGGGTTGGCCACGCCGGGCTCGTTCGGCGACCCCGCGAACAGCCACGGATCGTGCTCGGGCACGCCGAAGGCCACGTAGAAGATCGCCTCGCCCTCGGGCGCGAACGCACCGGTGAACCAGGTCTCTGCCGCCGGGCCGCGCGTCGGACTGAGCGCGACGCCTTCGCTCGGCGCCGCGCCCCGCAGGTCGGACACGTACAGCGTCCGCACGCCGCCGTCGACCGCCGAGAACGTCACCCGCGTGCCGTCCTCGGACACGAGCACCGCACCGTCGGCGGAGGTCGACGCGGGGCTCAGCTGTGTCCGCGCGCCCAAGACGTCACCTTCGATCGGTGCATGAAACAGCGTCGTGCCCGTGTCGCTGACGAAGTAGTAGACGCTGCTGCCCGTCGGATCGAACGCGTACTCGGTCACTTCGGCCCCCGGCGGCAGCGGGTCGTTGACGCGGACCGGGATGCTCGCTGTCCCGTCCTCCACCGCGACCAACCAGCCGTCGAGCGGACCGTCTTCTTCGGCGGAGAACACGATGTGCGTCGAGGCGGGTGACCACTCGATGGAGTTGAGCACGCCGACGCCGGGCGCCACGTTGAGCGTGACCGGCGTGCCGAAGCCCGCCCCGACGAACGGCACGAACACCAGGTCGCCGAGCACGGAGGCGTCGTCGCCGGTCCAGTACGCGAGCCCGCGGCCGTCCGGCGCCCAACGCATCGCCTTGACCGTGCCGACGTCACCGGGGTCGTAGACCTGCGGGGCCGACGGAGGACCGCTGATGTCGACGGCATGCAGCTCGGCGATCCCATCGGCATCCACGTCGCGCGTGTAGTAGACGACGCTGCCGTCGCCCGAAAAGTGCGGCGAGCTTCCGCCCCCGGCACTCACCTGCACCGCGATCCCCGGGTCCGAGGTGTCGGCGTCTTGCACGTAGATCTCGTTGGTGCCGGCCCCGTCGAGGTCGGCGATGTACGCGATGCGACTGCCGTCGGGTGAGAAGAGGAACCCGGAGGAGACACTGCCGCCGGTACCTGGTTGTGGGTTGATCCGCACCGGGACGCTCGGACCGCCGGCGAGCTCGACCAGAAACAAATCGAAGGGCCCGGCGCCGTCGGGGCCGCCGAGGAACGCGACGTGCGTCGAGGCGGGCGAGAACTCCTCGCCGGTGGCCCATCCCGGATTCGGCGCGGGCGCCACGTTGATCGGCACCGGGTTCGGGAACGCGGGATCGGTCATGTCGACGACCGAGAGCACGTGGGACTCCGGCGCACTGTGGACCTCGCGAAGGGAGAGCCACCGACGATCCGGGGAGACACGGTACAGCGGGCTGACCGACACGCCCGGCCCGAGTGGGGCGTGGACGAGCACCGGGTCCCCCAAGGGGCCGTCGTCGTAGTCGACCGTTCGCAGGGTGTACACGTCGTCGGTCGCATCGATGAAGACGAGACGTGCACGACCGCGACTGGCCATGCCGCCGCTGCCGGAGCTGCCGGACGAGTCCTCGGTCGCGACGCCGGTCGAGTCGAGCTGGCCGGTCGAGTCGACCTGGCCCGTGGTGCTCGTCATCGGTGGACCCACCGTCGTCGGGCCGTCGGTCGTCGCCGTCGTACCGGTGCCGGTGTCGGTGTCGGTGTCGGTGTCGGTGTCACCGGGGGAGGTGGTGTCGTCGCCGCATCCCGCGACGCTCGCCACGAGGGCCGCGCGTACCATCCAGTCAAAATGCCAAGTCATGGCGGCATCATGACACGAGCCCCCCGAGGGGAAAGTGATCCGCCCCAAGCGCCGCCGGAGGACGGGTCAGGAGAAGGCGAGCATGGTGTCGTCGTCGCTGGACAGGAGTCGACGCGCGAGCGACTCGGCGACGTGACGGCCGAGCCCGGTCAGCACCGCTTCATCGGGGCCGACCCACTCGGCGAGCTCGAGGGCGCACAGCGAGGCCGCGATGTCGTCACGGCCGAAGTGGTTGCCGACGACCAGCGCGTCCTCGCCCGCTCGCTCGGACGCGAGCAGCTCCAGCAACATGCGCCGTTGCGGCGCTTCGATCTCGTGTCGCTGCACGTTGCCCTCGTTCGTTTGGACAATCTACCGCGCGAGATTTCCGGTGCCACTGTCCGCGCGAGGGCAGCGCGTCACGCGCCCGGGGCGTCGTGCTCGGTCGTGACCTGCGTTCCGTCCGAAATGCGGTCCGAGGGGTGGAGAACGACCTGCTCGCCGGCCGTGACGCCGGACGTGATCTGCACCTCGAAGTCGTTGCGTTGGCCGAGCTCGACCGGTCGTCGCTTCGCGACTCCGCCCTCGACCACGTAGCAGTTCCACCCTTCGCTGTCGCGGAACAGCGCCGACAGCGGCAGCTTGAGCACCTCCGGCTGTGACCACACGACGATCTCGGCGTCGAGGGCAAAGCCGTCGCCGAGCCGTGGCCGTTCCTCCGGCGGCTCGTCGAGGTCGATGATCACGTTGACGCGCTGCTCTTCGACGCCGAGCGCGGACACGCGCGTGAACGCGGCCGGCTCGATGAGTCGCACGCGACCGTGCAGCGGACCCTCGCCACCCCAGCGCAGCAGCTCCACTTCGTCTCCCTGCGTCACCTTGACCGCGTCGGTGGTCAACAGGTCGACGACGACTTCGAGCGCGCGCAGGTCGGCGACCTCCAGCAGGGGCTCGCCAGGCTGCACCACGCCTTCGCTCTTGCGCACGATCTTGAGCACGCGGCCCTCGACCGGGGCCACGATCGACAGCTCGTCGATGTTCGCCGGCTTGCGGTCGCCCTCGCCCTCGGGCTCGATTTTGGTCTTGGTCTTGGGCTTGCCCTCGTCGGCCGGCTGTCGATTGGCGCGGGCCAGAGCCGCCTCCGCCATCGACTTTTCGTGCTTGGCCACGCGCGCCCCGAACTTGGCCGACTCCAGGTCCTTGCGCGCGGTCTCGGCGTCGAGCTCGGCTGCTTCGAGCTCGGCGCGCGACATGGTTCCGTCGTCGAACAGGGATCGCACGCGCGCGAGATCCTTCTTGGCGAACTTGAGCCGACTGTCGGCCCGGGCGACGCCCGCACTGGCCTGCCGCTCGGCGGCGCCCGACGCCTCGGCCCGCGCCGCGAGCTCCTGACGCTGGGTCTGATCGAGCAACGGCGGCGCGATCGCCTCGATGCGTGCGAGCACGTCGCCTTCGTCCACGGGGTCGCCGGCGTGCAGCTCGATCCGCTCGAGGTTTCCGTGCACCGGCGCGTTGACCACGTACTGGTCCTGGACGCGGGTACGGCCACGCCCGCCCACGGTGACCCGCATCGGGCCGGTCGCCGCTTCCGTGGTCTCCACTGCGGCGGGTTTGGGTCGCGTCGACAGGCCGATGGCCACGGCGACGACCGCAACGAGGGAGATCCAGAAGATCCAGCGTAGCCACTTCTTCACGACACCACTCCTTCAGTCTCGGGTCTTGAGGACGGCGATGAGGTCCAGACGGTCGATCTTGCGTCGCACGAGCAATCCCGTGACGACACCGGCGACGAGCATCACCGACACCGCCACGAGATACGTCTTGGGTGCGATGATCACGGGGAAGCGATACAGCTCGGTGTCGACGTTCGACATCGCTGCCACCGCGAACTGGTAGCCGAGCACACAGCCGATCGGGATGGCGAGGATCTGCTGCACGAACAGCTCGCCGAGCAACACGCGGGAGACCTCGTGCCGCGTGAACCCGAGCACGCGCAGACTCGCCAGCTCCCGGGCGCGCTCGGCGAGCACCACGCGGGCGCTGTTGTAGACGACGCCGATCGTGATGATCGAGGCGAATATGCCGAGGATGACCGCCGTCGCGGTCTGGAACTTCCCCGTCGTCTCGTTGAACAAGTCGAACGCGGCGGTGCGCAGGGTCGCGCCGGCCACTCGCGGCAAGCGCTTGAGATGGTGGTAGGCGACGTCGACCTCGTCGGGCTCGAGCAGCAGGCGGGCCCCGGTGATCCGCGGGCCTTCGCCCATCATCCGATCGAGCTGCGACAGTTCCATGTACAGCGACATGCCCATCATCTCTTCGATGGTGCCGGCGACCATGACCTCGTGCGTGCGTTGTTCGCCTTCGAGAATCTCGACCTCCACGATGTCGCCGGGCCGAAGGTGCAGACGGTCGGCGAGCGCGCTCGTCATCAGCAGTCCACTGGCCGGCAGCGCGACCCGGCGCAGGTTCTTGTCGAGCAGGTGTCGCAGCTTGGCGTCGGGCGGCAGCCCCAGGATCGCCGCCTCGTACTTGCGATGGCGCGCGTGCAGGCGCACGGGGACCATGCGCACCGGCTCGGCGAACATCACCCCGGGTACCGCCTCGAGGTCGCGGATTGCCTCTGGCGGTGCAGGGGTGGCGAACGTGACGGTCAGATCCTCGCGCTGGATCCGCTCGTAGTTGACCTCCATGAGGTAGGCCATCGCGTCGGTCGAGAACGTGCCGCTGATCATGATCGCGATCCCCATCGACAGACCGAACGACGAGAACAGGGTGCGCAGCGGTCGGCGCTCCACGTTGCGCAGCACGATCCGACCGGCCGGTCCGAGCAAGCGCGGCAGCCCGATCCTCGTCAGCAGTCCCTTCTTGAACGACGTGGGCGCCGGCGGGCGCATGGCCTCGGCCGGGGGCAGCGCGACGGCGCGTCGGACCGCGAAGAACGTCCCGATCCCTCCGGCGATGGTCGCCATCATCGCAGCGTCGACGACCCGACGCGGCTCGATCGCGAACTTCAGCTCCGGGAACCGGAAGTAGTCGTGGTAGACGGACAAGAGTCCCTCGCCCATGGCTCCGCCGAGCCCCACGCCGAGGGCCGTGCCGATCGCCACGACGAGCAGCATCAGCTGCGCGTAGTGCAGCCCCACCGAGAGGTTGGAGTAGCCCAGGGCCTTGAGCGCGGCGATCTGCTCACGCTGACCGGCGACCATGCGCGTGATCACCACGTTGAGCAGGAACGCGGCCACGGACAAAAACAGCATGGGCACGAACGAGCCCATGTTCTCGAGCTGCTTGAGCTCCTCGCTGACGAACCGTGCCGACATCTGCAGGTCGCGACCGTGGGCGCCGCGACCCCCGTACGGCTCGATCACCGCGTCGAGGTCGTCCAGGACCCGGTCCGAAGACGCGTCGACGGCCAGCGATGCCGTCACGTCGTTGAAGCGTCCCTCCTTGTTCGCGGCCACGGCCAGGCCGCGCTCGTCCATCCAGAACACGCCGAAGCGCTTGTCGTCGGGCCACGTCGCCCCGGGAGCGACGTTGAAGATGTACTCCGGCGACAGCCCGACCCCGACGATCGTCAGCGCCTGGCGTCGCTGTCCGAGCACCACGTGGAGCTTCTCGCCGATCTGCAGGGCGTGCTTGTCCGCGAAGGCCTCGCCGATCACCACCTCGTCCGCATGCCCGGGACGCGGCAGGCGACCGCGCCGCAGGTACAGCACGTTGAACGTCGGTGGTCGATCGGTGGGGATCGAGACCAGCTGCGCGACCGCGGGCTCGGGCAGGCCGCGCACGTCGAGCGTGACCGTCTCGATGAGCCGCGTTTCCACCGCCTCGATGCCGGGGATTGCGGCAATCTGCGCCGCGACACCGTTGGGCGCGTCGGCGACCCGGGCGAACACGTCGGGCAGGCGGTGCTTTTCGAAGTAGGCGTTGCCCGTGTCCCGCAGCGACGCGTGCACCGACAGCATCGCCACGTACGAAGCGATGCCGCACGCGACGACCGCGATGATCGCGATCATCTGCCCGCGCATCTTCCAGAGATCGCGCAGTAGCTTGCGGTGCAGGGACTTGAGCATCGTCTACCAGCTCAGCTCGTCGGGGCTCGCGCGGGTCTCGTTGACCACGATCTCCCGGATCGCACCGTCGGCCATGGAGACGGTGCGGTGGGCCATCGCCGAGATCGACGCGTTGTGGGTGATGATCGCGGTCGTCGTCCCGAGCTCGTCGTTGATCCGCGCGAGCACCTCGAGCACGATCTTGCCGGTGGTGAAGTCGAGCGCACCGGTCGGCTCGTCGCACAACAGCACCTGCGGTCGCTTGGCGATCGCCCGCGCGATCGCGACACGCTGTTGTTCGCCGCCCGAAAGCTGCGACGGAAAGTGGTCGAGGCGCTTTTGCAGACCCACGAGTGAGAGCGCGTCGGCCGGGTCCATCGGGTCGTCGACGATGTCGGTGACCAAAGCGACGTTCTCCCGGGCGGTCAGGCTGGGGATCAGGTTGTAGAACTGAAAGACGAAGCCGACGTGGTGGCGGCGGTAGTCGGTGAGCTGGCGCTCCGAGGCGTGCGTCAGGGCCTTGCCGCGGTAGGTGACCTCGCCTTCGGTCGGACGATCGAGGCCTCCGATGATGTTGAGCAGCGTCGACTTGCCCGAGCCCGAGGGACCGAGCAGGACCATGAGCTCACCCTCGTACAGCGACAGGTCGACCCCCCGCAGGGCCTCCACGCGCACTTCACCCATCTCGTAGACCTTGGTCACGCCGCGGGCGGCGAGAACCTCGGCCCGCGGCCGTTTCGCTTCGGCGCGCGCGGGAACGGACATGGTGGCGGAGATACCTTACGTCGCACGTATCTGCGACGTTGCCCGCGCGCGCCGCAAAAACGGCGGCCGAACGGAGGTCGTGAACGAGGACGGGGTCGAACGCGGACGATCGCGGTTTTCGCGCTCGCCCGCGCCAGGGTTCGTCCGTCCAAACGCGGGCGCGTGACCCTGTCGGAGGACTAGAACCTGGGCATGTATCGCCGGACGTAGTCGGCGGCGTAGAGCTTGCCGTCGATGTCCATGAACGACGCGAGCTGCGAAAGAGCATCAAAGACGAGCTTGGGATCCGCGTCGCAACCTTGCTCGCGGAGAATTCTTTCCAGGTTGCCACTCGTCATCGGCTCGACCGCGGCTTCCTCGTTCACCGCATCGATGACCTTTTCGTTGTCGAATGCACGTGCGGCCTTGGCGAGGGGCGGCAACGTGTCGGGCAAGGGAGGATCCCCAGCGAAAGCCACCAGGATTCCGCGCAGGTACTCTCGAACCGCTCTCTTGATCATTCGCACTGTCTCGCTTCGCTTGGCTTGTGGGGTGGTGGACGCACGACTTCGGCGGCCGTGACCGGACAAGCTCACCCGCGTCGCGTGAGGTCCCGTGCGCGTTGCCGCCGAGGACCGCAGCGGTGCTGCGGCGAAGGGGCGCGCTCACGGGTTGCAGGTCCGCGACGGCGCGTACGCACCGTTGCAGTACTTGCCGTCGTTGGGCCACAAAGAGCCGTTGTCGTCCGCGTACGGGGCGTTGTTCGGGTCGAAGGCGAACGGACACAGATCGCACGTATCGGCGATGCCGTCGAAGTCCTGATCGAGCGAGGGCACACGACACGCCGACGCCCACATCTGGTCCGGCTCGGTGTCGAGGGGGATGTGGTTGTGGGTAGTGACGGTCAGGCCAGCCTCGGCGAGCGCATCGTCGCAGCCGGGGGGAAGCACGATCAGGCCGGGGACCGCCAGCGCCGACGGAGGCAGGACCCGACACTGGCCGAGCTGCTCCTGCATTGCCGTGCAGTCCTCGGTGATCGGGACACCATCGGGATCGGACGGGAGGAGTCCGCCGAAGCGCTCGACTTGTGTGGTGCAGCACCAGCCGTTCACGGATACCGGATAGAACGAGATCGGCGGTGGGTTGGCTCGCTCGTCGCAAGACCACGGATCGCTGCCGGTCTCGCATACCGAGCCGATGAAGTCTCCGTCCGGATCGTCCGTGGGATCGGATACCTGCAGCGGGTTGGCGGCCGTCGCACACGTATCGCACGCGTCACCGATCCCGTCGGCGTCGATGTCCCGGTGGCCGCACCGCCCATCGGCGATGTCGCACGGACGCGCTGACGGACACTCGTTGTCGCTGGTGCACGCGATGACGTCGAGTTCGGGAATGCGCGGGCACGCGTCGGCAATGTTGCGCAGGCCGTCCTGGTCGAAGTCGTCGTCGTCGTCGAGCCCGACCGGACCCGCGGCGCCCGGCAGCTGCTGGCCCGCACACGCGTCTCCGATGCCGTCGCCGTCGGCGTCCTGCTGGCACGAGGTCGGATCTCCGAGCGACGAGGGGTCTCCCGGCCGCCACGGCATCGACGCGTCGTACGCCCCGCAGTTGGGTACGTGGATGCAGTTGTCGCAGGTATCGCCGATGCCGTCGCCGTCGACGTCGCCCGTCGCGGGGATCGAGCGCACTTGCATGTAATCGGCCACCCCCGCGATCGGCGCGAACGCAGCCGCCTCGCAGGCATCGCACGCGTTGCCGAGCCCGTCGTGATCGGCGTCGGCCGAGTTACCGGCCACCGTGGGGCATGGATCGATCAGGTCGGCGATGCCGTCGGCGTCGACGTCGCCTTGGTCGGGGTTGAACAAGCCCGGCGCGTTGTCGTCGCCGATCGGCACACTGTCGCGGTCTTCGTCGGCCGCACACGGCACACCGGCCGGGGCGCCCGACCCGGCGTCGCCGGAGTCTTCCCCGGTCGAGCCGCCGACCGCGACGTCGGTATCGGTATCGGTATCGGTGTCCGAGGTCGTGCCGCTGGAGAGCTCACCGACGTCCCCGGCTTTGGGCGTACAGCCGATCAGGGTCGACAAGCCCACCAAGGCAAGGGGCGCGAGACGGAAGGGACGCGGGGTTGGGGATCCGATCATCGCCCTCACATCCCCGGCCGCGCCGAGATCCGTCACGTCGATCCGCGTCATTTCATCCCTTCGCACGCGGTCGTCACTCGAGCGCGATGCACCGAGTCGGGGAACTGCCGGGCAAAACGAGCGACGCGTTGCGCCGCATCCGGGCGCCGCAACATGCACGCCGCGACCACCCGCCACGCTTCGCGCTCGGGCTCGAGCGCACCGTCGGGATGCTCTCGTGCGTGGCGCTCGGTCAGTCGCCACACCGCGGCCGCATCGCCGCGTCCGAGGGCAGCCCGAGCGTCGCGCATCAACGCGACCTCGCGCGCGAGGACGTCGACGGGATCGTCGTCGCGTGCCGGCGGGTCCGCGGTCGTCGGCGCCGCGGCCCGGTGTCGTCGCGGCGCAGGATCCGGCGCCACGGTCGTGCTCGCGGGCACATCGTCGCCAGGAGGCTCGACCACGGCGGGCGCGAGGGCCGGGCCGCCCGAGTCGGGCGCCGGTCGGGTCGCATGCGTCGGCGGCTGCGTCGGCGTCACGACCGAGGGCGCTTCGTGCAGCCGCGTCGACGCACCGTCGCGCAGCGCCTGCCAACCCGAGTGACCGACCCGCAGCATCAACAGCACCCCGGCCGCGATCGCCACCGAGATCGCGACCGACTTGCCCAGGACCGACGGCGACGCGACGGGCTCGGGCACGTCGGCCTCCTCGGCGAGCTCCTCGCTGCTCACGTTCACCTCGGCGGCGAGGCGAGCCCGCAGCGCGGCGAGGTTGCGGCCCTTGCGGTCGGCCGGCGGCCCCGAGACCCGTCGGTACGCGTCGAGCCATGGTTGTCGGTGGTTCATGCCGGCCTCTGTCGCCGCGCGGCTTGTCGCGCGAGCGTGCGGTCGAAGCGACGACGCGCCAGTCGCAGCCTCGAGTACACGGTGTTGAGAGGAATCGAAGTCTGCTCGGCCACCTGTGGCGCGGTCAGCCCGTGCAGCTCGATCAGCACGAAGACTTCGCGCTGCTCGGTGGGCAGGGCATCGACGAACGCCTGCACCAGTGCGGCGGCGCGGCGCCGCGCGATGATCGTGTCCGGCGACTCCGGCGTGTGTCGGTCGATCACGTCGAGCATCGGACGCGGCCGCTGACGCTCGCGGTACTTGCGGGCCACGTTGCGGGCGATGCCCAGGATCCACGCGCCGAGTGCACTGGCGTGGTCGAAGTCGGGCAGTCGCCGGTGGACCACGACGAACACGTCCTGTGTCGCGTCGTCGAGGGCGGGGTAGGGCACGCCGAGCGCGCGCAGGCACCGCCACACCGCATCGTGGTGTCGCTCATAGGCTGCCTCGAAGGGGTCGTGGGTGGGATCGGCCATCGCCGGGCCCCGGTTCGGGACCGGCACGCTCACGGCCCCTCATCCCGACCGCGACCGACATCCGTCACGGAAAATCGCACCCGCACGCCGATCGTCGCCCGCACGCCCAGCGGCGAGACCCGAAAGACCTCCCCGGTGGGGATGACCTCGAGACCCGGGCGACGCAGCATCGCGAGCCCTTCGACCGCCGCGTGCAGGCCGAAGCGGCGCTGTGGCCCGAGCAAGAGCGTCGCCGCGGGACCGAGGCCGGCCGCCAGCCACACGTCGCGGGCCTCGCCGGGACGCGCCAGTGCCGGACCGTCGCCCGAGCCGTGATGACCCCCGCCCAACACGGCGGCACACGGCAGCACCGCCCAGCGATCCGCGGTGCCGAACGCCCACCGGCCACAGCCGCGCGCCTCGAGCGTCCACCAGCGGACCTGCACATCGGCACCGCCGTCGGCGATGTCGAACCGACGCGGCAGCCCGGCCGAGCCGCCGACCTCCACCGCCGCGTGCGCCAGCTGCAGACCGACGGCACCGCCGGCGGCGAGATCGATCCCGGGCGCCACCCCGGTGCCGACGTGGCCGCGCGCATCGACGTACAACCACGCGCCGATCCGACGTGGGGGAGGGGCGGAGCGCGGCGGCGGTGACTCTGGTCTGGGCGCAGACGTGGGCTCCAGCTGCATGGGCGGCGCGGCGTCGACGATCGGCGGCGGTGCGATCGTCGGTTCGCCCTCCGGGGGCGGCGGCGTCTGCTCGACGGCGACCTCGCTCGTCTCGATCGCCGCCTCGACGACGGTCGCGGTCAACAGCGAGGTCGCGTCCAGCAGCGTCTCGCACCGCGGGCTCGACAGCGTTCGGGTCGCGCGCAGGCCACCGGCCTCGATCTCGATGTCGGCCGACCAACCGTCGACGGTGGGCGTGACCCGGGCGTGCACGTCCACTGCGACGCCGGCCGGCAGGCGGGCGCGGATCGCCGCGGCCGCGGCCTCGGCATCGGGACACGGCACGGGCGCGTCCCACTGCACCGATCCCGTCTCCTCCGTCGGCGAAGCTGCAAGGACCTCCCCGGTCGCGCTGGCGAGCGAGGCGGCGAGGGAAACGCCGACCACGGCCGCCCTCCTCGTGACCGCGCGGCCCTGCGTGCACGCCAAAGCTGGACTGACGCTCGCCACGTCGCCACGGGACCAACGTCGCCCCGCGCGCAAGCTTACGCCTTCGTCGCGCCGCGCGCAGGCCGGCCCGCGCCTCGCGATCGAGATCTCAGACGACCAGTGCGGCGTTGTGCCGATGGTACGCGGCGGCCGAGTGGTCCTCGACGCGCTCGGCCTCGGTCAGAAGCCACGCCGAGATCGCGTTCGCGAGACCACGCTCGTGCAGGTCGTTCCACATCCACGCCGCGGTCTGGCGCAGCTCGAGCTCGACGAGGGTGTAGGCCTGGCGCAGCTCGCCGGGGCTGGCGAGGCCGCGCAGCTCCTCGTAGTGCGCCATCACGTTCAGGCACGCTTCCCACTCGCCGATCGGCACCGGCACGTTGAGCGGCTGCCGGCGCTCGCTCGCTTCGGCACACGCCACGCACAGGTCGTCGAACAGCTGATCGAACAGCGACTCGCGGGCGCGACCGAGGGTCGAGCGCGGTCGCGTCCCGGCGTTCGTGGGACACGCCTCGGCGTCGCGCATCAGCTGCGCGAGCTTGGTGGCCACGTCGTGCTGCAAGCGGATCGTCGCCGCCTCGCCGGTCGAGCCGCCCTCGAGCTCGTTGGTGCGCTCGCGCAGTCGTCGACGCAGCTCGAAGCCCTCGAACGCCTGGTCGAACGACGCGCCGAGACGTTGCAGTCGCACGGCTGCCCGCTCGCGTGCCTCGGGCTCGCGCGCCGCCTCGGCCAGCAGCGAGATCGGCTCGATGTGCGAGGCACCGCCGTCGTTGGCCGCGAGCACGGCGACGAAGCGTGCATCGAGTCGAGGCAACGACGACACGCCCGTGCCGACCGCGACGGGCCCGCGCAAGGCTCGTCGCAACAGCGGCGCCGTCGCGAGCCGACGCGGTGCCGCGAGCCAGCGACGAATGAGCGAGCCGGCCCCGGCATCTTCGGCGCCGGTCAGCCGTCGCGCCGCCACCGTGAAAAAGCGAGCGGTCCGCGAGACGTTCGGCAGATCGTCGCTCGTGTCGGCGATGCGCGACCACTGGCCGGCACACGCGTCGTCGGCCAGGCGCCAGTCCTGGGCGATGCGCCGCGCCAGCGGAGGACACAGGTCGGGGTCGAACAGCTCGAGGCTGTCCATCAGCTGTCGCGCACGCGCGTGGTCGCCTTCGTCGGCGGCGAGCAGGGCGGCCGCCACGATTCCCGCGCCCCTCAGCCGCGCGTCGCGAAGACGGCGGCGCAAGAACGCGGCCGCCTTTGGATCGTGCATGCGCTTGCGCAGAGCGGCGAGCGCGCCCGCGAGCACCGCTCCACCTTCGGGGTCGCGCACCCACGGCACGCCGCCCAGACTCGACAGCCACCACGCCAGGCGCGGCATCCCGAGCGGGATGCAGATCCACCGCACCAGGATCCACGGATGGATCACCAGCAACCCGATCCCGAAGCCGATCGTCAGCGGCCACAGCGGCCACAGCGCGCCGCGGCCCACCGCGAAGAGCGCACCGATCGCGCACGCGGCAAAGGCCGCGACCGTGGCCGCGAGTCGCAGCTCGGCGCGTCGGGTCGAGATCGCGCGCGTGCTCTCGGGATCCACCATCTCCGACGACGGCAGCGGCGAGATCGCCATCGCGACGCACGCCCCCAAACCACCCACCAACAGCAGTGCCCCGCTCATCGTCCCCTCCAGCCGAACGCACGTGGCGCTCCGGAAAATCCGTCCATCGGCCCTACGAACTCGTCAGGAATCTCGGCGGGTGCGGCCGTGGCCCAGACCTCGAACTGCACCCGCGCGTCGCGATCACGCAGTCGCGTCAGCGCGTGGCGCACGACCATCTCGGTCCGCGGCTGCGGTCCGACCGGTGTCGCGTAGGTCTGCGCGGCCGGATCTCCGCGCCCGAGTGCGTCGATCCAGCGGTTGGCAGCCGCGAGGACGTCGGCCGGGCTCGCGGTGGGCGGCACGTCCAGAACGAAGAACGGGTTGTCGGCGAAGCAGCAAAACGCCCCTCCGCCGCGCGAGTCGGATGAACGCACGGTGGGCATCGAAGCGAACCTCACGAACGACGCCTCACTGTGCAGAAAAGTTCCGACCCTACGCTCACTTTCTCAAGAACGTTGTTCAAGGCCCGTAGAGGTTGACCCCTCCGGACGGCTACTGGTACGCAGCCTGTTCGGGACCTGCGCAGGCCCGAGTTCCGAGGACCCGTTGAAGAGCATCAAAATCGTAGGTACGGGCGTTTGTCTGCCCGAGAAGGTGCTCTCCAACGCCGACCTGGAGAAGATGGTCGACACGTCCGACGAGTGGATCACCGACCGCACGGGGATCAAGGAGCGTCGGATCGCCGAGGAAGGCGTGGCCACCTCGGACCTGTGCGCCGGCGCGTTGAAGGCCGCGGCCGAAGACGCCGGGATCTCCCCCTCCGACATCGACGCCCTCATCGTGGGTACGTCGACCACCGACACCCTCTTCCCGTCGACCGCCTGCTGGACCCAGCACAAGCTCGGGATCAAGGGCATGCCCGCCTTCGACGTGAGCGCCGGCTGCTCGGGCTTCCTCTATGGTCTCGAGCTCGCGGCCAGCCTCGTCGTCTCCGGCACCGCCAAGCGCGTCGGGGTCGTCGGCGGCGAGGTGATGAGCAAGGTCGTCAACTGGAAGGACCGCGGCACCTGCGTGTTGTTCGGCGACGGTGCGGGCGCGGCGATCGTGACCAAGGGCGTCGGCGACTCGGGCGTGCTCGCCTCCAACTGGGGCGCCGACGGCAACCTCGCGCCGATCCTCTATCAGCCGGCTGGCGGCACTCAGAAGCCCGCCACCCACGCGACGGTCGACGAAGACGCCCACACGGTGCACATGGAAGGCAACACGGTCTTCCGTCACGCCGTCAAGGCGATGTCGAACGCGGCCGTCAAGGCGATGAAGGCCGCCGAGGTCACCGCCGACGACGTCGACCTGCTCGTGCCGCACCAGGCCAACATCCGGATCATGGAAGCGGCGCGCGAGCGTGCCGGCGTCGCCAAAGAAAAGCTCTACTGCGTCGTGCACAAGTACGGCAACATGTCCGCCGCCACGATTCCCGTTGCACTCCACGAGGCGCGGACCGAAGGCCGGATCACCGACGGATCGATCGTCGTGATGACAGCTTTCGGCACGGGCTTTACGTGGGGCGCTAGCGTGATGCGCTGGTAGCCGTCGGGCGCTCGTCGTCGCCGGCGTCGTTGGCCGCTTTCGGCTCGTCGGGCTTGGCGTCGTCGGGCCAGCGACCGTGCTCGATGCAGTAGACCGTCCAGTCGTGCAGCCGCTTGGCCAGGTCGGCGATCTCGGTGTCCTCGAGGCCCTCCGTCTCGAACTGAGGTCCGATGAACACGTCGACGCGCACGAACGGATTGAAGATCCACGTGCCCTTGCGATTGACGTCGATCATGCCCTTGGCCGCGATCGGCACGAACGGGTAGCCGGCGTTGCGGGCCATCAGGAACACGCCGCGGCGAAACGGTCGGATCTTGCCGTCGAGCGTGCGGTGGCCTTCGGGAAACGTCAGCACCGACATCCCGATCTCGCGGCGCTTGCGAGCCTCGTCGCTGATCTGCTTGATCGTCTCGTCCCGCCGCCCGCGCTTGACCGGGATGCCCTTGGACATCGACATCAACCATCCGTAGATCGGGATCTTGAACTGCCACGCGTTCATCAGCCCCGAGAACGCGTGGGGGATCGCCCACGAGGCGAGGTGCCCGTCGAGGAGATTGACGTGGTTCTGGCCGAAGACGCTGCGCCGCTCGGGGTCGAAATCCGGGTGGTAGTGCAGGTGCATCCGCGTCAGCGAGACCTGGATGACTCGCTTGAAGATCGGGGCCGTCACCCACATGTGCACCTTGGGGTAGGGAAAGCCCACGACGAGCAGCAGGATCGACGAGACCGCACCCACGAGCATCCAGGTGAACGCGAGGGACCAAAACACCAGCGACCAGAGCACCAGGAGGGCGCGCTTGGCGAGCGTCGTCACGGACCGGGAGCATAATGGAAGTTCGGACGCAGTAGAATGCCGGCTCCATGGGGCACGGAGGGCCGTTCAAGATCGCCTTCATCGGCAGCCACGGCGTGGGCAAGACCACGCTGTGTTACGGCCTCGCGGCGCGGTTGAAGGCGCGCGACGTCTCGCTGGAGATGGTCCACGAGGTGGCGCGGCGGTGCCCGCTACCGATCAACGAGGACACCTCGGTCGCGTCGCAGTCGTGGATCCTGCACACGCAGATCGCCGAGGAGGTCATCGCCGCCGCGCGCTACCCCGTGGTCATCTGCGATCGCAGCGTGCTCGACAACTACGTCTACATGCTCATCGCCGCCGGACGACAAAAGGCGATCGACGAGCTCGTCGCGCACTGGATGCACACGTACGCGCTGCTGTGTGTGGTGCCCGTCACCGAAGAGCCGAGCCCGGACGGGCTGCGTGCGACCGACCCCGTCTTTCAAAACGCAGTCGAGCAGCGGCTGCTCGAGGAGATCGAAAAGCGCGGCCTCGAGACCATGCGCCTGGATCCGGAAGGACGCGAAGGCTGGCTCGACGGCGTGGAGCGAGAAGTGCTCGCCCGCATCGGCCCCTCGCAGCTCAGGCTGCTGTGAGCGACGCGACCACCGACGCCGTCAGCTGCCGCACCGAGTCGCACAGCTCGTCGCGGTAGACCTCGAGCATCGGGTCTTGGTCGTCGAGCTCGACGAGCCAGTCGATCGCGTCGTC
>CALBMM010000169.1 GCA_937896535.1 uncultured Pseudomonadota bacterium
GACTTCGCCGAGCAGCCCCTCGGCGACGGCGAGATCGTGATCGACGAGACGGGCGACGTGACGATCGCGCTCGCCGGTCTGCCGCGGGGCAAGTACACGATCGAGCTGACGGCGGTCACGCGCAGCGGCAAGTCGTCGCTGCCGCAGCAGCTGGTGTTCTGGGTCGAGGACGAGGCCTTCGACTGGAACGACGCCATCATCTATATGGTGATGAACGATCGCTACCGTAACGGGGACCCGAGCAACGACGGCGGCCCGACGATGGGCGCGGATGGGGCCGGCGACTTCTGGGGCGGCGATCTGGAGGGCCTGCGGCAGTCGATCGCGTCCGGGGAGCTCGATGCGCTCGGAGTGCGGGCGATCTGGCTGTCGCCGTTTCAGACCAACCCGCAAGGGGCCTACGCGGCCGCCGACGGGGTGCACCAGGTCACCGGCTACCACGGCTACTGGCCCATCGCGGCGCGCGAGGTGGACCCGCGGCTCGGCGGCGAGGAGGCCCTGCGCGCGCTCGTGGCCGAGGCCCACGCCCACGGCATCCGGCTGCTGCAGGACTACGTGATCAACCACGTGCACGAAGAGCACGAGTACGTGGCCGCGCACCCGGAGTGGTTTCGTACCGGCTGCGTGTGCGGCACGCCCGGCTGCGACTGGACGGCGCAGGCACTCGAGTGCCTGTTTCAGCCGTACATGCCCGACGTCGACCATCGCGTGTTCGAGGCCAACGAGCAGTGGGTCGACGACGCGCTGTGGTGGTTGACCGAGTACGACCTCGACGGGCTGCGCGTCGACGCCGTCAAGCACGTGGAGGAGGCCGCGACGCGCAACCTGTCCATCGCCGTGCGCGAGACGTTCGAGGACGCGGGCACGCGCTACTTCATGATGGGCGAGACGGCGATGGGCTGGAACGACTGCGCCGATCCGTGCAACGACGAAAACTACGGGACGATCGCGCGCTACGTGGGTCCCCACGGGCTCGACGGGCAGTTCGACTTCGTGCTCTACCACGCCGCGGCGTACCGGACGTTCGCGCAGGACCAAAACGGGTACCTGCACGCCGACTACTGGTTCTCCCACGGCCAGTCCAAGTGGCCGGAGGGTTCGGTGATGACGCCGTACGTCGGCAGCCACGACACGCCGCGCTTCGCGACGATGGCCGACTATCGCGGCCAGGACGGCGGGCACGATCCGTCGATCGCGGGCAACCAGTGGGACAACATCGCGCAGGCGCCTTCGGACGGCGAGCCGTACTGGCGCACGCGGCTGGCGTTCGCGTGGGTGCTGAGCCTGCCCGGCGCACCGCTTCTGTACTACGGCGACGAGTACGGGCAGTGGGGTGGCGCCGACCCCAACAACCGACTGATGTGGCGCGACGAAGGGGCGCTGACCTCCGACGAGCAGCAGACGCTGGACTTCATCCGGCTCGTCGGTCAGGCACGGCGCGACCTGCCGCCGCTGCGCCGCGGCAGCTACGTCTCGCTCGACGTCACCGAGGACGTGATGGTCTTCGGCCGCATGGTCGCCCCGGGACAGGTCGCGATCGTCGGCCTCAACCGGCTGCCCTCCGCGCAGCAAGTGGACGTCGGAGTGGTGCAGCTGGGCCTGCAGCCGGGCACGACGTTGGTCGACGCGCTCGGCGGCCCGGACGCGACGGTCGGCAACGGGTCGGTCTCGATCACGATCCCCGCGCGATCGGCCGTGATCATGGCGCCATAGCGCGCCGGGTCGCGGCGGCGACGGTTTCCGAACGCGCCGCGGGCTGCTAGCGTCGCGCCGTTGCCGTCGACGCCAGTCAGCTTCGAGCTCGTCGAGGTCCCCACCAAGGCAGGTCCGCGCCGGGTCGTGGCCGCGATTCCGAAGACGTTGATCACGTACGGGCGCGCACAGCTCGACGTGATGACGCGCGGCGAGCTGTGGACCGCGGTCGACCACGCGATCATTCACCACGTTCGTTCGGACGCCGAGCCGATCCACGCGGTGGTGCTGTGTGCGGGCGGAAGTGAGCCGGACCATCGCTGGTGCTTCGCCGACGAGCTGCGCGACGACGATGCGGCGCGCCTGGCGGCCTTGCTGCTGCGAGGTCACGCGATGATGTGCAAGGAGCTCGCGCCGCAGGGGATGTTCTCGGTGTTCATGACGGGCCTGCAGGGTCGCGAGCAGAGCGCGTACGAGCGTGGCGCGGAGCTCGTCGCCGAGCAGCTCGAGACCGAGATGCGGCACGCCGATCCCGCGATGCGGCCGAGCCTGCGGCTGGACCAATGGTTGGTCGAGCGGCAGACCGTGTGGTCCTCGATACCGTTTCCCACGTTCGCCCAGGACAAGCTCGCGGGCCTTCTGACGACCGGTGAGCGGCAATACCGGCAGCTGCGGCGCATGGTCGGGCGGCTCGTCACGCGACCGTTCTAGGCGCGCCCGTCGCGATCTCGGTCCCGGCGGAGGTGATAACCTGCGGTCCATGAGGTGGGCGCAGGGGGGGGCGTTCGTGGCCGTGCTCGCATGGACGAGCGGGGCCTGGGCCGGTGGGGGCTCGAGTGGATCCGGTTCGGGATCCGATTCCGGCGGCTCGGACTCGGGCACCGACACGGGAGCGAGCAGTGGCACCGACACCGGTTCCGACTCCGGATCGAGCTCCGGATCCGGATCCGACGGCGACACCGGGTGTCCGACCGACGGCACGTGCACGGACCCCGGAGACTCGGTCACGCTCGACGCCCCGATCGACGGCGAGACGTTGACGTCGCCGGTCTCGGTGATGGTCTCGTCGATGTTCACATGCACGTGCACGGCGAGTTGCTGCTTCGAGGAGGAGCCGAGCGCGGTCTTCGTGATCGTCGACGGCACCGACCAGATCGAGTGCGACGTCGGCATGTGCACGCTGAGCCTCGACCTCGAGCCGGGTGACCACGTGCTGCGGGCGATCGCGGACTTTTCGTCCGACGTGGAGTCGACGCAAGAGATCACGATCACCGTGGAGGGGCCGGCCGGCACGTCGACGGGTGCGGCCGACGACACGAACGGATTGCCGGCGACGACGACCGGTGTCGGCACCGGCACCGGCACCGGCACCGACACCGACGGCGCGGCCTCCGGGGGCGACGGCGGGTGCTCGTGCCGCAGCGGCGGTACGTCGAATCTGCCCATGGCGTTGGCGTGGTCGGTGGGACTTTGGGGAACGTTGCGGCGCCGACGCACGAGGCGCGACGCGAACCGACCGTGAGCGGGTTGCGACATACGAGCGCGGTGCTGCTGGCGTTGGCGACCAGCGGATGCCTGTCGCAGCCGGGGTACGCGTGCGCCGACGACTTGCAGTGCCACGGGCCATCGGGCGAAGGCACGTGCACCGCCGAGGGCTGGTGTGCCTACCCCGAGCCCGAGTGCCGCTCGGGCCTGAGGTACTCCGACCTCGCCGCGCCGGAGGTGGCCGGCGCGTGCGTGGCCGCCGAAGGCGAGACGGGCTCGAGCACCGGTGAGCCGATGTCCGCGACGGCGAGTTCGTCGGAGGACACGGGCTGCGCCGACGGATGCTCGTCGTCGACGTCGGCGGTCGGCGAGGAGAGCTCCAGCGGCGAGCCCGACTGTGCGACGACTTGCATCGCAGGTCCCCACGCGACGGCGGCATGCGACGCCGACGACACGTGCGTCATCACCTGCGAAGCGCCGTGGGAAGACTGCGACGGCGACCCGACGACGGGCTGCGAAGTGCCGGTGGGCATGACGGCCCAATGCAGCCAGGCGGGGCTCGATCCCGAGGGCTGCTGGACGCCCTACTGCGGCGAGTCGACGGCTGCCAACGCGACGAACTTCGGCACGTACTTCTGCGTGTCCTGCGAGACGTGTCGCGAGCCCGGCGCCGACCAGTGCAGCTGGTGCGACCAAGCCACGGGGACCTGGTACCCCGCGGACGCGGGCTGTGCCTGCGGTGACTGGCTCGGCGACGTCTGCAGCCCCGCGTAGCGCAATCGAGATCCCGCCCCACGTGACTGCGCCGTGACCGTCGCCCGAGGGGGGCGTAAGCGGGATCGCGGCTGCATCCGGCCGCGAGGCGAAACCGCCCCCTCCCGGTCCGAATTCGAGTCGAGATCGCGGTTTGCGGACCGGCGATGCGTTCGCCATGATGCGCGCGGCGTCGGCCACCCCCCGGTGGCCCGCGCGAGGAGTCGACCATGAAGATCCGCCGTCGTTGGACCCGCCCGCTGACCACGCTCGCCCTCGGACTCATGGCCTTCGTGTGGCTGCTCGCGCCCTCGCCCCGCGAAGCTCACGCCAAGGAGCCACGCACGAAGGTGATCCTCAACGGCAAGCTCGTGCCCGTCACGTTCAACGACGGCGACAGCTTCCGCGTGCTCAACGGCGACCGCGCCAAGGCCCGCCTCAAGGGCTACAACACGCTCGAGAGCTACGGCGCCGTGCACTCGTGGGGCGGCTGGACGGCCAAGGAGATGTACGTCATCGCGAAGATGGCGACGCTGCACGCCCGCCGTGGGATCTGGGAGTGCGAGTCCGACGGCAAGCTCGACACCTACGGTCGTACGCTCGTGTGGTGTCCGGGGCTCGCCGAAGAGCTCGTGCGACTCGGCATGGCGCACGTGCTCAGCATCGACGACGGCCCCGGGGACCCGAAGCTGCTCGCGGCCCAGAAGGAAGCGATCGAGGCCAAGCGTGGTCTGTGGGCCCACGGTGTTCCGGACTTCATCCTCACGTCGCTGCACTCGCGCGAAGAGGACGTCGACGGCCACGGGACCTACAACCGGCTCGTGTCGACCGAGGACGGGCACTCGGTCAAGTGGCGGCACGACAACAAATACCCCGAGTGCACGAAGGTCTGTCACCAGGTCTACGCCGTCGACGAGAGCAAGGTCGACGAGGTGGCCGAGGCCATCGCGCAGGACTCTGCGGCCGCACCGTTTCTGACCGGGCTGTCGGCGGACGACATTCGATCGGTGGTCCGCGACTTTGCCGAGTTCCGACACGTCAATCGCAAGATCGAAAAGGACGACCGCGAGAAGCTGCACGCCGTCTTGCTGTCGTACGCCGCGGAAGGGCGCTTCGGCGAGCAGACGTCCGACGACGGCTCGTGCATGGTGCACGTCGACTTCAAGCGTCGCTTCGGAACGGGCAGGGCGTCGTGTCTCAAGTAGTGCGCTACGCCGCGGCGGCTCTGCTCGCGGTCGCGTTCGGGGCGTGCTTCGTCGACCCCGACCAGCCGGTCTGGGGCTACGAGCTCGACGACCAGAACTGCGACGACGCGATCGACAACGACCTCGACGGGCTGGTCGACTGCTCGGATCCCGACTGCCTCGTGTCGTCGACGATCTGCGGGGAGGTCGTGCCGGAGTTTCCGGAGGACGGCAACGAGAACACGCTCATCGAGTGCGCCGACCAGGTCGACAACGATTTCGACGGGCAGTTCGATTGCGGCGACCGCAAGTGCCAGAACATTCCGGAGACCTGCTGCATCCTCGAGAACACGAACGTCAGCTGCTCGGACGGGATCGACAACGACCAGAACGGGTTCGCGGACTGCCAGGACTTCGGCTGCCGCAACGGGATCTTCGTGACGGTGTGTGGTCCCGAGGACGGCAACGACCGTTGCGCGGACGGGTTCGACAACGACCAGGACGGGGTCGTCGACTGCGACGACCCCGATTGCAGCAAGACGATTGCGTGCGTGCCTGAAGCCGCAGGGGCAGAGACCACAGTGGAGCGGTGCTCGGACGGCATCGACAACGACGACAACGGCTTTCCCGACTGCGAAGACTTTTCGTGCACGGATCCGATGCGGGGCGCGACCCCCGAAGCGATCGCGTACTGCGACATGGTCCAGGAGACGACTCTCGCGGAATGCTCGGATGAGCAGGACAACGACGGCAACGGCGACGCCGACTGCGCGGACGACAACTGCTCGGAGAGTGAGGACCCCGAGATCGTCGCGTACTGCGCTCTACAGCCGCGGGAAACGACGCTCGAGGAGTGCCAGAACGGGATCGACGAGGACGGCAACGGTTTCACGGACTGTGCAGACTTCTCGTGTTCGCGGGAGGATCGCGGCGCGACGCGAGAAGCCGTGATGTTCTGCAACCAGGTTCTCGAAAATTCGGCGGAGAAGTGCTCGGACGGGGTCGACAACGACGGCAACGGTTTCGTCGATTGCGCCGACTTCTCCTGCCGCAACAGCAACGAGGTTGCCGTCCAACGAGTGTGCCAGGAGAGCATTGGCGACGACTCGGTCGCCGCCGATGGCAACTGCTCGGACGGCATGGACAACGACGGTGACAGCTTCGTCGACTGCGACGACTGGGACTGCAGCCACAACCCGCTCGTGACGGTGTGCGACACCGAAGACCGGGTCTGCGGCGCTCGATGACGCGCGCCTTCTCTCCCGCTCCTACGAAACGACGACATTTCATGTCCCGCGCATTTCGCTATTTGATGACGCTGTGTGCCTTGCTGACGCTGGGCCTGTGGTCGAGCTCGGCCGCGGCCGGGTTCGCCCACGGAATTCCCGGACCGACGAGCTTTGCTCGGATCTCGAAGGCGGCTGCGACGGCGCCGGCCTCCGAGGGCGGCAAGGAGACGCAGTGCAGTGATGGTCAGGACGAGGACGGTGACCTCGTGTTCGACTGCGCCGATGCCGATTGCAAGTCGGACCCGGCGTGCAAGGCCGATGGTCAGCTCGAGTCGACGGACGCGCGCTGCTCGGACTGGGTCGACAACGACTCGGACGGGTACACGGACTGCGACGACTTCGACTGCGACAACACGGAGATCTGCAAGGGTTCGTGGGACACGAAGACGACCGGACCGGCGGTGGCGCCGACGGTGGGCACGGCGGGGAGCGCCGGCGGCGGAGCGGCTTCGGGCTCGGGGACGATCCTCGCGCCGGGGCAGGACGAGGCGGATCTGATCGGGACCGGCGGCGATGCGGGTGGCGAGCGCAACAACGTGATGTGCTCGGACGGCATCGACAACGACAACGACGGCCAGACGGACTGTCAGGACCTCGGGTGTCGGCTCGACACGGAGGTGACGGTCTGCCAGGGCGACGGTGACTTCCGCTTCGGCGTGGTCGCCCGGATCTCGCAGAGCTTCATCATCGAGGACGATCCGTCCAAGACGGTGGACGGTGCCGGCAACGTGGTCGACGACAGCTTCGAGCGCTTCGACACCAACTTCGAAGTGTTGCAGCTGCGCGTCCTCGGCCAGATGCCGTTCATCCAAAACAGCTTCTTCCTCCTCTCCCTCCGCGCCGAACGCACCCCCCGCATGACCTTCGCCCTGTTCCAGGTACCCCTGGGACGCAAGGGGCATTACGTCAACGTCAACTCCGGGGGTGGCGGTTTGTCACTCGAGCTGGTGCGTTCGGTGCACAAGCGCATGCTCGCGGACCCCGCCTTCTACGTCTACAACGCGTTCGAACAGGGCAACGGCGCGGCCCTCGAGTTCGGAGGACCGCTCGACAAGCGCGGCAAGTTCCTCTACCGCACGTTCGCGGCAGGCGGCTCGGGCCGCTTTGCCGGAAACATCGGTGGTCGATTCTTCCCGGACGGTGACACCAGCTACACCTGGTCGTTGGGCGGCCAGGTCTGGATCAACGCCGTAGGCTACTACACCCGCTGGGATTCGCCGTTCCTGTACACGCCCGCTCCGACCACGTTCGCGGTCGCGGTCGGTGCCAAGTACGACCAACGGCCGCAGGAGCGATACCCCGCCGCGAACGTTCAGGCCGTCTTCCGCTGGAAGCGCCTGCACGTCAGCGCGGAGAACTACACCAAGCGCGAGCTCGTGTTCGGCAACTGGCAGACCGCCTACAACGTGCAGGTCGGCGTACTTGCGTGGTCCAAGCGACTCCTGCTCGCCGCCGACTTCGGCCAGTACCTCGCCACCGACTTCGACAACCCGCCCGACGATCCCGGTGCGGACCTACGCCGCCAGCTGCGCGAGCTACAGTACCGCGTCGCGGCCCACGTCTATCTGTGGCGCGACGTGTTCTATGCGACCGCCATCTGGCGGGACCGCAGGGTCGAGCCCGCGGCGCCACGTGTCGGCATCCAGACCGTGCAGGACATCCGCTTGCTGCTGACGTACCGTTTCTAGCCGGACGCGATACCGGCGACCGCCTCGACCTCGCAGCCATAGAACTTGACCATCTTCCAGGTTCCGGCCGGGAAGAGGATCCCTCGCAGGCCTTCGCGGAAGCTCTCGAGCGCGCTGCGGTAGGCCCGGTACCATTGTCGGTACCACGTCCGCGCCTGCTGTTGCGTCTGCGGGTCGCCGCCGGCGAACTTCGGGTCGAAGCCACGGCGCTCTTCGACCGACTTCGCGCAGTCGAAGGGATTCGTGGCGAGGACGGCTTGCTCGCCGACAAAGGACTGATTCCGCTCCGCAAGGTCGGCGTGCGCGGCGACCTCCAGCTCGCGGGTGCGCGCAACGACACGCGCCGCAAAGGCGACCGGCTCGACGTTTCGTGGAGCGGTCAGCGTGAACGAGACGTCGAGGGGTCCCTCGCTGTTGCGATAGTAGCGAGCCTTCGGCCGCCGAACCCGGTAGACACGTCCGAACGCGGCGCCGCTCGAGGTCGCGCCCGGCCAGCGATGCCCCCACTTGACGAGGCCCGCGCGCACGGGGTTCGCGTTGCAGTACGCGATCTTGTCGACGGTCGCCTGTTCGTCCAGGAGAACGACGCGCGAGTAGGCGCGCTTGTCGAAGATGCCATCGCCCATCCCGTACTCGAGGGAGATCGCCTTGCTGACCCCGCGGAGAAAGTCGCGCATGAAGTCGGGCAGCTCGCACGCGGGATCGGTCACCACGAGATGGACGTGATTGGACATCACGACGAACGCATGGACCATGATCTTGCGACCGATGCTGGCCTTGCCGATCTCGTACAGACAGATCTGGTTGACGAGCGGACTCGGCCGCAAGTGGAACCGACGCCCGGCGCATCGGCGGGTTACCAGGTACGTTTTTCCAGGGAGGACGGGTCGGGTACGCACACCGATCTTGTCGACCGCAATCGACGAGCGTTGCAGCGACCGCGGTTTTTCTTCGACGAGAGATGGCTCGGTGTTGCCGACGTCTCAGTGTTGTCGGCTCGGGACCCAGGCCGTGGTGCGCCCCCCGATATCGAGGTGCTCGATCCGCTCGCCGTCGAACGTCGTCGCGTTGGCGTCGCGGCCCCAACGACGGTGGAACAGCCAAGACTTCGGCAGCCGATTCTTGTCGGCATCGACGTCGCAGGCCCGCACCACAATCGCACGCATCTTCGCGTGAATGCGTCCCGCTTCCGCCTCCGTGAGGCTCGTCCCACGACGTCTCGGGTCGATTCCGGCCTGGTACAGCACCTCGTCGGCGATCCAGTTGCCGATACCTGCCGCGAACGACTGGTTGAGCAGCAGCGACTTGAGGACCGCGTCACGGGCTCGGATCTGGGCGACGAACGCTCGCTTGCTCGGCATGTCTGTGAGCGGATCGAACCCGAGCTTGTTCAGAGGCGCCTGCCGTAGCGGGTCGTCCTGCAAGCGGATGCGGCCGAGGCGACGCGCGTTGGTCATGACGAGCTGCCCACCGTCGGAAAGCCACAGATGAATCTTGGCAAAGCGCGGAGGCCACTCGTGACGCAGCGTTTTCGGACTCGACGCCAGCCGCAGGGGACCGTCGCGGGGTGTGAGAAACTGCCCCGTCATGCCGAGGTGAAACAGCGGCCATGGTCGCTCGTCGAGCTCCCACCACAGCTGCTTGCCCCGCCGTTGCACCGCGACGACCTTGCGCCCCTCAAGGCGCCGCACCACGGTTCGCGGGGAAACGCCCGCGAACACGATCTCGTCGTCGTCGCACCAGACGCGGGTGATCGTGCGTCCGAGGACGACGTTCTCCATCAGACGACGCGCACGCTCGGCCTCGGGCAGCTCCGGCATTCGTCGTCCTCAGCCGTCGAGGCCGAGCGGGAGGTGGTGGAGGGCGAGCATCGCGGCGAGGCTCGGGGTCGCAAGGTCTACGGTCAGGCTGGGCGCGATCCAGGCTTGCTCCGGACGCCCGAGCAGCATGGCCGCGACCGCCTTGTCGCCTTGGCGTACCTGGGCGACCGGGTCCGGCAGGTGCCGACGCAGCCAGCCCCAACGCTGCACGTACAGAAGGACTTCGACGTCGAGCGACGCGTCCGCGGGCCCGCTGAGTCGGCCTTGGAAGTTGGTGCCGAGCTCGGCTTCGGTGCGAAACGTCCACTGCGCGCCCGCGCCGAGGACACGGCACTCGACGGCGATATCGTCACGGTTGACCCCGGCCACGGCCGCGTAGTCGGCCGAGGTGCTCTGTCGCCGTTGGGAGATGCACTGTACGTCCCAGGTTTGGTCGTCCGGCGCACGCAACGTCATCGCCAAGTGGTGTTGCAGCATCGGCCGTCGTACGTCCTCGCTCGCGAGCGCCCCTTGCGGATCGACCTGCGTGGGCTCCACGGTTATCTGTGAGACCTCGTAGTCGCCCAACCGCAGCGGGCCTCGTCCCGGCGCGCGCTCGAGCATCGACCCTTTCGCCCGCAGCTGGGTGTCGACCGCGTTCAGCGACATCCGACGGGATGCACCACACCCCCCGACGACCGCCAGTCCGACGACCGTCGCCACGTACCAGGTACGAATTTTCGAGGGTGGGGACATCGCGACGCCGGGAGTATAGGGATGCTGGACCGAGGGGTCCGCCACAACGCATCCGCGACGGCCCTGTCGGGGCTCACAAATCGCGCGGTCTCTGCGCACCGACGACCTCCACTTGGGACGGTTTCCCGAAACCGGGACCGCCGCCCGTGTGTCCGGTATCTCGGGCCCGTTTCTGAAGGTGGTGCCCTCAGCGTCGCGCGTGGAGCTGGCCACGCCCTTCGGACAGCTTCCCGCGCGACGCACCTAGCCCCAACGTGCCCGCACGTTGCGCGATCCGCAGCCTGCGAAAGGCCCGCGTTTTGGGGTAACCCCGGCCCTGCCGGCTACGATCGCACCGCCGCGCGGGTCGTCGTCCGCGACGTACCCCCGGCCCGCGAGCCGTCCCGCCTTTCCTCCCGTCCATACGGCATCCGAAGGTCTCCATGGCGAAGTTGTTCCGCGCCCTCGTGGCCCTCCTCGTCGTCGCGGGCGGTGTTGCCATCGCCGGCTTCCTCATCGCCAATCGACCGGTCGCCGAGCACACCGCGACCGAAGTCCAGCTGTCCCAGGTACGAGTTCTCGAGGCCAGGCCGGGGAGCTACCGGGTGTCCGTGCCCGCCATGGGCATCGTCAAAGCCGAGCGCGAAGTCACGATCCAGCCCGAAGTCGGCGGCGTCGTCGTCGACCAGTTGGACAGCCTCGTCGACGGAGGCCTCGTCAAGCGCGGCGACCCCCTCATCAAGATCGACGCCCGGGACTACGCCACCCAGCTCGAGATCACCCAGGCCGAGCTCGCCCAAGCCCAACTCCAAATCCGCGAAGAGAACATCCAGCGTCAGGTCGCCGAGGCCGAGTGGCGCGACGCCCCCTCCGACATCGACGCCGACGCCCGCGCCTACGTCTACCGCGAGCCCCACCTCGAAGCCGCCGAGGCGCGCATGAGCTCCGCCCAAAGCCGCATCAAGAAGGCCAAGCGCGACAAGTCCAAGACGACCCTGTTCGCTCCCTTCGACGGCGTCGTTCTCACCGAGCACGTCGACGTCGGCCAGCTCGTCGGCCCCGCGTCGCCCGTCGCCCGCATCGCCGGCGTCGATCGCTTCTGGATCGTCGCCTCCATCCCCGTCTCCCAGCTGCCCTTCCTCGAGATCCCCGGCATCAACATCGTCGATACCAAGGGTTCGACCGCCGACGTCCACGCGCCGGGTGAAGCCGACCCCGTCGAGCGCACCGCCTACGTCCTACGCCTGCTGCCCGCCGTCGAGGAACGCGGCCGCATGGCGCAAGTCGTCGTCGCCGTCGAAGACCCGCTCGGTCTGTCCCTCCCCCCGGCCGATCGCCCCCCACCTCTGCTCGTCGGCACCTACGTCGAGCTCACCATCTCCGGCCGCACCCTCGACGACGTCATCGAGCTACCCCGCAAGGCGCTGCGTGACGGCGACAAAGTCTGGGTCGTCGACGCCGACCAGCGCCTGCGCTCTCGCGATCTCGACATCCTGTGGCGCGAGCGTGGCCGTGTCCTCGTGCGTGGCGGCCTGACCACCGGTGACCGTGTCGTCACGACCAAGCTGCCCATGGCGACCGAAGGCATGAAGGTCGAGATCGCGACCGACGACGACCACACCGACGCCGTCGCGTCCGCCGAAGACGCGTCCGAAACCCCGAGCTGATCCGATGAAGATGTCCGAGCGCAAGGGGGCGGTCGCCTGGTTCGCCCAGAACCCGGTCGCCGCGAACCTGTTGATGATGATGCTGCTGCTCGGCGGCCTCGTCGTCGGCCTCGGCGTACGCCAGGAAGTCTTCCCCGACTTCAAGCTCGACATGGTCGCGGTCCAGGTGCCCTACCCCGGCGCATCCCCGACCGAAGTCGAAAAAGGCATCGTCCTCGCGGTCGAAGAGGCCGTCCGTGGCCTCAACGGCGTCGACCGGGTCACGTCCTCGGCTCAGGAAGGCGGTGCCCGGATCTACGTCAGTCTCGAGCTCGAAGCCGATGGCAACAAGCTCCTCGCCGACATCAAGAACCAAGTCGATCGTCTCACCTCGCTCCCCCAAGAGGCCGAGCGCCCCATCGTCAGTCTCGTCACCAATCGCTTCGAGGTGATCTCACTCGTCCTACACGGCGATC
>CALBMM010000170.1 GCA_937896535.1 uncultured Pseudomonadota bacterium
CGGTCCCGTTCTCGCGCAGCACCACGAAGTCGACCGTGTCGGCGCTCGCCCCGTCGTCACCCGCCGTCGCGGGCGTCGGGGAAGCGGCCAGGAGGGTGAGGAGCGAAGCGATGGCAATCTGCATGGCGAACCTCGAGCCGGGGTTTAGACGGCGCGACCGCGCCAGTATGCATGACCCCCACATCCCGGAGATTTGTGGCGCTGGGTCCCCGATTTCGCAAGCCGAGCCCCCGGGCCTCGGGCACTACATCGGGTCGTCGAAGTACTCGAATTCGCGCCCCCAGGCGTCCCGGAACACGTTCTTTGTGCCTTCGGTGCGCACCAAGCGCTCTGGGACGAGGCTCACTTTGCCCCCGCCGCCCGGCAGATCGACGACGAGCTTGGGGATCGCGAGCCCGCTGACCCGCCCTCGCATCTGGTCGAGGATCTGCACGCCGGTCGCGATCGGCGTGCGCAGGTGCGCCGTGCCGGAGACCGGGTCGCACTGGAACATGTAGTACGGCCGACAGCGCTGCCGCAAGAGCCAGCGTCCGAGCGCCTCGACCGTCGCGGCGTCGTCGTTGATCCCCGAAAGCAGCACCATCTGGTTGCCGACCGACATGCCCGCGTCGGCGAGCCGCTGCAGCGCCTGCGCGGCCTCGGGCGTGCCCTCGGCCGGATGGTTGAAGTGCGTGCTGACGAACAGCGGATGGTACGGGCGAAGTGCCTCGCACAGCTCCTGCGTGATCCGCTGCGGCAGCGTCACCGGATTGCGCGTGCACAGACGGATCACCTCGATCGACTCGATCGCACGCAGCTGCGCGATGATCTCGACGAGTCGCGCGTCCGACAGGCTCAGCGGGTCGCCGCCGGAGACCAGCACGTCCTTGACCGCCGGCGTGCGCCGCAAGTACGCGAACGCATCGTCGAGCATCGACCGCGACGGCGCGCTGCGGGCATCACCGACCTTGCGCTGCCGCGTGCAGTGGCGGCAGTACACCGGGCAGTTGTGCGTGACGTACAAGAGTGCGCGATCGGGGTAGCGATGGGTGAGAATCGGCGTGGCCTGGTGGTCGTCTTCGCCGAGCGGATCGTCCCAATCGCCTCGCGTGGTGCGAAGCTCGTGCACGTGCGGGATCGCCTGCCGCCGCACGGGGCAATCGGGACCCCCGAACAGCGACAAGTAGTACGGCGTGATCGCGAACGGAAATCCGCCGCGCCGGCCCGCGATCCCGGCCCGCTCCGCGTCGGTGAGCGCCACGAGCCCGGCAAGCGTTTGCGGGTCGGTGACGCGGTGGCGCATCTGCCAGCGCCAGTCGTCCCACTGCGCGTCGGGCACGTCGCGCCACGCCGGGTGACGGCGCGGACGGTCGAGGCGTGGGCTCATGCGACGGGAGTATGGGACTTGCGGCCGACGAACGCGACCGCGGCCACGACGGCGATCACCAGCGTGGCGAGGATCGGCCAGGGCAGCGGCGGCGCCGTCGTCAGCAGTCCGTGGGCCCGGTCGGCGAGGTCCAGCCCGAGCCCGGGCGCGAGCGTGGTGACCACGAGCCAGCACACCAGCGCCGCCGCGGCATAGAACACCCCGAGGATCATCGCCCGGCGGTACGGCGACAGTCGGCTGCCGATCCAGGTGGTGGGCAGTGCCTGCACCACGCGGGCGGTGAAGAACGGATCGACGGGCTCGACGTCCGACAGCGAGCACAGCGCCGCCTCGGCCTCCACGAACTCCGCGAGCTCGGCCGCACAGGCCGGGTCGTCGTGGCACAGCTGCCACAGCGGCGCGGGCAGCCACGTCTGCCCGGTGGGGTCGGCCAACACCTGCTGCACGTCGACGTCGAGCTCGCACAGCTCGGCCCGCACGCGCGCGACGTCGGCCGCGGGCGCGTTCACGCCTCGTCCTCCGCGTCCTCGGCGGGGTCGGCGGGGTCGGCGGGGATGGGGTTGCCGCTCATCGCACGCCGCAGCAGACGCTTGGCCCGATGCAGGTGCGTTTTGACCGTCCCCAGCGGCAGGTCGAGTATCTCGGCGATCTCCGGATAGCTGACCTCGTGCACGTAGTACAGGACGACGACGGCGCGATAGCGATCGTCGAGCGCCTCGATCGCACCTTTGAGATCGCGGCGAAGGTCGGCGCGACCGGCCGACATCGCGTCCTCGGGCGCGGCGGCACGGGTCTCGTAGTCCTCGGGCAGCGACCACAGCTCGCGGCTGCGCGCGCGGTGGTTGAGAAACACGTTGTAGGCGATGCGGTAGACCCAGGTGCCGAAGCTCGCGCGCCCCTCGAAGCCGACCAGCCCCCGAAACGCGCGCAAGAACACTTCCTGTGCCAGGTCGTCGGCGAGGCTGCGGTCGCTGCACAAGCGCAGCAGCAGCGAGCGCACCCGGCCCTGGTGCCGGCGCACGAGCTCGGTGAACGCGCCTCGATCGCCCGACGACGCGCGGGCGAGGAGCTTGCCCTCGGGAACCTCGGTCGGCTCGACCTGCGGCAGGGCGGCCGTCAGCGGCAGACGCAGCGTCTTGAGGCTCACGGTCCGTCCTCTTTCACGGGAGCGGTCGCGAGGCGATAGCTGACGAGGTAGCCGATGCCGATGAAGGCGGGCACCAAGCCGCCGGCCGCGATGCCGCGGTCGCCGAGCAACAACCCGGCGGCGACCAGGCCCGCGCCGGCAAACAACAGCACGATGCCCTTGCGGCGGTCACGACCCGCCGGCCCTTCGAGCAACGCGTTGGGCGGCGTGCGCCCCTGCTCGACGAGCTTGCGGATCACGTCGAGGCGACGTTGCTCGGTTTGCAGTCGCATCCGACCCAGCGCGACGGCCACGATCGCCAGCAGACCCACGAAGGTCAGGCCGACCCCCTGCAGCTGCGAGCACGCCGCGGCCGAGCCACCCGCCCCGTGCGGGTCCCAGCCCAGCGCCATCCCGAGGCCCGTCAGGCCGTGGACACACGCGACCCCGAACTGGGTGATGGAGGCCAGCATCTCGGCCAGGCCTTGCCCGAGATCGGTCGTCATCGTCGGCGCCGCGGCGTAGGCCGGGGTCGCCAGCCCCACGAACGAAGCCAGGCCGGCGGCCAGGCCCGCGAACGGGGCGATGCGAAAGAAGGATCGGGAGGCCATGGAGAACGACTCAATCCGCGCCACGCGCACCAGAGGCCGGGCCAACCGCTTCGACCCGCGTCACATTCCCACGGTTTCGTCGCCATCGGGAGATCACGAACGCCGCGCCGATCGCGTAGACCTCCATCGCCAACACGATGATGAAGGGGTCGTAGGGGGTGCGAAATCGCACTCCTCCAATGTACAGCGCGGCGACGATGAGGATCGCCCAGATGTGCAGCGTCATGATCGCCATCTTCGGGCGGCGGCGCACGAACCCGATCGCCACCAGCGACAGCAGCGCCGGGATCATGAACGAGTTGGTGTGGATCTGCCCCCACTGCTTGGCGTACTCGCGCCACTCGGGCTTGCCGGAGTCCGGCCACATGATGTTGTAGCGCCACAGCAGCAGCACGTTGATGCCGCTGTACTCGATCTGCTTGGCCCATCCCGTCGCCGCGATGCACTTGTCGATGTACGCGCCGAGGATCTCGGTGTCGCCGATATAGCCCTTGTACTCGAAGCTCGTCTCGAGGGCCGGGTCCAGCTGCGGCCACTGTCCCGGGTGTTGGTTGGTGCGCTTGGCCAGCTGGATGAGCGGCGGCGGTCCGAAGCTCGTGCGCCGTCGCTTCGGCGTGTCCGGCAGCGCGATGATCTCCTTGTTGTGGCAGCGCCCGAAGACCTGGTTGAACTTGCCGTTCTCGGAGATGAGGCCCCACCGACCGGTGTGGTGGTGCAGTCGCCACGCCGAGAAGACCGCGATGAGCAGCAAGGGCGCGGCCGCCATCGCGAGCCGCGAGAGCGTGACCTTGGGCAGGGCCTTGCGCGCGACCAGCCACAGCACGCCGAACAGCGCGACGGACAAGAGGATCTGCGGCCGGATCGTGAATCCCATCGCGGCGAACGTGCCGGTGAGCACCGCGTCGGTCTTCGACCCGGTGTCGACGAGCTTGAGCAGGTGGAAGGTCGACGCGACGAAGCACAGCGCGAACGGGACCTCCGACAGGAAGTAGCCGCCCAAGGAGATGAACGGGTAGTACGCGACCATGATCGCGCCCACGACCGGCGGAACCCAGCCGTGCTTGGACAGCCGCCGGGCCATCGCGTACGTGTAGGCGACCAGGAGCGCGCCGATGATCGCGTACACCACCGCCAGCGGAACGTGCGGCGGCGTGGCGTCGAGCACGGCCTTGACGTCGAAGTCGCCGCGCAGCGTCGGCGGCAGCGACACGCGCACGGCCTTGACCATCTGCTGCACGAGCATCGCGCGCCCGAACAGCGCGAGGACGGCGAACTGGAAGACGTGCGTGCCGTACGGATAAAACCCGTCGTACTCGACCGGCGCCCACAGGTCGTCGAACATCGCGTCGGCGCGGCGCAGGTAGCCGCGCATGTCCGAGTAGATGAAATCGCCCGGCGGGTGCACCACCAGGTTCCAGTGCAACCGGATCACCAGCGCGACGAAGAAGAACGTCAGCAGGTAGCGCTGCTCGAACAGCACGCGCGCGAGCCGGCGACGGGTCGACTCGCTCATGCCGCCGCTCCCACCGCCGCGCGCGACCACAGCGTGAAGAAGGACAGGCGACGCGGCGGCTCGCACAGCGTCGGGTCGGCCCCGGCCGCGGCCAACAGCGCCGCGACGTCGCGGTAGGCCCGGTCGATCACACCGTCGAGCTCGGTCGCGTGCACCCGCGCGAGTTCACCCACCCGGCGCCAGAAGCCGGCGGGATCGTCCTCCATCCCGTAGAAGACCGGCTGGATTCCGACCTGCTCGGCAAACCATGCGTCGACCCGCGCCGCCGTGTCGGCCTCGGACTCGCCCTCGCGGACGTCGGCGATGTAGGCACAGCTGAGCACGCAGCACGCCAGTTCGTCGAACATGACCGCCCGGCCGGCCGGCGAGGACAGGTCGAAGGGGATCGCCCCGTAGTCGATGCCGTGATCGTCGTCGAGAACCCCCGCCAGCACCACGTGGACCAGCTCGTGCAGCAGATTCGGTAGGCCTTGGGCACACACCTGCACGCCTGGCCGGTCGCGGTGGCGCCGCACCAGATTCTCGCCGTCGGCGTCGATCACCACCTCCGCCCCCCGGTGCGAGAGCGCGCTCGCGACCGCGCCCAGCCGAGGGTTTGCGGCGTCCCCGTGATCGGCTGGTATCTTCACATCCGGCACGCTTCGGGGGGGCGATGTTAGGGCAACGCCCGCCCCGTGGCCACCCGCCGCGCTCATGCTCAAAGCCGACCACGACACCGTCCGCCATCCCAAGCTCGGGCGGTACGAGTTGGTCGGCAAGATTGCGACGGGCGGCATGGCCACCGTGTACCTGTCGCGGCTCGTCTCCAGCGGTGGGTTCAATCGTGAGTTCGCCCTCAAGGTGATCCATCCGCACCTCGCCGAGGAGGACGGCTTCACCGAGCGCTTCACTCGCGAGGCGAGGCTCGCCTCTCGCGTCCGTCACCACAACATCGTCTCGACCGTCGACGCGGGTCAAGACCTCGGCTACGCGTACCTCGTTCTCGAGCTCGTCGAGGGGTTCACGCTGCGCCAGCTGATCGTCCATCGCGATCAGCCGTTCGGGTTCGTCGCCGCCGCGCAGATCCTCGCCGACGCCGCCAAGGGTCTGCACGCGCTGCACACCGCCACGGACGAAGGCGACACGCCGCTCGACATCGTGCACCGCGACCTGTCGCCCCACAACATCATGCTCGACCGACACGGTCGCACGGTGCTCATCGATCTCGGCCTCGCCAAGGCGGCGCAGTCGGAGGCGCAGACGCAGGTCGGCGTGATGATGGGCAAGCTGCCGTACATGAGTCCCGAGCAATCGCGACTCGAAGACGTCGACGCCCGCAGCGACGTGTTCGCCCTCGGCACCGTGCTGTTCGAGCTGTGCACGGGCGCGATGCCTTTCGGCGACACGCACACGACCAAGACGCTCGAGCGTCTCAACGAGTGCGACACGGGCCCGGTCGCGCGCACGCTCAACGAGCACGGCGCGCCGCGCTGGCTCATCGAGATCATCCTGTCGTGCCTGCGCAAGGATCCGGACGAGCGCTACCAGACCGCGCTCGACGTGTCCGAAGCGCTCGTCACCGCGATCGCCCACGCGGGCCACGACGCCGCCGAGATCCGACGCCAACTCGCCAAGCTGGTCACCGAAGCGATGCCGGAGATCGGCAAGGTAATTCCCGTCGAGGGCATCGTCGCGCGGATTCCTCCCCTGCCCCCGACGGCCGAGGTCGGCCCGCGCAGCTGGCTGCGGTGGGCCGTGGCCGGAGCGCTCGTGGCCGGACTCGGCGCGCTGGGGGTGCGCGCCTTCACGGGCATGGGCGCGCAGACGGCCGCCCTCGCCCCCGACACCGAGCCCGCGGGGCTCGCCTCGGACGCGGCCGCCTCGCCGAGCCCGACCGCTGCCGCCAAGGTCCCTGCCGCCGAGCCCCCCAAGGCGCCCGAGCCACGCCCCGGCCCCGATCTCGCCGAAGAGGCCGCGACCGGAACCGGGGGTACGGGCGAGGGCACCGGCGTGTCCCTCGAGGCGGCGGACACCGAAGATGACGCCGCGACCACGACCGAGGCCACCGGCACCGGCTCGCCCGACGCGACGCGCCGCAAGCCTCGCCGGCCCCGACGACGGGTCGACTCCGACGCCGAGCGGCTCAAGCCGAATCCGTACGCCAAACCCAAACCATGATGCACCCGACGGCGCTGCTGGTCGCACTGTGCTTGGCGACCTCGAGCCTGACGTCCGAGCCCGCCGCCGCCGTGGTGGCCGCCGACGAAGAGGACACGCGCGAGCGCGCGCTCGCGGCGTTCGCCGACGGAGAGCGGGCGTGGGCCAAGGAGGACTACGCAGCGGCGGCCGAGTACTTCGCCCAAGCGCAGCGCCTCATCCCTCACCCCTTCACGCAGTACAACCTCGGGCTGGCCCAACACCGCGCCGGCGCCCACGAGCAGGCGTGGCACACCTTCGAGGACCTCATCGCCTCGGCGACCACCGAGGCCCAGCGCGAGGATGCGATGCGCGCCCAGGCGCGCGTGCGGGCGGACCTGGCGTTCGTGCAGGTCAACGCGCCGCCCAACGTGCGCGTGTGTTTCGACGGGCGGCCGCTCGACCCCTCCCATCGAGAGCTGACCACCCCGGGCGCGCACGCGCTGACGATCGGAGGCCGGCCGCTGGACTTGACGCTCGAGCGGGGCGAGACGCGAGTGATCGACGCCGGCGAGACGACGGCGCCGGCCCCGGAGCGTCGCCGTGCCCAGCTCGGTCTGGGCATCGCGGCGGCGAGCAGTGCAGCGCTGGCCACCGGCTTGGCGGTCGGCGGTGGACTCTCCGAGGACCGCGGCCTGCGACGTGGCCTGACGTTCGGCGCCGCCGGTGCGAGCGCGCTGGCCGTGGGCGCGGTCGTGGGTCTGCTGGTCGTCCGACGACGAACCACCCGCGGCAAGGGCCGCCACGAGCCGAAGGCGGCGCCCATCGATTGCGCCGTGGCGCCCGCGACCGCTCGGATCCCGACCCGGGTGCGTTTCTAGAAACGGCCGACGACCACGATGCCGCCGCCGTCGCGACCGGCGGTGACGCTGGCGCGCAGCGCCTGACGACGCTTGAGCCCGAGGCCGAGCGAGACGGCCCCACCGACGACGAACGCGATCCCCGGCAGCGCCATCGTCAGCGCGGCGCGGCGACTCGCTTCTTCCTGACAGGAGTTGCCCACCCCGCGTCGGCACGGGTCGAGCGTGCCGAAGACCGTCGCCCCCACGAGCAACGCGCCGCCGACCGACAGCAGCGCGATGCCGGTTCGCACGCGGCGGGTGGCCGCGATCGCTTCGGGACTGTCGCGCATCGGATCGTAGTCGGCGTCGAACGGCTCGTCCGCGAACTCCTCGTCGTCGATCGACGCGTCCGTCGTCGGGGCTCGTGCGTCCTGCGCCGGGGCGGCCGTGCTGGAATCGCTGGGCGGGGGATCGGCGAAGGGATCGGCCGTGACGTGGCCGTCGACCGGTGGGTCGTCGGCCGGCGGCGCGTCCGGATCGGTACCCTCGGCGGGATCGTCCGTCGCGGGGTCTTGCGCGTGGGGGTCGGCGTCCGGCGAGGAGGGCTCGTCCTCGGGCTCGTCCGACGGCGGCTCCTGCACCGCGCTCGGGTCGACCGGCGCTTCGACGTCCGGCTCCGCGGCTGCGGTGGGGGCCGGCGCGACGTCGACGGGACCGCCCGCCAGCAGCGCCAGTGCCGTCATCCAGGTGCAGACCGCCGACATCGGCTCGAAACGTAGGCCACGGACCGTTCGGCCACAAGACCGACTCGGCCCCCGCGGTTGCATCCCCGCAGCGGCCGCGCAAAGCTGCACGGGTGTGGTCCGCGGTCCTGGCGTGGAGTCTGGCGGTCGCGCCGACGACGACGTGCGCCCCGGACGACACCGTCGCCGCGCGCCTGGGCCCCGCGCAGGGCCCCGCGGCCGTCCACGCCTACCTCGATCCCGCCGACCACGACGCGTTGAGGACGTGGGTCGGGCTGCGGGCACTGGCGACCGAGCGGCCCGACCTCGCCATCGACGTTCACCTTGCCGAGCCCAACCCCGATGACGATCCGCAGCGGGCCAAGGTGCGGGCCTGGGCCTGGGTCGGCGCCCGTCGCGGTCACCTCACGGCGCTCCTACGGTTGCTGGCGGCCGACGACTGGGAGTGGGTCGCCGCGCGCGTGCACACCAAAGCCGGGCGGGCCGAGCTCGCCGCGCGCCTGCACGTCGACGCCGCGCAGGCATGGGCACCCACGCAATGCGCCCATGACCATGTGGTCGCCGATGGTGAGGCCGTCGCGGAGCACTTCCGTCGCTTCGGCAATCCCGTCTTTCGGCTGCCGGTGTTCGTGATCGACGACGTCGTGTTCGACGACCCACCCGGACTGGCACGGGTGCGCACCGAGCTCGCTCGTCGCGGGGAGCGGGCCCGCGACGCGATCGACCCTCGCCTCCGCGCACCGGCGCCCTCGCTCAAGGCCACGAGCGCACGCATGCGCCGTCCGGCGATCGACGGCGTGCTGCTGGGCGGTCCCGGACTGCCGCATCGCTTCGTGCTCATGGCACGCGACGACGAGGACCCGAACCTGTCGATGCTGCTGCCACCGCTGCTGCAGTACCGCGTCGACAATCCCGGCCAGCTGTCGATCACGATCGCTGCGCGTGGCTCGTCGATCGGCGCGATGGCGCTGCGGCATCGTCTGTGCGCGGCCGACCGCCTCGGCCTGACGATGGCCTACGTCAAGGTGCTCACGCTGCCCCTGCCCCGCGACAAGACCGCGAGGCCGCCGGACGTCCAGGCGCTGATCAAACGACTCGATGACTACCCCGCGCCCGAATGCGCGGGCCAGACCGACCCGGCGCAGCTCGATCTGCCCGACGGCGCCTGGCTCGACGGATTGCCGCGCACGCGCGCGGAGCTGGGGAATTTGCCCGCCACGCTCCTGCTGCTCGATGCGGCCACGCGGCCGCTGGAGCCGTTTGTGGCCCCGAGCACGGACGAGCCCTGAAGGACCGGGCCAAACCCTCTATGCTCTATGCGGGCACGGACCAGCCCGACGCGCAGACCATGGAGATCCGGTACTGGGCCGGCACGGATGTCGGCAGAAAACGAGCCGGCAACGAGGACAACTTCCTCATCGACAAGCAGCTGAAGCTGTTTGTCGTGGCCGATGGCATGGGCGGACACGCCTCGGGGGAAATCGCGTCCGCGATGGCGGTGCACGGGATCCGGCAGGTCGTCGCGTCCCAGCGCGACCTGCTCGAGGGGTACGACGACGACGACCCGCGCTCGCACGTCGAGGTGTGCACGATGCTCGAGTACGCCGTCCACGCCACGTGCGAGGAGATCTACCGCAAGGCGCGACAGGAGCCGGAGAAGCGCGGCATGGGCACGACCCTCGTCGTCCTGCTCATCATCGGCGCACGAGGCTTCATCGCGTACGTCGGCGACAGCCGTATCTACTTGCTGCGCGGCGGCGTGGTCTACCAGCTCACCGAGGACCACTCGCTGCGCAACGAGCTGATCCGCATGGGCAAGATCACCGCCGAGGAGTTCGAGGGCAGCCCCTACGCGAGCCTCAAGAACGCGATGACCCGCGCGGTCGGGGTCTACGAGCACGTCGAGGTCGACACGCTCGACTTCGACATCATCCCGGGCGACTCGTTTCTGCTGTGCTCGGACGGGCTGTACGAGTATCTCGACGATCACGACATCGCGAGCACGCTCGGCCTGCCCGAGATCAAGGACGTGCCGGGCCAGCTCATCGACATGGCCAACACCCGGGGCGGCAAGGACAACATCACCGCGATCGCGGTGCAGGTCGCCAACGACGGGGACGACACGGCCCGGGCCGAAGAGCTCAACCTGACGATCGACATGATCAAGCAGGTACCGATCTTCGAGCAGCTGAGCTACCAACAGCTCGTTCGGATCCTCAACCTGGCCAAGCAGCGCAACCTGTCGGTCGGGGAGCAGATCTTCGCCGAGGGCGACGAAGGCGACGAGCTGTACGTGGTGCTCGCGGGGCGCGTGGAGCTGACCCGTGGCGGGGTGGCCATCGCCCACCTCGAGTCGGGCGCGCACCTGGGCGAGATGGCGCTGATCGACGCGTCACCTCGCTCGACGGCCGCGACGGCGGTCGAGCCCGGTCGCCTGCTCGCCCTGCATCGCGAGGATTTCTATCAGATTCTGCGGCGCGAGCCGCCGCTGGCGGTCAAGCTGCTGCTGAGCTTCCTGCAGATCCTGGCCGACCGCCTGCGCAATACGACGGCGGCGCTGGCCGACGCGCGCGTGCACACCAACCCGCGCGCGAGACTTCCGGTCGACCCGGATGCCGGCGACGAGTCGGAGACGCAGACCACCGCCCCGCATCGCACCACGGCCCGGGCGACCGCGGCCGAAGTCGCGGCGGTCGAAGCGACCGAGGTCGTCGAGGTCGTCGAGGTCGTCGAGGTCGTCGAGGTCGTCGAGCCGTCGACCCCCGGCGCCGACGAGGTCGAGGTCCCGGCGGCAGCGACGTCCGTCACCGCGGACGTCGTGGAGGTCGAGCCCGACGAGCTCGAGGAGGTCGAAGAGGTCGACGCCGTCGAGCTCGAGGAGGTCAAGCCGAACGTCGCGCCGCGGCCCGCCGTGCCCGAGCCTCCCCAGACGGGACCGGAGACCGCCGCCGCCGCCAAGGCCTCGACCCAACCCCAGCCCCCGGTCCGCAGCGGCGCGACCCAATCGGCGCAAACGATCGAGCCGGCCGCGGCCGCCGGCGGCGATCCCGGAAAAGACGTCCGAGAAGCATGAGCGCCTCGACCGACGTCGCCGAGCTCGTGTCCGCCGCCGAACAGGCGCGCAACGGTGCCGTGTGTCCGTACTCGAACTTCCAGGTCGGCGCGGCGCTCGTCGACGAGACCGGCCGGGTGTGGACCGGCGCGAACGTGGAAAACGCCAGCTACAACCTCGGGCTGTGCGCCGAGCGGGTGGCGCTGTACCACGCGCTGACCCACGGCGGCCGGGGATTTTCCGCGATCGCGATCGCCACCGACACCGACGAGCCCACGTATCCGTGCGGTGCATGCCGGCAGGCACTGGTGGAGTTCTGCCCGAACGCGGAGATCATCTTGGTGACACGCGCCGGCATCGCCGCGACCGCCACCGTGGCCGAGCTGGTCCCGCACGCCTTCGACGCGCGTTCCCTGGCCGGAGCCGACACCGGCGGCAGAGCCGACCGCGACGGCTGAAACGGCGGTGCGGGGTCTGGTAGCCTGCCGCCGATGACCTCTACCAAGTCGACCGCCGGCGCCCTCGCCTCCCTCGGGGCGCTCGTGACGCTGGCCTCCGGCTGCGCCAACCCCTTCCCGGGCGAGCCGGACGACTACGAGTACCGCGCGGTCATCCGTTGGACCGGCCACGGGATCCCGCACATCCTCGCCGACGACATCGCCTCGGGCACGTTCGGACAGGGCTACGCGTTCGCGACGCTCAACGGCTGCCTGCTCGCCGACCAGATCGTCAAGGTCCGCTCGGAACGGTCGCTGTACTTCGGTCCGGGCGAGGAAGGCGCGAACCTGGACTCGGACTTCGTGATGCTGCACCTGGGCATCTACGAACGCGGCGTGCAGGCGTTCGAGAACGCCTCCGAAGAGCACCGCGCGATCATCACGGGCTACGTCGACGGCTACAACAAGTACATCACCGAGCACGCCGAGGACCTCGAGTGCGGGGACAAGCCGTGGCTGCAGCCGCTGACGCCGCAGGACTTGATGGCGCACTACGCCGAGCTCGCGACGCTCGCGTCCAGCCGCCAGCTCGCCGACTACATCGCCAAGGCCCAGCCGCCCACCGCGTCGCTGCAGCTGCCCCCCACCAAGGGCACGATCGCCGACCTTCGCGACAAACGCGTGGGCTCCAACGGCTGGGGGATCGGGGCCGAGCGCTCGGCGACCGGTCGCGGGATGGTGCTGGCCAACCCCCACTTTCCATGGTCCGGCGAGCTCAAGTTCTTCGAAAACCACCTGCGCGTGCCCGATGTCGTCGACGCGTACGGCGCCTCGATCATGACCGCACCGGGCATCCAGATCGGCTTCACCGAGGCGATGGCATGGACGCATACGGTCTCGGACGGCCAGCGGTTCAACCTCTACACGCTGACCCTC
>CALBMM010000171.1 GCA_937896535.1 uncultured Pseudomonadota bacterium
ACTTCTTCGGCCTCTTCCTTGGAGACGCCTTCCTTGATGTTCGTGGGCGCACCCTCGACCATCTCCTTGGCGTCCTTGAGACCGAGGCCCGGCACGATCTCGCGCACGGCCTTGATGACGTTGATCTTCTTGTCGCCGAAGGCCTTGAGCACGACGTCGAACTCGGTCTTCTCCTCGACGGGGCCCGCGGCAGCGGCGGGACCAGCGGCGGCGACCGCAACCGGAGCAGCGGCGCTCACGCCCCACTTTTCCTCGAGCTCCTTGACGAGCGCGGCGATCTCCATGACGGGGAGGTTGGAGAGGAAGTCGACGACTTGGTCCTTGGTGATGTCGGCCATTTTGATTCTCGTTTCTGAAAAACTTTGGTTGTGACGCGGTGCGTCTGTGGGTGTTGGCGAGGACTGGACGGCCTAGGCGGCGTCCTTGTCCTTCTTGGCGTTGAGGAGGTACAGGAAGCTCTGCGCGCTCGCGTTGAGCACACGCACCATCTGCGTGGCAGGGGTGTTGAGCAGCATGAGAAACTGCGCCTTGAGCTCCCGCGGGCCAGGCAGGCTCGCGAGACGATCGACCCCGGCCGCGTCGAGCAGGGTGCCGTCGGTGACGCCTCCCTTGATCTCGAAGTTTTCGGCGTGATCCTTGACGAAGTCCTTGGCGACACGCGCGGGCGCCCCCGGGTCTTCGGCGTGAAACGCCACCCCGGTGACTCCCTTGCAGAGCGCGCTCACGGGCTCGTGCGGGGTCCCCTGCACTGCGAACCGAAGCGTGGAGTTCTTGACGACCCGGTAGGTGCATCCGGCATCTCGGAACTTGGTCCGGAGATCCATGACGTCCTTGACGGGCAGTCCAGCGAATCCCACGAGAACGAGAGCCCCGGCGGGTTCGATCTCGGTGCGCAGCTGATTGGAGAGTTCCTGTTTCTGTGCAAGGTCCATTTGGATTTGCTCTCTAGGAATGGGTTGGTCTGGGTGAGAGATGACTCGGGCTGGGTCGCCCCGTCATCGTGGCCATGGGGAAGGCGACTTCCCCCGGCGTGTGAACCGAGACCTCGTCGACCTTCCACCCTCGGCGGGCCACCCCGGGCTCGGGGGGTTTACCGGAAGCGCCGCTTCCGACCTGCGTTCTTCGAGTGGGTCCCGCGTGGCGAATCGCCGGCGGGAGAAGGTGGAACGTTTCTTCGCTAGAGCGTCTCCTCGTTCGAAAAGTCAAAAGAGGACGGCTCAGACCTCGACGAGGTTCTGCACGTCCGTGGTGTCGATGCGAACGCCGGGCCCCAGCGTCGAGCTGATGGTCACCGAGCGCCAGTACTTGCCCTTGGCCGTCGACGGCTTGAGGCGGCCCAGCTGCTCGAGCAGCGTGACCAGGTTCTCGCGCAGCTTGTCCTTGCCGAACGAGACCTTGCCGATCGGCGCGTGGATGATGCCGGTCTTCTCGGTGCGGAACTCGATGCGGCCAGCCTTGAGCTCGCGCACCGCCTTGCCCACGTCCATCGTCACCGTGCCGACCTTCGGGTTCGGCATCAGGTTGCGAGGTCCGAGGACGCGTCCGAGACGACCGACCAGGCCCATCATGTCCGGCGTCGCGATGGCGGAGTCGAACTCGAGCCAGCCGCCCTGGATCTTCTCGACCAGGTCGTCCGAGCCCACGAGGTCGGCGCCGGCTTCCTTGGCTTCGGCCGCACGCTCGCCCTTGGCGAACACCACGATGCGCAGGGTCTTGCCCGTCCCGTGCGGCAGGCCGCACGAGCTACGGATCATCTGGTCGGCGTGCTTGGGATTGACCCCGAGCCGCGCGGCCACGTCGACGGTCTCGTCGAACTTCCCGAACGCGAGCTGGGTGACCAGCTCACAAGCTTCTTCGATGGTGTGTCGCTTCTGGCGATCGAACTTTTCGTTGGCTGCTTTGAATTTCTTACCCATGAGTGCCTCCTGCGGGGTCCGAACAGGCGCCCGTGACGCCCTCCCCCACGTGGGAAACGGTTGACGGCAAAGGAACTAGTCGACGACGTCGATCCCCATCGACCGGGCGGTGCCGGCGATCGACTGCATCGCCTGCTCGACCGTGTACGCGTTCATGTCCTGGAGCTTGGTCTGGGCGATTTCGCGGATCTGGGCAGAGGTGACCTTGCCCTTCTTGTCGCGGTTGGGCTCGCCCGACCCCTTCGGAATGCCAGCGGCCTTGAGGAGCATGACCGCGGCCGGCGGGGTCTTGGTGATGAACGTGAAGGAGCGGTCGGAGTAGACCGTGATCTCCACGGGGATGACCGTGCCCTTGTCCTTCTGCGTGCGCGCGTTGAACTGCTTGCAGAACTCCATGATGTTGACGCCCTTGGAGCCGAGGGCGGGGCCGATCGGGGGCGCGGGGTTGGCCTCGCCGCCTTTGCACTGCAACTTGATGAAGCCGGTGACCTTCTTCATGACGAAATCTCTTCTCTCGACCTAGTGGCGGTACGCTCTATCGGCGGTCGGCCCTCAGGACGCGGGCTCGACCTCCGTGAAGTCGACCTCGACTCGGGTAGGACGCCCGAAGATCGAGACCGACAGCCAAATCTTGTGCTTGTGGTTGTCGACTTCCTCCACCTCGCCGGTGAAGTTGGCGAACGCGCCACTCTTGACGCGGACGTTGTCGCCGACCTTGTAGTGAACTTCGATGACCGGAACCGCCTCGTTCTTGACCGCGGCGCCGGTGGTGTGGCCGAGCATCGCGTCGATCTCGGTCTGGCGCACCGGCTTGGGCGTGTTCCCGCCGAGAAATCCCGTGACCTTCGGCGTGTTCTTGACCATGTGCCACGCGTCCTTCGTGAGCTCCATGTTCACGAAGATGTAGCCAGGGAAGAACTTGCGGTTGGTCTTGATGGACTTCTTGCCGCGGCGCTCGGTGACCTGCTCGGAGGGCACGAGAATCTCGCCGAAGTGCGGCTCGAGGCTGTTGGCCTTGATCCGTTCCTCGAGAGCTCGCTTGACCGAGTTCTCGTAGCCCGAGAACGTGTGGACCACGTACCAGGCCATCTGAGGGATTTCCTGCTCAGATTCCATCTCAGATTCCATAAAGCCAGTTGGTGACCGTCGACCACGTTTGGTCCATGACCCACAGGATGATCGAGCAGATGAATGTCATGACGATCACGACGATCGTCGCGGCGCGGGTCTCGGCCCGGGTGGGCCAGGTGACCTGCGAGACTTCTTCGACGACCTCGATGGTGAACTTGAACCAGCGTTCCTTGCGGATCGCGTAGGTCACCCCGAGGACGGCGATGGTGATGCCGGCGATCGTCGCCCACGTCTCGTCGGGGCGGCGGATCTGAGGCTGCCAGCTCCAGACGATCGCCCACATGTCCTCGATGAAGTGCGCCAGCACCCACGCGCCCATGAAGCCGCCGAGGACGAAAATCAAATACGCCCACCGGCGAGGGTCGCCCGAGGAGGTCACCTTCTTATTGCTTCGTTTGCTGCGCGCCATGACTGGTCTGCCTACGATGCGATGAGGTGGGCGGTCGTCTGACCGCACAGGAAGAAAGGACCGGCGGGGGAGCGTCGTGCCGCGGGCGCACATGCGCCCGCGGTACGAGTGGCAGGGCGTGAGGGGCTCGAACCCCCGGCCTGCGGATTTGGAGTCCGCTGCTCTACCAACTGAGCTAACGCCCTAGAAAAGGTCATGCCGTCGTCCCCGCCGTTCGCCGCGAACGTGCCGAACGCCGTGCGCACGAAGTTGTCGTGCGCCGGCGGCCGCAACGTCCGCGCGCGAAGGAGATGTCCTACTTGGTCTCCTTGTGCGGCGTATGCTTGCGGCAGAAACGGCAGTACTTCTTGATCTCCAGCTTTTCTGGAGAGTTGCGCCGATTCTTCATGGTCGAGTAATTTCGGCGCTTACACTCTTTGCATTCGAGCGTGATGATGATGCGGTGACCGGCGGCCATGGTCGTCCTCGAGGCTTGGGCAACGCGGAGAAAAATGGCCTTGACAAAGGCCGTTCCGCGGAAGGGCGCAGCGTATAGCAAGACCCGTTCCGGGTTTCAACCACCCCCTGGAAGACGTGTTTTCACGACCTTCCTCACGGAAGTCGGGCGACGCAGCGCGACCTGCGCGAAACCCGCAGGATTGTCGCCAGTGGGGCCTGGCGGGCTCCTGGCGGCGGCTGCGGTCGTCTGGACGCAGGGTGACGCGAATCGGCTCGACCCGCAAGCGCAGGAAATGGCGGCGGGCTCGCCGACCGACAGGCCGGACCGCGCCGCTCGCCCGCGGGATCCACGCACCCGGTCTCGTACCTTTTTTGGGGTCCACGGGGGCGATCGGTCCGCCATCTCGAGGCCGAGCTCGCCGGCAGTCCGGGGGCGGCGAGCGGGCCTGGACCGCCTCCGAGATGCGCGGTCGGGCGCGTTGGCGTGGCCCGCGACCGGCCGCCGCCGGGCGGCCGTGCTCGGCCGCGAACGCCGCGCCCACAGCGCGGCTGTTTTTCTCACCGCGCCGCGGATCGACCAGCGCTGGGTGGTCACAAGTCTCCGTGCAGGCGGCGCGATGCCCCGGCACCTGGACTAGGAGACACGACATGGCTTTGCGAATCGAAGAACTCGGGATCTTGGCGCTGCTGACCACCCTGTCCGTGGGGTGCGACACCAAGGACGACGGCAGTGACGCCGGCGACGACGATGCGCTCGTCGAGGACGGCGACCACGCCACCACCGGCGTCAGCGACGACGACGAACCGGAAACCACCGGCGTCAGCGACGACGATGACGACGAGCCCGCGTCGACCACCACGGTCGGGGGCGATCCCACCTCCGACGAGCCGGGCAGTGGCAACGCCGAGCCGTGCGAGCTGCAGGGCGAGGCGCGCGACTGCGCCGGCGGAATCCAGTACTGCGACGACATCGGCAACGCGGGCCTGGTGTGGGGCGAGTGCCTCGCTGCGCCCGAGTGCACGCCCGGCGAGTTCGACCACTGTGGGTTCTGCCCCGGCGGCGGCGACTCCGGTGGCATGCCCGAGGACGAGTGCCCCGGCTTCGGCAATACCTGTCGGTTGATCGGGGGCGTGCCGACGATGGGCGGCGACGAAGACAGCGAGTGCAATACGCCGCTGGTGCTGTCCTTCGACGGCGCCCCCATCGACCTGTCCCCCGCCGCCGCCAGCACGTTCGACATCAACGACACCGGCGCGTGCCTGTCGACGGACTGGCCGGCGGCCACGACCCCGTGGCTGGCGCTGGATCTGGACCACTCGGGCACGATCGACTCCGGTCGCGAGCTGTTCGGATCCGGGACCCGCCTGGCGTCGGGTCGGCGCGCCGCCAACGGCTTCGCGGCGCTCGAGCTGCTCGACGACAACCACGACGGCCGCATCGACGCCAGCGACCGCCGCTTCGCAGAGCTGGTGCTGTGGGCCGACCACGACGGTGACAAGACCGCGACCTTCGCGGAGCTGACCCCCGTGGCGATGCGAGGGATCCTCTCCATCGACCTCGGCTACACCGTCTCCCCCCGCTGCGACGACCGCGGCAACTGCGAGATGCAGCGCGCGGAGTTCAAGTACGTCGACCGCGGCGGCGAGGTCCGCGACGGCGAGATCGTCGACGTCTATCTGTCCTGTCAGTAGTGGTCGGAAACCGAACGCAAGAGCCGAGCGCGGGCGGGGGCCAATGGTGGTCCCCGCCCCTTTTTCTCGTCGACGCGCCTGATAACCTGACCGTGCGGTGACCGACGCCGATGCCACCCGGGCGGCCCAGACGCGTCTGGACCTGGATCTGGACACGGCGCCCCGCGCCATGGGGACCGACCGAGAGCCGCAACCCGGCACGACGATCGGGCGCTACGTCGTCATCGATCGGCTCGGCGCCGGCGCCATGGGCGTCGTCTATGCCGCCTACGATCCGCAGCTCGACCGCAAGATCGCCCTCAAGCTGCTGCAGCCGCGCGCGGTAGGGACCTCGGGCGGCACGTCCGCACGCGCCAGACTGCTGCGCGAGGCCAAGGCGCTGGCTCGGGTGGCCCATCCCAACGTCGTCGCGGTGCACGACGTCGGCGAGCTCGGGGTCGCCTCGCATGATGGCCCGTCACCCGTCTTCATCGCGATGGAGTTCGTCGACGGCGTCTCGCTGCGCCAGTGGCTGGCCGAGCGAGGACGACCGTGGCCACAGATCGTCGAGGTCTTCGTCGCGGCGGCCCATGGACTCGCGGCCGCGCACGACCTCGGCGTCGTCCATCGCGACATCAAGCCCGACAACCTGATGATCGATCGCAACGGTCGGGTGCGGGTCATGGACTTCGGCATCGCGCGGGCGACCGAGGACGAGTCCGCGCCCGCGGTCGTCCCCGCGATCGTGGTGGCCGACGACGCCGACGACGATCCGGGACTGACGCGAACCGGAGCGATCCTCGGCACGCCCGCGTACATGTCCCCGGAGCAGCATCGCTCGGGCCGCGTCGACGGGCGCTCCGATCAGTACTCGCTGGCGGTCGCGCTGTACGAGGCGCTGTTCGGTGTGCGGCCCTTCGACGCCAAGGACATCGCGAGCCTGGCCTTCGCCGTGCTGCACGAGGACCCGGCGCCGATCCCCGCCGGCACGGACGTGCCGCGGTCGATCACGGCCGCCATCGAGCGCGGGCTGTCGCGCACGCCGCAGGCGCGCTTTGCCGACATGCGGGCGTTCGCGGCCGCACTGCAGGTCGTCCCGCCCCGACGACGGCGCTGGGCCCTGGGCGTGGCGGCGCTCGGGATCGTCGGGACGACGTGGGCGATCGCGTCGCGACCCGACGATCCGTGCGCCGCCGCGGGCACCGCCCTCGAAGGCGCATGGGACGACGACGCTCGCCGTGCGCTCGACGACGCGCTGGCCGCCCACCCGCAGGCGGCCGCCGTGGTGCGCCGTCGTCTCGATGCCTACGCACAGGTGTGGACGGACGCGCGCATCGACGCCTGCGAGGCGACCCACGTGCGCCACGAGCAATCGGCCGAGCTCATGGACCGCCGGGTGTTCTGCCTGCAGCGACAGCGCGAGGAGCTGACGGCGACGGTCTCGGTGATCGCGGAGGCGGATGCGACCGCGCAGGTGTCGTCGCTGTTGGACGCGCTCGCCTCCCCCGATGCCTGCTCGGCGGAGGCGGTCATCGCCAGCGACAGCCGTGCCCCGACCGACGCAGCGACGCGCGAGCAGGTCGCGGCGCTCTCCTCGGAGCTCGCGACGATCCAGACGCAGGCCCGGGTCGGGCGCTCGGAGGGGCTGGTCGCGCCGGCGCTCGCGGTCTGCGACGCCGCCGAGGCGACCGGGCACCGCCCGACGGTGGCGCGGGCCCGCCTCGCGCTCGGCTGGATCTACGCCAACGCCAGTCGCTACGAGGACGCAGTCGCCGAGTTCGATACGGCCCAGCGGGCGGCCGTCCTCGCGGACGCGCACGAGCTCGCCGCGTGGGTCCACCTCGCGCTCGCCCGGATCGTGGGTCACGAGCTGCGCCACGCCGACGCCGGACGTGCGCACGCCCGCGCCGCCGAGATCCACATGGAGGCCAGCGCCGACGCGCCGGCACTTCGGATCCTCCTGGCCCGCACGCGGTCGACGATCGCCTTCACGGAGTCGGACTACCCGGCGGCCCTGCACACGGCGCAGATCGCCCTGACCGAAGCCGCGTCCGCGTACGGCGACGGCGACTCACGCACGGCCTGGGAGCGAGCCAACGTCGCGTACGTGCTGCGCACGCTGGGGCGACTCGACGAGGCCCGCGACGCCTACGAGCGTGCGATCGCCGATACGGAGGCGGAGCTCGGCCCCGACCATCCTTCGCTCGCCGCGATGATCGTCAATCTCGCGCAAGTACACGAGCTCGCGGGCGCGCCGCAGCAAAGTCGCACGCTCGCGGCCCGGGGCGTGGCGTTGGCGCGTCAACGGTCCAACCGCCTGCTCCTCGCGGTCGCGCTGCGCACCGTCGGCCGCGCCGACCAAGCGCTCGGCCGGCTCGCGCAGGCGCAGGCGACGTTCGTCGAGGCCGCCGACATCACGCGAGAGACCTTCGGGACCCGGCACCACGAGTACGGGTCGGCCCTGGCCAACCTCGGCAGCTGCCAGCAGGCCCAGGGCGACTCGGCGCGCGCGCTGGCGACCTACGAGGAGGCACTGACGGCGATCGAAGCGAGCGTGGGCGAGCGCCACTCCGACGTCGCGGTCGTGCTGAGCGCGATCGGGGACATCCACGCCGATGCCGGGCGTGCCGACGCGGCGACGGCCGCCTACGGCCGCGCGCTGGCGTTGTTCGAGCGCACGCTGGGTCCCGAGCACGTGCACGTCGCCAACGTGGCCGTCCGCCTGGGCAACGTGCAGGCCGCCAGCGGCGATCTCGAGCGTGCCCACGACAACCTGACGCGCGCGCTGCAGCTGCACACCGCCGGGTACGGCGAGCACCACGAGTGGACGGCGTCCACGGCCCTCGCGCTCGGCGACGTCGACGCACGCCTCGGTCGGCGCGACGAGGCCACCGCGGCCTGGCGTCAGGCGGCGGGCGGCCCGGACGGCGACGCCGACGCGTCGAGCACCGTGGCGCGCGCGCGCTTGGCCGATCCCGAAGCCTTCGCACGCGACGACGCCTCGCCGCCTTAGGATCGAGGGGCGCGATATCGTGGTCCTTTTTTCTCGTCGACGCGTGTCATCGCGACCCCCGTCGACGACAAAGGGGGTTCGATGACGTCGCGCCAAGGCCTGTCTTCTCGCTCTCGTCTTGCCACCGCGTTGCTCGCGACGGCGCTCGCGGCCTGCGGTGACTCGACCACCGTCGAGGAACAGGAAGGTAGCGAGACCACCTCGGGGACGCCGGCGACGACCGACGTGGGCGCATCGTCCGAGACGGGCTCCTCGTCCGGGGCGACGACGACCGGAAACGCCGACACGACGGCGGGCTCGACCGAAGCGACGGGCTCGACCGAAGCGACGGGCTCGACCGACTCGACGGGCGGCCCACCCGAGCTGGACGGCAGCGTCGAGTTGATCGTGCGCGACTACTACGACAGCCCGACCCCGGGATATTTCCACTGGCGCTTCGACGGCGCCGTCGCACAGGCGGGCGTGCGCACCCACGCCGACATCGACGGGACCTGGGAGCTGGGGATCCCGCTGCCCGAGCGGCAGGTCGCGTATCTCGTCGACAACCACCCGGTCTCGGAGCTGCACCTCGGATCGCTCGACGACCCGTTGCCGGCGCCGACGCAGACCATGGCCGTGGCGCCGGGCGGGCCCGTCGTCGACCAACTCCCCCGCGCGATCCCAGGCGAGCGCGCGGTGCTCTACCTCAGCGGTGAGCGACTGTGGCGGGTGGACGTCGACGATATCGGGCCATCGGCTCCGGTCGAGGTGGCCCAGCCGTGGGACGAGTTTCTGGTCAAGTCGCAGATCGACCCGGCCGGGCGATACGTCCTCGTCAGGGTGTTCGACGAAGTTGTCGGTGCCCACGACATCGTGCGTGCGTCGCTCGAAGCACCCGACGCCGCGGCCAACGAGCCCGTCACCGCGGTCTGCCCGGGCTGCGTGGCGCGTTTCGTCGACTTCGCGCTGGGCGGCGACGCTGCGTTCTTTCAGGTGTTCGAGGGCAGCACCGAGAGCCTGCTGTACGCCGAGCTCGCGAACCCTGGCGGGCCCGGTGCATTCGAGATCATTGCACCGATCCAGCAGCCGACGGAGCTGGTCAACGCGGCCTTCTGGGGCGGGGTACGGCCCCACCCCAAGACGACCGGCGTCGCGTACGGGACTTGGGAGGGCGTCCCCGGCGTGACCTCTCGCTACGTGGGCATCGACGCGGGGATACCGACTGCCCCGGTGGACCTGCACCCGGACACGGACTTCAGCGTCAACGCCGACTGGTCCCCCGACGGCCGCTGGATGCAGCTGGAAACTCGCCGGCCCGACGACATGGATCACCTCGCACTCCTGTATTTCGGTGACGGGCACACGCCGACGACCTACCCGTTGCTCGACCTCCCCGTCAGCTCCACGGGTCCAGGAGTGTTCGCCCCCGACTCGCAGACCTTCTACGTGTGGGCCGACCCACCCAACGCGAACGGCGAGGGGCTGTACGCGTACGAGCTCGCTGCGACGGGGCCGTCGGCGCCGACGCTCGTCACCACCCTCGGGGGCATTCGCGACATCAGCCCGGACTCTGGCACGTTGTTGTGCTCGGGGCCCGCCCTCACGAACCCGCCGCTGTTTACCGTGGACGTGTCGGGCGACGATCCGGGCCCCGCGGTGGAGCTCGACATTCCGCCGCCGCCGGGGGGCAGAGTGCGCTTTCCCGAGTTCAGCGCCGACGGCGACTATGTCGCGTACCAAGTCGACAGCGGCCTCTTCGGTCCGATCGGTCTGTTCGTCTTCCATGTCGACGCGCCTGCGGCGGCCGTCGAGGTGACCGCCAACCTGGCCCGATGGGAGTGGGTGGCTTCCCCGTAGACGCGCGGTACGTGCCGGCCGCGCACGTCTCGCCGCGCGCGACGCCGCTGCCGGCTCGGCCGCGGCGGGGTAAGATCGCTCGATGTCGTCGCCCTCGACGCCGACCCTCGACCTCGAGGGGCGCCAGGCGTTGGCCAGCGTGCTGAGCCGGCTCGGCAGCAAGCCCGTCGAGCTGGGCGTCGGCCGCTACGTACTGGGGCGTGCGCTGGGCAAGGGAGGATGTGGCGAGGTGTACCTGGCGCGCGATCCTTCCTTGGATCGCGAGGTCGCGATCAAGGTGGTGCTGACCGGCCGCGACCGCGACGGGACCGGACAGCCCCGCTTGCTGCGCGAGGCCCAGGCGATCGCGCGCGTCAGCCACCCCAACGTCGTGGAGGTCTACGACGTGGGGTTCGGGCCCATCGGGACCAGCGGCAACGAGGCTCGCGTCCCGCAGGGCGTGTACATCGTGATGGAGCGACTGCGCGGGAAGACGCTGCGCGACTGGCAAGACGACGAGCGTCCCGGCGCGGATCGGATCCTCGATGCGTACACGGCCGCGGCCGAGGGGCTCGCCGCCGCGCACGCCCAGGGCGTCCTGCACCGGGACTTCAAGCCCACCAACGCGATGATCACGGAGCGAGGGCGCATCGTCGTCCTCGACTTCGGGCTCGCGGCCGATCTCGAGCATCCGTCGACGCCGGCCGTGCCCAGCGACGACGATGATCGCCCGGTGCATCCCGGCAGCGGCGACCCACTGACCCGCACGGGCACGGTCGTCGGGACCCCGCGGTACATGTCACCGGAGCAACACTCGGCGCGGCCGCTGTCACCGGCCACCGATCAGTACTCGTGGTGCGTGTCGTTGTGGGAAGCGCTCGCCGGCCAGCCACCGTTCGAGGGCGCCACGTTGGCCGAGCTCGCCGGGGCCAAGCACCGCGCGCTGCCGCCGACCGAGGCGATCACGCCGCGGATCCGCAAGGTGCTCGCGCGCGGCATGGACCCCGACCCGGCCGCGCGGTTCGGTTCGATGGGCGAGCTCGTGCACGCGCTCGCGCGCGCGCGCACGCGTCGTCGCCGGGGCGGCGCCGTCGGCCTCGCGGCGCTGGGGATCGTGGGGGTCGTCGGCGTCGCGTGGGCACGGCCCGCTGCGACCGACGCGACCGAAGCGCCGGCGCCGGTGTGCGCCGCGAACGTGTCTTCGCCCGGAACCGCCGAGGCCGCCGAGGCCATGACGGCGCGCCTGCGGGCCAAGCACGTCCGTGCGGAGCCGCTGCTGCAGGAGCTGCACGATCGCGTGCGCGCGTTCGGTGACGCGTGGGCCCGCGCGCGCGACTCGGTCTGCGCGACGACCGGACCCAAGGTCGCGGCCCAGTCCGCTTGCCTGTTGCGCGCCCGCGCCCGCCACGACGATGCGGTCGCCCACGTGACGGAGCAACTCGGGCAGCTCCCCTGGCTGCTGCCACTGAAGGGACTCGGATCGCCCGACCGCTGCCTCGGCGATGATCCCGTCGCCGCGTTCGACGACGGCGGCGTCGACCCGGCCCGACTACGGCAGCTACGGGCCGCCGTGGAAGGCGGACGCGGCGTCGACGAAGTCCCGTCCGAGCAGGTGCTCGCCGAGGCCGTCGAGGTCGGGGAGCGGGCCGACGACCACGCCCTGACGACGTACGCGTTGGCCCTGCGTGCGCATCAGCTGGTGATGGATGCGGCGGACTTCCAAGAGGCGACCGAGACCGTGTCGCTGGCGGCGTGGCACGCCCGCACCGCGGGCGACGATCGGCTCGCCGTCGAGGTCGTCCCGGACATGCTCTTCTTCCTGATCGCCAAGGGGGCACCGCCCAAGGACATCGACGCCCTGCTCGCGACCTCGCGCGAGAGTGCGGCGGCCCTCGGCAACCCGCTCGGCTTGCAGGTTCGCCTCGACGATCTGCACGGCATGGCGCTGGAGCGTCGCGGGGACATCGACGGCGCGCTCGCGAAGTACCACGGCAACGCGATGCGGCTGACCGAGGCCACGGCGCCGGAGCTCGTCGTTCGGAGGCGAACCGCGCGACGACGCATCGGCGAGCTACTGCTGCAGAACGACGACCCCTGGTCGGGACGCCCCTGGTTGGCGCAGGTGGCGACCGAACCGCTCGATGGACCCGCCGAGTACGTCGCGCAGTCGCAGGCGGACCTTCTATGGAAGCTCTCGGAGGCCGACCTCGCCGTCGGCGACCTCGCAGCCGCCCTCGAGCACGCCGAGCGGAGCATCGAGGCGTTCGGTCGGGCCAAGAGCGATGGTGGCTGGGGCGAGTCGATCGCGGTGGAGGGCTGGCACGGCTATCTGCTGGGCCTGGACGGCGAGCTCGAAGCCGGACGCGAGCGACTGCGCGACGCGGTCACGCGTACCCGGACGCGGCAGCAAAGACCCATGCTGCGTCCACTGCTCGAGTACACGGCCGGGCTCGCCGAGCTCGCCGGAGATCATCCGGCCGCGATCGAGGCGGTCACCGAGCTTCGCGACCTCGTGCGTCGCAACCCCGAGTCCGACGAACGCGACGTCGCGCGGCTGTGGGCGTGGCAGGCCCGGTTGCACGCACGCGCGGGCGAGCCGGAGGCGACCGCACGGGCCCTGCATCAGGCCCAGACCCTGCACGCCCGCGCCGAGGGGGACGACACGGCCGCCGCCGGTCACCTCGAGTACGCGATGGCCGCGGCGTCGGGCCTGCACGCGCTGGCGCAGCAACGTCCCGAGGAGGCGGTGACCCACCTGCAGACCGCGCTCGCCGACGCCGGCCTTTACGCCGGGACCCCCTTGGCCAACGGCAGCCTCGGCGAGCTGTACTGGTGGCTGGCCCAGGCGCAGGCACGGCTCGGTCACGATGCCGATGCCCTCGCGGTGGCCGACCTCGCCGAACATCGACTGCGAATTGCGGACGCGAACCAACGGCGATTACTCCTCGAGGTGGCCGCCTGGAAAGCACGACGGCGCGACGCGACGGCGCCATGACGGCCGCGCCGGGGTCGCGTATAACGCGGCCATGCGACGGCTCTCCGCTCTGGCTCTTCCGACGATCGCTCTGACGCTGGCGTGCACCGTCTCGACGGCACCACCGCCCGAGACTCCCGCCACCGACACCCCGGCCGCGACCCCGGCCGATGGCGCCCCCAAGGACGTCGCCGATGCGTCCGCCGAGGGTGGTGACAGCAAGGCGGACGAGGAGGCCAAGCAGAAGGCCGAGATGGAGAAGCGGATGGCGCAGCGCCTCGAGCAGCTCGAGAAGACCGCCGCCGACAAGAAGGCCCGCTTCACCCCGGAGCTGTCGGCCAAGGTCGCCAAGCTCGTGTCCAAGACCAACCGCAACCTCGCGGCCGGCCTCAAGAAGATCCTCGCCAGCGAGCACCGCACCGAGGGCGCCGCCGACCGCGACAAGTACCGCCACCCGCTCGAGACGCTGAGCTTCTTCGGCCTGACGCCGAAGATGAAGGTGTTCGAGGTCGGACAGGGGGCCGGCTGGTACACCGAGATCCTCGCGCCACTGCTGGCCAAGGACGGCACGCTGTACCTGGCCGGCTACGACGGCGACTCCACGGACCCGATGGTCCGCTTCAACGCCCGCCAGACCGAGCTGTTCCTCGAGGGCGGCGGACCGGTCTACGAAAAGGTCCAGCTGGTCACCCAGCCCGACGACCCGGCCGCGCCGATCAACTTCGGCGAGAAGGACTCGCTGGACATGATCCTCGTCGTGCGGATGATGCACAACGTCCACCGCGGCAAGATGTGGGACCGCATGCTTCCGTCGGCCCTCGAAGCGCTCAAGCCGGGCGGCGTCCTCGGCGTGGTGCAGCATCGCGCCGCCGACGGGTCCAACCCCGACGAGACCGCCGCGAAGGGCTACATCGCCGAGGACTGGCTCGTGGAGAAGGTCGAGAGCTACGGCTTCAAACTCGACGGCAAGAGCGAGGTCAACGCCAACCCCAAGGACACCAAGGACTACGAAAAGGGCGTGTGGACCCTGCCGCCGGTGTTCGCCGAGGGTGACAAGGACAAGGACAAGTACGTCGAGATCGGCGAGAGCGACCGATCGACGCTCAAGTTCGTCAAGCCCCGAGCGTAGCGAGCACGTGCTCGGCCACGAAGCCGGGTACGTCGAACTGCATGCCGTGCCCCGAGGCCGTCTCCACGATCGAGACGATTCCCTCGGGGCACTTTGCGAGGGCCTGTCGCGTCGCCGCGTTGTCGGTGGCCGGGTCGTCGGTCGCCAACAGGACCGTACTGGGGACCGACAGCCGCCGCAGCGCCCCCACGGCTCCGAGCGCGAGCTTGTTCATGATCGCGCGGTAGCGCGGGGTGACGTGTCGCAGCTTGCCGGGGTCGGCTCGGACGAAGGCCTCGAGGTACGGACCGTCGGTGAACATCTCGTCGGCGATCGGTGTGGCGACCACCGCGGCGTCCTCGGCCGCACCTTCGGCCGCCGCATCGGCCTGCTTGGCGGCGGCCTTGACCGCGCTGGTCGGGTGCAGACCCGGGGCGATCATCACGAAATGGTCGAGCCCATGCGCGAGCGGCTTGAGCAGGTTGAGCCCGAGTACCGCCCCCCAGCACCAGCCCACGAGTACCAGTGGACGATCGGGGACGCGCTCGGCCGCAATGATGGCGAGGGCGTCGTCGACCACGGCCTTGGCCGAGGGCGCGTCGCCCCGGGCCACGTCGTTGCCACCGGTGCCGCGCCGATCGGCGCCGACGAAGCGCAGCCCTGCGTCCGTCAATGCGTCGGCGAGGGGAAACACCCAGGCCGAGTGGCTCATGATCCCGTTGAGGATCACGACCGTGCCGCGCGGCGGCCCGTCCGGCTCCCAGCGACGGTAGTGGAGCCGGTAGCCGTCTTCGGCCTCGAGACTGCGCGGCTGCGAAGGCCGCGTGGCGTGAGTCGGCACCGACACGTTCGCGTCAGTGCCCCATCACCATGCCGCCGCAGACGTTGATCGCCTGTCCGTTGATCCCGCGCGCCTGCGCCGACAGCAGGTACACGATCGCGGCGGCGACCTCCTCGGCCTGCAGGATCCGCTGCTGTGGATTCGTCTCGGCGATGCCCTGCAGGTACTCCTCGCCGGTCTTGCCGAAGAGCTTGCCGCGCTTTTCCATCGCCGACGCGAGCATCTCGGTCTCCACGTGCCACGGGCACACCGAGTTGACCGTGATGCCGACCTTTGCCACTTCCTTGGCGATCGATCGCATGAAGGCATCGACCGCGCCCTTGGACGCGGCGTACGCCGACGTGTATGCGGCCCCGACCTTCTCGGCCACCGACGACACGTTGACGACCCGGCCCGACTTGGCGCGGATCATCTGCCGCACGCACAGTCGCGTGAGTCGGTACAGGGCGAACACGTTGAGCTCGAACACCTCGCGCCACTGTTCCTCTTTGGACATCACGAGGTTGGCCACGTAGTTGGTGGCGGCGTTGTTGACGAGGCCGTCGATCCGACCGTGACGTCCCATCACCTCCTTGACGAGCTCCTCGCACTTGGCCGCGTCGGTGATGTCGGCCGGAAACGCCTCCGCGCGATGCCCCGCGGCCACGAGCTCGGCGGCCACGGCCTCGACCTGCTCGGCGGTACGGGCGACGAGGATCGGGATGCCCCCCGCTTCCGCCACGAGCCGGGCGGTTTCCTTGCCGATTCCGCGGCCCGCCCCGGTGATGATGTGCACCTGGTCGGTCAGGTCGATGCGCATGGGGCTCGCTTAGCAGACCTCGCCACGGGACGGAAGCGATCCGCGGACGACACCGGTACGCTGCGGCGACGCCGGTTTCCCCGCGCCGCTTGACCCACGCGCGACCGTGCGCGACGTTGACGGCGCCCATGCCGATCTACCGCAGCGCCGCGCCCGACATCGACATTCCCGCCGTCTCCGTCACCGACTACGTGCTGCAGCACGCGGCGCGTCTGGCCGACAAGGCGGCGTTCATCGACGGTCCCAGCGGGCGTGTCGTGACGTACGGGACACTGGCCGGGCAGATCCGCGCACTGGCCGGCGGCCTGAGGGCGCGTGGCGTGGGCCCCGGCACGACCTGGGCCCTGATGGCGCCGAACCTGCCCGAGTACGCGGTGGTCTTTCACGGGCTCGCCTACGCCGGCGCCACCGTCACGACCCTCAACCCGACCTACGGCGCGGAGGAAATCGCCTATCAGCTTCGCGACAGCGGCGCGTCGGCGATCGTGACCGTGGGCGCGTTCGAGGAGACGGCCCGGGCCGCGGCGGCGCAGGCCGGCATCGCGCAGATCGTGACGATTGGACCCGGAGGGGGAACGCCGCTGGGCGAGCTGTTCGGTGAGCCGCTGACGCAACAGGTCCCCGTGGACGTGGCCGAAGACGTGGTGGTCCTGCCCTACTCGTCGGGGACGACGGGTTTTCCCAAGGGTGTGATGCTCACGCATCGCAATCTGGTCGCCAATCTGGCGCAGACGGCCGCCCACCTGAGCCTGCACGAGCGCGACGTGTGCTTTGCGGTGCTGCCGTTCTTCCACATCTACGGCATGCAGGTACTGATGAACTTCGCGGTGTCGCGAGGGGCCACGGTGGTCACGATGCCCCGCTTCGACCTCGTACAGATGCTCGAGTTGGTGCAGACGCACCACATCACGCGGCTGTATCTGGTGCCGCCGATCATTTTGGCGCTGGCCAAGCACCCGATCATCGACGAGTACGACCTGTCGAGCGTCACCGAAATCTTCTCGGGCGCCGCGCCGCTTTCGGGCAAGCTGGCGGAAGCCGCGGCCGAGCGCATCGGCTGTGCGGTGGGCCAGGGCTACGGCATGACGGAGCTGTCGCCGGTCACGCACGCGATCGCCCCCGGGCAATACCGGCCCGAGTCGGTCGGTACGCTGATCCCGAACACGCAGATGCGTCTGGTCGACCCCGACACCGGCGAAGACGCGGCCGAGGGTGCGCCGGGCGAGGTATGGGTCCACGGACCGCAGGTGATGAAGGGCTACCTCGGCAACGACGAGGCGACCGCCGCCACCATCGACGGCGACGGCTGGTTACACACCGGCGACGTCGGCACCGTCGACGCCGACGGTCACCTGTACATCGTCGACCGGCTCAAGGAGCTCATCAAGTACAAGGGCTTTCAGGTCGCGCCGGCCGAGCTCGAGGCGGTGCTCGTCAACCACCCGGCGGTCGCCGACGTCGCCGTCATCGGGGTTCCCGACGAGGAGGCCGGCGAGGTACCCAAGGCGTTCGTCGTCAGGGCGCCCGGCGCCGAGGTGACGCTCGAGCAACTGCAGGCCACGATCGCCGAGCACCTGTCGTCCTACAAGCAGATCGAGGCAGTGCAGTTCGTCGACGCGATTCCCAAGTCGGCGTCCGGCAAGATCCTGCGCCGCGAGCTACGGGGCAGCTGAGTCGGACGGCGGCGGGTCGTCGGGGTCGGACTCGTGCGCGGTCCACCAGGTCTCGAACTCGCCGCGCCACGCGTCCGAGCTCGGCACGTGCTGCTGCAACGCCAGTATCGCTTCGGCGGCCAGCCGGCGCAGCGTCGCGCGGTCGGCCTGCGGGCCATCCCACAACAGCTGCACGTACTCGGCCAGATCGCGCGCCACGATCTTGGGGTCGGCGTCCGTCGAGCGTCGCAGCTCGCGGACGCGGTCGAGGGTCTCGCGAGCCGCATCGTGATCGCCCATCTTCGCGTGCTGGCGGCCGATGGCCCACATGACCGTGAGCGTGTTCGGATGCGTCGGGCCGATCGAGACCTCCGCGATCCGCAGCGAGCGCTGCAGCGCTTGCAGTGCTTCGCCGTCGCGACCGGCCCGTCGCAGCGCCGTGCCGTAGTTGTTGAGGACGCGGGCGACCGCGGGATGGTCGGGACCCACGCTCTGCTCCTGGACCGCGAGCGCGCGCGCGTACAGATCACATGCCCCTCGCTGATCGCCGCGCGCCGACGCCAGGTCCGCCAACGCCTCCACGGTATTGGCGACCGACGAGTTGTCGTCGAAGACTCGCTCGCGGATCCGAAGGGCCGCCCGCAGCTCCGTCTCGGCCTCGTCGTAGCGACCGAGGGCGGTGTAGACCATGCCCAGGTTGTGGTGCGTCCCCGCGGTCAGCGGGTGCTCGGCGCCGAGCGAACGCTTTCGGATCTCGAGCACCCGCGTGACGTACTCGGCCGTCCGTGCCGCTTCCCCGCGACCGTAGTACACCGACCCGATCCCCGACAGCGAGACCGCCACGGCGCTGTGGCCGTCTCCGAGGCGACGCAGCCGGATCTCCAGAGCCTCCTCGTGGTCTCGCAGTGCCGCGTCGAAGTCGTGGCGCGCGACGTACAGATGCGCGCGGGCGGTCAGCAGCTCGGCCCGGCGCAGCTCCTCGGGGGGCTGCATCCGCTCGATCGCCCCCTCGGCGTGGCGTGCCCACTGCATGCCGCCGTCGACATCCTCGATGAAGCGCCCGACGACGCTCACGAGCAGGACCGCCGCCTCCGCCATGACGTCGTCCAGGCCGTGCTGCTCCGCCTCGAAGTACGCACGCTCCAGATGGGTGCGCGCGGCGTCGTGGTCATCGGAAGCGAGCATCAGCTGGCCCAGCTCCATCTCGGCATCGAGCGCCAGGTGCACGGCTCCCTCCGCGTTCGCGACGTCGAGGACGGACTGCACCAGCTCACGTGCCTGCGCATAGTGTCCCGCCGAGCGCAGGACGTCGCATCGCCTCAGCTGATGCCTCGCCGCCACGAGCCGCTTGCGGACTTCCGGGTCGGCGACCGCAGCGGGACGCCGCGCCAGGACCGTCTCGTCGGCACACGGCTCCGGTTCGTCGAGCTCGGCGACCGCCCCCGCGGCGCGGAACGTGAGGTCGCGGTCGGGCTCTCGCAGCAACTCCACCAGTGCGGCCAGGCCCTCGCGACGCTCTTCGAGACACTCGACCGCGCGCGCGCCGGTGTCGGCATCCCACGCCTGCTCGACCTCCGTGCGGCGGCAGACGTCGACGCGCACCCGGTCCCACGCGTCGACGTACCCCCGCAGGCCCTCCCCCACCAGGCGCGCCGCGGTCGGTCCGTAGCCGGACTCCACCGCGGCCAGCCCGTCACGGATCGCCTCCACGTCCTCGGGCGAATACTCCGCGCGGATGCTCGCGCCCGCCTCGAGACACGCCTGCTCCGACGACCGTGCGCGCTGCTCGGCGATCGCCCAGGTCGCGGCTGCCCCGCCCGCGACCACGATTCCCAACACGACGAGCCCACGGCGCCACCTCCGACCGGGTCGCAACGCGGCGAGGAGCTCGTCCATCGAGGAAAAGCGCGCCGACGGCTCTTTGGCGAGACCCCGTCGCAGCACGGCGAACAACCAAGCCGGCACCCCGCGCTCGGGCGGCGGTGGACGAGGCGGGTCGCCGCAGATCGATGCCGACAGCGCGACGGGCGTCTCGCCGGCGAAGGCACGCACGCCATACAGGCCCTCGTACAGCGCGGCGCAGAAGCTGAACTGGTCGCTGCGCGCGTCGACGTCGAGCATCCGGTGCTGCTCGGGGGACATGTACGCCGGCGTGCCGGGAGCCATGCCGGCGCGCGTCACCGAGCCGGCCGACAGGTTCGACTCCGAAGGGTCCCAGCCGACGGAGATCGGGGCCTGCATGCTGGCCGCCGGATCGCCGAGGCGGGCGACCCCGAAGTCGAGCACGCGCACGCGGCCGTCCTCGCCGACCATGACGTTGTCGGGCTTGAAGTCGCGGTGGACGAGGTCGACCGCGTGCGCGGCGGCCAGCCCACGTCCGGCGGCGGTGAAGACCTCGACGATCTCCGTCCACGGGTGAGGGCCGTCGGCGAGCCACGCCTTGAGCGTGACGCCGCGGATCAGTTCCATCGCGATGAACAGCTCCCCGGCGTCGCGGCCGACGTCGAGGACCGTCACCACGTTGGGATGGGACAGCTGCGCGAGGGCCTGCGCCTCGCGTCGAAGCCGAACCTCTCGCTCGCTCGTGCCGTCTTCGGCCAGCGTGGGGAACCGGATCACCTTCAGGGCGACGCGGCGATCGAGGTCGGGGTCCTCGGCCTCGTACACCACGCCCATGGCGCCGCGGCCGATCTGCGAGACGATCTCGTAGCGCCCCACCCGGTCCCCTGCGACATGGCCGCCGGTTCGCAGGCGGCTGCCCGACGGCTCGGCCCCCGGCATCGTCGCCTCGGTGCTCGGACCCGACGACTGCGTCGCCGGTCCGGTGCGTCGATGGTCGCGGGACACTTGCCCGACATCGTACCGCGGGGGCCTTGCGGCGCGTCGATGAACCAAAGACGAAGGCCGCGATGCGAGCACCGCGGCCTTTCGCCGAACGAGCGACCGGAGGGTCTACTCGATGATCTTGATGACGACGCCGGCGCCGACGGTGCGGCCGCCTTCGCGGATGGCGAACTTGAGGCCGT
>CALBMM010000172.1 GCA_937896535.1 uncultured Pseudomonadota bacterium
GCGACGTGGCGGCGCGCGGCGAGGAGGTGCAGGCCTTCGACCGTGAGGGCGGCGTGACCTCGCTGCGCAGTCCCGGCGACGTCGAGGTCGGCGTGCAGGTCATTCGCCTGCGAGATCTCGATCCCAGCCGCTTCGACGCCCGTCTCGACGTCCCGAACGCCGCACGGCTCGCCGACAGCGACGCGGTCATCGTCAACATCGACTACCCGCTCGGCATGGCGGCCTACCACCACCTGTCCCGCCTCGCGCAAGGGATCGACGACCTCGTCGGCGTCTACGTGATGGGCAAGGCCGCCACCCTCAACGCGAAGGTCGGCGACGTGATGATTTCGACGGCGGCCTACGACGAGCACTCGCGCAACACGTTTCTGTTCCGCAATTGCTTTTCCGCCGCGGACATCCAGCCCTACGTCAACGTCACGGTCCTCGACAATCAGAAGGCGCTGACCGTGCGCGGCTCGTTCCTGCAAAATCGCGACTACATGGGCTTGTTCTACGAAGAGGGCTACACCGTGCTCGAGATGGAGGCGGGGCCGTATCTGTCGGCGATGTACGAGATGGTCTACCCGCGGCGCCATCCCAAGGACGAGATCGTCCACCTCAGCAACCTCGTGCCCTTCGACTTTGGCCTGCTGCACTACGCGTCGGATACGCCGTACTCGCGGCGGCAATCGCTGCTGTCCAAGAGCATGTCGTACTTCGGCGTCGACTCGACCTACGGCTGTGCGTTGGCGATCGCGCGACGCATTCTGAGGCTGGAGTGCAGTCGGCTCGAGCGTGGCGGCTGAGCCGCGGCCGTCGGCGGTCAGCCGTCGAGCGCCGTCGGGTCGAATCGTCGCCGGAACGCGCGGGGCCACGGCGCCTCGATCGCCAGCGGCGCCCCGGTGCGCGGGTGCGGTAGCTCGAGTCGCCACGCGTGCAGCATCAATCGCTTCGCGTCCGGCTCTTCGACGCCGTACAGCGCGTCGCCGAGCAGCGGCAGCCCGACATGGGACAGATGCGCTCGGATCTGATGGGTGCGTCCGGTCGTGGGCCGCGCTTGCACGAGCACCAGGCCGTCGCGTCGGGCCAACGGGACGACCTCGGTGCGCGCCGGCTGGCCTCCGGCCCGCACGATCGCGGTGCGTCCGCCCGGGCCCTTGGCCGGGGCCAGGTAGGCGTCGATGGTCTGCGCGACGACGGCCGCGTCGTCGCGGGGGCGCACGATCGCCAGGTACGTCTTCGTGGCCGTCTTCGCCCGGAACGCTTCGCCGAGCTCGCCGTCGGCGGCGGGGTCTCGCGAGAGCACGACCACGCCGCTGGTCCCGCGGTCGAGTCGGTGGATGAGCGACAGGTGGCCGGCGTCGCCGTCGCGCGCGACGAGAAGTCGGCGCAGTGCCGCCACCAAGTGGTCCCTGGCCGGGTCGACCGTCGCGTGCGACACCAACCCGGACGGCTTGTCGACCGCGAGCAGGGCATCGTCTTCGAAGAGGATCCGTCGCGGCGTCAGCGCGACGCTCTCAGCCATCGACCTCGTCTCGCAGCCGGATCGGCCCGAACTTGCTCGGGTAGCGCGGCTGCGGGCGCATGCGCTCGTAGAACGCGCGGATCTGATCCATGTCGCCGCGAACGTCGCCCGTGACGTCGATGGCTTCGCCGAAACCGCCGCGCTTGCGCCGGTAGCAGAGCCAGCCCGGGACCACGGGGACCTTCGCGCCGAGTGCAATCCGGTAAAAGCCCGATTTCCAGTACTCGGTGCGACTGCGCGTGCCTTCGGGCGGGATCACCAGGTAGAGCCGGTCGTGGTGCGCGAACGCGTCGACCATGGAGCCGACCATCCCCGTCGGCTTGGAGCGGTCGATCGGTACGCCACCGAGCGCGCGCACGAGCGGGCCGGTCGGTCCGCGGCCCCAGTCGTCCTTGACCATCCACGAGATCGGCATGCCCACCGACTGGGCGAGCCAGACCAGCAGCACACCGTCCATGTTGCTGGTGTGCGGGACCGCGAGGCACACCGCCCTTCGGGCGGAGGGGATCTCGCCTTCGAACTTCCAGCCGCCGAGGGCACGCAATCCCAACCGGGCCGCGCGCGCAGTCTTGCTGTGACGGTCGCCGAACCTGGGCATCGGGGCGAAGCGTACGCGCGCGCGCACATGCTGTCGCCCCCGAAGGCCGTGCACCGCGCGGTCGGCGGACGTGCGAACCGTCCGTGGCGCGGTGTCGTACCCCGACTATGCTCCGTCACATGAAGGTGTCCACCCAGCTCGCCGAAGCGACCATGCTCACCCTGCAGGGCCAGGAGCGGCGCTTTTCGACGCTGTACGCCGACCAGACCGCGGTCGTGGTGTGGCTGCGCCACTACGGGTGAATCTTCTGCCGCGAGCAGGCTGCTCGCATCGGATCTCACCAAGCGGCGATCGAGGCAATGGGCGCTCGGGTGTACGCGATCGGCAACGGGACGCCCGAGATGGCGCGTGACTTCGTCGAGCAGTTCGGTGTCGACTTCGAGGTGTTCACGGACCCGAGGCGGGCGACCTACGAGGCGGCGGGGATGCTGCGGTGGAAGACGAGCCTGTTCGAGCTCGGCCGCACGCTCAAGCATGGCGTGCGTGGTCTGAAGTCGGGTTTTCGCCAGGGGAGGACCCAGGGCGATCCGTGGCAAAACGGCGGCGTGATGGTGATCGATCCCGAGGGGTCGATCGTGCTCGCCCACGCCGAGCGCGAAGCCGGCGACCTGCTCGACCCCGAGCGAATCCTGCACGCCCTTCGGGACGTGCCCCCGTCGGCCCGCGCGAGCTGAGCCCGCATCGGGCGGGGGTAGTGCAAAGCGCGCCACCTGGAATCGCCGGCGGCCGTGGGGCGTCGGGGGCGCGATGGGTCGTGGGTCATTCGTCGTCGTTGCCGGGCTCGCCGTGGCCGCCACGCTCGCCAGCGTTGCCGATGCGCACTCCGTACGCGTCGGTCCGGCCGAGCGGGGGCTGCAACCCAACTCCCCCAACGTCGGGGCTGCCGGTGCGCCGCGACGAGGACCGCATCGCGGCAGCCACGGCGCGACGATCGTCGTCGACGAGCATGGACCGCTCGTTGCCGAAACCAATGCGGGCGAGCTCGTGCGCCTCGATGTCGACGGCAAGGCCGTCGCCCGCCTCGAGCTCTCCCCCGGGCTCGCGCAGGTCGTCACCGACGGGCGCGGTCGCGCCTACATCGCCGACCGACGAGCCCACCGCGTCGTCGTCGTCGACACCAGCCACGCCAGCGCCCTGACGCAGGTCGCCGCGATCGAGATCGCCGAGCCCTACGGCCTCGCCCTCGACCCCGATGGCACCATGCTGTTGGTCACCTCGGTCGCCGATCAAACCCTCGCCGCCATCGACGTCCAGACCCGCGAGGTGCGCTGGACCGAACGACTCGCCGCCGAGCCCCGCGGCGTCGCCGTCTCCGAGGACGGCAAGGAAGCGACCGTCGGCTTCCTGAGCACGGGCAACCTCGCCGTCGTCTCCCTCGTCGGACGCGACGAGGCCGAAGGCAGGCGCAAACGATCACCACGCGTCCGCTGGACCGCGCTCGACCCCCGCGATCCCGTCGAGATCGAGAAGGAAGAAGACTGGGAAGGCGAGATGCTCGAGGTCGCCGTCGTCGCCGAGCCGCGCAGCCGGTTCGAGGTGCCCAGCAATACCGGCCAACGACGCGCGCGCAACGTGTTCTCCGTCGCCTACGTCGGGCACGGACGCGTCGCGGCCGCCCACCAGCTGTCGACGTCGCAGATGAAGCGGATTCCGAGCTCGCAGGCGGCCGACAGCTACGGCGGCGGCCCCCAGTCGGTGCCGGCGATCGTTCACCAGCTCTCGCTCGTCGCCGACGGCTCGACGATGGCCCCACGCGTGGCCGCGTCGACGATCGACGTGCACCAACCCCGCGCGCTCGCGTACGACGTGGGGTCCGACACCCTCTACGTCGCCGGCTACGGCGACGACCGCATCACGGCCGTCGCCGACGTCAGCCAGCCGGCCCCGTACGCGGCATGGAGCGCGCTGCTGTCGCGAGACGACGAGACCCGTCCCGACATCTGCGGTATCGACGGCCTCGCCGTCGACGGTACCCAGCTGTGGGTGCACTGCGAGCTCACGCGCCGAGTCCTGCGCTTGACGCCGGGGCAGTTCGACCTCGAGGACAAGCCTTGGAAGTCCGAGAAGCGAGGGGTCCTCGTCGGGCCCGAGATCGCCGCGAGCAAGCGAAGCCCCGAGGTCGAGCGTGGGGCCGAGCTGTTTCGCCGCGGTCGCGACTGGCGACTGTCCGACGGTGGGGTGATGGCCTGCGCCAGCTGCCACCCCGAAGGTCGCGCCGATGGTCTGAGCTGGCGTCTGGGCAAGTCGATCCTGCAGACCCCGATGCTCGCCGGCCGCGTCGCCGACACCGCTCCCTACAAGTGGGACGGTCAGGACGCCGACCTGCCCGCGAGCTTCCGCCACACGATCGAGCGCCTCGGCGGCTCGGAGTTCACGCCCCCGACCTCGCGCGAGCTCGACGACCTCGCCGCGTACTTGCACAGCCTGCCCGAACCGACCCCGCCGACGGTGGCCGATGCCGCCGCGGTCGCGCGGGGCAAGACGCTCTTCGAAAGCGACGCCCTCGACTGCAGCACCTGCCACGACGGCGCGCGACTGACCGACGGCCAGCAGTACCCGCTGCAGTCGCGAGGCCTCGACACGACCGACACCCCGTCGCTCGTCGGCCTCGCCCACACCGCGCCGTACTACCACGACGGCAGCGCCGGCGATCTGCACGCGCTGCTGACCGACAAGGGAAGCGTCCACGACATGGCCGACCTCGACGGCCTGACCGGTCCGCAGATCAAAGACCTGACCGCCTTCCTCCGCTCGCTGTGAAAGAGACCCTCGCCATGCACGCTCGCATCTGCACGCTCGCGCTCCTGTCCGCGCTGCCGGCCTGCGCCAACAAGCGCGCCGAGGCCTCCCCGGCCGCCGAAGTTCCCGCCGCCGTGACCGAGGCCGAAGACGAGGCCGAAGACGAGCTGGTCTCCCGCGCCGAGTGGGACTCCCTCGCCCTGGGTCGCGGCCTTCACCTCGCGCCGATGACGGAGGCCGTCGTCGATCCGTCCGCGACCGCGGCGCTGACGATGGACGCGACCGGTGGCGTTCGCCTGTGGCAGGACCTTCGCGCCGAGGACGTCGCGCTGCCGCTGTCGCTGCCGGTCGTCGATCCCGCGTGGATGTCGATCGCGCGCCGCGGTGGCGGCTACCTCCTCGCGTTCGTCGACGCCGCCGGCGGGGCCGTGCTCGCGCAGGTCGACCCGAAGGGCGACACGCCCCACTGGATCCCGGTCCGCACGATCGCGCCCACCGACCCGGTCTTCGAGATCCACGCCCTCGCGGACGGCCAGCGCTTCCTCGGCCTGACGGTCGACCACCGTATCCTGCTGTGGGACGCCGAGGGCAACGAGCTCGCGCAGCTCGACGAGCCGGGTTTCGTGCCCTGGCAGCTGCGCGTGGCCCAGACGCCCGGCCGCGCCCCGTCGGTGCTGGCGGTCCTCGCCGGTCCCTCTCGCGTGCAGCGGATCGAGGTCGGCGAGGACACCCTGCGCCGCAGCGGCGACGCGCTCGCCGTGTCGCTCGACCGTGGTCCCAATCGCAACGACCTCGGGCTGGCCCCCGACGGCAAGACGCTGGTGACCCTCCAGGGTCCGCGAGGACGCGGCTCTCGCTTCGAGGTCGAGTTCACCGATCTCGCGTCGGGCGAGCGGACCGTCGCGGCCGCCGAGACCGACGGCAAGGGACGCCCCCGCATGCACCTCGTGTCGGGGCAGCGCGTGCTGCTGGAGACGGGGTCCGGTCAGGGGCTGTGGCTCGAGCGTGCCGCCGCGGCCCCGTGGCCCCGTCCCGCCGACGAGGCGGTGCGTGAAGCGCTGCCGCTGGCGACCACGTCGGCGACGCCACTGCCCGCCTCCGATGCCGAGGGACGCATGCACACTAGCGTCGTCGCCGGCCTACGCGTCGCGCCGGGCCCCAGGGGGCTCGTGGTCGATCCTCTCGACGACGCACCGTCGCGTCGCCTCGCGGCCCGTTCGTTCTCGCCCGCCGCCGTGGCCCTCGACGCGACCGGCTCGCGTGTCGCCTGGGCGACAGGGGCCGAGATCGTGCTGGAGCCCGTCGCCGACGGCGGCGCGCCGCTCGGGTCGATCGCCGCCGGCGCCGACGGTACGAGTTTCCTCGCGTTCGTGGGCGAGGACCAGATCGTGCGCATGAGCCACAAGGGCGACACCACGCTGCACCCGATCGCGGGGGGTGATCCCACGGCGTCCACGCGCATCGAGTTCGAGTGGGGGCTGGGTCGCGCCGGGTGGCTCACCCAAGACGGTCTCGCCGGCGACATCGTGGTGTCGTCGATCAAACCGACCGAGCCGCTGCGAGTCCTGCACGTCGACGAGTCGGGCTTCGGGGAAGTCCGGGCCGTGCCGCGCAAGGAGCAAGCGAGCTGGCCCCACGCCGGCAAGCCGCGCAACGTCGGCAGCCGTGATTGGCTCGCCCGTCTCGGGCTCAGCCACGACCAGGCCCAGCTGCGCGACGCCAAGATCGAGATCACCGAGCCCGATCCGAGGGGGCGCTACCTCGCGATCGCGCAGAAATCCGAGCACCACGAGGGCTTCGATTCGGCGGCCGACACGTGGGTCGTCGGCCCGCACGACTACGTCGTGACCGTCTACGATCGCCAAGAGCAGATGCGTCGTTTCACCGTGCCCGCGCCGGCGCTGCGCGACCTCGCCTGGTCGGGCGATGGATCGCGATTGGCCATCGTCTACGCCGGTGGCGGCATCGTGTTCGACGCCGCGACGGGCGAGGCGGTCCTTTCGCGTCACGACCTCGGTTTGGACGTGACTGCGGACTGACCCTCGCGCGCGGGCGTGCGGCGCTCTACCATGCGCCCGTGGGCAAGCCACCGCGCACCTACTCCGAGCAAGAGGCGGCGCTCGTGCTCAAGCGCGCGGCCGAGCTGCAGCAGGCACAGGCGGGCAGCGGTAGCGGTGTGCGCACGCTCGCCGAGCTCGAGGAGGCGGCCGAAGAGGCGGGGATCGATCGTGCGCTCGTGCGCCGGGCCGCGACCGAGGTACGACGTGCCGCTCCCGTGGAGACGCGCGACAACGCGTTCCTCGGCGGTCCCACCTCGATCGTCCTCGAGGCGGTGGTCGACGGCGAGATCGGCCCCGACAGCCACGAGCCGCTCATCACCGAGGTGCGCCGATCGACCGGCGAGCACGGGGCCCACGAGGTTCTCGGTCGCACGCTGACGTGGACGACGCGTCCGGTCGCGGGGCAACCGGCCCGCACGATCACCGTGTCCGTCACGCCGCGCGGAGGGGTCACGACGATTCGCATCGAGGAGAAGCTGACGATGATGGCCGGCGCGCTCTTCGGCGGCATTCTCGGCGGCGTCGGCGGTGGTGGCAGCGGGCTCGCCGTCATCCCCTTCGCGGTCGCGGGGGCGCCGTACCTCATTCCGGTCGCGCTGAGCGTGTGGCTCGGGGGCGTCTACGCCGTCGTGCGGCGGGTATACCGTGGCAAGTCGCGAACGCGCCGCAAGGACCTCGAGCGTCTGCTCGCCGAGCTCGTCGCGATCGCCGAGGAATCGGTGGCCGCCCAGCCGGCCGCGTCGGGGGACGACGCGACGTGACCTGCTAAGGTGGACGTATGGGCGGCTTCTTCGGCCTCGTCGTGCTCGCGACCTCCATCTGGATGGCCGTCGACGCCTCGAACATCGGGTACGACAAGCGCGACGTCAACGGGCTCGGCGCCATGGGACCGGCCGGGTGGTTGATCTCCGGGCTGCTGTTGTGGATCGTCGCGTTTCCTCTGTACCTGATCTCCCGGCCGGGCTTGCAGGCCGCGGCGGCGCGCCGTCGGCAGTACGAGCTGCAGGCACAGCAGGCGGCGGCGCTTTCGGCCGGGCCGTACGGGTGGGGCGGGTATCCGCCGCACCCGGGCTACGGGACGCCGACGTACGGGCAGAGCTACGGACCGGGGCAGCCCCACGCGGGGGCGCCATGGCCCGCGACCGCGCCCTACCAGGCCGGTCCCGCGGACACCGAGGACGTCGCGGACGCGTTGACCAAGCTCGCGGACCTGCGCGACCGCGGGCTGGTCACCGACGCCGAGTTCGCCCACAAGAAGGCCGAACTGCTCGCCCGGTTGTGAGACGCCGATGCCGCTCGATCCGCGTCGGGACCGAACACCGTCGGACGGCACGACGTTCGCCGACCAGCGCGCGATCCTGTGCCGGGCGTGCGGCGCCGAGGTGACGCGTCCGGAGCACGCGATCGCGGTGGGCGCCGCGGGCTTGCACACGTTCGTCAATCCCGCCGGCCACGTCTTCGAGCTGCGCACGTTCGGCCACGCGCCGGGGTGCCGCGCGGTCGGGCCCGCCACCGCACAGTGGACATGGTTTCCCGGCTACGCCTGGCGCGTGGGGGTGTGCCGCGCGTGCGGTCACCACCTCGGCTGGCAGTACGTCGGTGACACGTCGTTTTGGGGACTGATCGCCTCGGAGCTGCACGAGCCCGAGTCGTGAGCTCCTCGTCCGACCGGCAAGGCGGGCTGGTACCGTACCCGCCATGCCGACCAGCCTCGTCACCGGTGCCAACCGTGGAATTGGACTCGAGCTCGCCCGTCAGCTCGCCGCCCGCGGCGACGACGTCATCGCCGCTTGCCGCAGCCGCAGCGACGAGCTCGACGCGCTCGGCGTGCGTGTCGAAACGGGCGTGGACGTCGGCGACGACGACAGCGTTCGCTCGTTCGCCCAGCGCCTCGGGGACACGAAGATCGACCTGCTGCTGCACAACGCCGGCATCCTGCGAATGGAGTCGCTCGAGGACCTCGATGCCCAGTCGCTGCGCGAGCAGTTCGAGGTCAACGCGATCGGGCCGCTGCGGCTGACGTCCCTCTTGCTGCCCCGCCTGCAACCGGGCAGCAAGGTCGTGCTCATCACCAGTCGCATGGGCTCGATCGGCGACAACGGATCGGGCGGCGCCTACGGCTACCGCATGAGCAAGGCCGCGCTGAACATGGCCGGGGTCAGCCTGGCCCGCGACCTCGAGACGCGGGAGATCGCGGTGGGGATCCTCCACCCGGGCATGGTCGCCACGGACATGACCAAGCGATTCGGCCACGGGCCCTCGATGCAAACGCCCCACGACACGGCGCGAATGCTGATCGCACGCATCGACGAGCTCGACCTGTCTCGCACTGGATCGTTTCGCCACGCCAACGGCGAGGATCTTCCCTGGTGAGCGCCGGTTGACACCCGCCGGGCCCCGCGGCTACGCAGGAGTCGGCGGGCCCGCGGTCCGCCGAACATCGCCATGCACGCCAACGACGCCCAGCGCAAAGCCGCCGAGATCCTCACCGAAGCCGCCGACCTGCCGGGCGACGATGCCGTGGCGCTGATCAAGCGCCACATCGCACCGAACTACTCGCTCATTCTCGACGACCCGATCGTCATGGCCGAGGGTCCGTGGCTGTACACCAAGAGCGGTCGCAAGCTGTTCGATGGGGTCGCGGCGTACTCGGCCGCCAACCTCGGCCATGGCCACCCGCTCGTGCGCGAGGTGCTCAAGGGCTTTTTGGAGTCGAAAGCGCCCACGGTCCTCGGTCGCTTCCTCGGCGATCCGTTCATGGCGCTGTTCGGTCGCAAGATCACCGAGATGACGGGCTACGATCGGTATCTGCCGGCCAACGGCGGCGTCGAGGGCCCCGAAGCGGCGATCAAGCTCGCGCGTCGCTGGGCCCACGCCAAAAAGGGCGTGACCGCCCCGGAGATCCTCTACGCCGAGGGCTGCTTCCACGGTCGCACCACCACCGTCACGCAGATGTTCGGCGAGGACGAGCCGGAGGCGCGCGAGGGTTTCGGTCCGTGGACGCCGGGCTTTACCCGCGTCGCGTTCGACGACCTTTCGGCGATCGAGAAGGCGATCGGTCCCAACACCGCGGCCGTGCTCGTCGAGCCGATCCAAGGCGAGGGCGGGATCAACATTCCCTCCGAGGGCTACCTGCGCGATCTCGTGGCGCTGTGCCACGACGAGAACGTCCTCGTGATCTTCGACGAGGTGCAGACCGGATGGGCCCGCACCGGCCGACTGTTCTGCTGGATGCACGAGGGCGAGGCAGCACGGCCGGACATCATGACGATCGGCAAGTCGGTCAGCGGTGGCTACGCCCCGGTGGCGGGCATCCTCG
>CALBMM010000173.1 GCA_937896535.1 uncultured Pseudomonadota bacterium
CAGGTGCTGCCGTCCGGCGTCGACCCTCAGCTCGACCCGGGCGTCGCCGGACACGAATGCGGCCACGAGCGCATCGTCGTTGGACCAACGCAAGCGCACCGTCGCGTCCGCCCCACGCAACGTCCAGGGATCTTCCACGCTCAGCTCTCCGAGCAGGCTCCGCGCCAAGGCGTAGCCATGGGCGAGTGCCTCGGCCGCACGCCCGCGCGATCGCGGCAGCGACAGTGTCACCGCGTCCAGCGACCGCAGATGGGATTGTACCCACCGCACGCCGGCGATTGCGACCCAGCGTGCGGCGACACGCACGTGGGGCGTCGCATCCACGGGTCGGTGCAGCGGGCCGGCGACGACGACCCGGCCCTCGTGACCCCGCAACGTGTCGACCGCCGCGGAGGCCGAGCGCGCCCCCACGACGACCGCGATCGCGGCGTCGGGCTCGTCGCGACACGTGGTCGCCTCTTCGCAACGCCCCGCGAGCACCAGCCTCGGCGAGCGCGCGACGACGTCCGCCCACGCATCGGCCCGTGGCCCGACGCCGACGACGAAGACACGCCGCGGGGCCGTCGCGTCAGTCGAGCCGGTAGATCCCACCCGGGGCGCGCGCGTCGAAGGACCGCAGGTGCGGGTCGAGGTCGTAGCGGCGCTCCGCCTCGCGCAGGTACGCCGCGAGCGTGCGGGCCGCGTCCTCGCGTCCGCCGATCGAGGCGGCCACATCGTCGTCGTGGACGAACAGCGCGAGGTTGCGGGTCTCGTGCGCGCCCGCGAGCGCGCCGCCGCGACGGGCGATGTCGATCTGCACGCGATGACCGCCGCGGATCAGCTCGACCGCGGTGGTGCCGTCGACCCGGCGCACGCGGCCGATCGTCCATGCCCCGAGGCGACGTCGCGGGCGCAGGCCCATGAACGTCGTCGCCTCACCGAGCTCGAAGGCCGGCGGGACCTCGCTCGGCCCCGCCTCGCCCACGGACCCCGACGTCTCGGCACGCGCGAGCTTGGGGGCCAACGCGGCCAGTCCCGCCAACGCGACGACACCGGCGAAGTCGCGGCGGGTCCAATCGTCGTGGCGGTCCTTCACGGCGAGATCGACGGTATCGCGTGGCCTCGCGGTGGGTCAACAAAACTCGCCCGTGGTCACCGCGTCCGGTCACGCAGGTCCGGGCTGGCGGCATGGCGCGGCGCATCGGGCCGCACGAACGCAGGGGCGAGCGCATCGCACATCTGTTGCGCCAGGCGCAGCGCCGCCACGCCCTCGGAAAGCGGCACCCGTCGCGCATCACCGGCCACGCGCGTCGCCGCCAAGGCCGCGAGCATGCCGTCGATCTCCGAGCCCGTGCGCTCCACGGCGACCGGGCCCTGCCCGCGATCGAGCGTGATGTCGCGCCCCCGCCGACACCACACCACGGGCGTGGGGCCGTCGACGCGCACGATCGTCGAGACGTCCGCGCCCACCTCCCAGCGCAGGGTCGCGGGGCCTCGGCTCGTCTCGAAGCTCGCGTCGATCCGGGTGGGTCGCTCGTCGCCGCTTCCATAGGCGCGAGCCAACGTCGCGTCGGGATCGATCGCCGCGACGAACACCCCCAAGTGATACAGCGTCTCGAAGACGGGCGCGCGACTCCAGTGGCGCGGCGCGTCCGGGGTATTGGGCGCAACGACGCGCGTCACCGAAAGCGGCCCCGCCCCCGCGAGGACCTCCGCGAGGCCGTCGGCGTACAGGTCGTTGTGGGCCATCGCCACGACGACGTCGTCGCAACCGGTTGCGTCGGCACACTGCCGCGCGAGGGCGAGCGTGGGCGCCAACGGCTTCTCGACCAGCGTGGGAACCCGGCGCGCCACCGCCAGGGCGACGAGCGCGACGTGACTGTCGGTGCTCGACGCGATCACGCACAGATCCGGATCCACGTCGTCGAGCATCGCCGCCGCGTCGGGGTAGCTCGGACAGCCTCCGAAGGCAGGGTCGAGCTCCGCCTCGGCCGCATGGGGTGATGCCACGGCCGCGAGCGTGAAGTCCGGCGCGCGCGCGATCGACTCGGCCCACCGTCGCGCCCGGCTCCCCGTCCCGACGAGCGCCACCCGATGCTGCCGCGTGCGAACCAACGTGGCCGGCGGCGCGGGCAGCTCGGGCTCGGGAAGCACTGGCGCAGCGCCTTCGAGCTCGGGTCGCCGCAATCGCGCAGGGATCGCGGCGAACGTCATCGGGACCCCCTGCTCGGAACGAATGATCGCCCGCTGTAGCTCCCGTACGTCGTCGTCCGTCAGCGGCGGCCCTTCGATCGGCACGAGCTCGTCGAAGCCGAATCGGGCCGCGTAGCTGCGCCAGACCCCGGGACAGACCCGCGTGTAGATGCAGGCGTCGCACCGTGGGCCCCGCTGCTTTTGCGGCGCATCCTCGGACATGGCCTCGTTGGCGAGCAGGAGCACGTCGGACCAGCCGGCGAACTCCCCGAGCTGACACGGCGGCGTGCCCTGCCGCGAGCCGACGACCACGCCCTGCCCGACCTCGACCGCGGCGTACAGCGCCCGTCGCAAGTACGGCGCCATCTCGGACAAGCGGGGCATCAGGTACGGATGGTCGAGCGCCTTGAACTGCGGCGAGACGAACGCGAAGGAGATCAACACCTCGCCGTGCCATCGCGCGTGGGCGAAGCGCACGAACGCCGCGAGGTGCTTGAGGTTGCGAGTGGTGACGACATGGTTGATCACCGTGGTCACCCCCGACGCGACGAGCCGATCGATGGCGCCAACGGTCTTGGCGAAGTCGCCCCGCTTGTTCGTCACGATGGCCGACAGCGCCTCGTCGTGGGCGTGCAGCGACACGAACGCGTGGGTCAGTCCCGCCTCGACGAGGGTCTCCACCTTGCCGGGTCGATCGAGCAGCACCCCGTTGGTGACGAGCTCGATCTTGTCCACGCCGGCCTGCTTGGCGACCTGCACGAAGCTGGGCAGATGCCGCGACAGCGTGGGCTCGCCACCCGACAGCGATACCCGCTCCACGCCCCGCTGAGCGGCGCGAACGATCTGCCGCTTCATGTCCTCGGGGTCGGGCCACACGTTTTGCGTGGTCTCGTTCGCGCTACAGAAGGTGCAGTCCTGGTTGCAGTGCACGGTCGGTCGCAGCACGAGCATCCGAAC
>CALBMM010000174.1 GCA_937896535.1 uncultured Pseudomonadota bacterium
CACATCGACGGGGAGGTTTGGCACCTCGATGTCGGCTCATCGCATCCTGGGGCTGTAGTCGGTCCCAAGGGTTTGGCTGTTCGCCAATTAAAGCGGTACGCGAGCTGGGTTCAGAACGTCGTGAGACAGTTCGGTCCCTATCTTCCGTGGGCGTAGGAGTCTTGAGGAAATCTGTCCCTAGTACGAGAGGACCGGGATGGACGGACCCCTGGTGTTTCGGTTGTTTCGCCAGAAGCATTGCCGAGTAGCTATGTCCGGAATGGATAACCGCTGAAAGCATCTAAGCGGGAAGCCAATTCCAAGATGAGGACTCCCTGAAGGATCGTCGTAGACCACGACGTTGATAGGCTGGATGTGGACGTGCGGCAACGCATGGAGCTAACCAGTACTAATAATCCGTTTGGCTTGGCCGATTCGTCCTGGCGCGAGAGCGCGAGGACGGCGGTTACGCCAGACAAGAGCGGCTTCGCAAGAAGCCAATCAAGTCGAATCGTAAGCCGTTGGTCTTGCCTTGCCAGCTTTCAAAGGCGGCGGGTCGAGTCCAAGGTTTCGAGCGAGAGAACGAGGCGAGCACGCCTCGTGTCCTCGAGCCGCTTCGCTGAAGCGAAGCAGCGCTCGTCGGAGTAAGAGAAGCGAGGCCCCCCACCGCAAAGCGTTGGTGGCAGCAGGGTCCGCGAGCTCGAACGGTTTTCTGGCGACAATGGCGGAAGGGCCACACCCGATCCCATCCCGAACTCGGTCGTTAAGCCTTCCAGCGCCGATGGTACTGCAGGGGAGACTCTGTGGGAGAGTAGGTCGTTGTCAGATTTATGGACGCGGCATCCGAAAGGATGCCGCGTTTTTTTTTGCCCTGTGCCTGAGGTCCCTTCGATGTTGCCCCGCGAGATCCACCTGGTGATCGGCCCCGTGGGGGCCGGCAAGTCGACCTTCGCGACAGCGCTCGCGCAGCGCGAGGGGGCGGTACGACTGACGCTCGACGCGTGGATGGCCCGCCTGTATGGCGAGGACGAGCGGCCCATCGAGGGGCGAATGGCCTGGTACATGGCGCGGGTCGAGCGATGCCTCGGGCAGATCTGGGAGATCGCTCTGCAGGTCGCCGAGGCCGGCACGCCGGTCGTGCTCGAGGTCGGTCTCATTCGTGCGGCGGATCGGGCGCGGTTGTACGGCTGGGTCGACGCCGCCGCGGTCGAGCTCGTGGTCCACGTCGTCGATGCACCCCGGGAGGTTCGGCGCACGCGGGTCCAGGCGCGCAACCGGGAGCGTGGTCCCACGTTCTCGATGGAGGTTCCGCTCGAGGTGTTCGAGCTCGCGAGCGATCTCTGGGAGCCCCCCTCGACGCAGGAGCGCGCCGACCGCGACATCCGGGACGTGGCCACGCAGGCCTGACGCGTCGACCCTGGCGATCCAAGGGGCGCGCGGAGCACCGGTAGCGCCGGAGTCGGCGCAGATCGCCTATCCCTTCCGAATCGCGAGGGAATGTCCCTGGGACACGTCCCACGTGACACCCCGGAGTGTCCCGGATCGGGCCAGCTGCGGCGGCCCAGGCCGCCCGGGAATCACTGGGGATCCACGCGCCAGCCCCGTTGGTCCGGCCGATGCACATCTGGGACGGCATGGAATGGAAGGTCGGTTTTTGCAGCGTGGTGGTGGCGGGAATCGTAGCGACGGGTTGCGACGCGATGGACGACGGTCGCGCGGACCCCGACGACGCGACCGCGCGACAGGCCGTGGCGTTCAATCCTCCGGGATGGGGCTGCCGGACCTGCACCTACTCCAACTCGCCCGTCCTCGGTGACGAGGAGATCGGTGTGTTCTCGCAGGGGGCCGCGTGGGCCGGCTACACGCTCGCCGGCGCGATCGAACCCAACACGGGCCTTTTGCACGACGTCGCCGTCGTCGGGCAGGCGCTGGAGGTCTATCACGCCAACGGCGACGTCCTGCGTGGCAACGCGCTGGTCGGCTACAAGCTGCTGTTCAAGCAGGGCAAGAACGCCTTCGAGGCCACCATCTACGCCTACGAGGCGCACGAAGACTGGGCCGCTGGGCACAGCATCGACACGTACGGGATCTTCCACGAGGTGCCGCCGGGTGGCGTCGGCGACCTCCCGCCGACCAACCTGTGTCCCGGCATGAACCTCGACGAGACCTCGATCGTGTTCATCGAGGGTGAGCGCTACGATGCTCAGACCAAGACCGTCATGCCCAACGAGCCGAACTTCGTCACCGCGGCGTGTCGGGGCCATGCGATCGCGAAGATGAAGCTGATGGGCTACGACCCCAACGACGCCTACGGTTCCACGCCGCCGCAGCGCCAAGCGACGCTGAAGATGCTGACGGCCGACTACTGCGGCACCGGGCAGAGCTTCACCACCATCGGACAGCCGTTGGATTGGAGCGACGCGATGGGGAACTTCCCCGGCGGCTGGGGGCCGGGCTATCTGCAGGACATCGAGGCGCGGTGGGACGACGAGGGGGCGCTGTGCCTGGCCGAGCCGCGCAACTCCGCCTACGACCATCGCGCGGTCGAGACCGAGTGCGGCTTCGACATTCCCGAGTGTGAAGGGGACCCGACCGATCTCGAGGGGGCCGAGTGGGCCTCGTATCTCGTACCGTAGTCCCAGCCCGCGGGCGGCCAGTCCACGATGTCCACCCCCGACAGCGTCACGAGCCCGGCCGACACTGCCGGCGTCGTCGTCGAAGGCGAGGGCACGCCCGCGATTGCGGCGCGGATCGATCGCTACCTCGTTCGCGACAAGCTCGGAATCGGCGGGATGGGGGTCGTCCTCGCCGCCTACGACCCCGAGCTCGACCGGCCGGTCGCGATCAAGCTGCTGCGGCCGGAGAGGACGGGCTCGCGGGCGCAGGCACGGCTGCTTCGGGAGGCGCAAGCGATGGCCCGGCTCTCCCATCCCAACGTCGTGCAGGTCTACGACGTGGGGACCGAGGGGGACCAGGTCTTCCTGGCGATGGAGCTGGTTCGGGGGCAGACGATCACGCAGTGGCTGCGTGAGACCAAGCGATCCTGGTCCGAGATCGTCGAGCGTTTCGTGGCGGCGGGCGAGGGGCTCGCCGCGGCGCATGCCGTCGGGATCGTTCACCGAGACTTCAAGCCGGACAACGTCCTCGTCGCCGACGACGGTCGCGTGCGCGTGGCCGACTTCGGGATCGCGAGCTACCGCGGCGATGTCGTCGACGTCGACGATGCCGACCGGGATCCGAAGGGGTTTCTCAAAGCACCTCTGACGTCGACGGGGGCGGTCGTGGGCACCCCGCAGTACATGGCGCCCGAGCAGTACGCCGGCATCGACGTCGGACCCGCGGCCGACCAGTTCAGCTTCTGCGCGGCCTTGCACGAAGCGCTGTACGAGCAGCTGCCCTTCGGCGGGGACAGTCTGGCCGAGATGGCCGCCAACACGATCGAGGGGCACTACCGCGAGCCCACGCAGGCCGGGGGCGTACCCCGCCGGGTTGCACGGGCGGTACGTCGGGGGCTCTCCCGCGACGTCGGCGATCGCTTCGCGGATCTGCCCCAGCTGCTGCAGGCGCTGCGGCACCCGCCCGGACGCAGGTTGCGGCGATGGGGAAGCGCCGTGGCGCTCGTCGGGTTCGCGGGGGTCGTCGGATGGAGCACCTTGTCGGATGCCCAAGCGGAGCCGTGTGCCGGCGCACCCGCGGCCATCGAGGCCGCGTGGGACGGGCGCCGGCCGGCCGTGCACGCGCAGTTGTTCGCCGAGCCCAGCACGCGCTCCGCGGGGGCGGCCGCGTTGGCCCAGCTCGATCGGTTCACCTCCGAATGGGCGCAGTCGTTTCGGGAGGTCTGCGAGGCCGGACGCACGGCAGACGTGGGACTGGCCGAGAGTCAGGCGCGCGCGCGTTGTCTCGAGCGCGACCTCGCGGCCGCCAAGACACTGATCGCGATCGCCAGCGAGGCGCACGTCGACGTCGAGGGCATCGCGGTCGCGGCGGCCAAGCTGCCCGCGCCGTCGGCGTGTACGTCCGATGCCGGATCCGACGCCTTGCCCCCGGAGCCCGAGGGCCAGGACCTCGTCGTCGCGGTGGCAGCGGTGCGGGCCGGACTCGTCCGTGCCCAGGTCGAGCACGGCGCGGGTCGAACGGCGGAGGCGATCGATCGCCTCGCGAGTCTCGAGGAAACTGCGAACAACCTCGGCTTCGAGCCCCTGGTACCCGAGGTCGCGCTCACCATCGGCAAGCTGGCGCTCGATCGCACCGCCCACGACGAAGCCGCGCGAGCGTTCGAGACGGCCTCGCGCCGCGGCGTCGCGCTCGGACTCGATCGCCTCGCCGCCGAAGCCGAAGTGCGAGCCGTGTTCGCGGCCGCGATGCTCGGCGACGCGGACGGAGCGCAGGATCACGCGGCGCTGGCATCGGCGCTGGTCGAGCGGGTAGGGCAACCACCGGCCTTGCGTGGCTTGCTCGTCAACAACGTCGCCGTCGGCAGTGCGCTCGCAGGTCGGCAGGAGGAAGCGAGGGCGGGCTTTCGTCGCGCGCTCGACCTGGTGGAGACGGCGGAGGGACTCGACCCCATCGAGCGGTCGGCGGTCGTCCAGAATCTGGCGCTCGCGACCGAGGATCCGTCGCAGCGTGACGAGCTGTTCGCGCGCGTGGACGAGGTGGTGTCGGCTTCCCTCGGGAACACGCACCTCAAGCGGCTCGAGCCCGCGCTCGCGCGCGCCAGGCACGAACCGGATGCGGCGCGGGCCCGCGAACGTTTCGAGGCGATCTGCCCGGCCTTCCATCAGCGCTCCGTGGCCGAGGCGCCGTTGTGTCACTCGTGCGCGTACGAGCTCGCCGATCTCCACGATCGGCTCGGCAACGCGTCGGCCGCGTCCCACTGGCTCGAGGTCGCCACCGAGTGCATCGGGGCCGAGCTGGACGGTCCTGAGCGTTCGCCGTGGGTCGTGGCGATCGAGCACAAGACCAAGGCGTTCGCATCGATCGTGGGCGGCGATCCTGAGCGCGCGCTCTCCGATCTCGCGGCCGCGCAGGAGATCCTACAGCCGCAAGCGGCATTGCCCTGGATCGCAGAGGACCTCGCCGATGTCGCGCTGCTGCGGGCGCGGGCCAAGCTCGACCTCGACGACCCGACTGGGGTCGACGAGCTGCTCGCCGCTGCGATTGCCGCGTACGCGCAACGGTCACGCGAGATCCTCGCGCAGGCCCCTCGGCGACGAAGGGAGCAAGCGGTGCAGCTGCGTCAGCGCTTGAGCTCGATGCCGAACGACTCGACCCAGCGGTAGATCTGCTTGCGGTCGCGACCAAAGTGGGCCGCCACCGCTGCGATGTTGTAGCCGTGCGCTTGCAGGATCTCGAGCAGGCCGTCGCGGTCGGGCTTGTCCGGGCGGCCCTCCGGTGGCGTCGCCGGGGTGGCCCGGTCCGGGTCGCCGTCGTCGGACGCGGGCGTGGCGGGACGCGTCAACCAAGCGGGAAGCTTCGCCCGTGTCACCGTGCCGTCCTCGGTCCGCGTCGCGAGCTCGTGCACGAGATGGTCGAGGCCACGCAGGTTCTCCGGCCAGGGATGCGAGATGATCGTCACGGCCGCTTCGGCCGACAGCTCCAACGCCAATCGTGGCTGATCCCGCGTCTTCCACCACCGGTCGTACAGCCGCTGGAGCCACATCAGCACGTCGGCTCGCCGCGATCGCAGGCGCGGGATCCGGATCTCGAACAACGACAAGCGCGCGTAGAGGTCTCGCCGGAAGCGGCCCGTCTCCACGTCGGCCGCCAGATCGCGGTTGGTCGCGGCGATGATCCGCGTATCGACACGGTAGATCTGGTGCTCACCGAGCGGGGCGACCTCGCCGAGCTCGACCGCCCGCAGCAGCTTGGGCTGGACCTCGAGTGGAATCTCGCCCACCTCGTCGAGGAACAGGGTCCCCGCGTCCGCGGCGCGAAACAGGCCGGGCTGCGCGGAGACGGCACCGGTGAAGGCACCTTTGACGTGGCCGAACAGCTGGCTGTCGATCAGCGTGGCCGTCAGGGCCGCGCAGTTGGTGACGATCCACGGCCCGGCCCGGCCGCTGCGTTCGTGGAGCTGGCGTGCGACCGATTCCTTGCCCGTCCCGCTGTCGCCGATGAGCAGCACGGGCGAGGGGTCCGCGGCAGCGCGGGCGATCTTGCGGCGTAGACGCTGGGCGGCCACCGAGATGCCGGGCACGGCGTCGGACGGGACATCGTCCGGGTCGGGTCCGTCGCCGTTGCCCGTCTCGACCACTGCGACGACCTCCCCCATGCGGACCACGTCGCCGTCGGTCAGCGGTCGCGGCAGTTGACCTACCGGGACATCGTTGATCCAGCTGCCGTTGCGGCTGCCGAGATCGATGGCGACCAGCGACGTGCCCTCGCGGCGAAGCTCGAGGTGTGTGCGCGAGATCGTGCGGTGCGCGATGGCGATGTCCGCGGCGCCCTCGGAGCGCCCCAGCTTGGTGCGGCCCGGCCCGATCGTCCGCTGCGTGGCCATGTCCCACGGGTGGACGATGCACAGCCGCGCCCAGCGCTGACCTTCGTCTTCGGGTTGGTCGCCCTCGTACGTCGAGGTTCGGTCGCCGCCGGCGCTCACGGGTGGCCGAGATCTTGCCACGGTCGGGCGCGTGCCGTCGCGGCGGTGCGTCCCAAGACGGCTCGGATCGTCCGTCTAACCGCCCGCCTCGGCGCGGCGCGGCCGAATCCGGCCGGCACCGACCCCCGTGGCGGCACGGACCTTCGCGGGGCGTGGACCGGTCCGGTCAGGGCCGATCCCGGCCGTGCGGCGCGTCGAAATCGAGCGCAGGACCGATGGGAACGTAGCCGCGAGGGTGCACGGAGGCGTGGCTGGTGTAGTAGTGGGTCTTGGCGTCGTCGAGGTTGCAGACCTCGCGAATGCCCGGCCACTGGTACAGCTCGCGCGTGTAGCCCCACAGGTTCGGGTAGTCCACGATCCGGCGGAGGTTGCACTTGAAGTGCACGTAGTAGACGGTGTCGAAGCGAAAGAGCGTCGGGAAGAGAAACCAGTCGGCGGCGGTGATGCGATCGCCACACAAGTAGCGACGCTCCCCGAGGAGCACCTCGAGCTCGTCGAGGCGTCGAAACAGTGCCCGCGCCGCCTCCTCGTGCGCCTCCTGGTTGCCGGCGAAGCCGGCCTTGTACACGCCGTTGTTGATCGGCTCGTAGTTGGCCGCGACCATGGCGTCGATTTCGTCCCGCAGATCGTCCGGAAACAAGCGCAGGTCGGGATGCCGCGCGTGCGCATCGAACTCGCGGTCGAGCGCTTCGCAGATGTCGGTGGACTCGTTGGTGACGATCGCGTTCGTCTCCCGGTCCCACAGGACCGGCACCGAAGCGCGGCCGGTGTAGTCGGCATCCGTGGCCAGGTAGACCTCGTACAAACGCCGCCGGCCCAGGATGGGGTCGCCGTCGTCGCCGAATTCCCAGCCTTCGTCGCGCATGTGCGGTCGGACCTCGGAGACGGTGATCGCGTCCTCGAGGCCCTTGAGCTTGCGGAAGATCATCACGCGATGACACCAGCCGCACGCGTGCGAGATGTACAGATGGTAGCGGCCCGGGGCGGCGCGATGGCCCGACGAGCCGTCGGCCGTCGGTCGCGTGCGGTACTTCGTCGCCCGTCGCACGAAGCGCCCCTGGGCGTCCGTCCCGAGATCCTCGGTCACCCACTTTCCGTCGATGAGTCGTCCCATGGCACTCCCTGTCGAGGGCGGCTTCGCCGCTCGCCTACCGTCACGCCGGCGGTACGAACGACGCACACGTCGACACGCCGGCCCCGGGGATGTGGATCCCCGCGTTCGCGTTGTAGACGCTCAGGCCACCGCCTTCGTTACCGTCGTAGTCGTACTTGGTGACCTTGCTGACGCCGGACTGCGGCGCGGTCTCCGTGAAGAAGTATACGTCACCGCCCCAGAACGCGAACGCGAAGGCGTTGGTGATGTCGAGGCCGGCCAGGTCGATCTCCTCGATCTTGGTCCCGGTCTCCTTGTCGAGGTGGATGAGGGCGGCGGCGGTCGCGTCGAGGGCCGCGAACGCGAACAGTCGGCCGTCGCCGGTTCCCGTGAGCTCGGCGACCGGATACTCGGTCGCACCGATCGGCTCGATCTGCGAGGTCGCCTCGTTGTAGCGGCCGAGGTCGGCGCCCCCGGGTCCGAAGTTCGGGTACTCGCTGTAGCGATCGGAGCGGTACACGTACAGGTCGTCGCAGTCGTTGGTCTCGCTGATCGCCGCGTATCCCATCCCGAGCAACCACCAGCTGCCGGGAGTGTTGTCGTAGGGCAGCTCCTGGCAGTTGCCGAGGTTCGACAGCGGGGCGCGGAACAGCTTGCCCCGCTCTTGGCCGGGTAGCGAGTTGTCGTAGTAGTTGATCCAGGCCTGACCGGCGCGGTCGATCGCCATCGAGTTGGCGGTCCACCCCAGCGGCGCCGCGCAGCCGAGCGTACCGACCTGGGTGAACGTATTGGCCGGCGGATCGAAGAACCATACGCTCGGCGGACTGTTGCCGTTGAGGACGTAGATGCCGTCCATGACGCCGGTGCATGGACACGCACTCTGGTCGCCGCCGTCGCCGCCGGGGGGCCCGCTGCCGCCGCCGGCGTCGAGGATCTCGCCGGTGTCTTCCTCATCGCCGTCGCCTCCGTCCGCCGACGCGTTGGAGCCCACGCCGATGCTGGTCATCTGCGCGAGCGTGTCGTTGTCGGGGCGGTCGTCGCCGCACGATGCGGTCGCGACCAGACCGGCCACGGCGGACCACCGCGCGAGGGTGCACACGTCCATGCCGGCATCATACCAGCCGGCCTGGACGGACCGTGGGTCAGGCCGCGTCGGACGTCATCGCCTCGACGACGAGGTTGCTCTTGGTGATTGCCGAGGCCGTGAGGAAGCCCGACAGGAGGGCTCCGCCCACGCCACACGTCACGACGTCCTGGCCCGTCAGCCACAAGCCCTTGAGCGGCGTTCGCGGCTTGAGGAACTTCTGATCGAAGCGCTCGGGCGTGTGCGCGACGCCGTAGATCTCGCCGGTCTGGTACGCGGTGAAGTGCTTGGTCGACAGCGGGGTCGAAAGCTCGTGGTAGGCGATCGCATCGCGCGTCTGTGGCTCGAAGCGATACAGTTGCTCGAGCAGTCGGTCGGTCAGTGCGGCCTTGCGCGCCTCGTAGTCTTCTCCGCGCTTGCGCCACGGCTGGCCGTCCCACGCCGCGAACCGCTCCCACGGCGCCAGGGTCACGATCTCGATCGTCGCCTTGCCGGGATGACGCTCGGCGTAGGTCGGGTCCTTGGCGGAGGGAAACGAGATGTACGCGACCGGCAGCGGGGCCGAGTCGTCGGCCTCGTACGCCGCCACGTTGGCGTCGTGGTCGTAGCAGTCGGGGTAGACCCAGTAGTTGGCCTTGGGCAGGTTCAGCGCCTCGGCCGTCTCGTTCAGCCCGATGTAAAGGCTCACGTGCGAGGCCGAGGGCTGCAGGTGCGACAGCTTGTCGGCGACGCCGAGCTCACCCCGCGCCGGCTGTGGCAGCATTCGGCCGTAGGTGTTGAGCACACCGGCGTTGCTGACCACCATGTCGGCGAGCAGCTCGCGGCCGTCGGCCATCTTCACGCCGACCACGGCCCCGTCGCGCACGACGAGCGACTCGACGTCGGCGTTGACCAGGCATGTGCCCCCCAGCGCCTCGATGCGCGGCACGATCGTGTCGGCGATCCGGGCCGAGCCTCCGACCGGGTAGCAGCCACCGGCAAAGTAGTGTTTGACGAGGGAGGCGTGCATCGCAAAGCTGCTGCGCTTGGGCGGCAGGCCGTAGTCGCCGTACTGGCCCGTGAGCACACCGATGAGCTTTTCGTTGTCGGTCAGCTCGCGCAGGACTTCCCACGTGGTCCGCCGCGAGTACGCCAGGTACTTGCGCCGCATCAGCCCGCCGGCGGCGAACGAGGCGACCGAGCCGAGCGCCTTCTCGGTGAAGAAGGTACGCGAGGCCTTGACCGCCCCGAACACCTCGTCGACGTACCGATCGATCGCCTGGGCGTCGGCCCGGGTATCGAAGCGCGCCTTGAGGTCGTCCTTGAAGTTGTCGACGCCGGCGCGCAGCGGGTACTCGTCCTCGCCGAAGACGATGCGGTCGTAGACCTCGCCCATGTCGGCCCACTGCAGCTCGCCGCCGGTGACGCGGTCGAACAGCTTGCGCAGCACCGAGCGTGGACGATGCACCTCGCCGACGTAGTGCACGCCCACGTCCCATTCCCAGCCCTTGCGCTTGAACACATGGGTGAAGCCGCCCAGGACGTAGTGGCGCTCGAGCACCAGCACCTTGTGCCCCGCCTGCGCCAGCAGCAGCGCCGAGACGAGGCCGCCGAGCCCGGAGCCGACCACGATCGCGCCGTACCGATCGTCGAGATTCGCGTGTTTGTAGGACCGACCTCGCCCGCTCACGCCCTGGTCATACCGCGCCCCACAGGGCGCGGGGTGCACAGGCGAATCAGGGCTCCCAACACGGGGAGACCTCGATCGGGGCGCGCAGGGCGAAGTCGTCCTCCAGCAGGCCGTCGGGCGCGACCGTGATGTTGGGCATCGGCCAAAGGGTTGCCGAGCACAGCCCGAAGTAGCTCGAGCTCTCGATCGTGATCGCCGACGAGCTGGTCGATGCGGTCCACGACACACCGCTCGATCCCGGCACGCAGCCTCCGTTGGGTCCGATCTCGCCGCAGCCTTCGATGTCGATCGACAGGATCTCGCAGATGTTGTCCCGGGCGCGAGTGTTGCGGAACGTGATCTCGGTACCGAACGGAAAACAACTGAACGACCCGTTGGTCATGCGCACCGCGTCCACGTCTTCCACGAGCCCGCCCGAGTGCTGACCGGGGATCATGATGAAGCCGACGCCGTAGCCGAACTCGGCGTTGTGACCGTCCATCAGTCCGCGGCGCACGGTGACGTTGGACGACGACGTGATCTGGATGAGCGTCTGCGGTCGCCCGGTCTCGAGCGGGTTGACGACGGAGAAGTCCTCCAGGAGCGCGTCGTCGCTCTCGTGCAGGCGGACGAACGCGGCGGCACCCGGGCCGCGCACGTCGTGCCCCTCGATGAATCGCAGCTGGGCACCGGGCGTGTTCTCGAGATCGATCAGGCTCGAGCCGTGCGAGACCCGGGCCTGGGCGATGACGACCTCGGTGGAGTCGCGGCCCTCGATGTTGGCCTGCGCGCCCGACTCGTGGGGGCCGGTCGGGGGCGCGCCGTCGTGAACGACGATGACGTTTTCGATCGTCAGGCCGTCGGCGGTCGCGAACACGATACCCGGTGCCCCGCGGTGGTGGATCTCCACGTCGCGGATCGTCACGCCCGTGGCACCCTCGACTCGAATGCCCGGCGCACCGTCGGTGTCGATGCGCAGGTGCTCGATCGTCGTGCCGTCTTCGGTCACCACGATCGGGTCGGCCTCCAGGAGAGGATCGCACGGGCCGGGCGGCGGCCCGGTGGTGCTGGTCTCCGCCGTGTCGCTGCCTTCGCTCGTGGATGCGGCGCCGGTGCTCGAGCTCGTCGCGACGGGTCCGACCCCGGTGCTCGTGCCTTCGTCCGGCGTCGTGGGCAGGCAATCGTCGGCGAGGTCGGCCGCGGCGTAGGGGCTCCAGCGCCGTCCCGACGCACAGTCGTCGTCGGCGAAGCTGCAGTAGCCCTGCGGCTCGCACCGGCCCGCGGCGCGAGCGGTCCCGCACTGCGTATCGTCCTCGCAGGGAAACGTGCGGTGACAGCCCGGCCCCATGCACGCCGCCGCGAGCACGACCGTGCGCCACCCTCGCGTACGGTCGCGTTCACTCCCCACCGAACGATTTCGCCGGTGGAGGGCCCCGCTTGTCAAGCAGGCCCGATGCTATGGTGGCCGCGCGTGGCCGACGACGAAGTCACCCGCACCCGCCAGGTCATCGCCGCTGCGCCGGTGGACCGCCGCGCGTACGTCCAGGTGCTGTCGGGCGCGCCGACCGCGATCGTGCCCATCGACACCGACTCGCTGTCGGTGGGCCGCAGCCGCCAGGCCGAGCTACGCTTCGATGTCGACGGTGTCTCCCGGATGCACGCCCGCATCGTTCGCTCGGGACCCGGCGCGATCAATCTCGTCGACCTCGGCGCCAAGAACGGCACCTTCGTCAACGGGGTCAAGGTCGACATCGCCGCGCTCCACCACGGCGATCGGATTCAGATCGGACCGGTCGTCTTGGTGTTCGCGCTGCGGGCCGTCGACACCACGACCACCGAGACCGAGACCACGACCCCATCGGCGTCGGCGTCGGTCGCGGCCGGATCGGTGCGGGCCCAGCTGTCGGAGCGGGAGTGGGAGGTGGCCGTGCACGTCGCCCGGGGCCTGACCAACGTCGACATCGCGGGCGTGCTCGGGATCAGCCGGCGCACCGTGGCCACGCACCTGGAGCGGATCTACGCCCGCCTCGACATTCACTCCCGAGCCGCGCTCGCCAACCTCGTCGCCCGGGAAGCCACGTCGTCGGGCGCCGGTTGATCGGCGCGACCACGCTGCCGTACGATGGCCGGGTGGGTGAGGCAACGGCGCCGCCGCGTGTCGTCCCCTCCAGCACGACGACCCTCGGCAAGTTCACCCTCCTCGACAAGATCGGCGAGGGAGGCATGGCGCGGATCTGGCTCGCCCGTGCCCACGGCATCGGCGGCTTCGAGAAGCTCGTCGTCGTCAAGCAGATCCTGCCCCGGCTGGCCGAGGACGCCGAGTTCGTCGCCCGGTTCTTCCAGGAGGCTCGCCTCGCGGCGACGCTGCAGCATCCCAACATCGCCGAGGTCTACGAGGTGGACGAGGCCGACGGCGTCTACTTCTACACGATGGAGTACGTGCGGGGTCGCGACCTGCGGCACGTCCTGCAGCGCGCTCGCCAGCGCGAGCGTACGCTGTCGTGGTCGGAGGTGATCGCCGTGATGGTCGGGCTTTGCGCCGGGCTACACCACGCCCACACGCGGGCCGACGAGCGCGGACGTCCGCTCGGCATCGTGCACCGTGACGTCTCGCCGGCGAACGTGCTGCTGTCGTTCGACGGCGAGGTCAAGCTCGCCGACTTCGGCGTGGCGAAGGCACGTACCTCGATGGTCTCGACCGTGGCCGGACGGCTGCGCGGCAAGATCCCGTACATGTCGCCCGAGCAGTGCCGTGGCGAAGCCCTCGATCGGCGCAGTGACGTGTACTCGGCCGGCGTGGTCTTGTGGGAGTCCATCGCGGGGCGACGGCTGCACGACGGCGACTCGGAGATCGCCGTGCTGCGTGCGATCTCCGATCGAGACGCCGCGCCGATCGAGCAGGCGCGAGAGGACTGCCCGCCCGCACTCGCGCAGATCGTGGCGCGCGCGCTCGCCCGCTCGCCCGCGCAGCGCTACCAGAGTGCCGAGCAGCTGCAGCTGCAGCTCGAGGCGTTCGCTCGCGAGGCGCGACTGGACATCACGGGTCGCACGGTCACGACGTTGCTCGACGAGCTGTTCGGCGACGACCCGCGCCGGCAGGACGCCAAGCCGGTGCTGACCGCGGTCCCGGTCGCCGGCACACCCGTATCGTTGTGCGACCAGACGCCGCCGACCGGCACGCTGCCACCGCCGCCGGCCGCGTCATCCTCCGCGGCGGCCCCGCGCCCGGTGTCCGGCGATCCGTTGGAGGTCGTGGTCCCCGGATCGCGGCGGTGGGGGGGCCTGGTGGTGGGGGTGCTCGTGGGTAGCGTGCTGGGTATGGGGGGCCTGTACCTGGCGCTGCGCGGCCAGGTCCGCCTCGCGCCGGTGGCCCAGACCCCGGCCGGGCTCGCACCCGTCGCTGCCACGGCGGGGTCCGAGCCCGACGCCGGGTCGGCCGCGCCCGAGTCGTCGTCGTCGTCGGACGACGCGGCCGCGGAGGCGGACGCCGTGGACATTCCGCCGCCGCAGCCACCCGCCGCGGGCGACCCCGAGGCGACCGCGCGACCCAAGAAGCGACGTCGCAAGTCCAAGACCGGCAAGGCCGATCGGCGTGATCTCGACCTCGACTCGGCGCTGCCGCCGGGCTTTTCCTCCCAATGAGCAAGCTCGTCTCGTGCGTCGCGCTCGCGTTCGTGGTCGCGTGGCTGCCGGCCGGCCCTGCCCACGGGGGTCCGTCGGCCGATGCGGCCGAGCGAGCCAAGGCGTCGCTGCGTCAGGGACAGGCCGCGTACGACGGCGGTGACTTCGCGGCCGCGATGGAAGCATTCGAGCGCGCCTACGAGCTCGACCCGCAGCCGGTGTACTTGTATCCGTGGGCGCAAGCGGCTCGCAACGCCGGCGACTGCGAGCTCAGCCGCGAGCTGTACCAGCGCTTCCTCGACACCGGGGTGCAGGGCGACGCACGCAAGGCGGCCGAGCAGAACATGGTGCGTTGCGAGCCGGAGCTCGTGCCGTCGCCGACGCCGGTCGCCGACCCGGAGCCGACGTCGCCGCCCGACGCCGGAGATCCCACGGCAGCGGTCGACGCCCCGCCGCCGCCGGGGCCGGAGCGAGAGAACGCCGATGCGCTCGGCGTCGCGTTGCTGTCGACGGGCGCGGTCGCGACGGCGGCGGGGATCGCCGTGCTCGGCATCTCGGGCGCTCGCATCGCGCAGCAGCGGGACGCACCCGACCACGACCGTTTCGAGGAGCTCGAGCGATCGATCGACCGCCTCCACATCGCCGGCGGGGTGACGCTCGGGGTCGGGGCGGCGCTGCTGATCGGCGGCGCGATCCGGCTGGGCCTCGTTCGCCGAGCGCGCCGCCGCCCCGTGGCCGTGACCTGGTCGCGGACCGCCCTCGGGACGCCCGTCGCCGGAATCCGGCTCGGCTTCGGACGATGACCGACCCGGTGTCGGTCGGATGACCGACACGAAAAGCCCGCGGAATTCGGGTACCTGGCCGATTGTGGCCCGGCGGGACGGTCCCCTACGATGGGAGCATGGTCCGCACGATCGCGCTGTGTTCGCTGTCGCTCCTGACCGCCTGCTACGCGGGCCGCGACGGGGCCAATGCCGACGGCGAGACGGACGGGGCCGATGATGCGCCCACCGCCGGGGCCGAGGACGGCGGGGACGACGACGGAGCCGACGACGACGGCAATGCCGAAGCGGCGCCGTTTCCCGGAGGTCTGCGCCGGCTGTCGCGCGCCCAGATCGCCAACGCGTATCGGTCGGTGCTGCGTGCGCCCGACCTCGACCTCGGCGACGCGCTGCCGGTCGACCCGAGCACCGACGAGGACTTTCGCTTCGACACCGAGCTCGTCGCGTTCGCTCCGTTCGGGGCGGCCGACGTGGACAAGCTCGACCGGGCGGCGCTCGCGGCCGCAGCCGAGGCGTTCGCCGACGCCGACCTGCTGACCTGCGCGCCGGCGGCGGCCGACGACGACTGCGCCGCCGGCTTCCTGCGCGACATGTTGCGACGCGCCTTCCGTCGACCGGCCACGGACGACGAGGTCGCCGCGTACACCGAGCTCGCGGTCTCGACCGCGACGAGCCTCGACGACGTGCAGATCGGCCTCGAGTTCGCGACCGCGACGGCGCTGCAGTCTCCGTGGCTGCTGTACCAGGTCGAGCCGACCGATCCCGACGGGGGTACGCGGACCCTCGACAGCTACGAGCTCGCGTCGCGACTGGCGTTCTTCGTGTGGAACGAGCCGCCCGACGAAGAGCTGGCCAAGCTCGCCGACGAAGGCACGCTGACCGACGACGACGTGCTGCGGGCCCAGGTGCAACGCATGCTGGCCGACCCCCGCGCGGCGGCGAACATGCAGGGCTTCTTCCGACAGTGGTTCGGATACGGGTCGATCGAGCTGCTGCCCAAGAACAGTGGCGTGTTCCCGCAGTTCGGCCCGCCGCTGGCGAACGCGATGCGCATCGAGCTCGATCACGCCATCGACCAGATCGTCGGCGGCGAGGACTACCGCTCGCTGTTCACCTCGGACCAGACGTGGGCCACCCCGCTGCTCGCCGACTTCTACGGCATCGAACATCCGGGCGGTACCGGCGTGGGCGCGCAGCTCGACCACTGGGAGGCCGAGGAGGCGGGCGCCGGGTGCAACGCCGAAGGACTGCCCGCGGGCTTTCACAACCTGTGCAGCGACACCGCGGTGCTGTCACGCACGGTCGACGTGCCAAAGGGGGCGGACGCACACCGGATCTCGATCCGCGCCTACGCGACCCAGGGCGGCGACGAGCTGGCGAACATGCGTGTCAGCGTCGACGGAGCCGTCGTGCTCGAGACGGACGTGGAGGCCGAGGCGGACGCGCCGCAGGTGTACACGGTGGACACGCCGCTTGCGGCCGGGGCCCGCGAGATCACGGTGCAGCTGACCAACGACTACTACGTGCCGCCGGAAAATCGCGACCTCGTCATCGACTGGATCGAGGTGGACGAGCTGACGCCGGGCGGCACCGAGCCCGTCGCGCTGACCCTGCCGCCCGAGCGCCGCGGGTTGCTGACCCGCGCCGGGATCTTGGCGACCTACGCCAAGCCGATCGACACATCGCCGACGACGCGCGGCTTGTTCGTGCGCCAGCGCCTGTTGTGCGACGAAGTGCCGGCCCCGCCGCCGGGCGTGGCGACCGACCTCCCGCCGATCGGTGGCGACGTCAAGACCAATCGAGAGCGCGTCGCCCAGCACATGCAGGATCCGGTCTGCGCGGGCTGTCACCAGTTCATCGATCCGCTGGGCCTGCCGCTGGAGCACTTCGACGGCATCGGGGAGTACCGCGAGACCCACGACGGCGCCGCACTGGACGTGACCGGTGCGCTCGACGGCGTGACGTTCGACGGGGCCATCGAGATGGGCCAGACGGTGGCCGCCGACCCGCGCGCGATGCAGTGCGCAGTCAAGCAGCTGGCTCGCTTCGCGTTCGGCCAAGAGGAGGGCGAGCACCAGGAGGCGGCGCTCGTCGAGCTCGCGACCGTGCTCGACGATTCCGGCAGCTGGCCCACGTTCATCGAGGCGTTCGTCCTCAGCGACTTCTTCCGAACCGTCGGCCCCGAGACCGCCCAATAGCCCACAGGAACGAGACGATGCGCAAGACCATCCTGAGCCGACGGACGATGCTGCGGAGCCTGACCACCGGGGTCGGGGTCGCGGTGGGACTGCCGATCTTCGAGGCGATGCTCAACGACCACGGTGATGCGTTCGCCGCCGACGGGGCGCCGCTGCCCCTGCGCTACGGCACGTTCTTCTGGGGCAATGGCGTGCGTCCCGATCGGTGGGTGCCCAACAAGCTCGGAGCCGCGTGGTGGGAAGATCCGAACGAGGAGCTCGTCTCGATCGCCAACACGCCCGAGGTGCGCGAGCGGGTCAACATCCTGTCGGGCTTTCGGCTCGTGCCGATCAGCGGCACGGCACACCACATGCCGCGCGGCCAGGTGCTGACGGGCAGCTACACGCCGAGCCCGGGCGGTGCGTGCTGCGGCTCGGTCGCGGGCCCCAGCGCCGACTGGCTCGTGCGCCAGGCGTGGTCGGGCCAGAGCCTGCTTCGCGACGCGGTCGACGTGGGGATCTCGCAGATGAACAAGGGCGCGTCGTCCTTCTCGGTCAGCTCGGGCACCGTGTTCGACGACAACGGCAACGCGCAGCCTCTGGAGATGTCGCCGCGCGCCGTGTTCGACTCGCTGTTCGGCAACGGGCTGCCCAAGGACGTCCCGCAGGTCGACCTCACCGCCTTTCAGAACAGCCGCTACGCGATGGTCGACCTCGTCCGGGAGGACGCGGCGCGGCTGCGGGCCAAGCTCGGTGCCAAGGACCAGGCACGCATCGACGCGCACCTCGAGCAGTTGTTCGAGGTCGAGCGCTCGATCGACGCGCTCGAGAGCGCGAGCTCGTGTGCGGTGCCGACCGAGTACCCCGAGCCGGCCGACTACTACCGCCAGGAGGTGATGATCACCCAGGACGGGCAGCCGGCGACGATCACGGGGGAGCTGCTGACCGAGAAGAACGAGGTGATGGCCAACCTCGTCGCGCTGTCACTCGCGTGCGATCTGACCCGCGTGTTCACGTACCAACACCACGGGATGCAGACCGACACCGTCTTCTGGAACCTGCCCAGCGTCTCGCTCGGCCATCACCAGTCCACGCACGACGACCGCAACGACAGTCCAAACCCGCAGGCGCAGGACTTCGAGGCGGTGCACGAGATCTCCGCGTACGTGATGTCGCAGTTCAACGTGCTGCTCAAGGCGCTGGCCTCGATGCCCGAGGGCTCGGGCGACGTGCTGGACAACTGCGCGATCTATGCGGTCAGCGAGTACGGCGACGCGAGCGCGCACTCGCAGCAGAACCTGTCGATTCTCACCGCGGGTCGGGCCGGTGGCGCGCTCGAGAGCGGCGTCCACTTCGACGGCGCCGGCCGCTACGTCCAAGACGTGCCGCTGACGTTGATGAGGGCGGTGGGGCTGGAGATCGACGGCTTCGGTCAGGGCGAGCTGCGCTCGACCTCGCCGTTCGATGCGATGCTCGCGTGACCCGAGCCCCGCTCACCCGTCGGCATCGGCATCGGTGGCGACGAGTGCCTGCGCGGCGGAAGCATCGATGCGCGGGCCGTAGTGCTCGACCAGGAGCGCCGCGATCCTGGCGCGGAGGTCCGCTTCGGTCAGGGGGCGCCCGATGTCGCGTTGGAAGCGACCGAGCGCGTCGGCTTTGCGGTGCTCGAGCTCGGCGACGAGCGTGTCGAGCTCCAGACGTCGCCGTCGCGCTGCGGCCTCGATCTCGGCGCGGTGTCTGCCGCGCTCCTCGGTGATCTCGACGATCTTCTTGATCCCCTCGGCGTCGAGGATGTTGTTGGGGTCGAGCACCTCGAGGGGGGTCTGCTCGATGCGGTCGATGGCGATGTCGTCGAGCACGTAGCCGTCGAGGTCGCGTCCGATGATCGCGAACACCTGCTCTCGGAACTCCTCGCGCATGCGTGAGAGCTCCTCGAAGTCCAGCTGGCTCGCCGCGGTCTCGAGCGCCTCGGCGAACTTGGCCGAGAACAGTTGCTCGAGCGTGGCCTGATCGCCGGCGCGGGCGCATCCGATCCCGTGGGCGACGCGGAGCACGTCCTCCTGGGTGCGATTGATGCGAACGTGGAACTGCGCCGCGACGTCGGCGCGGATGCGGTCACGGCAGATGATGCCTTCCTTGCCCCGTCGATCGATCGAGATCGTCTTCGGGGACATGTCGATCGTCTCGCCACGGTGGACGATGGGCATGACCAGACCCCCGACGAAGTAGACCTCCGAGCGGTTGAGCTTGTTGACCACCAGGGCCTTGCCGGACTCGACGCGCACGTACGCGAAGGGCAGCACCAGCAGTGGTACGAGCAGGAGCAGCCCCATCAGCGCGATCGCGATCCACAGCGAGGGATCCATCGCGGCGATCTTGGCCCGAGACTACCCACGACGTCGAGTGGTCCGGCGCGAGGCTCGGTGGCCACCTCGCCACGATCTCATCACGGCGGTCGCAGTGGGGGCGATGTGGGTCACCGGGCGGCGGAGAAAGGAATCCAAACGTGAGCACCGGAGACTACCCAGCCGCGCGCCTGGCTTGGTGCGGCTGCCCCTCATGCACGATGCTCGTCTTCGGGTCGAGCGGATCGTCGCAGCGATGCTGCTGTGGTCTGCGACCTATCACTTCCTCGATCTGTGTCGCGCGGCGTGGCCGTTCACGACCGACGACGCCTACATCACGCTGCGCTACGCGTGGCACTGGGCCCATGGCGACGGAATCACGTTCAACGCGGGTGCGAAGCCCGTCGAGGGCTACTCGAACTTCGCGTACGTCGTCGTCGGCGCCGCCTCCTTGCGACTGGGGATCGATCCGGTCGTGGTGCTCAAGGGGCTCGGCGTGCTCGCGCCCCCGCTGACCGCGTGGCTGCTGTACCGCATCGCCTCACGGCAGGTCGCGCCGCTGTGGGCCACGCTGCCCGGGGTCGTTTACCTGGCGTTCCCTGGCGTCGCATGGTGGGCCGTCAGCGGCTTGGAGACGACGGTGTACGGACTCGCGGTCGTGGCGACGGTGTGGGCGTACGACCGCGCCGTGTCGCAGACCTGCGTGCGGGCGCGACGGCGCGGGGCGTCGATCACCGGCGTCCTCGTCGCCGTCCTCGGCTTGCTGCGACCGGAAGGGCCGCTCGTCGGGTTGGTGCTCGGCGCAATGACACTACTGGGTCTGGCGATCGCGTGGCGTCGAGGACGGATCGATCGGGCGCGGGCTCACCCGGACATGGCCGGCGGCATGCTGGCCGGCTTCGTGGTGCCGTACGTGCCGTACCTGGTCTGGCGCGTCCATCACTTCGGGTACTGGCTGCCCAACGCCGCGGCGTGCAAGGCCAGTCACCCCGGATCGCCGTGGCTGTTGATCCTCGAGTACACGCCCGTGCTCGTCGTTGCAGTGGCGACGTTGGCGTGGGCCGGTCGCAAGCTGTCGCGACCCGCGAATCTGGCGTGCTTGGGCATCAACGCCGCGTACCTCGTGCTGCTGTACGGCGTGGACACCACGATCGCGTACGGGCTGCGTCACTTCCTCGCTGCGTTCGCGCTCGTGCTCGTCCCCGTCGCCGTGGGGGCGGCGGCGATCGGTCGGCGGCACGGCGGGGCATCGTCGCGGGGCTGGGTGGGCATGATCGCGGTGCACACGGTCCTGTGGAGCGTGGTCTCGCTGGCGGACGTCGATGCTCACTTGCGCCGCTTCGCCGACGGCTACGACCAGCGCGGCCACACGCGACAGGAGGTGGCCACGTGGCTGAGCGATACGTTGCCGCAGCGTGGCCGATTCCTGATGGGCGACGTGGGGCTGACGGGCTACCGCACGCCGCAGCTGCACCTCGTCGACGCCTACTGCCTCAACAACGAGCACATGGGCCGCGCGCCGGAGGGCGAAGAGGCGAGGGCTCTGGTGGCGCAGGTGCGGGCCGCTCCGCCGGCGGTGCTCGTGGTCAGCTCCAAGAGCGCCACCACGCTGCGGTCGCGGTCGGAGTCGTTCACGTACATCCTGCAGGACCCGGAGCTCGGCCCCCAGTACGAGCTCGTACGGACCTTCGGTGAGGATCGCGACGCGTTCAACTACTGGGTCTACCGCTGGACGGGGCGATGAGTCGCGCCCATCGACTCGCGCGATGGGTGCAGCGACACGCGCTCGTGCTCGCGGTCGCCAGCGTCTTCGCCCTCGCATGGGCCGTCGCCGTGGCGAGCTCGTTGCGCATCGATGGCCGGATGCGCCAGCTGCTGCCCGCGCACTATCCCGCCGTCGCGGGGATCGACGAGGCCACGCGACGGCTCGGCAACCAGTCGGATCTGTATCTGGTAGTGCGCAGTCCCGACGTGGAGGCCAACCGCCGATTCGCGAACAAGCTCGTCGACGCGCTGCGCGACCACCCCGATCTGCGGTGGGTCGAAGGCGAGCGGGACTGGAGCTTCTTCGAGCGCCACGTCCTGCTGTACGCGTCGTTGTCGGAGCTGCTGGCGCTTCGCCGCGACGTGATCGTCCGGATCCGCCGCGAGATCGGGGGCCGGGTCTACGGTCGCTTCGACGCGTCGGACGCGGAAGATACGTCACCGGCGGCCGAGCCGTGGCTGGACCGGTACCGCGGGCACGCGCCGCCCCGCCATCGCGAGGCCGACGATGGACGGCTGCTCGTCGTCACCGCCCGGCCCTCGCAGACCGCGACCGACGTGGGGTTCGCCCGCCGCCTCGTCGCCGACGTGCAGGCTCGGGTGCAGGCGCTGGCGCCGACGCGCGAGCATCCGCAGCTGACGGTGACGATCGAAGGACCGTTCGTCGGTCACGGGCGTCGCGTGGAGCAGCTGTCGGGCGAGGTCGCCGCGGGGACGGGGCTCGCGCTGCTGGGCGTCCTGGGGTGCCTCGTGGTGTTCTTTCGCAGCGCGCGCGCGGTCGTGCTCGTCCTCGGCGCGGTCGTCTTCGCCTCGGTCGGCGCCCTGGCGTTCGCCGCGATCGTGTACGAGCGACTGAACCTGGTCACGGCGTTCATCTTCGCGATCCTGGCCGGACTGGGGATCGACGCCGGCATCCACGTGCTGGCGCGCTACCGCGACGAGCTCGCGCGCGGCGGCGACTCGCACGAGGCGCTCGCGCGGACCTACGCGACGACCGGCCGGCCCACGCTGGCCGCCGGCGCCGGCACCGGCCTCGCGTTCGTATCGCTGTGCGCTGCCGACTTCGAGGGGTTCTCGCAGTTCGGGGCCGTGGCGGCGGTCGGCATGGCGCTGTCGTTGCTGTCGACGCTGGTGCTGATGCCGGCGTGGCTCGTGCTCTGGCATCGCTGGCGACCCTGGCGGCCGCGCGCCCGCACCCGTGCCTCGGGTGGCGTGACCAAGCCCGGGCCGTCGCGGGCGCGCGGGGTCGTCGTGCTCGTCGCCGCTGCGGTCATGACCTGCGCCGGGGTGGCAGCCGCACCCGCCTTGGCGTTCGAGTACGACTTCGACGCGCTGGGGCATCCACCCCGCGGGACCGAGGATTCACCGCTCGACTACAAGGATGCGATCGGCCGCGAGGCGTCGCTGGCTCCGGCGGTCGTCTTCTCCGACGATGCCGCCCAGATCGCGCGTGTGTATCGACAGCTCGCCGTCCTCGACGCGATGACCCCCGACGAAGCACGGGCGGGAGACACGATCGCCACCGCGAGGCTCGACCCTCGAGCCCACGGGGTCGGCCCGACCCCGGCCCTCGATCCGGCCCCCGATTCGGCCCCCGATTCGGCCCCCGATTCGGCCAAGGACGCGGTCGACGAAGACGACGACGAAGACTTCGGTGACGACACGTTCGGCGACGACGATCTCGACGACCCGCGCTTCGTCGCGATGCAAGCGCTCGCCGCACGTCCCCACCCGCGCGCGCAGACGGCGGCGACGCTGGCCCGCTACGAACCCGGCCGGCGCGAGACGATGGCCCGCCGTCTCGCGCAGGTGTCCGCCGTGCAGGCGTTCGTGCCCGACGACCAGGCGAGCAAGTTGGCCGTCATCGCCGACATCCGTCGACGCGTCGACGCCAAGGAAGCGCACCTGTCGGCGAAGACTCGTCGAGAGCTCGCGCGCTGGCGAGATGCCCTCGCCGTGACCGAGCCGATCTCGGTCGGCGACCTGCCGGCGTGGGTTCGCGCGCCCTTCACCGATGCCGAGGGCCATGTCGGTCGCTTCCTCGTCTTCCGCACCCACGGCGCCAAGGCCGACGTCCGCAACGCGACCGAGATCTACGACGCGTTCGGGTGGTTGCACGATCCGGCCGGGCCGGTCGCCACGTCGGCGAGCTTCTACGTGATCCCGGAGATCTTCGCTGCCGTGGCGCGCGACGGTCCGCGCGTGCTCACCGTCGCGTTCGTGGCCATGCTGGTGACCTCGGCGTGGACACTGCGCTCGCTGGGCGGGGCGCTCGCGGTGACGCTCGTCTTGGTGGCCACCTTCGGCGCGCTCGCGGCGATCATGGTCTGGACCGACCAGCGCGTGTCGGTCTTCAACTTGATCGTCTTCCCTCTGTTGCTGGGCATGGGGCAAGACGATGCGCTGCACGTGTACGCCCGGTGGCGCGAAGGCGGTGGCGGCCGGGTGGACCTCGGGGAGACGACCGCTGCCGTGGCGGTCACCTCCGCGACGACCGTGTGCGGCTTTTCGGGCATCTTGATGTCCGAGCACCGGGGCCTCGGCGCGCTGGCGACCACCGCGATCGTGGGCCTGGCGCTCGCGTGGCTGGCGGCCGTGGTGGTGCTTCCGGCCGTGCTCGAGCGCATCCCACGTCGCGCGCGTTCGAGCTAGCCGCTCGCGCGCGTGTGTCCGCGCAGGAACGCGGCGATCTTGGCGGCGTGGCCGGCGGGCCACTCGTGTCGCCCGTCGAAGGCGCAGAACTCGACGAGGGCGTCGTCCTTGCAGCCGGACGCGCGCACGCACGAGGCCCCCTCGGGCCCGGGCGCGGACGGACAGCCGGCCTCGAGCAGCCACGTCGACCACGTGTGCTCGGCCATCGAGAACGCGACGACGTCGTCGGCGCGCCCGTGGGTGATGAGCACCGCGGGCGGGCGACCGCAGCCCGGCTGAAACGGTCCACCGCCGCCGGTCGGGGCAGCGGCCGCGATCGCGTCGGCCCGGTGGCACGCCAGCACGTTGGAGAAGAACCCGCCGTTGGAGAATCCGGTCGTGTAGACACGGTCGAGATCGCCGCAGCCGGTGTCGCGCAGCTGCTGCACGATCACGTCGAAGAGCTTCAGGTCGCGGTCGTCGAGCTCGCCTTTGGCGACTTGCCAGCCGGGTTGGACCGCATCGCCGAACTGCTCGAACGTGCGGCCCTCGCCGTACGGCGCGATCACGATCGCATCGCGCCATTGCTCGTCGACCTCGAGGCCCCGCAGGATCCACTCGGGCCGCGAGCCGAAGCCGTGCCAGCCGAACACGACCGGCGCGTCGGCGCCGGCCTCGGGTCCGACCCAGCGGATCAAACGGCGCGGCGTGTCGCCGACGGTCACGGTCACCGTGGTCTGCCCGGGCTCCCACGGGCAGGTGGCGGTGCGGGCCATGGACCCGGGCGTCGGCGCGGTCGCGGGGTCACCGGCAACCGGAGCGGCCGCGCGCGTGCTGGCCGGTCCCGGCGCGGGCGAAGGCACCGAGCATGCGACCGCGAGCGCGAAGAAGGTTCCGAGAGCCGGAGAGTTCACGCGGCGAGCCATCGCCGCGTCAGGCTATCAGGTTCGGCACGCGTCGACGGCCCGCCGACGTCGTCGTCGACCCAGTCCGAGCATTCCTAGCCAAGCGAGGCTCAGCCAGCCCGCGTCGCGGTCGGCGACGTCACACGCGCAACCCTTGGGCGAGCCGTCTTCCGCTTCGGCGCTGGGCTCGGCACCGGTGGTGGCGGTGGTGGTGTCGTCCGTGCCGGGATCGACGGGGCTCTCGTCGTCGCTTCCGCGCTCGCCGGTCGTCGTGCCGGTCTCGTCGACGCCTGGGCCGGGGTCGACGGGACCGACGTGCACGACGAGCGTGTCCGACAGCGCCACGTTGCCGGCCCAGTCGCGCGCGGCCCCGCGGATCTGCCAGTCGCCGAGGGGGAGCTCGAGCTCGAACTGGTACGGCGGGTCGAGGTCCTCGGCGTCCAACAGCTCGCCCCCGATCTCCAAGCGAACGTCGCGGACGCCGTAGCCGAGATCGGTCGCGTCGAGGACGATGTCGACCGTCGCGGACTCGTCGTCGAAGCCGACGTCCGACTCGGGTTGCACGATCTGCACGGACGGAGGCGTGACGTCGCCGGGACACACGCTCGGGTTGGGGATGGCGGCCGCGCCGATGCACAGCTCGTCCCAGGTTCCTTCGTCGCCCGTAGGTCCACTGTACAGGTCGTGACAGTCGGGCCCGGGTTCGGGGAAGCCCTCCGCGTCGTGGCACGGCGTGACGTCGAACCCGGTCACCTCCTCGATCCAGTCGACGTGTTCGGCGAGGTCGACGTACGTCGCAAGCGAACGGCAGCTCCCGGTGCGCGCGATGCCTACGGTCCGGACGCTGCCATCGGAAAGCCGCACGAACGCCGGCGACCCCCCGTCACCGGTACACGGAAGCTGCTCGCCCTCGACGACGAAGATGCCGTCGCCGACCGCGCTCACCGTGCCTGTCCCGATGCGCTTGACGACGCTGAACCCCCCCTCGACCGGCGTGCCGTTGCCCACGAGGGTCAGCTCGGCGCCGCGGTGGGCGAGCGCGCGTTCGCAGCCGATGGCGATCGGCGCGATCGGAAACTCGACCGCTTCCGGGAGCACGCACACCCCCCACACGTCGTTGAACGTGCACTGGTCGCGGGGCACGTCGACGATGGGGCCACTGCTGTTCGGCACCTCGGTGAACTCGCCGAAGCGGAAGGAGATCGTCGGTGAGGTGGGGAGGAAGTCGGGGCACGAGCGCTCGAGCGCGACGACGCGCGGATGGATGAGCGTCCCGCTGCAGGCGGAGACGTCTACCCTGACCAGAACCGCGGAGGGGTATGCGCACACGTCGGCGGGCGTGCCGTCCAGGATGAACGCGCCCAGCGAGGCTTGGATCCACAACGCAAGGGCGGGGGGGGCCATGCCACCCCATTGGCCTCGACCCTCGTCGCGATGACGAAGCTAGATCACGAAGTTGACGAGTCGCCCCGGCACCACGATCACGCGCTTGGGCTGCACGCCACCCTCGAGCCGCTTGGCCACGGCCTCGTGGGCGCGCGCGAGCGCCTCGAGCTCGGCCTTGCTCGCGCTCTTGGGCGCCTCGATCTCGCCGCGGCGCTTGCCCGAGACCTGGATCACCAGCGTGAACGTGTCTTCGACCAGCAGCGCCGGATCGGCCTGCGGCCAGGTCTCGGTCGCCAGCGACGTCTCGTGACCGAGCGCGTGCCAGATCTCCTCGGCCAGATGCGGCGCGAACGGCGACAGCAGCTTGGCCAGCGTGCCGATCGCCTCGGCCCCCGGCGGCTCGGCCGAGAAGTCGGGCTGGCCGTCGCGGCCCTTGGGCACGACGTCGCGCACGAACACCATCAACGCGCTGATCGCCGTGTTGAAGGCGAGCCGGTCCACGCGCTCGGTGACGTCGGCGATCGTCTTGTGGAGCAGCTTGCGCTGGCGCTCGTTGCCCTCGCCGGCGGCGAAGGTACGGGCCGTGTCCTCGCCCTCTTCGGGCGAGTCGAACATCAGCCGGTACACGCGGGTCAGGAACCGGTGCACGCCGGCCAGACCCTCGGTCTGCCACGGGGCGCTCTGCTCGAGCGGCCCCATGAACATCTCGTACAGACGCACCGCATCGGCCCCGTACTCGGCCACGACCTCGTCGGGATTGACGACGTTGCCGCGCGACTTGGACATCTTGTCCCACTGGATCTCGACGGTCTCGCCCGTCGCCTTGACCCGGTAGGTCGGCTCGCCGTCGCTCTCGATCGTCTCGACGTCCTCGGGCAGGTACATCACCTTCTTGCCCTCCTCGTCGCGACGACGATCCTTGGGCACGAACGTCGCGCCCAGGATCATTCCCTGGTTGACCAGGCGGCGGAACGGCTCGGCGTCTTTGACGTAGCCGAGGTCGTGCAGCACCTTCATCCAAAAGCGGCTGTACAGCAGGTGCGTGGCCGCGTGCTCGATGCCGCCGACGTACAGGTCCACGGGCATCCAGTAGTCGTCGGCGGCCTTCGACCACGCTTCCTTCGCGTTGGTCGGGTCGATGTAGCGCAGGAAGTACCAGCAGCTGCCGGCCCACTGCGGCATCGTGTTGACCTCGCGGCGGGCCCCGTCCGACAGCGCGACCCAATCCTCGGCCTTCGACAGCGGCGGCTCGCCGGACTCGGACGGATCGAAGTCCTCCATCGCCGGCAGCTCGACGGGCAGCTCGTCCAGCGACACGGCGCGGACGGTGCCGTCGGCCTCGTGCACGAGCGGGAAGGGCTCGCCCCAGTACCGCTGCCGTGAAAACAACCAGTCGCGCAGCTTGTAGGTCACGTGGGCGCGACCGCAGCCCTCGGCGACAAGATGCGCGATCATCTTGGTCTTTGCTTGCGGCGTGGGCAGGCCGTCGATCGCGGGCGAGTTGACCGCCTTGCCGATGCCGACGAACGCTTCGGTCTGCACGTCGCTGCTACCTTCGACGGGCGCGACGACCTCGAGGATCGGCAAGCCCATCGCCTTGGCGAACGCATGGTCGCGCTCGTCGTGTGCGGGCACGGCCATGATCGCACCGGTGCCGTAGCCCATCAGGACGTAGTCGGCGATCCAGATCGGCACGGGCTGTCCGGTCAGCGGGTGGATCGCGCGGCCGCCGGTGTCCACGCCGGTCTTGCGCCCCTCGATCGACGCCGACTGCCGCTCGCGTTCGGTTCGACGCGCGGTGGTGTCGACGTACTCGGTCACGGCCGCGCGCTGCGCTTCGGTCGTGACGCGGTCGACCAGCGGGTGCTCGGGCGCCAGCACCATGTACGTGGCGCCGTACAGCGTGTCCGGGCGCGTCGTGAACACGGTCAGCTGCGCGTCCTCGATGCCGGCGATCGCGAAGTCGATCTCGGCGCCCTCGGAGCGGCCGACCCAGTTCTTCTGGATCTCGAGCACGTGCGCGGGCCAGTCGAGCCCTTCGAGATCGGCGAGCAGCCGCTCGGCGTACTCGGTGATCCGCAGCATCCACTGCTTCATCGGCTTGCGGATGACCTCGTGGCCGGCCTCGACGTACTCGGCGACCTCTTCGTTGGCGAGCACGACCCGCAGGTCGGGGCACCAGTTGACCGGCTGCTCCTTGAGGTACGCCAGCCGCCGATCGTCGACGTACTCGCGCACCGCCGCGTCACCGGCCGCCTTCACCTGCGCCGGGATGGGCAGCTCCTCGATGGGCCGCGTCTTTTGCTGGTCGTGGTCGTACCAGCTGCCGAACATCTGCAAGAAGATCCACTGCGTCCACTTGTAGTAGCCGGGGTCGGTGGTGTTGACCTCGCGATTCCAGTCGTACGAAAAGCCGAGTCGCTGCAGCTGCCGCCGGAAGTTGGCGCAGTTGATCTTCGTCGTCTCCGCGGGGTGACGACCCTTCTTCATCGCGTAGCGCTCGGCCGGCAGACCGAACGCGTCCCAGCCCATCGGATGCAGGACGTTGAAGCCGCGCATCCTCTTGTAGCGCGCGATGATGTCGGTCGCGGTGTAGCCCTCGACGTGTCCCACGTGCAGCCCGTCGCCGGACGGGTAGGGGAACATGTCGAGCACGTAAAACTTCGGTTTGCTCGTGTCGAGCTCGACCGCGAACGTGTCGTGCTGCGCCCAGTAGGACTGCCAACGGCGTTCGATGCTCGCGTGGTCGTAGGCCATCGGGCGAACGCTAGCAGCCCGACGCGCGGCTGGCTTCCGCGGAGGCCGCCGGCGGGTGGCGACGACTGTTTCCATCCGATCGCGCGTGTGGCCAGCCTGGCGAGGGACCCGGCTGGACCACGCTGATGGAATCATTGCGGTTTTTCTTCACGTCACGGTTGGAGTCGGTCTTGCTCCTACATGTGTGCATCAGCGAGCAAGGCCCTCGACCCCTGTCCCAGAGGGCCGACGCGGGACGCCAACAATGATGATGGCTTCACGCGACCTCGCGGCGACGGAGCCAGCCGATGGACTGGATGCGCCTGAAATCCCATCCAAGGCGCCGTCGCCGAACCCGCGTCCGATCGCTGATTGTCCCTGCGGCAGACGGGTACCGACAAGGTGCCCGTCTGCCGCCCCCTTCGTGCGCCGGCCCTCGCCGTCACTGAGGCGGCAGCAGCATGCCCTCGGGGATCGGCACCGTCTTGTCCATCGGCGGAATCCTCGGTGGCGGCAGCCCCAGTCGCGCCGACATCCGCGGCGTCTCCTTCGGCGGCCCGTCCTTCCAAAAACCGACGTAGTCGATCCGCGGCTGACCGCGGAACACGATCTTCCGAATGAGGATGTAGTCGTCGAACGTGTCCTCGTGGGGTGACTTGAGGACCGTCCACATCGGCTCCGCGCCCGTCGCGAAGGTCGCCTCGATTCCGGGAGGCGCCGCCTTCGGGAACGTCTCCGGACGCTCGGGGAATCGCTGGGCCGCACGCTGGAACGCGCGAAGGAACTCCCCGGGCCCCTCGTCTCCGAAGATCGGGCGCTCGCCGAGCATCCGCATGTCGGGCAGACCGTAGGTGGCGTGGGGGGCGAGCACGAGCTCGACGAGCTCGATGTCCGCCCGGGCGACGCCGATGAACAACGCGGCATCCAGCCGCAGACTCTGGCGCGGTAGCGTCCAGTGCCGGGCCTCGTCGCGCCATTGCTCGTCGGTCATCGCCTCGCGATCGAGGTAGTGGTCCAGCAGCGTCGGCGGCGTGGAGGGCTGCACCGGCTCCAGAAGTGGCGCCTGCGTCGGGGCCGGATCGGAGGCGCGCGCGTCGACCGGCGTTGGTGGCGGGGACGGGTCGGCACAGCCGCCGATCGCCAGCAGCATCACGCCGCACACTCGCGCCCCGACTCGCCCGGAAGCTCGGCGCCGCGCGCCGCGGGAATTCGGCAGCATCGCTGTAGACTTAGACTCCAGCGCCGCGATCGGCAAGCGCGAGCGGGGGCCCCGATGACGGGTGAGGGCGGTTTGAGGCAGGATGGCGGAGATGACGCGGCCCCCGGACGGCGGCGACGGGTCACCCGACGACGAGGGCAGCCCGACGCCGGACGACGATGCACCGGCGCGCGACCGCGACAAGCAGTTCGACGAGGTGTGGCAGCAGCTGCCGACCACGGACGTGTCGACGCGTCCCGCGGGCGCCACGAAGTTGTGGGACGACGACGCGCGCATGCAGCCGCGCGAGGCCTCGGACGAAAACACCCCGCCCGAGGACGAGGCGGATGCGTCGGCGTCGTCGAGAACCAAGCTCGGTCACCCGGGCGTCGCGGGCATCAAGCCGCCTCCCGCCGTCGCGGCCGCCGAGATGGACAAGCTCATGCGCGGGGCGATGCCGTCGGTGCCCTCGGACCAGTCCGGGATCCGTCCGCAGGTTCTGCTCGAAGAGGACGAGCGAGCTCGGCGCGGCGAGCCCGGTGCCGAGGACGGTGACGACGGTGACGACGGCGCCGAGTCGCGCGCGGACGACGACGACGCGAAGTTGGCGACGGTCACCAAGGACGAGACGCCCGGCCTTCGCGTGGTGCCGGACGTCGACGCGCACGACGACGACGACGACGACGACGCGCGCGTCGACGCGCCGAGCCCCGCCGCCCCGGTCGCCGCGGCCGCAACTGCGTCCGCGCCCCGTCGTGCCGTCGCGGTACGCCCCGAGCCGCCGGCCGCATCGGCCGACGAGGTCGCGTTGTCCTCGCGCGCCAAGCTGCTGATCGGCCTGGTCGGCGCCGCGGCGATCGTGGGCGTGGGCTGGGCGATGGCGGGCTCGTCGGTGCCCAACAAGGACAAGCCCAGCATCCAGGCACCGCCCGCGGCCCCGATCCCCCCGACGGGGCAGCCGCGCCGCCCACCTCCGGGCACGCCGCCCTCGGTCGAGCCGGTCGATGCGGCGACGGGTACCGACGGCGGGGACAGCGACAGCAGCGGCAACGCCCCGGACGCGCCGCGGACGGGAGACCCCCGACAGCCGCCCTCGGGGACGACGCCCGAGGCGGCGGACGCCTTCTCCAAGATCCCGGTCAGTCCCGCCGACCGCCCGCCGGTCGGGGGCATCGGCGCCAGCGGCATCCACGTCGATCGGATCACGGTGGGCTCGCAGTACGAAAACCAGGACTGCGCCGGCAAGACCGACGAGTTCTCCGTGGCCGCGGGCGATCGCGTCAGCGTCTGCGTGCGACTGGTTCACCAGCGCGAGAAAGAGGAAGTGGTCGTCCTCTGGCAAAAAGAGGGTGGCGCCGCCCGTCGTGGGAAGATGATCGTCAAGGGCTCGCATGCCTACCGAACGCGCGCGTACCTGATGCTTCGCGAGGAGTACGTCGGCGAGTGGACGGTCCGGATCTTGTCCGAGGACGAAGTCGAGCTCGCGGCGCAATCGTTCACCGTCGTCGAGTGAGGCGGGCGACGCCGGCACGCCGGACCTGGTAGCCTCCGCCCATGTCGAGAAGGCGCGCGTCGTGGTGGGCCACGGGGCTGTGGATTTCGGGCTCGTTGCTCGCGTGTCGGCCCTCGGCGTCCGCTCCTGCGGCGCCCACGATCTCGCACCAGGTCGTGGCCGGGTCGCTGAAGCTGGGCGTGGAAGCGCCGCCGTCGGGTCCGGAGGCCGCGACACGCTCGCTGGTGCTGCGCAACGCCCGGCTCGTCGACGGCACCGGCAAGCCGCCGCGTGAGGACCTCGACGTGCGGATCGTCGACGGGGTCATCACCGAGATCGGCAAGGACCTCGTGGTGGAGACGCCGACCCCGGAGATCGATCTCGGCGGTCGCACGCTGCTGCCGGGGCTCATCGACGCCCACGTGCACCTGACCTCGAGTCCCGCGAAGGACTACGCCGACAGCGTCGTGCGCGACACGGTGATGTCGGATGCCGACCGCGCCCTCGAAGGCGTCCGCAACGCTCGCGCCACCCTTGCGGCCGGGTTCACCACCGTCCGCAACGTGGGGGGCGGTCTCGCCGACCGGGCCCTACGCGATGCGATCGCCCGCGGCGACGTGCCGGGGCCGCGCATGCTCGTGGCCAACCACGCGATCGGGATCACCGGCGGGCACTGCGACGGCACCAACGCGATGCACCCGGACATCTATCCCGATCGCCAGGACTACCGCAGCGGCGTCGCCGACGGACCCGAGCAAGTACGTCAGGCCGTGCGATGGCAGATCAAGCACGGCGCGGACGTGATCAAGATCTGCGCGACCGGGGGCGTGATGTCGCAAGGCGATGCCGTCGGGGCCTCGCAGATGACGCCCGAGGAAATCGCCGCGGCCGTCGAGGAGGCGACCCGCGCCGAGCGCAAGGTGGCCGCGCACGCGCACGGCAACGAGGGGATCCGCGCGGCCATCGAGGGCGGCGTACACAGCATCGAGCACGGCAGCGTGCTCGACCCGCCCACGGTGGCGTTGCTGAAGCGCCGGGGCACGTTCCTCGTCCCCACCGTCTACGTGGGCAAGGCCGTGGAGGCCATGGCCGACGGCGGCGGACTGTCGCCCGAGTCGGCGGCGAAGGCCCGCATGATCGCGCCG
>CALBMM010000175.1 GCA_937896535.1 uncultured Pseudomonadota bacterium
GACCCTCGATCCCTCCGATCCGACCCGCTACATGTACGACGGCGAGTCGAGGCCGATCGAGCCGACCACCTTCACGATCGACGTGCTCGGTGACGACGGGGTGATCGGGCAGCAGAGCCGCACGATGTGGCGGACCCACTACGGGCCGATGCTCGTGATCGACCCGCTGTTTCGGTGGGGATTCGAGACGGCGCTGTCGTACCGCGACGCCAACATCGACAACGACAAGATGCTGCAGACCTGGCTGGCGATGGACCAAGCCGGCTCGCTCGAAGAGTTCCAGGCCGCGCACGCCGACGTCAAAGGGATCCCGTGGGTCAACACGATCTCGGCGAGCGCCGACGGCCGCGCCTGGTACATCGACTCGTGCCCGACGCCGAACCTGTCCGAGACCGCCCTCGCGCAGTGGGTCGAAGATGCCAATGGCGGCGACGTGCTCGTCTCGCTCTTCGCCGATCAGGACCTGGTCGCCCTCGACGGGTCCAACTCGCTGTACGAGTGGGTGGACGAGTCCGGGGCCCGCTCGCCCGGCCTGATCCCGGCGGCCGATCTGCCGCAGCTGACGCGCAACGACTTCGTCTTCAACGCCAACGACAGCTACTGGCTGACCAACCCCGCCGAGCCGCTCGAGGGCTACTCCCCGCTGCACGGGTTCACCGGCACGCCTCGTACGCCGCGGACGCGCATGAACGCGACGACACTCATGGAGATGGGCGAAGGCACGGCGTCGGGCGACGACGGCCGCTTCGACTTCAACGAGCTGCGGCTGGCCGCTCTCTCCGATCGGGGGATGATGGCCGAGCTGCTGCGCGACCAGGTGGTCGGCCGCTGTCAGGGCGTGAGCACGGTCGAGTACGGCGGCGAGTCCGTCGACATCACGCAGGCCTGCATCGCGCTCGAGGGCTGGGACCGACGGCTCGACCTCGACTCGGTGGGCGCCATCGTCTGGCGCGAGTTCCTGGGCGACTTCCCCAACTTCGCCACCATGGAGGCGGGCGAGCTGCTGCGCGAGGCGTTCGATCCGGCCAACCCGATCGAGACCCCGCGCGACCTCGCGCAGCCGGCCGAAGACGGGACCGATCGGATCCTCGAAGCCCTCGCCGCGGCGGTCGTGCGTCTGCGCGACGCCGGGTTGTCCCCGGACATGTCGCTGGGCCAGGCGCAGTTCACCAAGATCTTCACCGACCGCAGCCGCACCAGTGTGGAGACGGTGCCCATGCACGGTGGCATCAGTCAGGAGGGCGTGACGAATCTGATCGCGTACCGCGTCTTCCAGACCACGCTCGATCCGTTGCCGCCGCGCGGCGGAGTGATCAACGCGGCGACGGGGCTCACGGACGAGGGCTACTACGTCAACTACGGCACGAGCTTCATCATGGCGATGCAGTTCACCGACGAGGGCCCCGAGGCCTCGGCGTTCGTGACGTACGGGCAATCCGACGACCCCGAGTCCGAGTTCCACAAGGACCAGACCGCCGACTTCTCCGCCAAGCGCTGGCGCACGGTGCTGTACACCGAAGACGACATCGCGGCCGACCCGGACCTCGAGGTCGAGGTCATCTTCGGCTACGAGCGTAGCGACGGCACGACCGCGCGGTAGCGGGCCACGCCACCGCGCGCCGACGATGCCGTCGCCGCGCGGCTACCAGACTTCGCAGACGTTGGTCGGGTGCATCGGCGTGCCCTGGTTGCAGGAGAACGTCTCCCAGAACTCGGGCATGTTCGACAGCGGACCGTTGACGCGGTAGCGGGGATGGCTGTGCGGGTCGGTCAGCGCCAGGACTCGCTCGGCCTCCTGCGTCGCCTTCGTGCACCAGATCTGGCCGAACGACACGAAGAACAGCTGCTCGTCGGTCAGGCCCTCCACCGCGGTCTGCTGGGCCGGGTTGGTTTCGGCCCACATCTGGTACGCGCGAAACGACTCCTTGATGCCGCCGAGGTCGGCGATGTTCTCGCCCAGCGTCAGCTTGCCGTTGAGGTGCACGCCCGGCTGGACCTCGTAGCTCGAGTAGAGGTTCTCGACGCACTCGGCCCGGCCCTCGAAGGCACCGACGACCTCGTCGTCCCACCACTGCACCAGCCGCCCCTCGCCGTCGTACTTGCGGCCTTGGTCGTCGAAGCCGTGGGTGAGCTCGTGGCCCATGACCATGCCGATGCCGCCGAAGTTCATCGGCATCGGGTACGCCGCATCGAAGAACGGACGCTGCAGGATCCCCGCGGGGAACACCATCTCGTTGTTGGACGGGTTGTAGTACGCGTTGACCGTCGCCGGCGTCATGTGCCACTCGGCGGGGTCGACGGGCTTGCCGATCTCGTCGAGCTGCCGGCGAATCTCGTGCTCGGAGGCCGCCGCGATGTTCGCGAAGTGCTCGGCGCCGATCTGGACCGCGTCGTACTTCTTCCACTCGTCGGGGTAGCCGATCTTGTTGACGACCGCGTGCATCTTGTCGAGCGCGCGCTTGCGGGTCGCGTCGTCCATCCACGACAGCGAGGGCAGACCCGCCGCGAACGCGTCCTCGACCTGCTTGATCATCGACGAGGCGATCGTCTTGGAGTCGCCGCCGAAGACCCGCTCGACGAACAGCTTGCCGAGCGCGTCGCCGAGTGCCCCGTCGGCCATCTGTACGCACCGCTTCCAGCGCTGCGCGAGCGCTTGCTGGCCGTTGAGGGCCTGCCCGTAGAACGCGAAGTTGGCCTCCACGAACGCACGCGGCAGGTGAGCGGCCGCGGCATTGACGACATGCCAGCGCATGTACGCCTTCATCGTCTCGAGGTCGGTCTTGGCGACGACCGCGTCGACGCCCTTGAAGTACTCCGTGGGCGAGACGTTGAGGTGGGAGACGTCCGGCGTGCCCAGCCCGTCGAAGAACCCCTTCCACGACAGCGCGGGGGTGAGCTTGTCGAGCTCGGCGCGGGTCATCCGGTTGTAGCGCTTGTCGGGGTCGCGCAGCTGGTCGCGCGGCGTGGACACCTTGGCCAGCTCGGTCTCGAACGCGAGCACGGCCGCGGCGTCGGGAGCCGGATTGTCGTCGCCGGCCAGGCGCAGCATCGTGGCCACGTGCTCGGCGTACAGCTCGCGCAGCTTGTCGGCCTCGGGGTCCTCCCGCAGGTAGTAGTCGCGGTCGGGCAGCCCGAGACCCCCTTGCGAAAGGTGCAGGACGTTGAGGTCCGGATCCTTGTAGTCGGCCGTCACGCCGGTCGACAGCAGCATGTCGATGCCGCGCGCGTGGAAGAATCCGGCCATCTCCAGCAGCGAGGTCTTGTCCTCGACCGCGGCGATGCGCGACAGCGGCTCGACCAGTGGCTCGGTGCCGGCCGCCTCGATGGCGCCCTCGTCCATGCACGCGTTCCAGAAGCGGGCGAGCTTGGCTTGCTCGTCGCCGCCACTACCGAGCGGAAGGCTGGCGAGGATGTCCTTTTGGGTCGCGAGGTTCTGCTCGCGCAGCACGTGGAACCGACCGAAGCGGGACTGGTCTTCGGGGATCTCGGTGGTGTCGAGCCACTCGCCGCACGCGTACGCGTAGAAGTCGTCGCAGGGGTCGGCCTGCTCGTCCATCACCGCCATGACCTCGTTGGTCAGTGCTTGGCGATCGACGGAGGCCGGGTCCACGGCGTCGACGGGCGTCGGAGTGACGGTAGTCTCGGTGCGGCAGCTGCAGAGCGCGACGAGCAACAGCGGAGTGACAGAGGTGCTGCGCATGGCGGTGGGACCATGGCACACATCGTTCTGCTGTCACGGTGACATCTCGCACGTAACTATCAAGCCTCGCAGTGAAACCTCATCGTACGCCGGGAATTGCCGGCGTCCGTGGTCTCCGAGCGCGAACACGCCCGCGCCACGCGACGAAGCGATGCGGGATCTTTCGCCGCTCGGGCCGCGCTCCGCCGCGTGCGCGCGTGGGGACGAAGGGGCGAGCACGCCCGCCTCCCCGCGCGCAGCACCCACTCACGAGCCGAAGAACTTGCTGCCGTGCTTGATGAGGTCGGACAGGTCGAGGTCCCCGTCACCATCGCCGTCGAGCATCGACTCGAGCCCACCGAGCCCCGGCGTCGCATCCTTTTCCTTCGTCAGCGCATTCGCGAGGTCCTCGGCGTTCATGCCTTCTTCGCGCTGCTTCTTGCCGACGGCACCGAGGACGACGGGCGCCAGCGTCTCCATCAGCTTCTGGCTCGACGACGCATCGAGGCCCGCGAGCTGGGCGACCCCGAGGTTGACCTTGGGCTGAGCACTGCCGAGCACGTGCTGGAGGATCTTGGCGCCGTCACCTCCACCGAGCATGCCGGCGAC
>CALBMM010000176.1 GCA_937896535.1 uncultured Pseudomonadota bacterium
CGGGATGCGACACGCCTTTCGTCGAAGACTGCGTGTGTGGTCAGGACGCGTTTTGCTGCAACAACGAGTGGGATCAGGTCTGCGTCGACCAGGCCACCGACGAGTGCAACGCGATCTGTCCGTGAGCGCGCGCGCACGTCCACGCACCGGCGGAGCCTCTCAGGCGCAGGGGCCCTTGTCCGGCTCGAGCTGATCGACGTACAGACCTTGGTCGGTCAGCGTGCCGGAGAAGAACTGCTCGCCGTCTTCGCGAGCCTCCTGGCCGGCGAAGTACATGAACACGCGGTCGCCGAGGGTCACGTAGATCCCGAAGCGTTCGCTGTACAGCGTGTCGACGCCCGACAGCTCGTTCCAGCGCCGTCGCGTGACGTCGCCACCCTCGCCGAAGACGAACTCGTTGTCCTGCCACGACACGCCGGGCACGTACTTGATCGAAGGACAGCGCGCGGACTCCGTCGCGCCACCGGCGTCGTGCTGGGTGTAGATCGCGTAGCAATCCAGGCTCGGCGTCACGATCCGCGCGACGTGGTCGAGCTCGATCTCGCCCTCGACCGAGGTCTCGGCGTAGCCCAGTGACGGGATCGACAGCGACACCGCCGTCGCCGAGGTCGTGTACGTGCCGTCGAAGATCGTGCCGTCGTCATGGCGGGCGCGGAACGTGGTCGCATCGAAGTACAGATTCCAAAAGACCCCCTCGACGTCGTAGCAGCCGTAGGCCATGCCCTGCAGACCCCCGAGTGCCGCGCTCGGGTCGTTGGCGAAGGGCTCGGCGTCCGGCGCGGGCGGCACGTCGCCCCCGTCGGCCGCCGGGTCGCTGCCGTCGTCGGCGGGATCGCCCGCGTCGCCCTCGTCGCCGTCGACCATGTCCTCGTCGCCCTCGGCCATGTCCGCCTCGCCCTCGGCCATGTCCTCACCGGCGAACTCGTCGGCCTCGACGTCGCAGCCGCCCGTGGCCGCGCCCGCGAGCGCGATGCACGCAGCCACGGCCCAGCGCGGCAGCAGACGTCCTCGGGAAGCGATGCGGTGCGAAGCGAAGCGGGTCATGCCCCCTTCGTTGCGCGACCCGGCAGTGTGCTCCCACCCGCGCGAAAAAGGACCTCTCGCACGGTCCGCGGGTCGCCGGGTGCAACGAGACGTACCGTGTTGCGTCTGGGCTGGCGTGCCGACCCTCGCCTCGATGCTGCGCGCCCCCCTCCCCCTCGTCCTGCTCACCGGACTGGCCGTGGCCTGCGGTGACGATGCGGGGGGCGACGACGATGCCGCCACGACCACCGCCACGCCGACCACGACCCTCGACCCCGGCTCGGGCGACGGTGGCGACGACCCCGATGCCGGCCCCGGCGCGACCTCGGACCCCGACGGCGGCAACGACGGTCCCGGCACCGACGGCCCTGGCCCCACCACGACCGATCCGACGACGGGCGACGACAGCAGCGCAGGACCGGGCTCGACCGGAGACGACGGCGGGGTGATGGGAGGCGGCACGATCGACGTGACGCTGTCGGGCTGCAGCATCGACTTCGGAGGCACCGTCGTCGTCAGCTACAACGGCTCGCTCGGAGTCACCTCCGTCTACGACATGGGCGCGAGCCTCAGCGGCAGCTTTCAGTTCGACCTGCAGGGCGCGGGCACCATGATGCTGTCGACGCAGCACCGCGTGGACACGGGCAACGTGATCAACATGGTCGACATCGGCGCGGGCACGTGGACGAACCTCGACTCGGACGCGCTCTCCGGCGGTGTCGACTCGATCTCCGGCACGCTCACGGTCAACACGTACGACCCGTCCGTCGGCGAGGCCGACATCGAGTTCTCGGGCGTCTCGCTCATGAACGTCGTCGACGGCAGCGTGTGTACGATCGACGGGTCGATCGTGACGACGCAGCTGTACCCGTAGCGAGCCCGCGGCTCAGCGGTTGTCGCCGAACCAACCGAAGTCGAGATTGAGCGCCAGGTACGGCCCGGCGAGCGAGAAGTCGTTGGGCGGGCGCCAGGCCTGCCGCGCGACGAAACGCCAGCCCAGCGACGTCCCCACGCGCAGCCAGTCCCGCATCGTGTACGTGAAGTTGACGCCCGGCTCGACCACGAACATGCGCACGGTCTCGATGCAGCGCCAATCGTCGTCGCCGTAGCTCGGGCTGCGCGAGACGCAGGCCGCACCGGCCCCCACGAGGGACTCGATGCCGATGTCGAACTTGCCGTGCTCCCAGGCGACCCAATCGAAGGTCATCCCGCCGTAGGCGGCACGCAGGCCGAACTGCTCGCCGTGGGACCCGACGATCGGCCCGCCGAACCGCGCGGTCGCTTCGTAGAACGCACCGCCGATCGAGAACCGGTTGCCGAGGATCAACGCCCCACGGGCGCCGACCCACACCGCAGGGTTGCGGTTGAGCGAGGAGCCACGCAGCGACAGCCCACCGTAGCCGCCGATCTGGATCGGCTCGGGCTGGTAGGGCTCCGGTGGCGGCGGCAACGGACGCACCGCGACGTCGTGCACGACGGTGACGACGCGCTCGCGCTCGACCTCGTCGTCGTCCCATTCGGTGCCGATGGGCTCGCGCGGCGTGTCGGTCAGCGAGCGACGCGAGGCGGGCTCGACCGCAGGATCTTCTTCGGGCGGCGTCGCCTCGTCGCCGCGGCCTTCGGCCACGCTGTCTCGCGCGCGGTCGGCTGCCGCATCGCCGACGCGCTCGGCCGCTTTGCTCGCGAGATCGGCTGCGGCACCCGCCCCTTCCTTGGCGGCGGCGGCCTGAGCTTTCTGCGGTGCGAGTGCAGCGTCTGCGGCCCCAGGCGGCGGCGCCGTTGGAGCGCCCCCACCCCCAGGCGGAGCCGGAGCCTTCACGTCGCCCGGCGCAGCTCCGCTCGGCGGCGCGGCGGCGGGCGGCGTCTGGGCCGGAGGCGCGGTCGCGGGCGGAGACTCGGCCGCAGGTGGTGCAGCCGCGGGCGGTGGCTCGGCCGGAGGCGCGGCGACCGTTCCCGGCGTTCCCTGACTCGGGGGCGACGACGACGGGGGTGCGGCGGCACTCGGCGGCGGGCTCGTGGGTGCCGGTCCCGGCGCAGCCACGACGTCTCCACTCGGCGCCGGAGGGCCGAGCATCGAGGCGAGGAGCACGAGCGAAAGAGACATCGGCAGCAGCGTCTTCTAGGTTGCAACAAACGGCGCACCCGTTCCAGCGAGACGTGATGGGTCGCGCGTCACGCTGTGGTGGCTGTCACCGCCCGGAACGCCCCGTTGGCCGGCGCCGGTCACGGCGGCGCACGAAATGGCCCGAGACGATCTCCCTTGCGTCGGCACAAAGGCGCGCTTCGCGGGCGCGACCTCGACGCCGGACACGAAAAAAGGAGGTCCGCGGCCCCGTCCACCCCCCCGGCGAACGGGACCACGGCCTCGCCTCAATGTCCCAAGCCTCAGACACCGGCCTTCCCCGGCCTTTCCGGATCGAATACGAAAAAAAATCCCGCGCGCGATGGGCGCCACGTCGGCGTTGACGGCGACCGCGCACTTCGGGAAGGTCCACTCCGCGTGGCCGGCTCGTCGAAAACGGCGGTGCTCGGAGCCGTCTTCGGCAACGGCACCCTGACCGCCATCAAGTTCGTGGCCTTCTTCGCCTCGGGCTCGGGCGCGATGTTCTCGGAGGCGATCCACTCGCTGGCCGACACGGCCAACCAGGCGCTGCTGTTTCTCGGCATCCGCCGCAGCGAGCGGCCGGCCGACGCCATGTTCCACTACGGCTACGGCGCCGACCGCTACTTCTACTCGTTGATGTCGGCGATCGGCATCTTCGTGCTCGGGTGCGGCGTCACCGTCTACCACGGCGTCCACAACCTGCTCGACCCCCCGGCGCTCGAGTTTTCTTGGCTGCCGCCGGCCGTGCTGGCGATCTCGTTCGTCGTGGAGGGCTCGATCCTGATGATGGCCGCGCGCGTGATCTGGAAGAACAAGGGCGAGCAGTCGCTGCTGGCGTACCTGCGCGAGACGTCCGATCCCACGGTCGCCGCGGTGCTGCTCGAGGACTCCGTCGCATGCACCGGCGTCTTGGTCGCCGGTCTCGGCATCGGCCTGTCGCAGCTGACCGGCAACCCGCTGTTCGACGCGCTCGGGGCGATCTCGATCGGCTTGATGCTCGGCGCGGTCGCGGTCTGGCTCGGCCTGCGCAACCGAACGCTGCTGCTCGGACCCGCGCTGCCGGCCGAGGTCCACGAGGAGATCGTCGACTACCTGCGCCGGCACCCGGTCGTCATGCGGGTCCGCAAGGCGCGGTCACGCGTCGTGGGGGCGGAGCGCTTTCGCTTCAAGGCCGAAATCGACTTCGACGGCCGCCACCTCGGCAAGCGACTGTCGAAGCTGGTCGAAGAGCGCTGGGCGCAGCTGGACACCCAGCAGGCGCGCGAGACGTTCGCGGCCGATTTCGGGGAGCAGCTGCTCGACGAGCTCGGCCGCGAGGTCGATCGCATCGAGGCCGAGCTCGCGAAGCGCTACCCGAAGCTCGAGTACGTGGATCTCGAGGCGGACTAGCGCCGACCCGTTCCGGGCCTAGTTCGCGACCATCGAGGTGCACGACTTGTGCATCGCCTCGACGTCGGCCTGCGTGTAGCCCTTCCCCTTGGTGTCTTCGCAGTTGTACTTCGCGCCGTCGACCTCGACGTTGGCCACGAAGTGGAACTCGGTCTTGCCCATCACTTCGGTCTCGTACACCAACGCGGTGTCGGACTCGGTGTGGAACTTCTTGAGCTTGTTGACCGTGTTCTCCTCGATCTCCTTCTTGCGCGCCGCGAGGTCCGCGGCGCCGGTGTGGATCTCGAGCTGGAACGTCTCTCCCGCCTTCACGGTGTAGGCGCCGAACTCCTCGGCGGCCTTGGCTCCCTCGGGCGCCTGTAGCTTGACCTCGATCCCGGCCTCTTCGAGGTCGAGCTCGGCGAGCTTGACCTCGGCGGCGGGCTCGGCGGCTTCCGCGTCGTCCTTGGGGTCGGCGTCGGCGTCGGTCTTGGCGTCGCCGCCGGCTTCCTTCTTGTCACCGGCTTTGGCGTCGCCAGACTTTGCGTCGCCTTTGCCACCGTCCGCCTTTTCCGAAGAGCTGTCGCAGGCTCCGGCAAGAGCGAGCGACGACAGGACCACAGCGAGTGCGAGCTTTTGCATGGCGGCCGCATGCTCGGAAAAACGGCTCCCGGCTGCAAGCCCAGCCCGTCAGGGCAGCAAACGCCGGGCCGGCCCCCACGCGGAATCTCACTGTTTGGTTCCGCGCGGGGGGCCTCGGCGGGGCCCCCTCGTGTTCCGGGGCCCGGTGCGTCCGGCCGCAAACTGCACCCTCCGTGCGGCCGTCGCCCCCTCATGATGGAAATCGTTCGTCGCCTTCAAGCGTCGTCGCCTACCCGCAACCGGTTTCGTCCCACGTCGGCACGCCCGCCTCGAGCGTGCACCCCATTGCCACGGCATCGTCGGCCAGACCGCACGAGCGGGTCTCACCGAACCGGCAGATCGCCTTGGACACGCACTCGCCCCAGGCCAGCTCGCCGTCGAAGTCGTCGCAGTAGCGGGTGCCGCCGGCCGGGCACGCCTGGGCGACGCCGTACTCGGCGCACGCCTCGAGCGCGGGCTCGGACATGCCGGCGTTGTCGTCGCCGGTCGTGCCGCCGCCTTCGTCGCCCGCCGCCGTGTCGCCCTCGGCGTCCTCGGCGTCCTCGGCGTCTTCACCGTCGGTTTCCGCGGCGTCGTCGGCGGTCTCGATCACGCCGTCGTCGCCCATCTCGTCGTCGCCGTCGCACGCGGCCAAGGGCAGCGCGAAGGCGAGCAAGAGTGCGAAGGTGCGTGACATGGTGGCTGTCTCCAGGGGCGGCACGAACCTCGTCGCGTCGCGCAAGACGATGGTGCACGCGCGATGCCAACTCGCCGGTCGGCGGCAATTCGGCGTCTGACCACCGCCGCGGCCGGCCGACTACGACAGGCGTGTCAGGCCGAGCCGAGATCGCGGTGACGCGACTGTCATGGCCACGACGGTTGTGGCCTGCCCTTGCGCCACGATCCCCCGCCCGTCAGGCCAGGACGACAAGCACGTACAGCGTCGCCAGACCGATCTGCAGCAGCGCGTAGGGCAGCGCGAGCTTCACGAAGCCCGCGAACGAAACCTTCAGGTCGTTCTTGTGCATGATCGTGACGGCGACGAGCGTCGACGCCGAGCCGATCGGCGTCAGGTTGCCGCCCAAGTTCGCGCCGAACACCACCGACCACCACAGCGGCGAATCCGCCGGCTTGTCGAGCGCCGACAAGATCTTCGCGAGCATCGCCGCGAGCGGGATGTTGTCGGTCACCGAAGAGAACGCCGCCGCGGCCAGGAGGATGAGCCCGGTCCCCAGCGTGTCGCCGAGGTCGATGACGACCGCCAGCCCCTTGCCGATGAGCGTGAGCACCTGCGCGTGCTCCATGACCGAGATCACCACGAACAGGCCGGCGAAGAAGCCGATGAGGTCCCAGTCGAGCGCCTTGTAGAAGGTGTCGACCGTCGACTTGTAGCGCAGCAGCATCGCGACCGCGAAGGTCATCGCCACGTAGCCCATGCCGAGATCGGACACGTACGGCAGCACCGAGGTCGTCGCGATCACCACGATGAACAGGCCGAGCATCGTGGCGCCGAAGTAGAAGAAGCCCATGCTCTCGATGCCGTCGTTTTCGTCGAAGCCCGCGACGAGCTCGGCCGCCTCCTCGCGCTCTCGTTCGGTCTTCAGTCCCTGCACCGCGAACAGCCGCGCCCCGAGCCAGGTGGTGGCGATCGTGGCCACCACCACGTACGGGGCCGCGGCGACGAAGAACGCGACGAAGCTGATCCCGGCCGCCGTCCCGACGATGATGTTGGGGACCGAGCTGATGAGCGTCAGTAGTCCGCCGATGTTGGTCAACAGGCCCTCGATGACCAAGAAGCCCAGCATGAGATTGTCGCGCTGCAGTTTGCGCAGCGACACGCCCGTCAGCGAGCCCACGATGATCATCGCGGTGACGTTGTTGAGGACCGCGGAGAACACCACGGTCATCAAGGCGTAGTACCAAAGCAGCTTCTTGGGGTCGCCGCCGGACATCTTGGTCAGCTTGATCGCGACCCACGTGAACAGGCCGGACTTGGACGTGACGTCGACGAAGATGCTCGAGCCCAGGATGATGAGGATCACCCCCCAGTCGATCGCGGGGATGTAGACCGGGATCGTCAGGGTCTCCGCCCCGATGTGCACGTCCACGCGGCCCGGCTCGAGCTCGAACACCATCGCCAGCATCAGGCACACGACCGCGTAGACGCCGACGATGATCGACTTCTTGGCGTGGATCTTCTCCTCCAGCGCCAAGGTCAGAATGAGCGCGACCAGGATCGCGCTGAACATCAGGGTCACCGACGTGCTCACCTCGTGGTGGGCGTCGGCGGACGCGAGCAGGTTCAGGGAGCCGAGCATCGGAGCCTCACAGCATCAGCATGGGGGTCTGCCGCAGCTCGACGGCCAGCGGATACGCCAGCCCGTGCATCGCGAGCTGGTCGTCGTCGCGCGTCGACAGCACGAGCAAGGACACGTCGTGGTCGGTGACGAGCTGCTTGTGTTCGGACAAGTGGTGGCCCATGCGCACGATTTCCTCGACCGTGATCGCGTGGCCACGGCGACCGAGCACGTCGCGAACCGAGCCGATGAAGTCGTGGGCTTCCTTGAGCAGTCGCTCCGCGATCGTCACGCGCGCGACGTCGGTGTCGATTGCCGGGATCTTGGAGATGATGTCCATGTAGCGATCGAAGACCGCCTCGTCCTCGACGTGACTGAGCAGCAGCGTGCCGCCCTTTGCCGTCAGCTGCGTGGCCCAATCCACGAGCCGATGCTCGCCGCGCAGGTGGTCGGTCACGGCCATCACGCGCCGGGTGCCGCGGTCGGCCCAAGCGTCGGAGCTCGCCTTCGGGTGCGGCGACACGAGCACCGGGGACGAGGCGACCTGGGTCAGGACGTCGAGCTCTTCCCCGAGGCTGTAGGGCTTGTCCCAGCCCGTCGAGTGCAGGTTGCGGTACGAGACGATGAGCGATGGCGCCAGCTCGTCGACGAGCGCGAGCAATCCGGTCACGCCCGAGAAGGACTCGCCGTCGACGACGGTCCAGACCACTTCGTCGCCCACGACGGGACCGAGGAAACGCTTGGCGTCGGCGGCGTAGGCGGCCGCCGCGTCCCTGGCCAGGTCGGTGACGACGGCAACCGAGCCCAGGTCGACCTCGTGCGGTCGGTAGACCTCCTTGGCCGCCGCCCGAAACGCGCTCTCGAACTGATCGACGTTGGTCATGGGGCGTCGCGAGTATAGAGGCATCGCCGGGCGCCTCCGGTCCCGCAAACGCGCCCGGCCGGGCCCGGAAACGGGGTCCTGCGGCCGAATTGCGATCCCGTGCACGACACGTTGCAGATCTCGTGACGAACCCGAGGTGACCGACCGTGGGCATCGGGCATACCCCGCGCCATGGCACGGCTCGGCATGACCCTGGCGCTGACCCTCGCGGCTCTCTCGTCGGCTGGATGCGACGACGGCTCGGACACGGAGCCGACCCCCGACGATCCCGCCTCGATGAGCGAAGGGGCGCGGATCTTCTCGGAGCGCGTCGAGGACGGAAACACCTTCACGTGCGCGACCTGCCACGCGATCGAGGAGCCGGCCGCGGACGGCCTGCGCCGCCCCGGACATCCGGTGGGCGACGCCGCCGCGCGCCCCAGCTTCAAGAATGGCGCGGTCGGCGAGCTGCGCGATGCGGTCAACTCCTGCCTCGGCGAGTGGATGAACGCCGACCCGTGGACCGAGGACGACCCGCGGTGGGTCGCGCTGTCGTCGTACTTCGCCGAGCTCGCGCCGGCCGAGGCGCCCCCGCTCGACTTCGCGATCGTCCCCCCACCGGCGCAGCTCGACGGCGGAGATGCGCAACTGGGACAGCAGACCTTCAACGCGACGTGCTCGGTGTGCCACGGCATCGACGGCGGCGGCACGCAGAAGGCACCGCCCATCGCGGGCCTCTCGCTCGACGCCGGCTACATCGCCGAGCGAGTGCGCCGCAGCGGTCGCGCCAACAGCGAGGTCTACGAGGGACTGACCGGCGGCATCATGCCGTTCTGGGCGGCCGACCGACTGTCCGACGACGAGCTGCGCGACATCGTCGCCTGGCTCGTCGACTCCGAGCCCGCCCCCTCCCTGCCCGTCGATCCGGACACGGGCGACGATGACGGCGGGGACACGGGCGACGGGGACACCGACGACGGCGGGACGCCGCCCGATCCCGACGACGGCGGGATGCCGCCGGCGGGCTGCGGCACGAGCCACCCCAAGGTCGGCCAGATCGCACAGCTGCAGGAAGCCTTCCACGACGTGGGCGGAACGGCCGAGATCATCGACGACTGCACGATCGAGATCCGCGACTTCACCTTCGACGGCCAAGGGGTCGACGCGCAGCTGTACGGCGGGCTCGGCGGCAACTACGGCGACGGCTTCTCGATGAGCGACGACCTTCGCCGCGACGAGCCCTACGCGGGCGAGACACTGACGTTCACGCTTCCGGCGGGGACGACCCTCGACGATCTCGACGGGGTCAGTGTCTGGTGCGTGCCGGTCGGGATCGACTTCGGCTCGGGCATGTTCCAGTAGCCGCTACCGGTACGGTCCCACGCGACCGGACAGCCGTCGCGCCAGGTCGAGCGCGCGCTCGAGCCGAGAGACCGCGTCTTCGAGGTCGGCCTGCTCCGGGTCCAGTGCCACCTCGAGACGGGTCGCGTCGATCCGGATCCGCGTCGCGGCATGCGTGAGCTCGGCGGCATCGCTGCCCAGTTCGACGGCGGGCCCGTCCCGTCGCCACTGCACGTGGTGACGCTGCGAGAGCGCGTGGGTGAGCTGCACCCGCAGCACGTACTCGTCGAGCTCGCCCGAGGGCTTGAAGGTGACCCCCAACAAGAAGGGCATCTCGTCGCGACTGCCCTCGATGCGCATCGCGTAGACCCGCAGGCGACCGCCCAAGCCCCTCGCCGCGCGTCGCCACTGTGCAAGTCGTCCGGCCAGCGACGCCGGCGCAGGCAGCTGCTCGCGCGCGGCCTCGAGCGCGGTCGCGACCTGATGGGCGTGCGTCACGAAGCTGTGCAGCGGCTCGACCGAGTGCCCTGCATTGGCCAGCTCGAAGGTCAGGCCGCGGTCGTCGCCCTCGACGGGTCTGCGATACGCCCACGCGGCGTCCAAGTGCTCGCGCAGGATCCGAGTGTGCACGGCATCCCGCGCGGACGGGCCGGCCCCTTCCGCGACCGACAAGCCGATTCCCAGGTCGGGGTAGCGGAGATCCGCGACGAGGTGGACCCCCTTCTTGCCGCGGTGCTCGCGGCGGATCTCGATGTCGAGATGCCCGACCCCGCGCCGCAACAGACCGTCGACGTAGTTGAAGCCCGTCGTCTCGGCGACGTTGCGCCAGTTGAGCTCGATCCGTTCCGCGCCCACGGCCAGAGGGGCCGGTCCCAGTGCCCGGGACCCGCGGGGCCGCGCCTGCACCGTGAGCGGGACCCAGACGTGCGGGTCGACCGACCACGCCACATCGACATCCGCGCGCAAGAACCAGCGCAGGCCGGCGCGCTGAAGCGAGAACGCCGGACCGATGGACTCGGGCAGCTGCAGGGAAAACCGCACGGGATCGTTCTCGGTCGCCTGCTCCAGCGGCAGCAGCCAGCGGCCGTGCTTGGCCTGCTCGTGCAGGGTGATGAGCCCGGCATCGAGGCGCTCCTCGGCAACGAGCGTGAGCTCGACGCGGCGGTAGTCGTTGTGCGCCACGTTGGCCAACGCGATCGCCCCCGTCAGCGTGCCTCCGGGCTCGACGTGCGTCGAGCCGAGCGACAGCTCGAAGTACGGCTTGCGGGGCAGCGGCCCTTCGGCGCGAGAGGCCCAGATGTGCGTCGTGCCCTGCGGCTCGGCCCCCGATGCCGCCGTGACCGTGAGCCCGAAGCGCGCCCGGGCATCGGGCCACCACGGGATGTCGATATGGACGCGAAGCTCCCACTCGATCCGCAGCTGCTTGCCCGAGTACGACGCGGGGAACCTCGGTCCGATCGAAAAGCGCGCGTCGAAGCGGTGCTCGCCCGCGCCCAGCGGGCCCTCCCCGCGGACGATCTGATGGGCCCGGCAAAAGATCTCCTCGTTGCGGTGTTTGCCGTACTGACTGCTCGTGTAATAGACGAGCACGCCGATGACCTCGACGCCGACCTCCTGCACCGGAATCTCGGCGGCACAGGTGACGATCGGGTGCACGACGAACGTCTCGTCGGTGGCGACCACGGCGGGCGCCAGCAGCGAGATCTCGGGCCTTCGTTTGATCAACCCCATGCGGTGAGCTCGGACGAGCGCTCGTCGCCGCCGCAGCCACGCGCGTCGGCTCGAGCGCGGGCGACCGTCGCCGGGTCAGTCGTCGTCTTCTTCGTCTTCGCCGACGAACTGGATCGCGACCACGAGCGCGGCGTAGATGACCTCGTCGTCGCCGACGTTGCGGACCTCGTGCTGCGAGCCGTCGGCCGACACCACCGTGTCGCCGGCGTGGAAGCGCTTGCCATGGTCGTCCTCGAGCGTGCCCTGCAAGAGCAGCACGGTCTCCTGGCCCACGTGCTGGTGCATCGGGAACACCTCGCCCGGGGCCAAGCGCACGAGCCCGCCGTGCGCCTCACCCACCGCCGGACCACACTCGAAGTCGCGGAAACGGACCCCCGGCAGCATGTCTTCCCATGCCTCGGCATCGTCGACGCTGTACAGATGGTCGCGTGCGACCGGCTCGCCGAGGTCGAAGATCGAGATGATCCGATCGAGGAACGGCAGGTAGCGCTCCTTGCCTCCGGCCAGCGACAGCAGGCGGTCCTTGAGACTCGCCGGCACCCTCGCCGTCGGCAGCGACAGCGCCAACGCGTCGAGCACGTTCGGATCGAGCTCGGACTCGTCGCGATCTTGCGCGCTCATGCCAGCCCCCCCTTCGGAATCTGCAGCACACTGCGCAGCTTGGTCATTGCGGCCGCGGTGCGCGACTTGACGGTGCCGATCGGCGAGCCCATGTGTTCGGCGATCTCCGACGAGCTCATCCCGTAGAAGTAGGCGAGCTCGAGCACCGAGCGTTGGTCCTCGGGCAGGCTCGCGAGGGCCTCCCGCACGACGCGGCGATCCGGCGCGAGCGCGGGGTCGTCGGACGCGGGCGCGGGTCGGTTGGGTGCCACTTCGTCGGTCGGCACCTCGCGACGCGAGCTCGCGCTGCGCAGCTTGTCGAGCGCACGACTGCGCAGGCGTACGAGGATCCACGTGCGCACCGTGCCGCGGGCGGGGTCGAACGTGCTCGCCCGACGCCACACCTCCATGAACACGTCCTGGACCAAGTCTTCGGCGCCGGTCTCCCCGAGCATCCGACGCGCGGTCGCGAGCGCGATTTCGGCGTACCGATCGTAGAGCGCGGCGAGGGCCTTCACCTCACCCCGCGCCGCACTCGCGATGAGCGTGGCGTCCTCGAGCTCGGCGTAGGTGTCGTCTCCCATGCGCGACCTACGCCACGCTAGAACATGGGCTGGTCCGGGGTCAATCGACGGCGTGCGCCACGACGCCGAAAACTGGGTGGAAAGCAGCAACTTGGCGACCTCACCGTCGGGTACGCCCGGCCCTCTCGAACGGATCGGGTCGATCGCAGGTTACGCGGGGCCGACGCCGCGTGGTGCGGCGCGGCGCGGTGCACCTGGGGCGCGGCGGCCGTCCGACGGCACCGAGCGGAACCCGGCGCCTACGCGTCGGCCGGCACGTCGTAGAGCTTGAAGAACGCCCGGTCGTACCGACGCATCTGCCCCACGTTGGTGACTTTGATGCGCCCCTTCACGAACGCGAGCATCGGGCTCTTCTTGCCCGTCTCGATCCCGATCCAGGTCTTTTCGTTCATTCGCACCACGCAGGCCGGCTCACCCGACAGGCCTTCGCTCACGGCGACCTCGCCGTCTTCGATCGTCACCGTCCACGCCCCGGGCTGCGCCCCTTCGATCTCGAAGTGGAACGTGCCGCCCCAGCCCTGCGCCCGGTCGGGCCGGAAGCGCTCCGGCAGGCTCCGAAAGATCGCGGCGGTCTCGGCGGGCGTATTGTGGATCGTCGGACGCGACACGGCGGCGGCAGGGTAGCAGGACCCCGACATCCGATCACCGTGGCGGCAAGGGTACGAAGCACGCCCGTTGCGGCGTGCACTCGGCGTCCGAGACGAGCTCGTCGTCGGGCCCCCATGCCTCGCACGTTCGCAGGCAGGAAAAGGGCACTTGGCGCCGACGCAGCGACCAGCGCAGATCGTCGGTGCCGGCGGCTTCGCGCGCGAACGACTTCCACCGCAGGTGACGGCACAGCGGTTCGCTCACGGCGAGACCTCCGGCGGCGGATCGGCGGGTGCGTCGGGGGCGTCGGGGACCGGTGGCGCCGAGACCGACACCGGCGCCGACGTCGAGGTGGCGTGGTGTGCCCGCTCCAGCGTCTCGAGCACCGTGGCCTCGCACAGCCCCACCTTGTAGCCGGTCATCGGCAGTGGCTTGGCGCCGTCGCCGGCGAGCGCCGCCGCCTCGCGGTACGTGGCCATCTGCGCCGTCTTGCCCCGCAGCGCCGCCTCGACCTTGGGCAATCGCAGCGGCACCGGCGCGACCGCACCGATCGCCACCGTCGCCTCGCGGATCGTCGTGTCCTCCACCACCAGCCGCACCACCGCTTCGACCAACGGCCACTCCGAGCGCGAGCGTGCGATCGACCGGAAGTAGGCGGCACGCTCGCCGGCCACGGGGGCCGGCAGGAGGATTTGGGTGAGCAAGCCGCCCTCGGGCAGCGCGTTGTCTCGCGACGGATCGGTGCCGTCGCCGAGCAGCTCCGTCATCGCGCGCGGCGGCTGCCCGTGTACGACCGCCTGCGCGTCGTAGGCCAGCAGCGCGGCCGCGAGAGTCGACGGGTGCACGCTCACGCACGCGCCGAGATCGAAGCACGAGTGGTACAGATGATCTCCGGCACGCGCGTAGCAATGCGAGCCGCCCTTCTTGAGGCAGCGCGCGTCGGGGTTGCGGTAGTACCAGCAGCGCGTGCGTTGAAGGACGTTGCCGCCGATCGTACCGACGGCCCGGATCTGCGGCGTGGCCAGCCCGCCCGCCGCGGCCGCGAGGCCGGGGTAGCCGTCGCGGATCCGCGGTGCCGAAGCGACGTCGGCGATCTTCGTCAGTGCGCCGATCGACGTACCGCCGCCCTCGGCCGGGCCGATGGCGTCCAGCCCCGGAAGATCGCGCAGATCGACGACAGGACCGCTGGCGATCCGCAGGCGGCGACGCTCGGACAGGTCCGTCCCGCCGGCGCGCACGACCTCGCCCGCGGCAAGGGCCTCGTCCACAGTGGTCGGGAAACGGATCATGCTCGGACTCCTTTGCGCACGCGATCGGGTCGGATCGGCATCATGCGTGGTCGCCACCCGGTGGCATGGAAGATCGCGTTGCCGATGGCGGCCGGCGGCGCGAGCGTCGTCAACTCCGACAGGCCCACGCTGCGGCCCGGGATCTTGTCGAACCCTTCTTCGTCGAAATGGATGTGAATGGGTCCGATGTCGCCGATGCCCGCGATCCGATAGTCCTCGAGACCGCCGGTGACGACGAAGCCACGGTTCGGATCGAGGCGGCGCTCTTCGTAGAGGGCGTAGCTCAGCGCCTGGACCACGCCGCCGCACGCCTGCGACCGGGCGAGTGCGGGGGAGACGATGCGTCCGACGTTGAAGCCGTTCCAGGTCTCCACCACCCGCACGTGACCCAGTCGCGTGTCGACCTCGACCTCGGCGAGCACGACCGAGGTGGTGACCGCCCGTTCCGCGGCCAGCCCCGCGATGATCGGCGGAATCGCGAAGCCGCCCTCGCTGCGCGTGCGGTGGCCGACCACGGTGATCCCGTCGACCTCCTTCAACAGGTCGGCGTACGGCAGGGTACCGGCCGCGTGCTCGACCCCCGTCGCGCCGGCGCGGGCCTTGTCCAGACCGTGCTCGTCCCGCGCGTGAGCGACGAGCTCGGCCTTGAGCTCGTTGCACGCGTCGATGCACGCGGGCACGACCGACGACGTAGTGCGGCTGCCCGCCGACATCGGTCCGTGGATGTAGCTGGAGCTGCCGATCTGCAGCTCGACCAGCCGCCGCGGCACGCCCATCTGCTCGGCCACCGTGTCGGCGAGCACCGTACGCGTGCCGTTGCCCATGTCCTGGCTGGACTGCCGCAGCACGATCCGGCCGCGCCCGGCCACGAGCTCGACCTTGGACTTGGGCTCGGTGAAGACCATCCAGGTCGACGCCGCCAGGCCCACGCCACGCCGGTACCGACCTCGCTGCGTGCCGTGGCCGACGCGGTCGCGCCACACCGGCAGCGCCTGCGCCCACTCGTACAGCCGGCGCCGTCCCGCGTTGGGATCCCACCGGCGTCGCACGTCGATCGGGCTCTCGCCCCGCTCGAACGCGACCTGGTCGACCGCTTGCTCGAGCGCGAAGAATGCCTGCGGACCGCCGGGGCCGCGCATCGGCTTGCCCGGCGGCGCGTGGGTGACCACGTCCCAGTCTTCGAGCTGCCGCGGCGCCTCCGGATAAATGAGCCGGATCATCAGCCCACACACGTGGCCCACCGCCACGCCCGAGTCCGAGCGGGTGATCGCGGTCAGCCCCGTCATCTCGCCGGCCCCATCGGACGCCAGCTGCAGGTCGATCCGCGCGGCGGGGCGGTAACCGCCGAGCGTGATCTCCTGGCGTCGGTCGTAGACGAACCTCACCGGACGCTTGGTCAGCCGGGCGAGCTCGACCGCCACGGTGACCTCGGCCGTCAGCGTGGCCTTGGAGCCGAAGCCACCGCCGACGTAGTGCGCCACGACCTCCACGTCCTCGCGGCGCAGCCCCCAGCGCTCCGCGATGTCCTTGGCCATGAAGCGCACGGCCTGCGTGGACATGTGCACCAGCAGCTTGCGGCCGCTCCACTCGGCGATCGTCGCGTGGGGCTCGAGGCAGTTGTGCACCTGCACCGAGGTCTCGTACGTGCCGCCCGCGACCGAGCCTTCGCCGGCCTTCGCCGCCGCGACCCGTCGCTTGGCTTCGTTGCCGCGCTTGGCGAACAGCTTGAACGGGCCGCGCACGTTGGCCGACCACGGCGCCGGAATGAGGGGTCCTTCGGAGGCGTTGGGCGGCTTGCGACGCTCGCGACGGCTGCCGTAGACCAACGGAGCGCCCTCGGCACTGCCGCCGTCGATGCCGACCGCCACCGGGTGCTCGTCGTACGCGACGTCGATCGCCGCGATCGCATCCTCGGCCTGGCGCTCGGTCTCGGCCGCGATCGCGACGACGTGCTGGCCCGCGTAGCGGATCTTGCGTTCGCCGAGCAGGTCGACCGCCCCATGCACTCCCGGCATCGCCAGTGCCTTGGACCAGTCGAGGCGCTTGACGGTCGCGTGGGCCACCGGCGCGTGCAGGACCTTGGCGTGCAGCATGTTCGGTCGCGTGATGTCGACCGTGTACTTGGCGGCGCCCGTGACCTTCTCGCGCGCGTCGTAGCGCGGGGCACGGGGTGTCTTGTCGGCGTCGAACTTGCCCTCGCACGCGGCGATGACCGCCTCGTAGATCTGCGCGTACGCGCCGCAGCGGCACAGGTGTCCCGACAACGCGTCGGCGACGGTGTCGCGATCGGGAGCGGTCCGGCCGTGCGCGCCGTGCCACGCGTCGACGAACGCGGCGGCCTCGACCACGAAGCCCGGCGTGCAGTAGCCGCACTGCAGCCCGTCGTGCGCCATGAAGGCGCGCTGCACCGGATGCAGCTTGCCGTCGGCGGCGAGTCCTTCGACGGTCGTGACCTTGCGTCCGTGCAGCGCCGTCGCGGGCAGGATGCACGTGGTCACCGGCGTGCCGTCCAGCTGCATCGTGCACGCGCCGCAGGCTCCGTGACCGCACGCGAGCTTGCAGCCGGTCAGCCGCAGCTCGCCGCGCACGAGATCGAGAGCCGAGTCGTCGGCCTGCGCCGACAGCTCGACGGCCTTGCCGTTGACGGTCGTCTTCACCGAGACCGTCTCGGCCGGTGCCGGTGGCGCGTTGGCGCCGAGCTCCATCCGCAGATCGTCGGGGCCGCCCTGGTGCGCACAGCCGGGCGTCGTGGCGACCAGGGCCGCCGCCGTCGCGCCCGTGGCCGAGCCGCGCAGGAAGTCGCGTCGCGTCGGGGCCGTCATCGGAGCCCCCCTCGGATCGCTGTACTGACCATGGGTCGGCAAATAACTGACCCACGGTCATTCGTCAAAGACGAAAGCACGCTCTCGGGCGCAAGCGCGCCAGAACAACGTCCATCGGAGGGGTCACCGCGGCGCCCGGCCAAGGGGCGCCGCGCGCGCGGTCCGGCTCAGCCCAGCTCGGCGCGACGCTTTTC
>CALBMM010000177.1 GCA_937896535.1 uncultured Pseudomonadota bacterium
CGACAGCTCGCCCGCGACGACCTGCAGTGTCGGGGCGTGGACCTCTTCGTCGAGCTCGGCGACGAGGGGGACGCCTTCGTCGGCGGGGCGTGGCGCCTGCGGCTGCAGTCCGTACCCGCGCAGCAGGCCCGTCAGCCGCTCGGCGTGCGTGACGTTGGGGGCCGCGACGATCACCCGCCACGGCTTGCCCTGCTCGGCGAGGGTCCGGACGTGCTCGACCGCCGGCGAGAGCACGGCGGCGCCCTTGGTCGCCCGCGCCTTGGCGAGCTCGGCGTGCAGTCGCGTGTTCGGCTCGGTCGCGATTCGCAGCAGATGACGGTCGGCCTCCGCCTCGCCGTCGTAGAGGTCCATGCGCGCGAGCTCGACCGACGCGCGCGCGAGCTGCTGCTCGGTCTGCGTGCTGCCGACCATCAGCTCGTCGGGGGCGGCAACGAGACGAAGGTCGGCCACGGCGAGCGCATGCTGCTGCGACAGCTCCTCTTCGATGCGCGCCGCGAGCGTTCCCAGTGCGTTGGGCTCCTCGACGATCCAGCGCGCACCGGCGGGCAGGTACGCCCACACCGGGTCCATCTCGTCGTGGAAGACGGGGGCGATCGCGTCGATGCCGAAGAAATCCAGTCCCTGCTGGAGGTTGTCGATGATCTGCCGCGACTTGCTCGACGGCGCGTTGACCCGATCGGCCAGCGCCAGCACGCGATTGCGCAGCGGCTCTTCGGAGGTCGCGATCGTCTCGCGCACCGGATGCACGACGCAGCGTTCGAGCTGTCGGAGGCTGCGTTGCGACTGCGGATCGAACGCACGGATCCGCTCGATCTCGTCGCCGAACCACTCCAACCGCGCCGGGAATCGCTCCCGCGGCACCCACACGTCGAGCACGCCACCGCGCACCGCGAACGTGCCCGGGTCCTCCACGACGTCGACGCGACCGTACCCGCACCGGACGAGATGGCCGATCGCCTCGCGAGGCTCGACCTCGTCCTCGGTCGCCCAGACGCGCCGCAGCTCGGACATCGCCGCCGCGGGCAAGGTGCGACGCATCAACGAGCGCAATCCGAACACCACGAGGCGCGGCCCGTCGGGCTGGCCGATCCGCGACAACGCGCCGAGTCGAGCCCCGACCGCGCGCGGGTCGGGCGAGACATCGGCGTAGGGCGACGTCTCGACGTCGGGGACGAGCATGATCGGCCCGACCCCCGCCGCCACGTCGTCGACGCGGGTCCCGAGAAAGAACGCCGCGTCGATCGCCACCGTCCGTGCCGCGGCCTCGTCGGGCGCGACGTAGACCACGGGGGTGTGGCTGGACGCGTCCGCAGCGGCATGGGCACACAGCCGCCCGCGCAGCGCCCCGTCGCCGCCGAGAACGCGGAGCCTCCGATCCAGCCGCAACGCGTCGCGCACGCGGCCGGCCGCCTCCCGTACGGTTGCGGTCGCCATGGGCCGCGGAGGGTAGCCCCCGGTCGCAGGCGCGGCTACGCTATCGCCCGTGCCGGATCGCGCCCTTGCCCAGGCGGACCGTGCTGCCCCCGCCCGCGTGGGCCTGCTCGCGGTCGCCTGGGTCCTCGCCGGTGGCTGTCAGCCACCTCCTGTCGTCGATCCGAGCGCCGCCACGGCAGCGACGGACTCCCCCGGCGCACCTGACGCTGCGGCGAGCGATCCGGCACGCCCGGCCGCCGGCAAGCTCGATCCCGCCGTCGCGCGCGCCGAGACGGCGCGGATCCTCGCGGAAGTCGCGCGAGCTCGGAACCTGGAGGTCACCCGAACCGTCCAAGTGGATGTCATCAGCCGCGAGGGCATTCGGGCCTTCGCCGAAGACTCCATGTACGAGCACACCACGAAGGAGGAGATGGCGCTGATGGGCCGGATCCAGGCCAGCCTCGGCGTCATGCCCCGCGGCATCGACCCGGAGAAGGTGCTGCTGGACCTGCTCGAAGACGGGGTACTCGGGCTGTACGACCCCAAGACGCAGACCCTTCGCATCGGTGACTTCGTTTCCAAGGGCATGTTGAGCATGGTGGTCGGTCACGAGATCGCGCACGGCCTGCAGGACATGCACTTCGATCTCAACAAGCACCAGCTGCCGATCCGCCACGACTCGGACGCCGAGACCGCCCGCCGATTCCTCATCGAAGGCGGCGCCCAGGCGGCCTACTTGGCCTGGGTCAGCGGTGAGCAGGGCCTCGACGCGATCGCCGATCCCGTCCTCGACGCGATGGGCAACCAGACCCTCGACATGGCCGCCCTCGCCTCGCCCTACCCCGTGCTCGCGCGCTCGCTGCAGCTGCCGTACGCCGACGGGACCGCCACGGTCGCGCGCCTGGTTCGGGACAAGGGCTGGAAGGCGGTCGACGCCCTGTACGAGGACCTGCCGCAGACGTCCGAGCAGATGCTGCATCTGGACAAGCTGATGTCGCGCGAGCCGGCCCGGGACGTGCAAATCGACGCGGCCGTGCTCACCCGAAAACTGCCGGGCCTGTCGAGCGTTTGGCACGACACGATGGGTGAAGCGGAGCTGTTGGCGATGCTCGCCAACGTCGCACCGTCGCTGACCGCCCGCGAGGGGGCGGCCGGCTGGGGCGGCGACCGGCTCGTCGCGCTCGACCGCGCCAAGGATCCCATGACGGTGCCGTTGGTCGTGTACGTCGCGGCCTGGGACACCGAGGCCGACGCCGAGCAGTTCGCGACGCTCTTCGCCGACTACCTGCACGAAGTCTCGCCGCGCGACCACGCGATCGATCGCAAGGGAGACACCGTCGTCGTCGCGACCGGGATTCCCGGCGGCGTGAACGCGGCCACTGTCGTGTCCGCGGCGTGGGAGGCCACCCGGGTCGGGCCCAAAGGGCGCGGCAAGGGGGCTCGTAAGTGAAGTCGATCGAGCGCGTCATCGCGGCGGTCGTGCGCCGCCGCCGACTCGCCGACGCCGCGTGGGGGCTGTCCCGGCTGGCCCTGCCGATCGGCATGGTCACGTGGGCGCTGTGCAACCTCGCGATCCGCTACTGCATGGCCGGCCGCGAAGTGCTGTGGCTCGTCGCCCTGCCGGTGCCGTTGGTGTTGACGTGGGCGTTGGCCCGTCGCCACCCGCGGCGGCAGATCGCACGGCTCGTCGACGCGCACTACGGCACCCACGATCTGCTCGGCAGTGCGCTCGAGCTGTCGCAAGGCGGCGACACCAAAGGCCGCGCCGCCGACATCGTGGCGCTGCTCGTCGCCGACGCGTCGGCCCGCGCGACCACCATCGACCCGCGTCCGGTCGTGCAGCTGCACGTGGCCAAACCGCGGTGGTGGGACGGGCTGGCCCTCGGGGCGCTCGTGGCCTCGGCCGCCGCACCGTTGCCGTACCAGACCTATATGTGCGAGACGGAGCCGGCGGTCGCGTTCGAGGATCCCGTGCCGATCGTCATCATGGCCGACCCCGGCGACGGCGGTCGCAGCCCGGTCGACATGCCCGAGGCCGGGCCGCTGCGCGACAACCTGCGTGACCTCGCCAAGGGCGAAGATGGTGACCTCGCCGCGCGGCTCGCCGAGCAGATGCTCGAGGTGCTCGATCAGCTCGAGCGCGGCGAGCTCGACCGGGCGGCGGCGCTCGAGGAGCTGCAGCGACTCGAGCAGGAGCTCGCCGAGGCCGAGTCGGAGTACGAGGCGTCGATCGAAGAGGATCCGGGCACGCTCGCCGACGGACTGCGCGAGATGGCCGAGGCCTTCGAGCAGCAGGAGCTGACCGAAGACGTGGCCGCCGCGCTGTCCAAGCAGGAAGGTGACGACGCCGAAAAGGCCCTCAACGAGGCCGGCGAGGCGGCGGAGCAAAACGGCGGCGAGGACGAAAAGCAGCTGCAAAAGGCCCTCGACGAGGCCGAGCGCCGGCTCGAGGACGCGGCCGAGCGCGCCAACAAGACCGCCAAGGAGCTCGACGAAGAAGAACGTCGACTCCGACGCGAAGAAAAGAAGAAGCCCAAGGACCCCAAGGAACAAGAGGAGCAGGAGCGCCGCCTGCAAAAACAGAAGGAGCGCGTCGAACAGCTGCGTCGCCAGCACGAGCGCGAGCAAGCGGCCCAAGACAAGCTCGAACAGCTGCGACGCGACGCCAAGAAGGCCGGCCAGCGTGGCGGCCAAAATGCCCAGCAAAAGCGCGAGTCGCTGCAGAAGCTGTCGCGCGGGATGAAGGAGGCCGCCGACGCCGCCCGCAAGTCCCGACGCATGAGCCAGGCCCGCGACGCCATGCAGGAAGCCAAGAGCGTGGTCCGCCGCGCCGGCAACCAGGGCGAAGGGGCGCAGCGTCGCAAGCAGCAGTTTCGTCGCTTCTCGCAGGCCGCCAAGGGCGAAAAGGGTCAGGGCAAAGACGGCAAGGGCAAGGACGGCAAAGACGGCAAGGGCGAGCAGGGCATCACGTCCGACCCCGGCGGCAAGGGCGGCAAGAAGGGCCAGCCCACGCTCATGATCGAGGGCGACCTCGGCGACGGCGAGCCGAACATGATGATGGAAGGCGACGGTGACGGGCAGCCGGGCGAGGGGGAAGGCGAAGGCGAAGGCGAAGGCGAAGGTCAGGGGGAAGGCGAAGGCCAGGGTCAGGGCCAGGGCCAAGACCCCGGCGACGGCGGACAACCCTCGCAGGGAGACGGCATCGGCCAGGGCTCGGCCGACCCGATTGGCGACCCGACGGGGCTCGACACCAACGTCAAGAACGTTCGCGTCAAGGCACGCGAAGGCAAGGGCGCGACGCGAGCGGAGGTCATCCGCGACGCGAGCCAGCAGGGTTTCGCCTCCGAGGCGTACCGCCGCGTCTTTCAGGACTACCGGGGCTTTGCCCAGAGCGCGCTGGACTCCGAGGCCCTTCCGGCCGCCCAGCGCCGCCGGGTCAAGCGCTACTACCAGCTCATCATGCCGCGGGAGTGACCCCGCACCGCGACCACGCACCGACGACCGCTACGACCTCCCCATGACGATTACTGCCGCCGAAACGAAGCAAGAGCTCGAGAGCCTGCAAGCCGACCTGCAGCGACTGGTCGACGAGGTCCAGCGCGTCATCGTGGGTCAGGACAAGGTCATCGAATCCGTGGTGACGTGCCTGCTCGCCGGCGGCCACGGTCTGCTCGAAGGTGTGCCGGGTCTGGGCAAGACGCTGCTGGTCCGTACGCTGGCGCAGGCCACCAACCTCGACTTCGCACGCGTTCAGTTCACGCCGGACCTGATGCCCGCCGACATCGTGGGCACCTCGATCCTCGCGCAGGGCGACGACGCGGCCGGCTCGCAACTGCAGTACCAGCCGGGCCCGGTGTTCTCCAACATCGTGCTCGCCGACGAGATCAACCGCGCCACGCCCAAGACGCAGTCGGCGTTGCTGGAAGCGATGGCCGAGGGCACCGTCACCGCCGCCGGCAAGACGCGTCCCCTCCCCTCGCCGTTTCTCGTCCTCGCGACCCAGAACCCGCTGGAGATGGAGGGCACGTACCCGCTGCCCGAGGCCCAGCTCGACCGCTTCCTGTTCAAGATCCACGTCGAGTTTCCGGGCGAGGACGATCTGATGCACATCCTCGACCGCACGACCGGCACGCGCGTCGAAGACATCGATCCCGTGCTCGACGGGCCACGCATCCTGTCGATGCGCCAGCTCGTGCGCTCGATCCCCGTGGCCGAGTCGCTGACCCGCTACGTGGTCCGCGTGCTGCGGGCGACCCACCCCGACGACGGCAACGCGCCCGACCTCGTCCGGCGCTACGTTCGGTTCGGCGGCAGCCCCCGCGGCGCGCAGTCGATGCTGCTCGCCGCCCGGATCCGCTGCAGTCTGCACGGCCGGCTCACCCCCTCGATCGAAGACGTGCGCGAGGTGGCCCCGTCCGCGCTCCGTCACCGCGTGATCCTCAATTTCGAGGGTGAGGCGGAGGGAATCGACGTGGGACGCTGTATCGCGCAGGTGCTCGAGACGGTGCCCACCGACTGATGGCGCTGCGCGACCGCTTTTCCGCCGCGCGGTCGCGAACCGGCGCGGTCGTCCCCGACGACGAGGACCTGTTCGACGAGGCGTTCCTCAAGCGCCTCGAGCTGCTGCAGGTCATCGCCCGCCGGCTGTTTTCGGGCAAGCAGCGCTCGGAGCGAAAGACCCGCAAGACCGGCAGCGGGCTCGAGTTCGCCGACCACCGCGAGTACTCGCCCGGCGACGACATTCGGTACCTCGACTGGCAGGTCTGGGTGCGGCTGCACCACGCGCTCATCCGTCTGTTCGAGGAGGACGAGGACCTGCCGATCCGGATCGTGGTCGACGTGTCCGACTCGATGCGGACCCGCGGCGGGCTCAAGCTGCGCTACGCGATGCAGGTCGCGGCCGCGCTGGCCTACGTGGGGCTGGCCAACCTCGACCGCGTGGGCATCGTGTGCGCCTCCGACAAGCACCACGTCACGCTCCCCGCCGTGCGCGGCAAGGGGCGGATCTTCCGGGTCTTCGAGTTCCTGCGCTCGTCGGCGCGCGGGGGCAAGACCGACATCCGCTCGATGTGCACGCGGGTCGCGGCCCAGTCGGCGCAGCCGGGGCTCACGGTCGTCCTCAGCGACTTCTACGATCTCGAGGGCGCGTTCGAGGGGCTCAACATGCTGCGATTTCGCAAGCACGAGCCGGTGGCGATTCAGGTCATCGATCCGACGGAGGCCGACCCGACCAAGACCGGGATGCGTGGCGACCTGCGACTGCGGGACTGTGAGCGCGACGTGGCCCGCGACGTGACGTTGTCGCCGTCGATCCTCGAGGCCTACGCGCAAGCCCACGAGCGGTTCTGCGCGCAGCTGCAGTCGAGCTGCCGCTCGCGCGGCATCTTCTACGTGCGCGCCGACACCGACGTGCCGTTCGACGACCTCGTGCTGCGGATCTTTCGGGCCGGAGGCATCCTTCGGTGACGTTCGCCGGCTGGACGCTCGCCCAGCTGTGGCCACTGATGGCCGGCGGGGCCGCGGTGATCACCGCGCTGTACCTGCTGCGGATGCGGCGGCGTCAGGTGGTGGTGCCGTTCGCCGAGCTGTGGGAGCGGGTCACCCGCCAAAGCGAGAGTCGGCGGCTGTGGCGAAAGCTGCGGCGACTGCTGTCGTGGCTGCTGCAGCTGCTCGTGCTCGCGCTGCTCGGGCTCGCGCTGGGCGACCCGCGGCCGCAGGTGTGGCTGCGCGATCCGTACACGGTCGCCATCGTCATCGATCGGTCGGCGAGCATGGGCGCGCCGTCGCAGGTCGATCCGAAGCGTTCGCGGCTACAGGTCGCGATCGAGCGCGCCGAGCAGGAGGTGTCCGCCCTCGGCCCGGCCGACCGCGCGGTCATCATCGCCGCGGGCAGCCTCGTGGAAGTGATCGCGCCGCTGTCGTCGGACGCGTCCACGCTGATGGTGGGCGCGCACGCGCTGCAGCCCCAGGCGGGCGAGGCCGACCTGACCCGAGCGCTGGCCCTGGCCGGCGATGCGGTCAGTGGCCACGAGGGCGCACGGATTCTCGTGCTGACCGACGGCGCGATCGATCCCGCGGGTGCATCGGCGCTGGTGGACTGCGCCGGCGGCGACATCCCTTGCCAGGTCGCGTCCATCCCCGGCGACGACGCCAATGTCGCGATCACGGCCTTCGCGGCGCGGCGCTATCCGTTCGCCCGCGACCGCATCGAGGTACTGACCGAAGTACGCAACCTCGGCGACGGCAAGGCGCACGTGGTCCTCGAGGTCGACGCCGACGGCGTGAGCGTGGGGCGGACCGAGCTGTCGCTGCAGCCCGGGGAGACCAAGCGGGAGCTGCTGCCCGAGCTCGACGCCGCCCGCAGCCGCTTCGTCGCGCGCATCCGGCACGCCGATGGTCGTGACGTGCCCGTGGGTCTGCCGCAGGACGACGAGGCCTACGCCGTGGTGCCGCCGCTGTCGCCGCTGTCGGTGGTGCTTGTGTCCGACGGATCCAACCTCTTTACGGAGGCCGCCCTGCTGACGTTGGACGACCACATTCGGCTGTCGGGGGCGACGCCGGAGGCCGCGCGGCTGGGTACCGCCAAGTCGATGCAGGACGCCGACGTCGTCGTGTTCGACGTGGGCGCGGAGACGCTGCCGCAGGCGCTACCCGAGGCGCACACGATCATCTTCGACCCGTGGCGGCACGAGACCTCACCGTGTCCGATCGCCAAGGCCGCGGACGTCGCCCGACCGTTCTTGACCGAGCAGGACCTCGATCACCCGGCGATGGAGCACGTGCTGCTCAAGGACGTCAACATCGGCCGCGGCACCACGTTCGCGACCGAGCCCGGCGATCAGGTGCTCGTGCGCAGCCTCGGCGCGCCGATCGTCGTGCTGCGGGAGGCGGCCCACACCACCGTCGCGATCGGCTTCGACCCGCGGCAGTCCGACTTCCCGATGCGGACCGCCTACCCCGTCCTGCTCGACAACCTCATCCGGTACTTCGAGCAGGGCCGTGCGGGGTTCGTGGCCAGCGTACCGCTGGGCCTGCGCCGTGAGGTCGACCTGACCACGCTGGGTATGAGTGCCGACGGCGTCACCCACGTCAGCGTCCTCGATCCGGCCGAGCGGGTCACCGAGCTGCCGGTCGAGCACGGCCGCGTGCACCTGCGCGCCCTGACGCCCGGCTTCTACACGCTGACGTCCGCCGACGGCCCGCTCGCCGGCGCCCAGGTGCAGCTCGCGGTGAACATGGCCGACGTGCACGCGTCCGACCTGCACGATCGCCTCGAGGAGCTCGAGCTGCCCGCGGCGACCGACGCCGAAGAGCCACCACCGGCCGATCCGCTGGGGTCCGGTCCGCTGTGGACGTTCATCATCATCGCGGCCGCCGTGCTGGTGGCGCTGGAGTGGGCGGCCTATCACCGGAGGGTCACGGTATGAGCCGAGCGCCTGCCCTGTGGGCCGCGATCGCACTGGCGTTCGGGGTGGTGACCGCGTTCGCCCTCGCCGCGTTCTTGCCCGCGCCGGCGCCCTGGGCCGTCGACCTGCCCCCCGCCCTCGCGCGTGCGCTCGGCGACGAGACGCAGCAGCAAGCCCTGCTCGCCAACCCGCAGGCGCTGTGGCTGATGCCGATCGCGGTGGTGCCGTTCCTGTTCGTGGTCGTGTGGCGCTCGCTGGTGGACGTGCCGCGCTGGCAGCTCGCCGCGCAGCTGCTGGTGCGACTGGCCGTGCTGATGGCCGTGGCGTTCGCGCTGACGATGCCGAGCCTGCACAACCCGATCCGGGGCAAGAGCGTGGTCGTGGTCGTCGACGTGTCCGACAGCGTCGACGACCGGCAGCTCGAGGGCGCGCGGGAGCTGCTGGCCCAGGCCGTGCGCCACGTCGCCGCGGAGGACGAGGCCGATGTCGACCGGGCCGACCGCACGCGGCTGTCGGTGGTGACCTACGCCGGGCGGCCGCGTGTCGTCGCCGTCGCCACCGAGGCCGACATCACCGCCGCGCTCGCCCGCCCCGACGACGGCGGCCTGGCCTCCGACCACGGGGCCGCGCTGCGCCTGGCCGCCGCCCTCGTCGACCCGCAGACCGAAGGGCGGATCACGCTGATCACCGACGGCTTGGGCAGCCTCGCCGAGCGCGAGGACCTGCGCGCCGCCGCCGAAGACCTGCGCGAGCAAGGACTGACGCTGCACACCCGCTTCTTCCCCGGGGCGGCCCGCGGTGACGTGCTCGTCGACGGGGTGTACCTGCCCGACGAGATGCGCGTGGGCGAGACGTTCGAGGTCAAGGTCGACGTGGTGGCCACGCAGCCCGGAAAGGTGAAGCTGTCGCTGCTGCGCGACGGGGAGCCCAATCCGCTCGAGCCCTCGACGGAGGTCGACCTGGTCGCCGGCACCCGGCAGATCAAGATGAAAGCCCGGGTCAAGGAAGCCGGACCCGTGGTGTTCACGGCCAAGCTCGATACTTCGTCGTTGCCGGCGTCGGAGAACCGCACCGACGGCAACGACGAGGCCGCAGTCGCCGGGCAGGTGCGCGGGCGCCCGAAGGTCCTACTCGCCGGCGGCACCTCCGGCAGCGCCCTGGCGCGCGCGCTGCAGTCCGACCACCTCGACGTGGTCGCCACGGGCGGCGCCGAGCTGCCCGAGTCCTGGGAGGACTACCGGCCGTACGACCTGGTGATCTTCGACGACCTCGGGGCCGGTCGCGTGCCCGGGCTCGCCCGCGATGCGATCGCGCAGTACGTCACCGACCACGGCGGCGGCTTCATCATGCTCGGCGGGGAGAACTCGTACGGCCTCGGCGGCTGGAAGGGCACGACGATCGAGAAGATCCTGCCGGTCACGTTCGAGGGCGAGCGGCAGCGCGAGCAACCCAAGCTCGCCCTCGTGCTCGTCATCGACAAGAGCGGATCGATGAGCAGCGAGGACAAGCTCGATCTGGTCAAGGAAGCGGCGCGCGCCACCGCGAGCACGCTCGATCCGACCGACGAGCTGGGGGTCATCGCGTTCGACTCGCGCCCGCACGTGCTCGTGCGGCTGCAGCCTGCCGCCAACCGGATCCGGATCGCGGGCGACATCCGCCGCCTCAGCTCCGGCGGTGGCACCAACGCCCTGCCCGCGCTGCGCGAGTCGTACCTGCAGCTGGCGGGGTCCAACGCCCTGGTCAAGCACGTGATCCTTCTGTCGGACGGGCAGTCGCCGGAGGCGGGCATCGATGCCCTGCTGGCGGACATGCGCGACGCCGACATCACCGTGTCGTCGGTGGGCGTGGGCGCGGGGGCCGGCAAGGATCTGCTGCGCCGCGTGGCCAACCGCGGCCGCGGCCGGTTCTACTACTCGCACGATGGTACCGACGTGCCGCGGATCTTCTCGCGAGAGACGCGGGAGGTGACCCGCAACGCGACGCAGGAACGGTCGTTGATGCCGCGGGTCGCCAAGAACGTGCAGATGCTGCGAGGCATCGACTTCGGCCGCGCCCCCGGGCTGCGCGGCATCGTGCCGGTCGACGCCAAGAAGATGTCCGAGGTCATTCTGCGCACGCACGAGGGCGACGAGCTGCTCGTGCGCGGCCGACGGGGCCTGGGGCGCACCGCCGCCTTCGCCTCCGACGCGAAGAACCGCTGGGCCGCGCGGTGGCTGACATGGAGCGGGTACCCGAAGTTCTTCAGCCAGCTGGCCCGGGACACGATGCGCCAGGGCGCGTCGCTGCTCGGGGGCGCCGAGATCACGATCTCGCGCGGCGCGGACGAAGGCGCGTTCCGGGTCGTCGTCGACGTGGACTCGCCGGAGGGCTTTGCCAACGACCTCGTCGGCGAGATCGAGGTCGTCGATCCGGCCGAGCCCGAAGACAGCGAGCGCCGGACGACGACGCTGCCGCTGCATCTGTCGGCGCCCGGTCGATACGAGGCCGAGATCCGCGACGTACGTTCGGGGCAGCGGCTGGTGACCGCGAAGCTGTACGACGAGTCGCAGTCGCCGCGACGATTGGCGGCCGAAGGCGTCGAACAGGTATCGGTGCCCTACCCCGCCGAGCTGTCGCCGGCGCAACTGTCGCCGGATCCCGCGAAGGTGGAAGCGCTGGCGTCGGGCACGTCCGCGGGGCCGATCGACGAGGTGCTGACCGCCCCGGGCGATCCGAAGGGCCGCACGCGCGTGCGCGCACTGTGGCCCGAGGTGCTGTGGGCGATCCTGCTGCCGCTGTTGCTGCTGGATCTGCTGCTGCGGCGGATCGCGCTGGGCAGCCGTCGCCTCGAGGTGTGAGCGCGACGCCAACGTCTGCTAGTTTTGGCGCGATGCGGCGTTGGCAGGTTGCGGGGCTTTCGTGGGTGCTCGGGGCGTGTGCGCCGGGCGACGACGGTCTGCCGGACGACTCGCCACTGCGCGACGCGACCAAGCCCCTGCCGCCGACGCTGGGCGAGCTGGGCCTGTACCCGAACGCGCCGGACCTCACCGACGTGCCATCGGTCGCGATCGGATACGCGCCGAGCTATCCGCTGTACAGCAACGGATCGGACAAGACCCGCCACGTCGTGGTGCCGCCGGGCGAGCGCATCGACACCACCGATCCGGACGCGTGGGTCTATCCGCGCGGCACGCTGATCTTCAAGACGTTCGGCTACGACGGCGTCCCGGTCGAGACGCGCGTGTTGGTCAAGTCGGTCGACGACGGCGAGTGGGGCTACGCGGTCTATCAGTGGGACGACACGGGCACGGACGGCACGCGGTTGAGCCTCGACGACCGCGTGGCCGTGCCCCAGGACGGGTTCGAGCACACCATTCCCGCCGAGCTCGACTGCAAGCTGTGCCACCAGACGGCACCGCACCCGGTGCTCGGCCTGACGCGCGCGCAGCTGGCGGGTGCCGATGGCGGCGATGGCCTCGAGGCGCTCGCGTCGGTGCTCGATGACACGCCGAACCCGGCGGCGCCGATCGACACCGGGGACACCGCGTCGACCGAGATCCTCCGCTACTTCTACGGCAACTGCGTGCACTGTCACAACGGCGGCCGCAGCGAGAACGCCAGCTTCGATCTGCGTCCCGAGGTCGCCCTCGCCAACACGATCGACCAGCCGACGCAGAGCAGCGCCTCGGCCGACGGCACGCGGATCGTGCCGGGCGATCCGAGCACGAGCATCCTGTTCCTGGCGCTGTCGGGCGAGCACGACGACCCGGACCTGCAGGACATGCCGCCGGTCGGGATCGACCGGCGCGACGCCGAGACGATCGGCAAGCTTCGCACCTTCATCGAGGCCCTGTGATGCGCCGCCCCTGTGACGACCCACGACCGCGCTCGGCGGCCCTCGCCCTCGCCCTCGTCGCCCTCGCCGCCTGCCGCGACGAGGCCGGCGACGACGACGGGGCGGCCGCCACCGACGACGCCCCTGCCCAGGGCCCCCTGCGCCTGTCGTTCGAAGAGCTCGACACGCCCGACGACTTCACCCTCGTCACCAAGTTCCGCTTCATCCCGGGGACGGCCGAGCTGCTCGCCTTGCACAAGGACGGTCGCGTTGGCCACTTCACCCGTCAGGACGATGCTCTGGTTCGCCGCGGCGAGTTCAGGGTCGCCGACGTGCACTCCGACCTCGACTGCGGCCTGCTCGGCCTCGCTTTCGATCCGGACTTTGCGACCAACCGCTTCGTGTACATCTCGACCTGCATCTCGCAGACCGATTCGGCGGTTTTCCGCTTCACGTTCGACTCCGACGACCTCGCAGCGACGGCGGCGAGCCAGACGACGATCCTCGGGGCGGGCGACCCCGCTGCGCCGCGGCCGTGGCACAACGTGGGCGAGATCGGCTTCGACGACACGGGGGCGCTGTGGGCGTTGTTCGGCGACAAGCGAGTCTCGAGCAACGGCCAGAACGCAGCCAACGATCTGTCCGCCCTCGTGCGCGTGATCCCCAACCGCGAGCCGGACGGGTCGGGCTCGACTCCGGCGCCCGACAATCCGTGGCCCGACGATCCCGACCGCAGCCCCAACGTCTACGCGATCGGGCTGCGCTCGCCGTGGACCGGCGTGTACGACCATCTCGGCCGCTGGTGGTTCGGCGACGTGGGGGCGGACGACTACGAAGAGGTCGACGTGGTCACCGCACCGGGGCAAAACTTCGGCTGGGCCGGGGTGGAAGGCCCGTGCAACGGCGACTGCAACGGGACGGTGCCCCCCGTGACCTCGTGGCAGCACGACGAGATCACCGACTACATGAGCGAAGACGACGACGTGCGCGCCACGGTCGCGCGCACCGTCTACGTGGGTCTGCAATACCAGCCGCGGGGCGCCGATCCCTACGGCGGCGGCCTGACGAACGCGGTGCTGTTCGGCGACTACTGCCTGGGGTTCGTACGCGCGATGGAGCTGGCCGAAGACGGCACCGTGACCCGCGACGAGCACATGGGCCACCTCGGCGTCCCGTCGGGCTGGGACGTCGGCCCCGACGGCTACATCTACGTCAGCACGTTCGGCGTGTGCGAGACCGGCGGCATCGACGAGAGCGACCCGCCCGACAGCGGCTTTTGGCGCGCGGTCCCGGCGGGCTGAGCGGTACCGCTAAAAGCCCGCGTTGGCGTCCACGTCGAAGCTCTCGATGCCCTCGAGCTTGCACACGTCCTTGTCGTTGCCGGTGCGTGCGTCGTAGTCGTAGCCGGCGGGACAGCTGGGATCGGAGTACGTCTCGGTGGTCTCCTCGCACTTGTCCTTGCCGGACTGCGCCACGTACTTGTCCGAGCCGTGCACGCACTCGACGTCTTTGTCGGGCTTGCCCTTGCGGGACTTGCACGTGTCTCGGCCGGCGCGCTCCTTGACGTACCAGTTGCTGCGATCGTCGGTGACCGCGAGCTTGCACCGCACGCCGCGGTCGGAAACCTTCGTCTTGACGCACCGGTCCTGGGGATGGAGGGCAGAGCTGCGGATCTCGTACTGCGTCCCGGCCGGGCACGTCGGTTTGTCGGTCAGCTCCGCCTTCTCCCACTCGTCCACCTTCACCATCTCGTAGGCGACGATGCTCCCGGGCGAGACGGCGTAGCTGGTCTCACGACATCCCTGGGCGGTCGTGTCGATCGTCCAGCCCGCGGCGTTGACGTCGAGATCGCCGGAGTAGCAGCTGGCGCTCGACTCCGAACCTTCGATCAGGATCCAAACCGCGGAGATCATGCGCCCCGTGTTCCCTTCGGCCTTGAGGGCGTTGAGCTGCTTGATCGCGCGGTTGGTCTCGAAGCGGAGGTCACCCTTGCGGTTGCCGAGGTCGATCCGCATCTTGTACAGAGTGTAGTTCTTGGCCTTGTCGCCGTTGCTGCCCGCCCCGACGGTGACGTTGCTGCGTCCGGCGGTGACGTTCCAGTCGTGTGTCGTGTTCTTCGCGATCGTCACCGGTGATCCCGTGTGGACCTTGTAGATCCCCTTGGGCGCGGGCTGGACGAGCTGGAAGTAGTTGGACCCCACGGCGGGGGCCTTCTTCTCCCCCACGCCGCCGAGGAACGCCTCGTTGGCCTTCTTGCGCCAGTACCTCACCCCGTCGATCTTGATCGTGCTCGAGGTGACGTTGGAGACACCGCCCCCGGCCTGCGCGGCACCGGGCAGCAAGAAGGCGGACAGGGACAGCGCGCCGAGCAACGTGCCGGCGACGGACAGGGGAACGGCGATGGTCTTCATGGTGGCGGAGCCCGCAGGTGGAGGATGCGGGTCTGCTCTCCAAGAGAGCGCCGACGGCGATCCGGATTGCCCACGTCTGGGCCAAAATCATCCGAGTACGCCCGAGTCGGCCCCGGCGGTCCGTATGCCGCCGGGGTGCCGACCGACAACGACGCTCAATCCCGGCGGCGGCGTGCCGCCCCGAGACCAAACAGCAGCAACATCGCCCACAGGGGGTTGCCGCCCGCGCCCTCGGCGCGGCAGTTGCAGCCGCTGCCACCGCCGTCGCCGCTGCCCTCGGTGTCGGCCATCGCGCCCGTGCTCGACCCTCCGGCCTCGTCCCCGGTCGAACCCGCGGGCGGGTTCGTCCCGTCGTCACCGGAGCCGGAGTCGCCGCCCGACGAGTCCGCCGAGTCCCCCGAGGTGGGGCCGCCGCCCGAGGCGTCGTCACCCCCGCTGGTCGTGGGGTCGTCCATCTCGAGCTTGCAGTTGAACGAGCAACCATCGCCGTCGAGGATGTTGCCGTCGTCGCATTCTTCCCCGGCCGCCGCGTTGACGTAGCCGTCGGGGCAATGCGCCTCCGTGCAGTCGAGGTCGCAGGTCTCGCTCTCCACGGTGGTGTCGCAGTCCTCGCCCGCGGTGACGTTGACGAAGCCGTCGCCGCACGCCGCGGCCGTGCAGTCGGCGTTGCAGGTCTCGGACTCGCCGGCGTCGTCGCACTCCTCCCCGGCCGTCGCATTGGCCACGCCGTCGCCGCACGTCGCCGGCGTACAGTCGAGGTTGCATGTCGCCGACTCACCGCCGTCGTCGCATTCCTCGGCGGCGGTGAGGTTGAGCGTCCCGTCGCCGCACGTCGCCGCGGTGCAATCGGGGTCGCACGCCTCCGACTCTCCTCCGTCGTCGCAGGCTTCGCCGGCCGTCATGTTGACCACCGCGTCCCCACAGGCCGGTGCGGTGCAGTCGATGTCGCACGTGGCCGACTCGCCGCCGTCGTCACACGGCTCGGCCCCGGTGACCATGCCGTCGCCGCACACCGAGCACAACACGTCGCAGGTCGTGAACGCCTGCGCCGAGCACACCGCATCCCACGACACGGCGCAGCAATCGGGCAAGATCGCGCACACGTCGGCCTCGCAGGTCGCCTCCGAGCATCCGGCCGATCCGTCGCCGGCGGGCGCGCAGCAGTTGCTGGTCAGACCGTCGCCGACCACGAGGTCGTCCATCTCGAAGTAGCCGTTTTGTGTCGACACGCCGCCGCTGAGCCCGACGTGGATCGATACGATGCGTTCGGTGGCCGACACGGCCCAGAAGTTGCCGGGACCGGGAAGCACCACGTTGTCCGTCGTCCCGTCGCCGAAGGTGATGAACGCGAAGAACGGCGTGCCCACGTTGTGCGCATCGACCATGAATCCGACGCCTTCGACCCCGGTGGCATTGCCGACGCTCGTCGTCTGAAACGACAGCTGGAACGATCCGTTGCAGCCCGAGCAGTACCGAGGATCCTGACCGATGCCGACGACGAGGTTGAGGTTGGTGAACCCCGTGCTCATGTAGTCGGTTTCCCCGACCACCGAGCTCATCTGCGCGTCGTTCTGGCTGTCTTGGTACCCCGGGTCGTCGTAGGTGTCCGTGACCGTCGTGGTGATGTCGGTCAGAAACGACATCTGGTCGGCGTAGTAGGTCGGGTTCGCGGCCTCGGCGACGGCGGGCGACGCCGCAATGCCGGTCCCGACCATACCTGCGAGCACCCAGCGCCCGATCCCACGTTCCAAGCTCTGGTAGTTCATGCCCTCGTTCTCCCGCGACCCGCGTACGGTAGCACCGGCGTCCGCGGGTGGCCGTCGTCGCAGGTCGTTCGCTCGACGGCGCACGGGGGCATCGCTATCCTTCGCCGATGCTGCGCGCCCGCCTGGTCCTCGGATCGCTCGCGCTCGTGGTCGCCTGTGAGCAGGCACCGGCGGCCACGCCCAAGTCCACGTCGACACCGGCGTCGCAGGGGGCCGCGGCCGCCCCCGCAGATTCCGCACCGGCGCCGGCGCTCGCCGAGCCCGATCCCACGCCCGCCCCCCTGCCGTCGGCGGCCGGGGTCTTCTACCGTGAGCGCGTTCTCGGCGCGGCTGGCCCCGAAGATCCTCTCCCGATGATCGTGGCCATCCACGGCCTCGGCGACACGCCGGACAACTTCGGCCACCTGTTCGACACGTTCACCGGCCCGGCCCGCCTGATCCTCGTGCAGGGGATCGCCGACGCGGAGGGCGGCGGCTACTCGTGGTTTCCGTTGCGGGCCCGCGATCCCGACGTCGCGGCGTTCTCGGCGGGGGTGTCGTCGGCGGCCGACGAGCTCGCCAAGGCGATCGACGTACTTCGGAACGAGCGACCCACGCAGGGCCTGCCGATCGTCACCGGGTTCTCGCAGG
>CALBMM010000178.1 GCA_937896535.1 uncultured Pseudomonadota bacterium
CAGCAACGCCGCGGCCCACACAACTGCGCCATCCCAACCGGCGCCGTAGTAGCCGTAGCCCCAGTAGTAGGGCGCCCACGGGTAGTACCCGTTCCAGCACGCGACCAGCGGGGCGGGCGGTCCGTAGTAGTACACCCACGTGCCCCAGTAGGGGTCGTAGTACACGAAGTCGCCGTGGACGTTGTAGTACCAGCGGTCGGACCAATACACCTGCGGGAACGAGTCGATCGGCTCGGGATACGTGTGCACGTACTCCACGACCGTGATCTGTTCGCCGTCGGTCATCGTCTCGTAGCCGAGCACGCCGTCCTCGCCCGCCTTGCGGTACGAGCCCTGGATCCGGACGTCGTCGTAGGCCCCGGGCTGGGCGATCACGGTGCGGGGGGCCGGGTTGTCGCGCGGGTACGGATCGCCGGCGGGACGGTGGGCACACCCCACGAGCCCGACCATCACCATCAAGGGGCCCAGAAGGCCGATCCCCAGGCCACGCACGCGCTCACGCCATCGACGATGATCACCCATGAAAACGACTCCGACCCGACACGTTCATGAGCATTGTCCGCGACCCGGCAAGCGACAAGACGTGGATCCACGGCTTTTGCCGGCGGGCGGCGGCAACGCCCCGGGTGGATCCCCTCGGCCGCGACCAGGATCGTGGCGCCACGATGGCTTGCGAGGCCGATCCTGGACGGATGACCGGCGTCACGAGGTTTGACGGGCGCAGACCGCGTGCGTACTGTGATCGGCAGTGGCTCCAGACCAGGTTCAGGTTCTGCGCTTCGTCGCCGGCAAGTACGAAGGCCAGCAGTTCCCCCTCGACGGCAAGAGCTTCATCGCCGGTCGGTCGAGTGAAGTGGATCTGGTGCTCGCCGACGACGCCGTCAGCCGCAAACACGTGCGCTTTTATCCGGCGCGCGGTCGGTACTGGCTGCGCGACCTCGGCTCGCGCAACGGCACGCTGATCAACGGGTCGAAAGTCCTGCACGCGATGCTGCGGACCGGCGACCGTCTCGCGATCGGCTCGAGCCTGGCCCGGGTCGAAGAGGTCGACAAGGCGGAGGCGTCGCAAAAGCGCGCGGGCGAGAGCAAAAAGGGCGTGGAGACGACCGCCGGTCGCTCGATGACCGGATCGCTCGAGGACATCCCGCTGATGGACGTGCTGCAGTGGCTGGCGACGAGCCGCAAGACCGGCACGCTCAAGGTCAAGGATCCCGAGCGCGAGCGCGTCGGCAAGCTGCACCTGCGCGAGGGCCACGTCTTCTACGCCACGATCACCGGCTCGGAGAACCTGCACCCGGAAAAGGCACTGCTGCGCATGCTGCTGTGGTCGCGCGGCAGCTTCGATCTCGAGAGCACGGCGATCGAAGAGGTCGAGCACGAGATCAACATGTCGCTCGAGCACATGTTGATGGAAGCGGCGCGGCAAGAGGACGAGCTCAAGAACATCAACAAGCGACACAAGCTGCCGCAGGCCGGGGACACGGTCGAGATCGTCAAGCCGTCGCCGGTCAAGTGGAGCGAGCTCGAAGCCAAAGAGCTCGGCTTGCTACAGACGCTGTTCGAGCAGGGCGACTGGTTCACCATTCTCGACACGAGCGAGCTCGACGACGTCACGCTCGCCAAGCAGCTGGTCGCCCTGAAGAAAAAGGGCGTCATCGAGTACTGACACCGTCGCGTCCGGCTGCACTGAACGCCGGCTCACTCCAGGCCCCACGCCACGCGAAGGTGAACTCTCGCGTTGCGGAAAATGCGCGGGCCAGAAATCGATGCCAGAACGCCAAACGCGACGTAGGCTTTGCGTTCGTGGCGAGTCCTGGTAGTCACCGGTCCGTCACAGGGAGACCTTCACATGAAGATTCAATCGATTTCCTTGATCGCGTCGGCGCTTTTCGTCTTCACCGGCTGCCCCGGTGACGACTCGGGCACCGAGGACACGACGGGCCAAACGCCCACCACCACGGACACGCCGACGACCGACGGCAGCGCCACGGACACGGGCACGGCGACCACGCCGGGCACCGACACGACGCCGGCCGACTCGACCGGTGGCGACACCAGCAGCTGCGTGCCCGTCATGAAGACCTGCATGCAGGCCTGCGAGCAGCTGTACGACTGCGGCGTCGAGAACTCCAACTGCATGTTCACCGGCGACGACGCCGAGAAGAAGACCTTCGTCGACGCGTGCGTCGAAAACCCGCTGTGCGACGTTTCGGCGGCGGCGGTCGACGAGTGCGACTGCGCCGGCACGATCGAGGTCATCAGTGGCCTTTCGACCGACTTCGCCGACTCGTGCGTCAACGGCATCGGCGGCGGCAGCGGCACCGACTCCGGCGGCAGCGACTCCGGCGGCAGCTCGACCGGCGGCTGAGCCGAGCTCACCGAAGATTTCGACGGCCGTCGCACCTCGCGTGCGGCGGCCGTTGTCGTTGGGGCGCGTCGTGGGCTCGGCTCAGGCGGCGGCGCCTTCGTCGACGCCCCCGCTTCCGTCCGCGGACGGGGCGGGCTCGGGCACCGGGTCGCGGCGCGCGACGGCGGCCTCGTCGTCGAAGAACTCGCGCAGCTTGACGTAGAATGGCTTGGACACGACCAGCGACGAGTGTCCTCCGGGCAGCACGAGGTAGTCGCGCTCGCGGTCGACGCCCGACAGCGGGGCGGGCAACGGGCACAGCGCATCCTCGGACGCGCTGATCTGCCGGACGCGAACGCCCGGGGGCAGCGGCGCTTCGCGGAGGTCGCGAAGGAACTCGCTGCCCGGCAGCACTTGCCAGACCGAGGGGCTGACCATGCCGGCCGTCGCCACGCCGGCGAGGCCGACCCACGTTCCGCTCGTGGGCGCGCCGAGCAGGGCGACGCGGCGAACGATCTGGTGGGCCTGCAAGAACTTGATCGCGTGCAGCGCGACCAGACCTCCCATCGAAAAGCCGACGAGGTCGACCTTGTCGACGCCGAGCTCACGATGGAGCGCGTGGAGGTGATCGACGAGCTCTTGCGCCGACGCTCGCAACGAACGCAGTTGGAACGTGCCGTGGTGGTAGCTGAAGACGACCCGGCCGTCGGACTGGAATCGCTGCGTCAGCGGAACCATCGTTCCGCGGGTCCCCAAAAAGCCGTGCGCGAGCACCACGGGCGGCGTGCCCGGACGCGTCCACGACATCTCCCCCGCGAAGTGGTTGCCACGCGCCAAATGGCGCGCGTACGCGAGGCTGTGGTTGATGGTCTTGAACGCCCGACGAAGGCGCCCGGGTTTGCTGGACGGGTTGTCCACGCTGCAACTTAGGTTACCAGACGGTCACCGCGACGCGGCAGATCGCGCGGATTCGGCTGATCGTCGTTTGCAGGCCGCCGTCAGCGGCGGATCCGCGTTCTGCGGGGTCGCCGCGCCCCCTCGATCGGGGACCGGTCAGGCCGAGCGTTCCTTGGGCGGATCCTCGTCGTCGGCGAGCGCGGCGTCGTCGACCTCGCGCTCGTCCTCGCCGTCGTCGACCTCGCGCTCGTCCTCATCGTCGTCGCGCCCCGCGTCGTCGCGCCCCGCATCGTCGAGCCCCGCGTCGTCGCGCACCGCGAGCGCCGTCACCTCGGTCGGCTCCGGCGCTTCGGGCAGCATGCCGCGGAAGAGTCCGCCCTGCCCGGGGCCGAGCGCGCGCAGTCGAGCCTGGGCATCGCTGGCCAGGCGGGTGCCGGGGAAGGACCGACTCGCCTTTTCGTACTGCGCGGCGGCGAGGCGACGCTCGCCGAGGTGCTCGTACGCCTGACCGAGGTGGTACTGGTAGACGACGAGCGCGGGGTTGTACTCGAGCGAGGCGAGTCCTTTTTCGAGCAACGGAACGGCCTCACGGGCGTGGCCCATCCGGATCAGGCACAACCCCTCCACCGCGTTCCAGGCCGCGGCCACGTCCTTGCGAAAGCGCCCAGGAACGTGGCGCAGGCACTCGTCGCGGTCGAGGCGGATCTGCTGCAGCCGCGCCTCGGTGGCGGGCTCGGTCAGCAAGGCCAGCTCGTGGCGGCCGAACGCGGCGAGGGCTCGCAGGTGCGGGCCCATCTTCGCCTCGTCGTCGTCGGTGCCGTAGATCTGCGCGGCCTCGTCCAGGCGCCACTCGGCGACCATCAACCCGCCCAGCTGTGCGCGGGCGAGCCACTGGCGCTCGAGGCTGACCGCCTCCCCGGCCTCGGCGAGGGCGAGCTCGGATCGCAGCGTGCCCTCGAGGGCGCGATGTTGGCCGGTCGCGATCGCATGCTTGAGCGTCTCGGCCTCGTACAGCGCGCGACGGTGGCGGCTCGAGCCCAAGATCCACGCGCCGAGCGTCATGCCGAACGCCAACGCGGCGAGCACCGTGAGCTCCCCGGCGCACCCGGTGAGCGCAGCGGCGGTCACGGCGATCGCGAAAGGCCCCCGGCGGGTCCCGAGTGCGGTGCTGGAGCGTCGTTCCACTCGGAGCGCAGGATAGCGCGCGTGCACCCCACACGCTCGCACCCGGCGGCGGTGCGGTCGCGGCCTGCGGAGTCTCGGTACACTGCCCGCAGGCTCGCGCGCATGAAGGAACCGGTGGCGAACGGAGAGGACGGCGAGACGGGCCGGACCGACCAGGCGCTGCCGGAGCAGCTGGGGCGCTATCGGATCTCGCGGGTGATCGGCACCGGCACGTCGGGTGTCGTGTACGAGGCGTTCGATCCGGAGCTCGAGCGGCCGCGCGCGATCAAGCTGATGCAGCCTCGCAAGGAGCGTGACCGCGCGCGTACGCGACGTCGCTTCTTGCGCGAGGCGCAGGCGATGGCCAAGCTCTCGCACCCCAACGTGGTCGCCGTGTACGACGTGGGTACGCACGGCGAGCGACCGTTCGTGGTGATGGAGTACGTCGAAGGCGTCACGCTGCGAGAGTGGACGCGGCGCCACGACCCGGCGTGGCCGGCGGTGCTGGCCAAGTACCGACTGGCGGGTTTGGGGCTGGCGGCGGCCCACGAGGCCGGGTTGATCCACCGCGACTTCAAGCCGGCCAACGTGCTCGTCGCCGAGAACGGGGCGGTCAAGGTCACCGATTTCGGCTTGGTGCGCGCCGCCGCGGGGGAGCCCGAGGAGCCGATCGTCGAGACGGTGCCCGAAGACGAGTCGTCGGACCTGACGAGCACGGGGGCGCTGATCGGCACGCCGGCGTACATGGCCCCCGAGCAGGCACACCGACGCACCGTGGATGCGCGCAGCGATCAGTTCGCGTTCTGCGTGTCGGCCTACGAGGCGCTCTACCACCAGCACCCGTTCGACGGGGAGACGTTCGCCGAGGTCACGTTCAACGCCGAGCGTGGGCGGGTGCGCGATCCCGGCGACACGGACGTGGACGAATGGGTGTTCGAGGCGCTGCGCCGGGGGCTGCAGCCCGACCCGGATCGCCGCTGGCCGAGCATGACCGCGCTCGTCGAAGCGCTCGACCCGGGCCGTCGTCGTCGTGCGCGTCGTTGGGCCATCGCGGCGGGGGGCGTCGGGTTGCTGGGCGTCGCTGCCCTCGTGTTCGTGCAGCGTGACCGTCTGCGGGCGTGGTGGAGTCCGGTGTCGATCGAGGTGTCGGCCGTCGACGCCGAGCTCGTCGACCCGATGCACCACGGCGACGACCCGCACGTCGGCGCGTACGTGTTTGCGATGGAGGCCAACCAGGGGCGCGCCACATTCTCGGTGAGCCTGCCGCAATCGGGTCGCTACTACGTGTGGGGCCTGGTCTGGGAGGATCATCTGGGGGGCGATCGCGGCGACGCGGACTCGTTTTTCGTCTACGTCGACGACGGGGCGGAGAAGCTGTGGCACTTCGGCTGCGGCAACGAGCGCCGCCCGGGTCCGCAGGTGTTCGGACACTGGCGGTGGCAGAGGGTGCTCGAGATGCCCAACGCCGATTCCGACTGCGAGCTGCGCGACCTCGACTTTCGGCTGTCGGCCGGCGAGCACCGCATCGTCGTGCGCAATCGCGAGGCCGCCGAGTCCTCCGCGGTCGCGGCTCGGCTGGCGCGGCTGGTGCTGACCAACGACGCGGACTGGGTGCCATGAGCCGGCCGCGCCTGCGCAAGATCGCCAAGTACGCGGGACTGGGGGGGCTGGCGCTCGCAGGGGTCTGCACGGTGCGGGCGCTGATGTTGTCGCCGCCGGCGCTGCCCGATCCCGCGCCGGTGACCCTGCCGCCGCTGGACGAGGCTGCGGCGGCGCAGCACCTGGCCGGTGCGCTGGCGATCGAGACCGTCTCGCTGCCCAGCGGCGGCACGCCGGCGGCCTTCGACGCGTTGCACGAGTACCTCGCGCAGTCGTTTCCGCGCACGCACGGCGCGGCTGCGATCGACGTCGAGGCCGTCGGACGATCGTGGCTGTACACGTGGACCGGCAGTGACCCGCTGCTGCCCCCGATCCTGCTCGTCGCCCACCTCGACGTCGTGCCGGTCGAGCCCGGCACCGAGGCCGACTGGACGCATCCGCCGTTTGCCGGGCGGGTGCAGGGCGGCACGATCTGGGGCCGAGGTGCGCTCGACGACAAGACGTCGGTCGTCGCGATCCTCGAGGCGACCGAGGCGCTCCTGGCCCAGGGCTTTTCGCCGCGACGCACGATCGTGTTCGCCTTCGGTCACGATGAAGAGGTCGGCGGCACCGAGGGCGCCAAGGTGCTCGCGCAGACCCTCGCGCAGCGCGGTCTTTCGTTCGCGTTCGTGCTCGACGAGGGCGGGCTCATCGTCGAGGGGGCCTTGCCGGGGATCGAGCCCCCGGTCGCGTTCGTGGGGATCGCCGAGAAGGGCTACGCGTCGTTTCGACTCACGCTGTCGGCCGAGGGCGGCCACTCGTCGATGCCCCCGCCACAGGGGGCGATCGGACGGCTGGGCGCGGCCGTGGCTCGGCTCGAGGACGAGCAGATGCCGGCGCGGCTCGACGGTCCGACGCGGCAGATGATCGAGACGCTGGCCCCGCACATGGGGCTCGGCGCGCGGCTGGCCCTGGCGAACCTGTGGTTGCTCGACGGCGTGGTCGCGACCGCGCTGACGACCGACCCGGCCTCGGCGGCGTCGGTGCGCACGACCACCGCACCCACGATCTTCTCCGCCGGCAGCGCCGAGAACGTGCTGGCCCAAAACGCCAGCGCCGTCGTCAACTTCCGGATCCTGCCCGGGGACACGGTCGAGTCGGTGCGCGAACACGTGGTCGAGGTCGTCGACGACGAGGCGATCACGGTCGAGTGCATCGGGGCGTGCCGTGATCCTTCGCGCACCTCGGCCGTCGACACCGAGGGCTTCGCCGCCGTGCGCGACGCGATCCGTCGGACCTTCGACGGGGTCCTCGTGACCCCGTATCTGGTCGTGGGCGGCACCGATGCCCGCCACTACGAGGGCCTTTCGTCGCAGGTCTATCGCTTCTTGCCCCTGGCGATCCGCAGCGCGCAGCGAGCGATGATCCACGGGACGGACGAGCACGTGCGGGTCGACGCCTTCGCCACCGCGGTGCGGTTTTACGCGGGGCTCATCGTCGACACGGCCGGCTGAGCGTCGGGAATGTCGGGGGGCCGCTGGCGCGTCGACCCTGCCGTGGGAGCCGTCCACGGTCACATCAGCGGGGTGCACATGCTGCACTGGCTGTCGGTCGCGGTGCCGCTGGCGGCGCTCGTGGCCGCGTGCGGGGTCGTGTCGCTGCGGCGGGCGTGTTGGCTGTCGCTACTGGGTCTTCTGCTGACCGTGGCGACCGTGCAGCTGACCTCGGTCAAGGGCGAAGCGCCCACGGCGTTCTTCGGGGCGCCGCTGCCGTTGGCGCGGGCCCCGGTGGCCGCCGACGGCACCCTCGCGGCGATGCCGACGCCGCTGCCGACCTACGCGATCGCCGACGCGCTGTTTTGGGTCTCCACCGTCGTCTTGCTCGGGACGCTCGTCACGGTGCTCGCGCGGCTCGGCGCACCGCGTCCGCATCGGCCGTTGCCGCGGCGCGTGGCCTGAGCGGGCTCAGCTCGTCGGCTTGGGATTGAACACCGCGACCTCGTCGAGGCTCTTGCGGCGCAGGTCGGGCACTTTCGCGTCGGCGGTCGGGTAGCCGATGGGAAACAGCACGAACGGTCGCTCGTGCGTGGGCCGACCGAGGATCTTGGTGAGAAACGCCATCGGGCTCGGCGTGTGGGTCAGCGTCGACAGGCCCATCTCGTGCAGCGCCGCGATGAACAGCCCGCACGCCAGACCCACGCTCTCGCGCACGTAGTAGTTCTTGCGCTTGCGACCGTCGGGGTAAAAGCCGTGGATCTGCTCGAAGCAGACCACGATCCACGGCACCGTCTCCAGGTACGGCTTGTGCCAGTCGGTGCCGAGCGGGGCGAGGGCCTCGATCCACTCGGGGGGCATGCGTCCGCCCTCGTAGCTCTCGCGCTCTTCGGCTTCGGCGGCGATCCGAATCTGCTTCTTGATCTCGGCGTCGTCGACGGCGACGAACGTCCACGGCTGCCGGTGTGCGCCCGAGGGCGCGGTGGAGGCCGCCCGGATCGCCAGCTCGATCGCCTCGCGCGGGACGGGGTCGGCGGCGAAGTGTCGCACGCTGCGACGGCGATCGACCTTGGCGTAGAACTCGCGACCGCGCCGCAGCGACTCGTCGTGGGACAACCGCTCGGGGCGGTAGGGCACGAACGGGTACTCGGGGCCGCCGTCGTCGGACATTCCGATCGACGTACCGCATCGCGGTTGCGCCGTAAACTCTTGCATCCACGGCAACGGGTCGTTGCGTTCGCGGTAGTGGACGTAGGCAGCGCGGCGTAGGGTGCGGCGAGCCGCGAGCGCGTAGGCTGGGGTGGATGGATCCGCGTTCTCGCTGGTTGGCCTCGATCGCCGTCGTCGCGCTCGCGTGTGGCGGCGACGCGTCCTCGGGTGGAACCGAGCCGCACGTGGTCGGTGACGACACCTCCGGCACGGCCGCCGGAAGCGACGGACCTGGGATGCACGACGCCTCCGGCGCCGCCGCGACCTCGACCTCGCCGACCACCGGCCCAGACACCGGTTCCGTCGGCGACACGGACGACGGCAGCGGCGACACCACGACCGGCGCACCGACGATCGAGCCGATCACGATCGCGGTGGTCTCCGACCTCAACGGCTCGTACGGCAGCACGACCTACCAGGCGGAGGTCCATGCCGCGACCGCGGCCATCGTCGCGCTGCAGCCGGACGTGGTGCTGTCGACGGGCGACATGGTCGCGGGACAGCAGGCGGGCTTGGACTACCACGCGATGTGGGCGGGGTTTCACGCGGCGGTGTCCGATCCGCTCGCCGCGGCGGGGATCCCCTTCGCCGTCTCGCCGGGCAACCACGATGCGTCGGGCTACGGTGGCTTCGCCGACGAGCGGCAGATCTACGTGGACGAGTGGGCGGCGCGAAAGCCCGACGTGCAGTGGCTCGACGACACCGCGTGGCCGCTGTCGTACAGCTTCACGCTGGGCAGCGTGCTGTTCGTCGCCGTGGACTCGACGACGATCGGTCCGCTTCCGGCGGCGCACATGACCTGGATCGAAGACCAGCTCCTTGCCGGCGCGGACCAGCCGGTGAAGATCCTGTACGGCCACGTGCCGCTGTACCCGTTCGCGCAGGGGCGCGAGGACGAAGTGATCGGCGACGCCGCGCTCGAGGACATGCTCGTCGCCCACGACGTCACGATGTTCGTCAGCGGCCACCATCACGCGTACTACCCCGGCCGCAAGGGTGAGCTGGGCCTGGTGAGCATGGCGTGTCTGGGCGCCGGACCGCGCGCGCTGATCGGCGACGGCCCCACGTCGCCGCGGTCGATCTTGCGCATCGAGGTGGCGGGCGACGGCACGGTGGAGGTGCTCGACGCGTACGGTGGTGCCGCGTTCGACGAGCCGGTCGCGCGGCGGACGCTGCCGGCATCGCTCAGCTACGGTGGCGTGACGATCACGCGCGACGACCTGTGACCGCTCGCGCGAGAACGCTTCGCGCGAGAACGCTTCGCGCGAATTGACTAGGGCGTTCGGCGGAGGCGCGCCGTGCCCCAGGCCGCGTATGGTCGAGCGGTGAGGGGGTGGAGATGACGCGCGCACGATGGCTCCTCGCGGCGACGGCGATCGCCGCGTTCTCGTCCGGATCGGCCTTGGCCGCCCCGGGACAGGGCACGACCGACGACCCCGTGGTGATCGATCAGCTCCCGTGGTTTCAACGCGGCGACACGACCCTCGCCGCCTCGGACGTCATCGACGCGTACTCGTGCGACGCGGGCCTGGACGAGTCGGGGCACGAGTGGATCTACCGCTTCGAGCTGCCGGCCGACGCTCGGGTCACCGCCTGGCTCGAAGGCGACGGCGACGTGGTCGACAACGACGTGCATCTGCTCGACGACCTGTCGCTGGACGGAACGCTCGCGACGGGCTGTCGCGCCCGCGGGCACACGATCGCCGAGGCCGACCTGACCGCGGGTACACGGTACGTCGTCGTCGACACGTTCGACGGCGAGGCACAGGCGGGTGCGTTCGTCCTGCGGCTCTACGCCGTGGGCGCGCAGTGGTCGGAGGTTCCCGTGGGCGAGGGCGTCGTCTGGCGCTCGCGACGATCCGACGACCCCGACGGCGAGCAGGTGCTCAACGTGCTCGACGTCGACCTGTCCGTCCCGGGTGTGGAGATCGAGGTCTACGATCCGCCGACGTGCACCACGGTGTCCGCGGCGGCCAACGCGGCCCCGATCGCGCCGGTCGCCGCGGTCAACTCGTCGTTCTTTTCGTTCGACGGCGTGTGCAGCTCCAACTCGTTCATGAAGCACGCGGGGGTCGTGCTGTCCGACAGCGTGGGCGAGGGCGTGTTCGGCCTGGGGATCGACGACACGCCGATGGTCTCGATGGTCTCCGCGGGCGCCGACTGGGCGCAGGCCCACGAGGCCCAGGGCGGGCGTGGTCTGATCGTCGAGGACGGCGTGGCCAACTCCGGCCCGGCGTGGTCGGAGCAGGGTTTGGGGGGCGACTTCGTCGGCACGCATCCCCGCACGTTCGCGGGCTACCGCGCCGACGGCACGGTGGTGCTCGGCACCGTCGACGGTCGCCACGCTCACGCCGCGGGCAAGACCCTCGACGCGCTCGCCGCCTACGCCCAGGGCGAGCTCGGCTGCGAAGGCGCCGTCAACTGGGACGGCGGCGGCTCGACGCAGATGTGGGTCGACGCGATGACGCCCAACGGCGTGGTCAACTACCCGTCGGACGCCGGGCCCGAGCAGAGCGATCACTCGGGCGCGCGCGCGGTCGGAGGCGTCGTGTTCGTACACGCCGATCCGTACAACTGGATACCGCGGTTTCAGACCGAGCCGCCGACGAGCACGGCGGTGGCGGAGAACTACGCGTACGATGCCGACGCGGTCGACATGAACGTCGACGACGTGGTCGCGTTCTCGCTGGTCGAGGCACCGAGCGGGATGACGATCGACGCGGCCACCGGCGAGGTCACGATGACGCCGACGGCGGACTCCCCCGCCCTCGCGATGGTCACGATCCGCGCCAGCGACGGCCACGGGGGTGACGCGGACCAGGTCTTCGAGCTGCAGATCGCCGGGGGCATGGCCGGGGGCGACGACGGAGGGGCTGGCGACGGGAGCAACGACTCGGGTGGCGACGACGACGGCGGCACGTCCGGGGACGACGGCGTCGACGACGGCGACGAGGACGGCTCCGGCGGCACGGACACGCTCCCGGCCGACGACGAGGACGGCGCCGATGGCTGCGGCTGTCGCTGGCGACCCCGTCCCGACGGGGGCCTGGCGGTCGTCGTGCTGCTTCTGGCGTTCAGCAGCTCGCGGCGCCGCAGACCCGTCGGCCGTCGCTGCAATCGGTAGGCTCGCCGTCGGCACACTGCACGTCGCAGTTGCCCGTGCCGATACAGGTGACCTCGCAGGCGCCCTGGCAAGTCACGTTGCAGTTGCCCACGCGATCGCACAGCACCTGGGCGGCGTCACCCACGAGCGCGTCGCAGTTGGACGCATCGCGGCACGTGTAGTCGCAGCCGCCGCCGCAGGCGATGTCGCAGTTGCTGATGCGCTCGCAGACGTAGTGACAGTCGTCGTCGCAGTGGATGTCGCACTCGCTGGCATCGAGGCAGACCGCGTCGCAGTCGTTTTGACACGCGAGGTCGCAGCTGCTCGCGCCGCCACAGTCGAGCTCGCACCCGTCGGCCGCGCAGTCGACGTCGCAGTGGTCGTGATCGTGGCACTGCTGATCGGTCTCGGTTGCGCACGCGACCGCGACGGCGAGCCCGAGCCCGCCTCCGAGCACGAGCAACGACAAGGTACGGACGAGCCGGCGCATCGCCAGCAACGTATCAGAGCGGCCGACGTCGCGTCACTTCGACGACAGCTTCGCGGTGACCGTGGCGATCGTGATGCCGCTGCCCGTGGGGAATGCCGCCCGCTTGACGACCCGCTCCATGCACGCCGCGACGTCCTTGGGACCCGACGAGGAGGTCGCCGACACGGTGCCGCCCGAGCCGATCGTCGCCGAGACCGTCACGGTCCCCTCGAGCGTGGGATCGGCGGTCAGCTCGCGCTCGTAGCAGTACCGCAGCTGGTTGCTCATGCGCTTGACGACGCGCTCGACCACATCCTTGGCGAGCTCGCCGGTGACCTTCGTGCTGATCGAGCTCTTGGCCTTGGGCGAGGCGGTCTTGCTGCCGACGCCATAGCCGGCGCCGCCGCCCTTGGTCCCGAGCCCGCCGCCACCCAGGGCGATCGTGCCCGCCCCGGTGCCGCCGCCGCCACGGCCGGTGCCCGACAAGCCGAGTCCGCCGGCCCCGAATTCTTCGCCGATCTCGGTCCCGGTCAGCCCGCCCCAGACGTCTTCTTCGGTCCCGAGCGTCCCGACGATGCCCGCCGATCCGAAGCCGGCGCCGAGCGTCGGCGGGGCCATCAGTGCGGCGAAGGGCGACGCATGCTCCTGCACGTCCTTGCGGGCGAAGCACAACGTCATCGACGCCGACGACACGTCGGGGTCCAACGACTGCGAAAAGCAGCGCTTGCCCTTGCCGTTCTTTTCGACCTGGTAGTGCTCGAACGTGTGCGCGGCCAGCACCTCGCCGGCCTCCGACCCATCGGCCCAGTAGACCTTCGCCCCGGGCTCGACCGAGTAGGTCGAATCCATGCCCGAGGAGCCGAGGATGCCGAACGCTCCGTGGCCGGCCATCGCGGCCAGGCGCGCTTCCTCGGCCGCGTCGTCGGCGTCGGTCGTCTTGGCCTCGAAGGTCGCGCAGCGATTGCCGACGCGCGTGTACGTGGTGCCACCGACCTCGCTGGTCGCGAGCACGGCCGGCCGGCCGTAGGAGGCGGCGCCGTACAAGGCCGATTGCGGCGAGATCGGCTCGCCGTCGACGAACAAGCGCTTGCCGAGCGCCAAGGTCTGCGCCTGCTCGAGCGGCGCTTCGTTCGGATCCGGATCGTAGTAGGTGCCGATCTCCGTCTCCGGGATCTCGAGCGCGAGGCCGATCCCGCTCGCATCGACGGCGATCTTCTCGCCTTCGTCGCCGACCGCGACGCCGGGTCGCAGCGTCACGCGGGTGCCGTCGCGGAACTTGGCCTCGAACGGGCGCGCGAGCACGCGGGCGGCCGCCGAGGGCGAGACCGAAAAGGTCAGATCGAAGGTGCCCAGCGCCTGCAGGCCTTCGCCGCAACGCTCGGCGGCGACGGGGGCCCGCACGCGCAAGCGGCCGTCCTCGTGGCCGACCACCCGCATCGCGATGCTCGGGACCGGGTCGGCGTCGGGCTCGGGCAACGACAGCGTCAGCTCGGGCGCATCGGGTCCGGCACCCATGCGCAGGCGGCTGCCGGCGCGGACGAGGATGTGATGTCCGTCGAAGTCTGCGGCCTCGGTGGGGCGCGCCGCGGGGACGACGGGCTCGGGCTCGGGCGTGGGCTCGGGCGTGGCGGCGGCGGCAGGCTCGGCGTCGGGGCTCGCCTCGGGCTGGGCGGGCCCAGGCGCCGCGGCCGGGGTCGCGTCACCGGATGCGTCGCTTCCGCAGGCGACGGCGAGCAGGACGAGGGCGAGCGCAGACCGGTACATCGAACCTGGGACGTTGTAGCGCCCCCCTGGTTGCGTGGCACGCGACACACTGCCGGGTGGCGATGCGGACGTGTACGCTCGTTTCGTGGACAGGGGCGGATTCGATCGACGAGGGCGAGCGTGGGCGTGGGCGTGGACGTGGGCAGCCGTGGCCGTCTGCGTCGCGTGTGGCGGCGGTTCGGGCGACGGTGACGCCGACGGCAGCGGCGACTCCGATGCCACCGGCATGTCCGCAGGCTCCTCGCCGGCGACGTCGGCCGGCTCCAGCGACCCCGACGACAGCGCCGGGCCCGGGCCCGGCTCGGGTCCCGACGACACGGGCGAGACCACCGACGGACCGCCCGATCCTCCCCCACCCTCGGCCGCGTGCGAGGACCGCGAGCTGCCGCCGCGCAACGGCGCCACGATCATGGTCTCGCCGGGCGCGAACGGAATGGTCATGGTCGACGGCAACGCGACCACCTTGCGCCAGGTCGTCTCCGGCGCGGCGTCGGGCGACACGATCGTGCTGCAGGACGGAACGTACCCGATGCCGCAGGCGGGGCCCGGCGAGTACACCGGCATGTACTTCACCACCCCGGACGTCACGCTGCGCTCGGCGAGCGGCAACGCCAGCGCCGTGGTGATCGACGGTGGCTACGTCAGCCAGGGCGACGGCAGCGCGCCGATCACGATCGATGCGGCCGGCGTGGTGATCGCCGACCTGACGGTGCGGCGATCGATCTTCCACCTGATCCACATCTGGACCAACGGCGACGGCGCGATCATCCACAACGTCGACCTCGTCGACGGTGGGCAGCAGTTTCTCAAGTCGAGCGTCGACGACGGCACGGTCGACGACGTCGAGGTCTCGTGCAGTCGCTTCGTCATGACCTCCGACGGGCGCGACAACGTGTGGGGCTACGGTCCGCAGGGCGGCAGCACCACCTGCTACACCGGCGGCATCGACACGCACAACGCCCGCGACTGGTACGTGCACGACAGCTACTTCGAGGGGATCTACTGCGACGAGACGGGCGTGCAGCGGCCCGCCCACGGACAGTTCCCCGAGCAGCGCGACGGCATGACCTACAACGGGGGCCTCGCCGAGCACGGCGTGCACATGTGGGATTCCGAGGCGGGGTCCGGACACGTCATCGCGCGCAATCGCATCGTCGACTGCGCCCGCGGGATTGGCATCGGCCTCGTCGACACCGTCTACGGCACGTGGGTGGTCAACAACATGGTCTCGTCGCGGTTCGCCGGCAGCGGTGAGCACGACGTCGGCATCATCGTCGAGCGCGCGGTCGATACGGTGGTCGCGCACAACACGGTCGTGTTCACCGATGCCAACGCGTACCCGAACGCGATCGAGTACCGCTGGGGCGAGACGAGCAACCTGACGCTGCACGGCAACCTGACCAACCTCGGCATCACACCGCGCGACGGTGCGACGGCGACCGAGACCGACGAGGTCACCGACGCCGCGCCGGCGTGGTTTGTCGACGCCGAGGCCGGCGACCTGCATCTGACCGACTGCGCCCTCGCGGGCACGGCCGCGCGCGACCCCGCCGTGCCCGACGACTTCGACGGGGACCCGCGCAGCGACCCGACCGTACCGGGCGCCGACGAGTGCGCGGACTGAGCCGCGGTCACCTCTCGCAGCAGAAGGTCACGGCGCCTTCGAGCGAGATCTCGCCCACGGCGGGCACGTCCGCGATCGCGGACGTACACGACGGCATGTCCGAGATGTCCGTGTCCTGGAAGGACGTCGTCACGCCGGTCGCATCGACGAGGGTGCACGAGCTCGAGTCGACGAAGAACGTGTCGTCGAGGCAGGTCGCACCGAGCCCGGCGATCGCATCGCATGTGCCACCCATCGGCTGGCATGTGCAGTCGGCAGGGTCACAGTCGCGCTGGTCGTCGAGCGCGCTGTAGCGAAGCAGCTTGGTCTGAAACGCACCGATCGGCGGACACGCCACGTCGCCGGGGGCCCACACGCACAGCGCCGCTTCGAAGCCCGCGGTGGGCGCTGGCGCGCACACGCCGTTGCCACAACTCTCCGCCGGACCGATCGCGCACACGCGCGTGTCGGTGAGAAACGTGGCCGATGACAGCAGCAGGTTCGCGGTCGCAGGGCAGTTGGCATCGACGCTGGTGGGGCCGATTTGGTAGTGGCCGAGGGGGAGATCGGCACCGAAGTCGGTGCACTCGAGCGGCATTGGATGCGTGTCGAGGACGCCGGCCGAGCACGTGTCGTCGAGCACGTCGTACTGCTCGAGCTCGGTGATGCAGGTGACGTCGTTGGCTGGACCGCAAGAGCACTGGCAGGCGGCGTCGCCTTCGTCGATGTCACCCGACAGCTCCCAGACCATCTGCGGATACGGGTCGAAGCAGTTGGGCAGCGGGTCGCCGTAGGGTCCCTGCGCGAGGGCGACGGGGCCGCTGAAGTTCGGCGGCACCAGGATGCACTGGTCGCCGTTGTCGCAGTTGGGCAGCGGTCCCGTGTCGGTGGGGTCGGTGGGGTCGGTGGGGTCGGTGGGGTCGGTGGGGTCGGTGGGGTCGTGGCAGGTGAGTTTGCCGGTGAGCAGGGCGACGAGCAGGTCGGCGCGGCGGGTGTCCATCCGGCGGGGATCCTCGGCGCCCAGCCCACGGGCCAGCCGGGTGAGCCACTCCCAGCAGGACCGGGCGTCCGGCGCGGACAGGTAGGCCCACAACGACGCCATCCCCTCGGGTTGGGCGGTCACACTGCCCCGCCGGTCCCGGCGGGCCGCCCGGTGCCGCGCGTCCGCACCCGCGGGATCGACCGCGATGACCGCCCGGGCCAGCGCCGCCCGCAACTGCCCCTTGCTCTGCAGCGCCGCCCGCGGAAGCACCCGGGCGACCACCGCGGCCGCGTGCGCCGGGTCGAGGAACCCGACCGTGTCGGTGATCGCGCGGACCTTGCCGGCGTCCAGCGCCCCGACCTCCCACGCGTCCAGCACCGCGGGCAGCCGCTCGACCAGCACCCCGGCGTGGTCCAGGCGGACCATCGCCTCCCCGCGGGAGAGCCGCAACGCCACCCCCACCTCGGCCGGGGTGTCCCCGCGGCGGGCCCGGAACTCCGCCAGCAGCCGGGCCTGCCGGGCCTGCGCCCAGGAGATCACCCGATCCCACCCGACGATCCCGTCCAGCACCTCCCCGTCCGGCATGCCCGCCGGACTCGCGGTGGCCCAATCCAGCTCCACCGCCACGAACCCCGACGGTGGCAACTCGCGCAGCCCCGGCGGCTCCGCCGGACCCTCACCCTCCTCGACCGGCCCCCACGACTCGTACGGCTCGTACGGCTCGTCCGGCTCGTACGGCTCGTACGGCTCGTGCGGCTCGGCGAACTGCTCCGCCGCGGGCTCGGCCAGCGGCGGCAGCGACAGCAGCCAC
>CALBMM010000179.1 GCA_937896535.1 uncultured Pseudomonadota bacterium
ACACGCACGGCGCCTCGGCAGCGCGCGACGAGATCGGACGACAGCTCCGCGAGCCCGCGCTGGAGCCCGCCGGCCAGATCGTGACGCATCTGCTCGCGGTAGCGACGGCTCGAGGTCGTCACGAACAGCAGCGTCCGGCCCCCGCGAAGGGGCATGGCTCCGCCGGCGATGCCGGGTCGGAAGTGCCACTGCGCGCCCGCGACCGCGAGGCCCTCGAACTGAGCGGCGATCGTCGACGTCGCGTACGCGCCTTCGCGCTGCGTCGGTGCCCGCACCAGCTGGGCCAGGGTGCTGTCGACCCCGTCCGCGCCGATCGTCCATGGTGCCCGCACTTCGGTGACGCGCCCCGCGGTGTCGACGACGGCGGCCCCGATGACCCGTCCGTCGGCGTCGCGCCGCAGGTTCACGAGCGCGTGACCATCGAAGAACGTGACGCCGGCACGCTGGGCCGCCTCGCGCAGCACGGCGTCGAGCAGCTCCTGGTCGGCGACGATCGGCCCTTCGACCCCGCACTCGGGTCCTCCGCGCACGGTGGTGTCGTGGTCGCCGTACCAGAAGGTCGAGCGCACCAGCGCCGGCACGCCCGCGCGGTACAGCTGGTCGAGCAGACCCCACTGCGCCAGCAGGACGACGCCGGGACGCTGGACGAGGTGGACGAAGCCGGGACGGTGCCCGAACGGGCGCGCCTCGACGACGACCACGTGTCGTCCGGCCCGCGCCAGCCGCAGCGCGGTCGCGGCTCCGGCAACGCCGGCTCCCACGACGAGCACGTCGCAGCGCGAGGGGAGGGAGCGGGGGGTCGCTGCCGCGGGGGTGTCGTTTCCGGCCACGAACGCAGCTTGCGAGGGGGTCGTTGAAACCCCCGTGGTAGCGAACGTGGAAATCCACGGCTCTCAGGATTGCGCGTTGTTCGCGGATTCCGCGGGGCGGCCACGGTCGGGTGTGCATTTGCGCGCACCCGTGCGCCAATGACACCGCGTGCACCGACGCCGGCCCGGCTCGCCGTGTCGGCAGCGTCGTCGCCGACGCCGGCATGGTCCATGCACCAATCCCGGGGCATGAGACTGACGACCACGATGACCATGTTGGGCCTCGTCGTCGCGTCTGGGATCGCTTGTCAGGCCCAGACGCCGCGGGCCGACGACTTTTCACCGCAGCGCCTCGGCATCGACTGTCCGCTCGACTTTCGCAACGACGGCGCCGTCGCCTACGACTGCACGCCGCTCGACGAGGACGTCGACGAGCTGACGCCCGCCGCCGGCCCCGACCTCGATGCGTGCGTGCAGATCGACGCGCAGGCGCAGGCGCTCATCGCCCGCCAAGCCACGTGCACCCACGATGCGCAGTGCGACTGGACCACGCCCGGCGACGCCCTCGACTTCGACCCCTGCCTGCCGGCACTGCAGTGCTACCTACCCGTGACCGGCCGGGCCCACGGCGCGCAGTTCGTCCGCGCCGCGCGTGACCTCGACGCGCAGTACCGCAGCGAGTGCGGCATCTGCCCCGTCGCGACCTGCGCCGCGCCCGACTACGTCCTGTCGACGTGTGAGGACCGAGCCTGCCAGCTCGACGTCGCGATGCCCCCGACGCAGGCGCTGACCGACTGACGGCTAGACCGCTTCCATCACCGCGGCGGCACCCAGGCCCCCGGCGGCGCAGATGCCCAGCAGCGCGGTCTTGCGATCGCCGCGAGCGAGCTCGTTGGCGACCGTGTTGACCATGCGCGCTCCAGTCGCGCCGAACGGGTGGCCGATCGAGACCGAGCCGCCGTACAGGTTGAGCTTGGCCGGGTCGACTTCGCCCACGGCCTTGTCGCGCCCCAGTCGTGCCTTCGCGAACGCGTCCGATCCCAGCATCTTGAGCACGGCCAGCACTTGGGCGGCGAACGCCTCGTGCATGTCGACCATGTCGATGTCCGACAGCTTCATCCCGGCGCGGTCGAGCGCCTTGGGCATCGCGAGCGCGGGGCCCATCAGCAGCTGGTCCGACGGATCGACGCCGATGTACGCAAAGCTGCGAAATGCCGCCTTGGGCGTGTAGCCCAGCGCCTTGGCCTTGTCCTCGTACATCAGCAGCACCGCGGCCGCGCCGTCGGTCAGCGGGCTCGAGTTGCCCGCCGTCAGCGTCCCGTTCTTGGCGAACACCGCGCGCAGCTTCGCGAGCTGCTCCACCGAAGTGTCGGCGCGCACCAGCGTGTCCGCGTGCACCGTCTTGCCCTCGGGGGTCTCGACCGCGAACACCTCCTCGCGCAGCACGCCCGAGCGAATGCCCGCCGCGGCCCGATGATGCGAGCGCACCGCGAACTCGTCCTGGGCCTCGCGGCTGACCTCGTTGCGCGCGGCCATGCGCTCGGCCGCTTCGCCCATCACCTCGCCGGTGGTGCGCTCGGCGATCTTGGGCATCTTGGGCAGAATCTCGGTGATCGGCATCAGCTGCGACAGCACGCCGAGCATGTCCTTGGGCGTGGCCTTGCCGAACGCGAGCGGGGCGAGGGCGTGCACGACCTTCTGCGGCAGCTTGAGCTCGGCGTTGGACGTGGAGTCCGAGCCGCCGGCGATCATCACGTCGGCATCGCCGCGCTCGATCGTCATCACGGCCGACGTGATCGCCTGCAGGCCGGAGGCACACGCGCGCGTGACCGTATGCGCCTCGACGTGCGGCGGCAGCTGCAGGTCCAGCGCGATCTCGCGGCCGACGTTCGGCGCCAGTCCCGGCAGGATCACGCCACCCCAGACCATGCCCTCGAGCTCCTCGCGCGGCAGCTCGGTGCGGGTCAGCAGCGCTTTGACGGTCGCGTCGCCGAGCGCGATCGTGTCCATCTTCAGGTACTCGGAAAAGGCCTTCACGAAGGGAGTGCGAATCCCGTCCACCACCACGACACGTCGTTTGTTCGTCATCGTCTTGAACCGATCTGAGAGATCTGCAGTTGCTCTAACGTCGAGGGAAGGAGCGCCGTTTCGATCAGGCGCCCACCAGCGATCCTCCGCACACGCGCAGGACGTTGCCGGTCAGGCCCACCGCGCCCGGCGAGGCGAAGAAGGTCACCGCGTCGCCGATGTCGCGCGGCAGCCCGCCCTGGCCGAGGTTGGACATCCGTCGGGCGACCTCGCGGATCATCACCGGGATCGCCGCCGTCAGCCGGGTCTCGATGAACCCGGGCGCGATCGCGTTGACCGTGATCCCGCGCTTGGCCAGCTGAGTGGCCATCGCCTTCGTGTACCCGACGATTCCGGACTTGGACGCCGCGTAGTTGGTCTGGCCCATGTTCCCGGCGATCCCGGCGATCGACGACAGCAGGATGAGGCGGCCGCCGTCGTGCAGCGTGCCCTCGAGCAGCCGGTCGGTGATCCGCTCGACGGCCCCGAGGTTGATGTCGAGGGTGGCATCCCACAGCTCGGGTTTCATGTTGGCGAGCGTCTTGTCGCGCGTGATGCCGGCGTTGTGCACCACGATGTCGACCCCGCCGTGCTTGGCTTCCAAGATGGCGGCGATCTTCTCGGGCGCCTCCGGATCGCTGACGTCGGCCAGCAGCACCGAGCCGCCGATCTTGCGGGCGATCTGGCTGGCGAGGCCGTCGTCGGCCGGGCGGTCGAGCACGACCACGTGCGCGCCCTCGTCGGCGAGCAGCTGGGCCGTCGCCGCGCCGATGCCTCGGGCCGCGCCGGTGACCAGCGCGACCTTGCCCTCGAGCGGTCGCACGAACGGAATCGTCGCGTCCGCCTTCACCTTCTTGGACACCCGCAGCGGCTGGCCGGTGATGAAGGCCGAGCGCGCCGACAGCAGAAACCGCAGCACGGCCTCGAGGCGGCCTTCGGCCTGCCGGTCCACGCGTACCAGCTGCGCGGTCGACCCACGCTTGCCGACCTCCTTGCTCACCGATCGGATGAATCCCTCGAGCGCGGCCTGGGCCGCGGCGGCCACCGGCGTCTTCATCGACGACGGCGGGCGACCGATCACCACCACGCGACCGCACGGCGCGAGGCGGCGCATCAAGGGGTGGAAGAAGTCGTAGAGCGCGCGCAGACCTTCGGTGGTCTCGATACCGGTCGCATCGAACACGAGCGCCCGCGCGCGCAGCCGCTCCGGCAGCTCCTGCAGATCGAGCAGGTGCGCCGGTCGACCGTACGCCTCTCCGGGCGCCGCGAAGGCTTCGGTCACCGCGTCGTCGCCCACGATGTGGGGCGAGGCGCCGGCGATCGCGAGCGTCTTGGCGACGACCTCGAGGCAGCCGGATCCGGGGGCGGCCCCGAAGATCACGTCGTCGTCGTGCAGCGGTCGGGCTTCCCACGGGCCCTTGGCGCGTCGCAGCGTCTGCGGCATCGGCACGGGCAGGCCGAGGGTCTTGATCACTTTGCGGGCGGTGGGGTTGGCGCCCAGGTCGAGAAAGAAGTCGCTCATGGTCGTTCTCCGAAGATCTACTGGCTCAGACCCTCACGGGTCTGGAAGGTACCGACGAGGTAGGCGGGACCGCCGGGCGCGTCGCCGACGTACACCTCGCCGTCGCCGCGGGTGTACAGGCCCACCTTGGCGGGCAGGACCAGCGGACGCGTGAACTTGCAGTCGAAGACCGCGAGCTGTCCGATCGATCCCGCGAACAGGCCGCGCTGCAGCCCCTCGATCGCGCGGGCCATCGTTCCGAACCCGTGCAAGATCGTGTTGCGAAAGCCCATCGCCTTCGCGTACGGGGGGATCCAGTGCACCGGGTTGAAGTCGCCGGTGAGCTTGGCGAAGTCCAGGCCCGCCTTCGGCCCGATCCGCCAGCGGGCGATCTCTTCGGCATCGTCGGGCACGCGGGGCTTTTCCTTCTTGGCGGCCGCGGTCTGAGCCGCCCCGTTGCTGCCGTTGGCCTTGTCACCGCCACCGGTCGGCACGATCGCGAACATGTCCGCCGCGATCGCCTCGGGCACCTCGACGGTCCCGGTGACGACGCGCTGGTGGATCACCGCACGCCGACCGTTGTCGTCGATCCCCTCGAGCCGCGCGCGCACGATGAGCGGCTCGCCCTGGGGCAGCGGCGTGTTCATCTGGAGCCGGCAGCGGCCGTTGAGCACGCGCACCAGCGGGTAGGGAATGTCCTTGAGCGTCGCAGTGGCGAGCCCGAATCCCCACTGGGGGAACAGGTGCGCGGGCACGACATTCTTGTACGCGCTCGGGTCCCCGCCGACGTGGCGCACGTAGTCGCGGACGAGTCCGGCCGGCCGCGGGGGAATCGTCACCGTGATCTCCGGACCCGGCAGCGGGGGCATGCCCCTGGGAGGGGCCTTCGAGAGCTGCTGCTTGATCGCCGACAATGCGGTCGAGGCGAGGGTGCGGAGCACCGGGCCCTGCTGCAGGATGTGTTTGTTGGATACGGCCATGGCCATCACCGTCACTGCGCCGCGGCGGCGGCGTCCTCTTCGTTGCAAAGACGCGCCAGCAGTTCGTCGCCGGTGTGCAGGATCAAGTCGTGCAGGTACCGGGCGCGGGCTTCGGCGCGCGACAGATAGCGTTGCAGCACCTCGCGGCGGCCCTCGTCGATCCGCGTCTGCCGCAGCAGCTCCTCGCAGATCGCCTCGTGCGACAGCAGCTCGCACAGGTGCTCGGCGTGCAGCATCGCGTAGGCGAAGTCGCGCTTGGGATCCCAGTTCTCCGTGAGCACTTTGGGGAAGGCCTTGGGCCACTGCGTGATCGGCAAGTGCGAGACGCCCTTGAACTTGTCGGTCGCGGTGCGGCGCATCAGGTACTGCTGGGCGTCCAGCGACAGCGACTGCAGCTTCGCCACGCGGCGTGCCAGGGGATCGCGGCTTCGCAGCGCCCGCCAGCGTGCCTGGGCGATGCGCTTGACGAACTCCTGCGGCGCCTTCATCACGCCGCCGAGCGTGTCCTTCATCGCCATCAGCGACTGGATCTGGCTCGTGCCCTCGTAGATCGGCATCACGAGGGCGTCGCGCAGCATTCGCTCGGCCGGGTACTCGGCCATGTAGCCGTTGCCGCCGTGGATCTGCACGGACATCCGCGCCATCTCCACCGCCTTCTCCGCCGCCATGTACTTCAGCAGCGGGGTGAGCTTGCGGGCGGCGGTCTTGTGGTGCCGCAGCTTGCGGCGCAGGTCGGTCTCGTCCACGTCCGGGTCGCCATCGGCGTGGTCGAGGATGAGCTGCGCCTTCTGAGCCGTCTCCTCGTGCACCGCCGCCGCCATCGCCAGAGCCCGCAGCCCCTGGATCGTCGTGCGCATGTCGTCGAGGTAGTCGGCGATCATCTCGTGGCGGTCGATCGTCTTGCCCATCGACGGCCGCTCCTGCGCGTACGCCAGCGCGGTTCGGTAGGCCGCCTCGCACGCGCCGATGCACTCGAAGCCCACACCCACGCGGGCGTTGTTCATCAGCGTGAGCATGTACTTGAAGCCCTCGCCACGCTTGCCGATGAGCTGCGCCGGCGCACGGTCGAACGTCAGCGCCGCGGTGCACGAGCCGTGGTGGCCGAGCTTTTCCTCCACTCGGTCGAGGGAGACGTGCCGATGACGGGTGCCGTCGGCATCCTCGGTGTAGGTCGGCACGAGGAAGAACGACAGCCCGCCCAGACCCGCGAACGGGTCGTTGGGATCTTCGGCCTTCTCCGTTCGCGCGATCACGAAGTGGTACTTGCCGTGGCCGGAGGTGATGAAGATCTTCTGGCCGGTGACGTACCAGTTGCCGTCGGCGTCCTGCTCACCCACGGCGCGCAGCCGCGCCATGTCGGAGCCCGCGTCGGGCTCGGTGATGTCCATGCAGCCCCACGCGTTGCCCGAGGCGATTTCCTCGAGCTCGGCCCGGAAGCGCGTCTCGACGATCCGGTGGCCCTCGAACTTCGTCGTGCCCTCGCGGATCGAGAAGATGAGCATCGCCATCGCCATGCCGCCGTGAAAGCCGTGGTGGGCCATCACCGACACGTCCGCCCGCGCCATCACTTCGGTGTGGATGAAGTACAGCATCATCGGGCAGTTCATGCCGCCGAGCTCGCGCGGCACCGCGAGCCAGTGCATGTCGAGCTCTTTGAGCTGCTCGAAGATCGCGTTCATGCGCTCGGGCAGCACGGCCTCGCCATCGACGAGCTTGACCCCCTCGCGGTCGATCTCGGCGGCGTGCGGGGCGACTTCCTCCGCACAGAACTTGCCGAACATCTCCGCGATGTCGCGGTACATCTCGACGGCCTCGTCCACGGAGCTCGGTCCGTCCTCGTCACGGAAGCCGCGCTCGGTCAGCTCCACGATCGGGCGCCAGTCCAGGCCCTTGTCGAAGTACCAAAGCAGATCGTCGTTGTCGGTGAGGAAGTTGCCCATCTCGGTCCTTGCTCTCTCGATTTGCGGTGGGGAGTCAGGCCGCGGTGTCGTCGTCCGCGGCGGTCGTCTCGGCCTCGGCGCGTGCGGTCGGGTTGATGAAGAGGCTCGAGCGCGCGACCCGAAGCAGCTCCACCACGTGACGGCGCACGGCCGCCTGCTTGTCCTGCGACGTGCCCGGTGTGAGCGCGGCGACGGTCTCGCCCAACGCCACGCCGCTCACGACGAGGTTGATGATGTTGGCCACGTAGGCCTCGGGGTCGACGTCGGGATGGACGCGGCCCTGCTTTTGACCCTTGCGGATGTAGTCGCAGACGATGCGCGTCCACGGCTGCACGTGGGTCTGCACCAGCGGCATCATCTCCGCGGGGCGGTCGAGCATCTCGCGCAGCAGCAGGCGCGCGCGGTCGGGGTCGGCGAGGAAGAAGTCGACCGTCTCCTGGGCGACCGCCTCGAACTGCTGCTGGCCCGAGGTCGCGGCGCGCAGCAGGTTGGGCACCACCTCGTTCCAGTGCGCGAGCATCTGCTCGAGCACGCCGCGGCGCAGCTCGTCCTTGGAAGGGAAGTGGTACAGCAGCGAGGGCTTGCGGATCCCGACGGCGCGGGCGATGTCGCGCAGCGACGCCCCCACGAACCCGCGGGCGGCGAAGAGCCGGGTCGCGTGTTGCAGGATCTGCTGCGTGATCTCGGTGCGGGCGGGTCGTTCGGACGGCACGACGGAGGACTCGAACGGGGCAGGGAAGGGTGAATCCGGCCTGCGACGAATGCGCAGAGTGTCCCTACCAACCGTTCGGTTGTTCTCTACCACTCGGTAGGTAGACCGGCAACCGCGGGTTTTGCGCGCAGCGCCCGCCGTTTCGCCGACTACAATTGAGCTCAGATGCTCGCTCCGCTCGCGTCCCGCACCGCCAAGCTCGCGTACCTGCAGCAGCACATGTCGATGTACCTCGCGGCCACCGTCGTGCAGCGGGCCGTTCGGCGCATCGCGCTGGGCAAGGAGCCGCCACCGTCGATCGAAGATCTGAACGCGCTGCGCACTCGCTTCCGCCGCCTGCTGTCCCGCGACTTCGCCAACGCCGAGTCCGGGCTGTACCCGATGTCGCTGTTGTTCTCGCTGCCCGTGGCCGACTACGTCCGCGCGCTCCCGCGACTGGCAGCCGACCTGCCCGCGGTGCTGCGGCGCAAGAGGCGGGGCGACTACAAAGATCTGCCCAGCGAGGTCGACCTGGCGAAGTACCCGCCGTACTACCGCCGGACTTTCCACTGGCAGAGCGACGGGTACCTGTCACGTCGCTCCGCCGAGCTGTACGACGTGGGCGTCGAGCTACTGTTCGGTGGTACCGCCGACGTGATGCGTCGGCAGATCATCGCGCCGATCGTCGACCACGCCCGAACGCTTTCGGCCCCCGCGAAGATCCTCGACGTCGCCTGTGGCACCGGTCGCGCCCTGCAGCAGCTGCGTCGTGCGCTGCCGGACGCGCGGTACGAGGCCGTCGATCTGTCGCGCTTCTACCTTCAGGAGGCTCGCCGTCGCCTCGGTGACCCGGCCGACGTCGCGTTCGTCGAGGCCAACGCCGAAGCGCTACCCCAGGCCGACGCGACGTTCGACACGGCCTTTTCGGTCTACCTGTTCCATGAGCTGCCCCGCAACGCGCGGCGCAACGTGTGGCGGGAGATGGCCCGCGTCACCAAGCCCGGGGGGCTGATCGTGATCGAGGACTCGATCCAGCAGGCGGATGCCGCCGGGCTCGCGTTCTTCGCCGAGCGCTTCTCCGACGACATGCACGAGCCCTTCTATCGCGACTACTTGCGCGACGACCTCGCCGACGGTTTGCGCGAGGTCGGGCTCGAGGTCGTCGCGGTGATCGACGCGTTCCTGTCCAAGGTCGTGGTCGCGCGCAAGCCCGCGCCGATCCTTCATTAGCCGGCGAACGATCAGCCGAGGATGTCGACGATCGAAAACGAGACCCAGCTGGTCTGGTCGCCCAGCGTGGCTCCGCACGATCCCTGGCGCGCCTCGTGGACGGTCACGTCGCCCATCTCGCCGCCGAACTTGCCCGGCCAGCCACCAAATTCGCCGCCGGCGTAGACGTGGTTGCCGTCGCCGATCGTCACGCTGATCGCCATCCCCGTGACCCCGTTGCCGCCGGCGTTGCCGCAAGCGGCCACGATGCAGCCCATGTCGACGAGCGACACTTCCCACGCCGGTGACGTCCAGAAATCGGCGGGTGCGTCGGGGGGCAGGATGTCCGTCGCCTGCACCGCGAAGACACGCGGGCGTCCCTCGTCGTCGAGGATGCGCAGCCACTCGTCGAGCCACTCGATCTGCGGCCTCGCGTAGTGCTCGAGCGTGACCGTTTCGCCCACGGTGAACCCGGCGGGCATGTTCGAGTTGACCGTGACGGTGTGCAAGCCGACGAAGTCACCCGTGCAGTCCAGCTGCAGCGGCGCGACGGCGGCCACCGTGCAGGCGGCCGTGCCCGTCGTCTCCGACAGTGCCGGCTCGATCGCGAACGCGTCGCCGGGATCGGGGGGCAGGCACCGCTCGACGGCGGGCGGCGCGAGCTCGGCGGGGATGCAGTAGGCGATCGAGGGGTCGCAGTCGGCGGTCTGACCGCACACGCACTGGCCCTCCTCCTCTTCCTCGAAGCAGTCCCAGCCGCTCGAGCCGCAGTAGCCCCAGTCGCTGAGCAGAAAGCACACTCGGCCCTCGGGACACGTCGGGTCGGCGGCGCTGCACGCCGCGCGCGGGCAGTTGTCGGCGTCGAACTGCGACAGCACCGCGCCGCAGTCCTCGCCCTGACAGGGCTCGAACGTGTCGCATCCGACTTCCACGCCGGGACACACCGAGGGCTCACCGGTGTCGGTCGCGGTCGGGCTCGCGGTCGTGGTGGGCTCGGTACCGCCGGTGCCGTTGGTGCCGTCGCCGGTGTCGTCGGCCGATTCGGTGTCGAGGTCGCCCACGTCCTTGCCGGCGATGCACGCCGTGGTCAAGCCGATGCCGAGAGTGAGAAGGATTCGGTAAGTCATGCCCGTGCTTCTCCGGCGGCTCGGCGATCCGTCACGCGTCGTCGCATTTTTTTGGCGTGTTGCGAACGACGCTCGAGCGCGGGTAGTCGCGGTGCAGCGAGGTCGCGAGCCGCTGGGCTTGCTCGGCGCGTCCGAGCCGACACAGCGTGCGCACGCGGGCCGACTGTCGGGCGTCGTGCAGCTGCCCCTTGCCGAAGCGGCGGTCGAGGTCGTCGAGCACCCGCAGGGCCGCGTCGGGGGCGGTCGCGATCGATTGGCGGGCGCGTTCGAGCCCGGCGACCTCCGCGGCCAGGGCGTCCGCCTGCGCCGGCGTCGGGGTCGTTTCGCGTCGCTCGCCCTTGGGCGACGGGTCCGGCGTCGTGGTCGGCGGAGGCGCGCGCGTAGGTGCAGGGTCGTCGGCGAGAGGTTGGGGCGGGGCGGTGTCGGGGGCGGCCGAGGCGATGGCGCCCGCGTCCGACGGCCCACGTACCGACGTCTCGTGCGCCGCCGCGGGCGTCGGCTCGTCCGACGCGTCTGCCGGCTCCGACGAGTCGGCCGGGATCGCGACCGTGATCGCGACCACCGCGGCCGCGACCGCGAAGGCCACGGACGTGCGCGCCGAGGCGAGTCCGACCCGCAGCCACGTCCACTGCGATCCGAGCACCGGGGCCAACCCCGCCCACGCCCGTCGCGCCTCGCCCGGCGGCGGATGCTGGTCGCGTCGCGCGGCCTCGAGGCTCGCCTCCAGACCCGGATCCGCATCGGCGATCCGCTCCAGTCGTCGTCGCGCGAGCCGCACCCGCGAGTACACCGTGTTGAGCGGCACGCCGAGCTCGCCGGCGATCTCCGGTCCGCTCATCCCGAGCAGCTCCGACATCTCGAAGGCCTGCCGTTGTTCCGCGTCGATGCGGGCGAGCAGTCGCTCGAGCTCCCGCGCGGCCTCGAGTCGAGCGTGCGGGGCTTCGCTGCGCGCACTGGTGCGCGCGACGGCGGCATTGCGTCGTGCGGTGCGGGCGGCGGAGCGCCGGTAGCGAAACGCGACCCGCCGCGTCACGCCGTACAGCCAGCCCCGTGGCGACACCTCCCATCGCAGCTCGTCGAGTCGACGGTGCGCCGTCACGAACACGTCTTGCACCACGTCGCCCACGGCATCGTCGGGCGCTCCGCAACGTCGGGCGGCCGCCCAGACGAAGGGGTAGTTGTCGCGGTACAGGCGCTCGAACCGGCTCATCCTCGATCCCCTGGTTCTCCGGCCGGCCCGACTTCCGTCACGGCGGCGGGAAAAGTCTCACTTCGAGTCCCAACCATAGCCGCGCCGAGGCCACCGAGGCCCGAAACAGCTCCTCGGACGCCGCGGCCCCCTGCAGCTCGAATGCGGGATGGACCACCGGGATCGCGACGTCGACGCGGGCGAACGGCGCGAGCCGGGGCGAGACCAGGCCGCGGATTCCCGCGCCGATCACGGGCGCGAGCCACAGGCCGACCGCCGTACGCGCGCCGGGCACGTCGTCCCCGTCGCCCCGCAGACCGCCGAGCTCCACCCCACCGCACAGGGGCGCCTGCAGTCGCGGGGTCCCGAGGTGAGCACAGGCGCGTGCGGTCGCGGTGCCGAGCTGCACGCGCACCGCCGCCCCGGAACCGCGCCGCTCGGTGCGCGGGGCGTACCACGCTCCGGCGAGCTCGATCCGCCACCGCGGTGGACCCCACGACAGCGCGAGCTCGGGCCCGCCGCTGACGCCGGGCAGCGTGGCGAAGACCCCCCCACCGGCGATCGACATCGCGAGCACACCCGGCGGTCGCGGCGGCGCGGTGGCATCGGTCCGCACGGGGACCGAGATTTTCGCGGGCTCGACG
>CALBMM010000180.1 GCA_937896535.1 uncultured Pseudomonadota bacterium
ATCACGTGTGCCAATCAACGGGATCGTGCACATGGAGGTGGAGGGGCCACGAGTCCCCGACACGTCCGTCGCGCACCATGGCAGCGATGTCGTGCGAGGACCACTCAGTCGTCGCGGTCCATCGGTCGGTGCACCGCGCCTCCGCTCACGCGCAGGCCGATCACGCGCAGCAGCAGTCGCCTGCGGCCGATGCGGACGGTGCGAAACGTCTCCGCGAGCGCCCAGACCACGGCGGCGGCCGCCAGCAAGCGCAGGCCGCTGCTGACGGCGAACAGCTGGCGTGTGTCACTGAGCCAGACGACGATGAGCGCGCCCGCCAGCGATCCCCCGAGCTGACCGAGTCCGGTGCTGATGCTCTGCAAGGCGTACACGCGAGGGCGCTGCGGCGACGGGGTCGTCTCCAGCACTACCGAGAACAACGCGATCTCGTGAGCCGCCCACGCGAAGCCCGACACTGCCTGGGCCAGTGACGCCCCGACGGCCCCCTGCACGAACAACCACGGCACGGGGATGAGCGCGACGAGCACGATCGCGAGGCGGTACACGGCGGCGGCACCGAAGCGGTCCACCGCGTGTCCCCAGCGACGCAGCGACAGCACCTTGCACGCGACCATCGCCGCCGTCGCCAGGGTGTACTGCGCGTAGTCCAGGCGCAGCTCTTCGAGCATGAACGGCGTGAAGAACGGAGAGCCGACGTACACCGCCAGGTAGATCAGGCCGGCGCCGAGCATGAGTCGGTCGGCGGGGACGCGCCATTGCGGGCGCAACGACGTGGCGACGGGGGCTTCGTCGGGTCGGCGTCGTCCCTCGGGGGTCGTTGCGAGCAGGGCGGCCGAGACCACGCGGGCGAGCGCGGCGGTCGCAAACAGCACGGCGAAGCCGGATCCACCGGCCGTGCCCAGGGGCGGCTGCAGCCACTGCAGGATCAGCCCGCCCGCGAGCAGGGCCACGAAGCTGGTCAGGTGCACGGCCCGCGTTCGGTTGGAGAAGTACCGTCCGCGGATCCGCGCCGGGACGATGTCGCCCAGCCAGGCCGACCAGGGACCGGCGACCAGCTGTGCGCAGAAGTGGTACGCGCACGCGGCCGCGACGAGCAGCGCGGGTGTGTTGAGGGTCATCGCCTCGGCCGTGGCGAGGGCGCACAGCACGAGGGCCTGGCCCACCACGCCGCCCACCACCACGGGGCGTCGTCGCGACGACCACCCGACCAACCGCAGACCGACCGAGGCTCCGGCCGCGCCGGCGGCCAGCGGAAGACCCACGACGACTGCGATTGCGAGGGGCCCGGCCCCGAGCCGCACGGCATCGGGCACGAAGAACATCTCGGCGAGCCCGAACATCGCCGCATACGCGATCGCCTCCGCGAACGATCGCCGCATGGCTTGCCGCGTCGCAGGACCGGGCAGCGGGCGGGCAGACACGCTCGGAGCATACCCGGCCGTGCCTCGCGCCGGGGGAGGGCGAGCTTGCGACACGTGGAGCGATCGCGGACGATGCCCGTCGAGAGCGCTGGCCGACACCGATGTACGACGCGGACGACGACAGCCCGATCGGCACGCCCTCGGAAGGCACGCCGGGCGTGGAGACTCGCGGCATCAAGGCCGCGCTGGAGGCGAAGCTGTTCGACCTGTCGAGCGAGGCGGTCCACTTTGGCCGGTACCGCGTCGTCGATCGCATCGGGCGGGGCGGCATGGGCACCGTGTTTCGTGCGCTCGACCCGGACCTGCAGCGCCACGTCGCAGTCAAAGTGCTTCGTCCCGATGCGAGCACCGAGCTCGCACGCGCCAAGATCCTCCGCGAGGCTCGCACGATGGCGCGCCTGTCCCACCCCAACGTGGTGGCGGTGCTCGAGGTCGGCGTCGAGGGGGACGACGTCTTCGTCGCGATGGAGCTCGTCGACGGCGGGACCCTGCAGGACTGGTGTCGGGAGCACCCGATCGGCGCCCCGCGGCGTCTCGATCGCGCGCTCGATCTCGCGGTGCAGTCGCTGCGCGGGCTCGCGGCCGCGCATGCGGCCGGTCTGGTTCACCGCGATCTCAAGCCGGCCAACCTCCTGCTCGGCGCCGACGGTCGCCTTCGGATTGCGGACTTCGGTCTGGCCCGGACCGACGCCGAGCCGAGCACGGTCCTCGAGCGTCTCGTCAGCGCCGGGGAGGAGACCGACGGGCCGACCCACGAGACGAGGCTCGAGCTCATCACCTCCACGGGCGCGATCGTGGGCACGCCGGCGTACATGGCTCCCGAGCAGTTCGAGGGCAACGCCGACGCTCGCAGCGATCAGTTCTCGTGGTGCGCGACCTTCTTCGAGGTGCTGTACGGCGTGCGACCGTTCGAGGCGACGTCGGTCACGGCGCTACGCGAGGAGATCCTGGCGCAGCGGGTGCAAGGAGCGCCGGGACGGGCGGCGGTTCCGGCTTGGCTGCGGACGGTGCTGCTGCGGGGTCTGTCGGCACGACCGCAGGACCGCTGGCCGACCGTGCAAGCCTTGCTCGAGCAAGTGGAGCGCAAGCGGCGAGCGCGGCGATGGCCATGGGCGCTCGCCGGCGTGGCCGGGCTGTCGGTCGTGGCGCTGACGATGCAGCCGACGAAGCTGTCGGTCGTTGCCGCGATCGCCCCTTGCACCGACGGGCACGCGCGGCTGTCGGAGGTGTGGGGCGACCAGACGCGTGCGGCGATCGAGGCGAGGTTCGACGGGTCGGAGGTCGACTACGCCTCGGGCACCTGGCAACGCGTGCAGCGGCGGATGGACCTGCTCGGCGACGCGTGGACCACGGCCCATCTCGAGGCATGTCGCCGCGCTCGCGATCCGGATCCCGAGGTCGCCGCCGACGGTCGTCGTCGCGAGGCGTGTCTGGAGCGCGCCCTCGGATCGTTCCGGTTCGTCGCGCAGACGCTGTCGGACGCCCAGGCACCCACGATCCAGTCGGCGATCGGCCTGCTCCTCGAGCTCGGCGACCGCGTCGAGTGTGCGTCGGGGGACGATGACGACACCGTCGATGCGGACGCGTTGGCCGAGCTCGATCGCGCCGAGCTCCTCAACGCGGCCAGGCGCGGGCCCGAGGCGGTCGAGGTGTTGACCGCGCTCGAGCGCAGGCTGCCGGAGGCCGGACGATTGCGCGCACGGGCGTTGGTGACGCTGGCCGAAGCCCACATCAACATGGGGGCGTCGGGTCGGGACCAAGCGATCGACGCCGCGAAGAAGGCGCTGACCGTGGCGGAGACCGCCGGCGACGCCCAGCTGCTCGTGACGGCGTGGCGCATGCTGGGGCGCGCGGAGATGACGTTCGGCGATGCGGAGCAGGCTCGCTTCGCGATCGAGCGCGCGCACAACCTGGGCACGCGCCCCGAGATCGACGAGATCGAGCGGGCGCGCGTGGAGGTGGACCGCGCGGGACTGGCCGAGCGCGACGCAGACCTGGTCGCCGCCGCGGCGCACTACCGCGTGGCGATCGAAAAGTACCGCGCGCTGCAGGCCGACCCGGTCGGGCTGGCGTTCGTGCTCATGGACGCCGCCGCGCCGTTGCTGCTCGCGGGCACGCCCGAGGAGTCGGTGGAGGCGATCGCGGAGGCGGTGAAGCTGTGCGAAGAGGTGCTGGGCCCCGAGCATCCCGAGACCGCGCTCGCATTGATCCGCTCCGCGCAGATCGGCGTGCAGGTGGGACGGGGGCCCGAGGTGCTCCCGGAGCTCGAGCGCGCGGAGTCGATCCTCGTCGCCAATCCGCAATTCCACCCCGAAGCGCTGATCGACGTCCGCATGACGCGGGCGGACTTGCTGCTGCGGGGGCGTCGGATCGACGAAGCACTGGTGGCCATCGACGGCGCGATCGCGGCCTACGACGCCACGGGCCAGCCGGACAATCCGTTTCGGATCGCGTTGGCGACCTTCCGCACCAAGATCCTGCTCCGGCTCGATCGACCCGAGGACGCCCGGGCCGAGGCCGAGTCGGTGCTGGCGCGGTTCGAAGGCGTCCAAGGGCCCATGGCGCGTGCCCATGCCGACCTGAGGATGGACGCCGCGCTCGCGCAGGCCGAGCTCGGCCATGTCGCCGAGGGCCGCGCCGCGCTCGCGCGCGCCCGGGAGTCGCTCGACGAGACGTACGACCCCACGACGGTGCCCGGCCACAACTACCGCGTGCGCGTGGCGGAGATCCTGGTCGCGCTCGGCGACACGGCCGACGCCCTCGCTCTCCTGCAGCAGCTCGCCGCGGATGCGCCGAAGGACCTGCCCCCCATCGAGCACGCGCAGCGGTGGCTGGCACTGGCCAACACGCGGCTCGCGGCCGGCGACACGGCAGGCGCCCGCGAGGCGGTCACGCACGCCGAGCCGTTCATCGAGTCGTCGGACGTGGAGCTGATGGCGGACCTGGCAGACATGCGCGCCCGCTTGTCGCAGTGAGCGCGGGCGGTCCGGCCGGGCGAGCGGCCCGTGCAATCTTTGCGGCCAAGCGCGCGATCGAGCTTGGTACGCACGGCCTCGTGGCACGGCGAGAGGCGATCGAATGAAGGCAGCGGCGTACTTCGAGGGCAAGACGGTGTTGATCACGGGCGCGGGCTCCGGGATCGGCAAGGCGCTCGGCCAGGTCATCGCGCGTGGGTCGCCGCGGGCGCTGGTGCTCGCCGACCTCGATGGCCCGGCGGTCGAAGCGAGTGCGGCCTCGATCGGAGGGGCCCGGACCCGTGCACGTGTCGTCGACGTCGCCTCCGAGGCGGCCATGCGGGCGCTGTTCGACGATGCGATCGGCGAGCACGGTCGACTCGACATCGTGATCAACAACGCCGGGATCGCGGCCGGCGGCGAGTTTCAGGACTACGCCTTCGACGACTGGAAGCGGATCCTCGACGTGAACCTTTGGGGCGTCATCTACGGGACCACGTTCGCCTACCGCGCGATGTTGGCCCAGGGCTCGGGTCACATCGTCAACGTCGCCTCGCTCGGGGGCTTGATTCCCGAACCCATGGCCGCCGCGTACTCGGCGAGCAAGCACGCGGTCGTCGGGTTGACGAGCTCGTTGCGGGAGGAGGCCCACGCCCGCGGCATCCACGTCAGCGCGGTCTGCCCGGGCGTGATCGACACGCCGATCTTCGATCGGGCCACCTACGTCGGGCAGGTCGATGGCGCCGCCGTCAAGGAGGGGACCCTGGGCCATGGCGCGATGAAGCCGGACGACGCCGCCGAGGTGATCTGCAAGGGCATCGCCCGCAACGACGGGATCATCCTGGTCAATCCGACCGATCGCATCTTCTGGGGTCTGTACCGCGCGTCACCACGGGCACTGTCGCCACTTCATCGCTACCTCGCCAAGTACTTCCGCGAGCACTTCGAGGCCTCGCCGGACGAAGCGAACGAACGATGACGATGGTCGACATCCCCGTCGCCGGCGGCACGATCCCCACGTTCGTGGCCGAACCCGACGGGCCGGCGTCGCGGCCGGGAGTCGTGGTGGTCCACGACGCGCTCGGGATGACCAACGACCTGCGCGGGCAGGCGCGGTGGCTGGCCGAGGCCGGCTTCGTCGCCGCCGCCCCCGATCTCTTCCACGACGGCGGACATCTGCGCTGCCTGTTTCGCACGATGCGAGAGATGGCCAGCGACCGCGACGGACCGGCCCGACGCGCGTTGCTGGCCGTCCGCGACTGGCTGCGACGACGTGACGACAGCAACGGTCAGGTGGGCATCGTGGGCTTTTGCCTCGGTGGCGGCTTCGCGTTCGCCCTCGCCTCGGGCCACGGCTTCTCCGCGAGCGCGCCCAACTACGGGGCGATGACGGACGCGGGCTGGGCGTCGCTGCAGGATGCGTGTCCGATCGTGGCCAGCTACGGTGGAGGCGATCCGACGCTCAAAGGGGAGGCGGCGCGTCTGGAGCAGACCCTGACCCGGCTTCGCATCGCCCACGACGTCCACGAGTATCCGGGCGTCGGGCACGGCTTCATGAACGATCACGGCGCCGACGATCCCAGCTGGTTGTTTCGCCTGCTGATCAAGCTGTCGAAGACCAAGTACGACGAGGCCGCCACGCTCGACGCTCGCGGACGCATCGTCGCGTTCTTCGACGAGCATCTGCGCGGTCGCGGTTGACGCGGGCCGATCCCTGGCCCGTCCGCGAGGCCGGCGTGTCGCGCTCGGTCACCCCTTGCGAACGAACAGATCGTTGTTGGTCCGTCGCACCACCGTCCAGTCGCGCCGCCGGTCGTCGAAGTACCCGTGGATGAGCGGGCGGTGCTTGGGTACGTCGGCGATCAGCACGTAGCCCGCCTTGCGCGTCAGGGCCGTCGCGCGGTCCAGGCAAGCGACGCGTTGGTCGTCGTCGAGCAGCAGGTGAAGCACGCGGTCGAGCAGGACCACGTCGAACTTGGTGCGGGAGCGAAAGTCCAGCACGTCGGAAACGACGCCCGTGACCGCGAGGCCTTCTGCCTCGGCGTCCTCGCACAGCTGCGCGATGCCGATCCGCGACAGGTCCACGCCCACGACCTGGTGGCCGGCCCGCGCCGCGAGGAGGGCGTCGCGTCCTTGGCCGCAGCCCAGATCCAGCACGCGGGCCCCGCGGCGCTCGTAGTCGTCGAAGAAGGCCGCGAACGCCGGGAACGGCTCACCGCACTGTCCACGACCCTCGCGGTAGTGCTCGTCGTAGTCGACCAGGGACCCCACGTGCTTCGTGTAGCGTACGTCGACCTCTGTCGTCTCGGCGTCGGACGTGAGATCACCGTTGCATGTCGGCGTTGCCCCCCGGACCCCGAAGCGCGTTGTGGTCGATGATCCGGTATCTGCGGGACCCGATGGGCGCGATGCCGGCCATGGTGCGCGAGTACGGGGATCCGTTCACGTTTCCGGGCAAGACGCCGTTGGTGTGCACCGGCGAGCCCGAGGGGATCAAGGCGATCTACGCCGCCGATCCCGACGCGATGGAGCCGCTGTCGCAGGAGCTGGCGTTCGTGCTCGGGCCGCAGTCGCTGATCCTGATCGGCGGGGCCGAGCATCGGCGCAAGCGCAAGCTGATGATGCCGCCCTTTCACGGCGCGCGAATGAGGGCGTACGGCGACGGCATGCGCCGGCTGGCGCTCCACCACCTTCGAGACTGGACCCCCGGGGCGAACGTGGTGGCCTACGAGGTGATGCAGCGGATCTCGCTCGACGTCATCCTCGAGGCCGTGTTCGGCGTCCGCGATCGACGAGGACGCGCGTCGCTCGGCAAGCTGTTGCTCGACTACGTGGAGGGGGTCTCGCCGCTCATCGCCCTGTTTCCGGCGCTGCGCCGGCGGTTCTTCGGACTGGGGCCGTACGCGGCGCTGCTCCGCCGACGCGAGGCGCTGCACGCACGACTCGACGCCCTGATCGTGCAGGCGCGGGCCGAAGACGCCGACGCGCGCGAAGACATCCTGGGCATGCTCGTGCAGGCGCGCGACGAAGACGGGGAGCCGATGACCGACGAGGACGTGCGCGCGCAGCTGATCCTGCTCGTCGTGGCCGGCTACGAGACGACCGCTGCGTCGCTGGCCTGGGCGCTGTACGCCGTGCACCGCCCCGAGAACGCCGAGGTCCTGGCGCGCCTGCGCCGCGAGCTCGACACGATCGACGACGACACGCCGGTCGAAGAGGTCGCCAAGCTGCCGTACCTCGACGCGGTCTGCCACGAGACGCTGCGCCGCTTCCCTCTGGCACCCGCTCCGGCGCCACGCCGATTGCTCGAGCCGATGACGCTGATGGGACACGAGCTGCCCGCCGGCGTCGGCGTCGCGGCCGGGATCGGGGTGGCCCACTTCCGCGAGCAGACGTACCCCGACCCGATGACGTTCGACCCCGAGCGCTTCGTCGGCCGGCGCTTCACCCCATTCGAGCTGCTGCCGTTCGGCGGCGGGGCACGGCGCTGTCTCGGCGCGGCGATGGCCAGCTACGAGATGCGCATCGTGCTCGCGACGATCCTGCGCACGGTCCACCTGCGCCTGGCGTCCGACAAGCCCGACCCCGGCAAGGTGCGCGCGGCGACCGTGGGACCGGCCCACGGGGTGGCGATGATCGTGCAGTCCCGGCCGTGACCCGCGGCCGCGACCCGCCGGATGTCTGGTCCGGGCGACGTCGTCTCGGATCCTGATGCTTCGCGACGCCGGTTTCGGCGACGTGGAGCTGTTCTTCGCGGGGATGGCGTTTCGCGGGTGGGTCGTCCGTGCGTGACCCGCATTGACGAGGGTCGTCCGAAGTGTCACTGGTTTAGTAACACACGATGAACACCCGCTTCGCCGTCGCCGTGCACGTTCTCACGCTTCTGCAGTCGCAGCGCGGCGAGCCGGCCACGTCGGAGTGGATCGCGGGCAGCGTCAACACCAACCCGGCGTTGATTCGGCGTCTGCTGTCGCAGCTGGCGCGGGCGGGGCTGACCCAGTCGCGAATGGGCGCGGGCGGCGGCGCGCTGCTGGCCAAGCCTGCCCAGGACATCGACTTGGCGCAGGTCTACCGTGCGGTGGCCGAAGATGCGGAGGTCATCCCGATCCACGCCTCGCCCAATCCGCGCTGCCCGGTGGGGCGCAACATTCAGGCGGTCCTCGAGCGCCGCATCGACGCCGCCCAGCGTGCGCTCGAGGCCGAGCTCGCCCGCACGACGATCGCGGATCTCGACAAGGACATCGCTCGCCGCGCGCGGCGATGAGCTTTTTTTGCCGACAAGTGTAACCGCAGTAGTTACAGAAAAGTTGAAGACAGCCATGAACACCATCGCCATCACTGGAGCGACCGGACAGCTCGGTCGGATCGTCGTCCGTCAGCTGCGCGACCGCGTCGGGGCCGAACACCTCGTCGGCCTCGCGCGCTCGCCGGACAAGGCCCGCGACCTGAGCGTGCCGGTGCGGCAGGCCGACTACGATCGACCCGAGACGTTGCCCGAGGCCCTCGCTGGCGTCGACACCCTGTTGCTGATCTCGGGCAGCGAGGTCGGCAAACGTGCGGCGCAGCATCACGCGGTGCTGGAGGCGGCGCGTGCGGCCGGAGTGGGGCGTGTGGTCTACACGAGTCTGCTTCACGCCGACGCGTCGCCGATCGATCTCGCGGCGGAGCACCGCGCCACCGAGGCCGACCTGAAGGCATCCGGCCTGCCGTACACGATCTTGCGCAACGGCTGGTACACCGAGAACTACCTCGGATCGATCGACGCGGCCCTCGCCCACGGCGCGGTGCTCGGCAGCGCCGGCGACGGACGGATCGCCTCGGCGACTCGCGCGGACTTCGCTGCCGCCGCGGTCGCCGTGGTCACCGGCGAAGGACACGTCGGCAAGACGTACGAGCTGGCGGGCACGCCGTGGACGCTCACCGATCTGGCCGCCGAGCTGTCGCGGCAGACCGGCAAGGAGATCGTGTACCGCAACCTCCCCGCCGACGCGTACGCCCAGGTGCTGGTCGGCGCGGGCGTGCCCGAGGGCTTCGCTCACATGATCGCGGGCTGGGACGTCGCCGCGGCCGAGGGCGCCTTGTTCGACGATGGGGGACAGCTGGCCGCCTTGATCGGCCGGTCGACCACACCGTTGGCCGACGCCGTCTCGGCCGCGCTCGCGGCCCGCGGTTGACGACTCCGGACTGTGGTATCGGCATGGTCGACGCCGCGGAGCCGACCCGTCGTGACCATGCCCCCACCCCCCACGGGTCCTCGTCGACCCGGTCAGGTCAGTGCTTCGGTCTTGGATCTGTCGGGGCTGCCGGGCCTGACCGAGAGCGAGGCCGCCACACGCTTGGCGCAGGAGGGCCCCAACGATCTGCCCGCGAAAGGTCGGCGCACGATATTGGGAATCGTCCTGGAGGTGGTGCGCGAGCCCATGTTCCTGATGCTCATCGCCGCGGGTGCGCTGTACGTGGTGATGGGCGAGCCCTCGGACGCCGCGATGCTGTTGGGGTTCGTCTTCGTGGTCATGGGGATCACGATCGTCCAAGAGCGGCGTACAGAGCGAGCCTTGGATGCGTTGCGCGACGTCGCGAGCCCACGCGCGAGGGTAGTTCGCGACGGTACCCATCGTCACATCGCGGGACGTGACGTCGTGCGAGGCGATCTCGTCGTCCTGTCCGAGGGCGATCGCGTACCGGCGGACGGCCTGCTGCGTCGCGGGATCAACCTGACGACGGACGAGTCGCTGCTGACCGGTGAGTCGGCACCCGTCCGCAAAGCCCCGTCACCGGCGGCCACCGCCCTCGATCCCCCGGGAGGCGAGGACCTGGCGTCGGTCTTCTCCGGAACGCTGGTCGCAGCGGGGCAGGGGATCGTCGAGGTCCTCGCGACGGGCCCTCGCTCGCAGCTGGGGCGGATCGGAAAGGCGCTCGAGCAACTCGAGGCGGAGCCGACCCCGCTGCAGCGAGAGACGAGTCGGCTCGTGCGGGTCTTCGCGATCGTGGCGGTCGTGGCGTGCGCCGCGGTCGTGGTGGTCTACGCGCTCGTCCGTGGTGGCGGGGCCGATGCGTGGAAGCAGGGGCTGCTCGGCGGGATCGCGATGGCGATGGCGATGCTCCCGGAGGAGTTCCCGGTCGTCCTGACCGTGTTCCTCGCGTTGGGCGCCTGGCGAATCTCGCGCAGTCGCGTTCTGACCCGTCGCATGCCGGCGGTCGAGACTCTCGGCGCCGCGACCGTGCTGTGCGTGGACAAGACCGGCACGCTGACCGAGAACCGAATGACGGTGCGCCGACTCGCGGTGGCCGAGACGTCGGTCGACCTCGCCGAGCTGACCGCGGACCTGCCCGAGGACGTACACGACCTGCTCGAGTACGCGATCCTGGCGTGCAAGCTCGACCCGTTCGACCCGATGGAGCGCGCGCTGCAAGACGCGGGACATCGATGGCTCGGCGGCACCGAGCACCTGCATCCGACATGGTCGATGGCACGGGAGTACCCGCTCTCGCCGGGCATCTTGGCCGTCAGCCAGGCGTGGCACTGCGGTCGCGGCGATGAGGTCGTCCTCGCGAGCAAGGGGGCCCCCGAGGCCATCGCGGATCTGTGCCACCTGTCGGCGGACGAGCGTGAGCGGCTGCACCAGCAAGTAGGGGCGCTCGCACGAACCGGCCTTCGGGTGCTGGCGGTCGCGCGAGGTACGGCGAGCGCGGGCGGCCTCCCGCAGGCGCACCACGATCTCGAGCTTCGGCTGATGGGCCTGGTCGGGTTCGAGGATCCCCTGCGACCGGCGGTTCCCGCCGCCGTTGCCGAGTGCCACGCCGCCGGTGTGCGGGTCGTCATGATCACCGGCGACTACCCCGCGACCGCACAGGGTATCGCGCGTCAGGCCGGGCTACCCGACGCAGACACGGTGGTCACGGGTGCGCAGATCGACACGATGTCCGACGACGAGTTGGCGCGACGGATCGGCGAGGCGCAGATCTTCGCGAGGGTGGTTCCCGAGCAGAAGCTCCGGATCGTCGAAGCGTTCAAGACCAGCGGTGAGATCGTCGCGATGACGGGCGATGGCGTCAATGACGCCCCGGCGCTCAAGGCCGCACACATCGGGATCGCGATGGGTGGGCGTGGCACGGATGTCGCGCGCGAGGCGGCATCGTTGGTGCTGCTCGACGACGACTTCACTTCCATCGTCGCCGCCGTGCG
>CALBMM010000181.1 GCA_937896535.1 uncultured Pseudomonadota bacterium
GCCCATCGGTCAGCGATGGCGCGGAAGACGACGAGTGGATGCTCGGGACGTTCTCGTGGAACGGCTCACTCGATCTCCAACCCATGGGAGCGACCCGCTATGAACTCGTTCTCGATGGCGAGGGGCAGGCCGTCGATTTCGGGTGTGAGGAGGCGGTCACGCCGCTGAGCTGGGTGGAACAACATGACGGTTCCGTGAGATTCGAGGTCTACCAAGACACCCGTCCCACGGCGATTGTCCTCTCGGGATCCGTCTGCGACGAGGAGGGATTGGTTTCATACCCGGCTCAGAGGATCGTTCGCGAATCCCCCGAGTCGACGTACGAAAACACCTCCGAGATCACGCTCTACCGCAGCAGCCCGTGCCCCGGCGAGTACGTCCCGGGCGACGACTGGCAAGACGACGGGACCGAGTGTGACCCAGTTGGCCACTGCGCGGTGGTGTGGTGCGAAGGCGGCGAGCCGGAACGCTGCGACGAGCCGTAGGTCGGTGGCGCGGCGTCGCACACGTCAACGACGCAGCGGAGCCTTCGAAGGACCCTTGAGAATCCGGGGCCGCGTTCGGGCAAGTCGTTGCGTGTGCCGGATGAGGAGCCGGACGCGCGTGACTACGACCCCCAGCGGCCCTGGTGCGACTCGCCGCTACAAGATCGGCCCCGCGTCCGGCCCGAGCATCGCCTCGCGGATCACCGGCAGCGGCGCGGCGCCGTGCGACAGCAGCTCGTCGTGGAACTTTTGCAGCGAAAACGGCTGCCCATCGGCCTTGCACTTGGCCTCGTAGTCGTCGCGCAGCTCGAGGATGATGAGCTTGCCGAGCGTGTACGACAGGTACATCGGGTCGAACGTGCCGCGCGTCGCCTGCTGCTGCGCGTTGGCCTCGTCCTGAAACGCCTTGTCGCGGAACATCGCCAGCGATTGCTCGACCGTCATCGTGCCGGTGTGCAGCCCGATCGCGGACATGTACCGGACGTTGCGCAGCAGCGCGTTCTGCAGCTGGCCGACGTGGACCTTGGGGTCGTCGCTGATCCCCGCGTCCCACATCATCTCCTCGGTGTAGTGCGCCCAGCCTTCACCGGTGGCGTAGTTCCAGTAGGACTTGAGCACCGCCGAGGGCTGCGCCTTGACGTGCAGCCCGTGCAGGAAGTGCCCCGGCCACACCTCGTGGATCGTGATGAACAGCAGGTCGGTCTCGCCCGGGATGTACTCCTTTTGCTTCTTGGCCGGCCACGTCGGATCGGGCGGGCTGATGTAATAGAAGCTGGGCAGCGAGCCGGTATCGAACGCACCGGCCGGGTCGAGGAACGCCGCGTTCCAGCGCATGAACGGCGGGCTCTCCTTGACCACCGCCACGTCCTCGCTGGGGATCGTCACGATCTTCTGATCGAGGAGAAACTGCCGCATCTGCGCCGACTGCTCGGTCGCGACCGGCATGACCTCGGCGGCCTTGGGCTTGGCGGACTGGACCTTGAGCACCGTCTTGCGCACGTCGGCCTTCGGCGCGATTTCCTTCGCGGCGGCGTTCATGGCCGCGAGGTTGCGGTCGAGATCCTTTTGGCCGATCTCGACGAGGCGCTCGAGCGACACGTCGATGCCTTGCGTCTCGCGCAGCATCGCCACGAACTGCTCGGGGCCGAGGGCGTAGTCGTCGGTCGCGGTCTTCTGCTTGGCGACGAGGTCGGCCTCGTAGTCCTGCAGCGCGGTCTTCATCGCCGCGAGCTCCTCTTTGAGCTCGGTGGCGAGGGCCTCGTCGGTCAGCCCCGCGAACGCCTGCGGCACGTCGGTCTCGACGAACGTGATCGTGCCGCGAACCTGCAAGAGCGCGGTGTCGATCCACGGGCGCGGCAGGTTCGGCTCGAGGTTGGCCTTGGCGGCGGCCACGTGTGCGGCCGTGCTGCCGGCGATCCCGATCGCGGCCTTGGCCCGCTGCTGCAGCGGGGCGTAGTCGCGGGCGATGTACGGGGTGAGGTTGAGGTCGCCCAGGTACATCATCGGGTTGCGCCACGGCGCGCGCCGGACCTGGGTCTCGAACAGCTCCGCGCGCACGGCGATGCGCAGCGTGCCGAGCTCCACGCGCTGCGACGGCGACAGCTGCGAGGCGTCGATCGCCCCGAGGTCGGCGTGCGCCTGCTCGAGGAAGATGCGCTCGAGCTCGAGGCCGTCGGCGGTCAGGTTGCGGACCTTGCCGTCGTACGCGTGCAGACCCGCCTCGACCGCCCGGGCCGGGTACATCATGTAGTAGTTGTTCAAGATCTCGTCGCGCAGCGCGTCGAATTGCGCGCCGGCCGACGGCGCGTCGGTCGCAGTGGCGTCCGTCGCGGGCGCGGCGGGCGGGGCAGTGGTCGCGGGCTTGCAGGCCGAAGCCGCTCCCACGACCGTCAGGGACAGGATCCACGCGCGACCTTGCAACATCGCGCGGACACTACTCCCGATCTTCGGCGCGCCACAACCGCGGGTCCCGCGATCGCGGTGGGGATCGACGAGATCGACATCGCAGGTGAAAATGTCGCCGCCGACGGCCGACCCCATCGGTGATGATCCCCGTGACGCTTCCTTTCTCGCCGGCCCCGGACCTCGACGCGGGCCTGACCCAGCTCGGCTACGAGGCCTTCCGTCCCGGCCAGCGCGAGGCGATCGAGACCCTGCTCGACAAGCGCCGGCTGCTGCTCGTGGCCCCGACCGGCGGTGGCAAGAGCCTGACCTACCAGCTGCCCGCGGCCGTGTTGCCGGGCACCGCGCTCGTGATCTCGCCGCTGGTGTCGTTGATGCACGACCAGGTCGCGGCGCTGGCCGAGCGAGGCATGCGGGCCACGTACCTCGCCGCGACCCTGCCGACGGACGAGGTCCGCCGGCGCATGGCGCAGATCGGCGCCGGTGAGCTCGACATCGTCTACGCCGCACCCGAGCGCCTGGGCTTCGGCGGCTTTCAGTCGATGCTGACGCGGGCGAACCTGTCGATGGTCGCCGTCGACGAGGCGCACTGCATCTCGGAGTGGGGACACGACTTTCGCCCCGAGTACCTGCAGATCGGCCAGCTGTTGCGCGAGCTGCAGCCGCCATACCTGCTGGCCTGCACGGCGACCGCCACCCCGGTGGTGCGCGACGAGATCTTGTCGCGCCTGGGCCTGGGTCCGGACACGCCGCAGCACATCCGCGGCTTCGCGCGACCCAACCTCGCGCTGTCGGTCATCGAGCTCGCCAAGCCCAAGGACTACGCCTTCCACGTCGACGCGCTGCTCGGCGAAGCCCTCGGGGTGCCCGGACACGCCGCCGGCACCGCGATCGTCTACGCCCCGACGCGCAAGAAGACCGAGGCCGAGGCCGCGCGACTGGCCAGCCGAGGGTGGCGCTGCGCCGGCTACCACGCCGGCATGTCCGGCCGCGAGCGCGACGCGACGCAGAACGCGTTCATCGAGGGCGTGCTCGACGTCGTCGTCGCCACCAATGCGTTCGGCATGGGCATCGATCGCTCCGACGTGCGTGCGGTGGTCCATCTCGCCCCGCCCGGATCCATCGAGGCCTACTACCAGGAGGTGGGTCGTGCCGGTCGTGACGGGGCGCCGGCGCGCGGGCTGCTGCTGACGGCGTCCAACGACATGCCCCTGCGACGTCGGCTGCTGGAGCGTCCCGCGGCGGACGGGCGCGCGCCCGATCCGGAGATCGTCGAGCACAAGTGGAACTTGTTCCTGGAGCTGATGCGTTGGGCCGAGGGCGGCAGCTGCCGCCACGACGGCATCCTGCGCTACTTCGGCGACGACGCGGAGGCGGTGGGCGGCTGTGGGATCTGCGACGTGTGCAAGACCCTCGACGACGGCGGCGGCACCGACCCCGAAGAGGCCACGCTCGTCGTGCGCAAGGCGTTGTCGGCGGTGGCGCGGATCCACAATCGGTTCGGGCTCACGGCGGCCGTCAAGCTGCTGCGCGGTGTCGCCGATCCTCGGCTGGAGCGTAGCGGCCTCGACAAGGTCCGCACCTTCGGGATCCTCTCGGACCGGACCGAGCCGTGGCTGACCCAGCTCATGCGACGGTGTGTGACCGCGGGGTGGATCGACTTCGTCGGTGAAGACAAGCGCCTGGTCGTCCTCACGCCGCAGGGACAGGCGGTCATGCGCGGCGACAAGGCGGCGCGGATCGTGCTGCCACCCGAGCGCGCGCACGTGGTGCCGTCCGGATCGACGCGGACGCGCACCCGGGTCGAAGTGGCCGTCGACGATCTCGACCTCGAAGCGCAAGTGGTGTTCGAAGCGCTGCGGGCCTACCGCCTCGACCGCGCACGCGAAGACGCGGTGCCGCCGTACGTCGTCGCGTCCGATCGCACGCTGCGCGAAGTCGCGATGCTTCGCCCGCGGTCGCTCGCCGAGTTGTCGATGGCCCACGGCATCGGGCCGGCCAAGCTCGAGAAGTACGGCGAGGGGTTGCTCGAGGTCGTCGCCGAGGTCAGCGGCGGCGTGTGACGGATCCGGACCTGCTCGCCGCCCTGCTGCCCGAGGGCGTGGTGTCGGTGTGCGGCGTCCCGGAGCAAGATGCCGAGGGGCTGCGAGCCCTCGGGCCGTCGGAGCGGGCGGCGATCGAGGGGGTAGTGCCCTCGCGTGGCAACGAGTTCGTCACCGGCCGGATGCTGGCCCGGCGCGCGCTCGCGCGACTCGGCGTGACGGTGGAGGCGATCGACCGCGGGCCCGAAGGAGCGCCGGTGTGGCCGCCCGGGATCGTCGGGAGCATCACCCACACGCGCCGGCTGTGTGCCGTGGCCGTGGCGCGGGCGCAGGACTTCGCGGGGATCGGCATCGACGCCGAACCCGACGAGGCGCTCCCCACCGAGATCCTCGACGAGGTCACGCGGCCGTCGGAGCGTGATTGGCTCGCGACGTTGCCCGAGGGCGAACGGGGCCCGACCGCCCGCCTCGTGTTCGCGATCAAGGAGTGCGTCTACAAGGCCCAGTACCCGATCGCGCGCCGCTTCCTCGACTTCCCCGACGTCGAGGTGACCACGCCGATCGGCGAAGACGGATGGTCGGCGTCGATCCTCGCGGCCGGGACCCCATCGCAGGTGTCGGGTCGTTGGGCGCGGGCGCAGGGCCACTGGCTGACGACGTGCGTGCTGGCGGTGCGCTGAGGGGGTCAGCGCCGTCGTCGGCGTCGCAGGTGTCGCGTGCCTTCGGGCGACAGCAGCAGCTCGCGCAGCGCGGCGACGGCGGGCGACAGGTGCGCGACGCCGCGGTGGGCGAGCATCAACGGTCGTGTGATCGGCGTGCCGGGATGCTTGATGCGAACCAGTCGCTTGCCGCGGAGGTCGTCGACCACCGCGTGGCGGCTGATCAGCGCCGTGCCGATCCCGGCACGGACGTTGCCCTTGACCGCCGACAACGAGCCGAGCTCCATCACGATGTCCGCGCCGGGAAAGTAGCGATCGAGCAGCGTGCGCGTCGTCGTGCCGGGACGCAGCGTCACGATCGGACCGAGCTCGCCGGCCGGCGGCCGCTCGGTCTGCGGTGCCGACACGAGGATCAGCTCGTCCGTGAACCAAGGCTCGTCGCCGTCGTCGGTGACCACCGCGAGGTCGAGCTCGCCGCGCTCGAGCGCGTCGTGGGCCTCGAACACCGCGACCTCGCGCAGCAGGTAGCGAATCTCGGGATGACGTTGCCGGTAGCGGGCGAGCACCGGCGGCAGCAGGTAGGTCGTCGCGGTGGTGCCCGCGCCGAGCCGGACCTCACCGGCATGCAAGCCCGCGACCTCGGCCACGGCGCGGCGGGCATCGTCGAAGGCGGCCAGGCTCGCGCGCGCGCGCGGTAGGAGAGCTCGGCCGGCGGCGGTCAGTCGTGCACCCCCGCGACCGCGGTCGAGCAGCTTGGCGCCCATCTCCTCTTCGAGCCGGCGGATCGACGCCGACAATGCGGGCTGCGAAAGGTGGGCCTGACGTGCGGCCTCGGTGAAGGTGCCGTGCTCGACGATCAGCATCAGGTGCCGCAGCTCGTCGTACATCTCGTTTGATAAATATCATTGATGGAATCGATAAAATCATTTCGTTGGAACAATCATCGGCCGCGGCCCATCTTGCCGACATGGAGTCGCTTTGGCTCATCGTCCCGCTGGGTTTGGCCGCCGGTGGGCTGACGACCCTGGCCGGCATCGGCGGAGGGTTGCTGGTCACACTGGTGCTGGCGGTGGTGTGGGATCCCCACCTGGCGCTGGCGGTTGCTGCGCCAGCCTTGCTCCTGGGCAACGGTCACCGCGTTGTGATGTATCGCCACGACGTCGATCGCCGCGTGGCGTGGCGGATCGGCGCGCCGGCGTTCGCGGGGGCCGTCGTCGGTGGCTTCGTGGCGGCATGGCTGCCCGACACACCGCTGCGCGTCATGCTTCTTCTGGTCGCCGTGGCCGCGGTCCTCCGCGAACGTAACGTCTTACGTTTTCGGATCGATCGTGCGTCACTGGCCACCGGCGGCGCGGTCATGGGGTTCGTCACCGCGACGACCGGAGGAGGCGGGCTCGTTCTCGCGCCGCTTTCGTTGGCGACGGGGCTGCGCGGGCCCGCTTTCGTGGCCACCAACTCCACCGTCGGCGTGACCGTGCACGTCGCTCGCATCGCGGCGTACGCGGGCGCCGGCATGCTCACCCTCGCCGCGCTGCCGCAGGCTGCGGCGCTCGCGATGGCGATCGCCGTGGGCAATCTCGCGGCGCGTCCGCTGCGACCGCATCTGGGCGAGCGATGGTGCCTCGCGCTGACGTGGGCATCACTGGCGGTGGGCTTCGCTCTCGCCGCGGCGGGCCTGTGGGCGCCGGTCGCTTGACACCTCGGCCGGCCCGCGCCAAACCTGCGGCCCTCGATGGCGACCCAGTTCAAGGCGCACGTCTTCAAGCAAGACGACGAGTGGGAGACGATCGACAGCTACTGGTCGAGCCCGCTGTCGTTCTGGGCGCAAAAGAGCATGCGGATCGAGCCGCCGGTGCCGCTGCGCGTCGTGGTGTTCGGCACCCCGATCGTCGAGAGCGAAGACGGCTGGATCAACTACGGCGGTCTGTCGGCGATGTTCGTGCAGACCGTTCAGGCGCGCGGTCGGGCGGGACAGCGCGTGCGCGCCGAGATCAGCGACGAGCCGATCGTCGAAAAAGACGCGGACTGAGTCGCGCCGGCGAGGTCACGGCGCCGCGCCGAACCGATCGAGCAGGTAGGCATGGGAGTTCTGCGTGCCGGCGCCGCAGCCCGGGGCCGGTGGCGTCGCGCACTGATCGCCCGACGACAACGGGGCGCACTCGTCGGTGAAGGTGGCCGGAGCATCGCTGCCGAACGCGTTCATGACGTCGCCGGGCGCGTCGACGTGGGTCAGGCCCACTGCGGCGCCGACCTGGCGACTGACCGAGTTGGCGACCGCCTCGGCGTTGGCCTCCCCGGCCTCGCTGCCGAACGCGAACACGACATTGCTCGGCAAGACGTCGCCACAGTCGAGCGGGGAGATGCCCTGCACGCCTCCGCCGAACGGGTTGGTGGGGGTGACGACCGCCATCGTGTACGGTCCGCGGGAGGGGGCGGTGTCGGTGACGACGACGTCGTACGGGGCCCAGTGCTCGATGACGCGCGCGAGGACGGCGTCACGCTTGGGCCCGTTGCCGAACGGCTGCAGTGGTGTGGTCATCTCCCCGATCTGGGTCGTGTTGGCCGGCGCATCGTCGGCGCCGGCGTCGAGATCGGCGCCGTCGAAGTTGACGTAGAGCACCAGCGCGGCGTCGGTCGAGCCGCCGCTGTCGTCGGTGCCGGTCGTGGGATCGTCGGTGCCGGTCGAGTCGCCGCCGCCGCTCGACTCGGCCATGTCGCCCGTCGACCCTCCCGTAGTCCCCGTGACGCTCACGGCACCGGAAGCGCCGTCGCCTCCCTCCGTCGACGTCGCGATCGCGCCGGACTCGTCCGTGCCCGTGCCCCCGTCACCGTCCTGCGATGCGCCATCGCCGGGCCCGCACGCGACGAGCCAACCCAATATCCACAAGCCTGCGCTTCGAATGCCCACGACCCCTGTGTGTCGCGACCGCGGGTTTTGATTCGCGCGCGATTTTTTTTCGTCGGCGGGGGTCGGGGAGGGCGTGGGTACCCTCGCGGCGAACGCCTAGTTGTTTTCTTCGCCGTCTTTTTTCTCGGGCTCCTGGAACCAGGCCAGGGGCTCGACCATCGAGTCGAGCTGGTCGAGCTCGACCTTGACGCCCTTGTCCGAGAACCAGAGGTCGTTGGACGTCAGCGGCGTGCGGCGCTGCGCGATGAACAGGATCGGCTCGCCCTTGCGGGTGTAGCCCAGCTGCACGATCGCGTTCTTGATCCACTTGCCCTTGTCGCCGAAGGTGAACTCGTCCTTGAGACGGTAGAACCCTTCGTGCGGGAGCTTCTCGAGCGACTCGCCCCAGTTGAGCGAGGTCGCCGGCACCTTCACGCCCGGCATGCCGAAGCGCCACTGGTTGTTCGTGTTCGACACGGGCAGCAGCACGGAGGCCGGCGCGAACTCGCCGTCGGTGCGGATCAGAACCAGCTGATCGGGGCCCACCTGCGCCTCTTGGCCCGGAAGGTACTTCGTCGTCCGATAGATGCCCGGCTGGTACTCGAAAGCCATCGTGGGCGGACCTTAGCCCAACGGCCGGCGGCAATGGAAGGCGATCGACGGCGGGTGTCCGCCTCGATCCCCCGCGCAGCGCGTGAGAAAACCTGAACTCAGAGGCGCCCGGCCTCGCGAGCGAAGCGCTCGAGCGCCGGCCGCTGCGTCGCGAGGTCGTCACGCGTCTTGATCGGCACGAACCGCGCCGCCCGGTCGACGTCGAGGTACGCGCTGTCGACGAGCTCGGTCGCCTGGCCGATCAACGTCTCGAACTGCACGACCTCGATCTTGCCGTCGTGGTCGGCGTACGCCGGGTCCGGCCAGTCGATCCGCTTGCGGACCGCGAACCACGAAAGCGGCAGATCGCGGTCGACCGCGTCGAGGGCCAGCCACAGCGTGTTGGTGTTGAAGTGGGGGTAGTCGGTCAGGTCGGTGCCCACCGGCAGGCGAAAGCCCTCCACGATCGCCGGCCGGCCCGATGCGAGCTGGGCGATGCAGCCGCCGGCGTCGCCGTCCTCGCGACGCACCACCTCCACGCTGATGCCGGCCCCCTCGTCGGCCGCGGCCAGGTGCGCGCCGACGACCAGCGGATCGAGCGACGCACCGAGATTGTCGACGTTCGAGACGAGCACGTGCCGCACGCCGCGCTCGCGCAGCCGGGCCAGCGCGCCGCTGCCCCGAAAGCGGCCCAGTGTGTCGCCGTGCCCGGGCGCCGAGTAAAGGTCCGTGTCGTCGAGCGTTTCGGCGCCGGGCAGCTCGGCCAGCGGCGTGCCGTCGGGCAGCACGCGCGGCATCACCGACTGCGCGAACGCGTCGCGGTCGGCCGGCGGCAACCCGGCCCAGTCGACCTGCCCGAGGTGGGCTTCGCTGGGCCCTTGCGTCGCGAAGCTGTGCATCAGCACCACCGGGATCGACGCGCCGAGGGTCTGCGCGGCGTGGCGGACTTGGCCGAGCTTGACCGCGAGAAAGCTCGCGCCCGGATGCCCGTCGACGACCGGCACCACGCCCTTGGCCCCACCGCCGAAGCGCGTCGCCATGCCACCGTTGAGCACGAGGATCGCCACGTGGCCCTCCCGCAGGGCCGCCTCGCCCCGCTCGCGAAGGGCCGGGCCCCGCGTGCCGAGGTCGGTGGCGGTCGGGCGCAGGTCGACCGGCGGGGTCGAAAGGGGGGTCGGGGCGGCCTCGAGCCGGTTGGCCGCGTGGTCGAGCTCGCCGGACACGACCCGGCGCCGCAGATCGTCGAACTGATTGGAATCAAAGGAGTAGTCGGCGACGGAGGGACGCAGGTGCACGGCGTCCGAGCATTAGCATTGTGGGGGGTCCGATGCTAGTGTCCGGCCTTCGGATCGCCTGGGTCCACGCGCCGAGAAACGCTCCCGAACACGGGGCGCGACGCGGAAAGTGACCGCCGCCCCGCCCGGTGTCGGAGGGGGCGCCGCAGCCCGTCTTCCACGGGGGCCGGCGATCGCCACGACTTCCTCTCACCGCAAAGCGACCGCCGTGCCTCAGTCCGTCATCGTCGTCAATGCGGATGGTCCCGATACTCGGGTCGCGCTCATCGAAAACGGCATCCTCTCGGAGCTGTACGTCGAGCGCCCCCGTCAACGCGGGACCGTCGGCAACGTCTACAAGGGAAAAGTTCTTCGCGTCCTGCCGGGTATGCAGGCCGCCTTCGTCGACATCGGCGAAGAAAAAGCCGCGTTCTTGTACGCGGGTGACATCGCGCCGCCCGACGAAGGGCGCTCGGGCGAAGAGAAGGTCCACGTGGGCGACAAGGCTCCGCGTCGGACGTCCAAGCCCATGGAGATCGCCAAGCTCGTCCGACCGGGCCAGGAAATCCTGGTGCAGGTGGTCAAGGACCCGATCTCCAACAAGGGCGCGCGGATCACCTCGTACGTCTCGTTGCCGGGACGCAACGTGGTGTTCATGCCCACGGTCAGCCACATCGGCATCTCGCGTCGGATCCGAACCGACCGCGACCGTCGACGCCTGCGCCGTCTCGTCGATCAGATGCGCCCCAAGGGCGCGGGCTTCATCGTGCGCACGGTCGCCGAGAACGCGACCAACGGTCAGGTTCGTGGCGACATGGACTACCTGCTGCGGCTGTGGGCCAACATCAAGGCCAACGAGCGCCTGCATCGCGCGCCCGTGCTGCTGTACCGCGACCTCGATCTGATGCTGCGGGTCGTTCGCGACAACCTCTCGCCCGAGCTCGACCGGGTCATCTGCGACGACCGCGTCCACCACGAGCGGATCCTGCGGTTCGTGCAGGCGTTCATGCCCACGTACGCCTCCAAGATCGAGCTGTACAAGGGCTCCGAGCCCGTCTTCGACGGCTACGGCATCGAGGTCGAGATCGACCGCGCCCTCGAGCGCAAGGTCGGCCTCAAGAGCGGCGGCTCGCTGATCTTCGACCAGGGCGAGGCCCTGACCGCGATCGACGTCAACACCGGCAAGTTCGTCGGCTCCAAGGGCAAGACGCTCGAAGAGACGATCACGCAGACCAACCTCGAAGCGGCCGAAGAAATCGGCGACCAGCTGCGCCTGCGCAACCTCGGTGGCCTGATCATCATCGACTTCATCGACATGGACAAAGAGTCCAACCGTCGAAAGGTCTACCGCCGCCTGCAGGACGTGCTGCGCAAGGACCGGGCGAAGGCCCACATCACCAAGATCTCCGAGATGGGTCTGGTGGAGATGAGCCGCAAGCGGACCCGCGAGAGCCTCGGTCGGCACATGACCGCGGCCTGCGAGTACTGCAACGGCAAGGGCTACACCAAGAGCGCGTCCACGATCGCGTTCGAGATCCTGCGGCAGATCCGTCGCGAGGCGAACGTGCTGCCCGGCGAGGAGATCCAGGTCTACGCCAACCCGCAGGTCGCCGAGCTCATGCGCGGCGAAGAAGCGGTCGCGGTCGACGACACGGTCAAGCGGATCCACCGCGGCATCGAGATCCACTCGCGCAAGGGCTTTCACGTCGAGCACTTCGAGATCAAGGGCCGACAGGAGGGCAAGGGCGGCGGCAAGCGGCGCGGCCGTGGGCGCAAGCCCGAGCGCGGCTCGGAAGCGGCGGACTTCGCCGACGACGACGACGACGGACCCGACACGGCGGCTGCCGACGAGGGATAGCGGGCGATGGCGGACTCGGACGACCACGAGCAGCGCCGATCCGAGCGCGTGGCGGTCAACATGCCTTTCGCCGAGATGCCCTTGACGACCTACATCTCGGACCTGTCCGAGGGAGGCGTCTTCATCCACACCCGCCGACGCGTGCCGAT
>CALBMM010000182.1 GCA_937896535.1 uncultured Pseudomonadota bacterium
GAGCATCACGTGGGTCAACAGCGGCAGCGTCATCCCGGCGCAGAACGTGGCCGGCAGCATGATGAGCAGGCACAGCAGGTACCGCAGGACGTTGAACTGGTACCAAAGCTCCATCGTCCGCTCGCCGTCGCCACCGAGCAGACTGCCGACCGCCTGCACCGCCAGCAGATACGCCGGCAGCGTCGCGATCGCCGAGATCCCCATGATGAGCTGCACGATGCCCAGGGTCAGCTCGGGGTTCTTGAACTTGTCCATGCGCTTGCGGACCCAGAGTCCGCCGAGCGCCAGCCCGAGGATGAACGCCGACAGCATCACCTCGAACGAGTGGGTCGCACTGCCGAGGATCATCGACAGCAGACGAATCCACCCGATCTCGTACATGAACGACGACAGCCCGGTGCCGAACGCCACCGACAGGAACAGCAGCACCATCGGCGCGCGGTAGTTGGACTCGCGCTCGATGTTCTCGGTGCGGTCCTCGATGGGCGGCGCGTCGGTCTTCTCGCGCATCGCCACCAGCATGATCGCGATGTTGAGCGCGGCCGCGACCATCAGCGCCCCCGGCAGGCCGACCTTCGACACGAGCACGAAGCCGGAGAACACGGCACCGAACGAGGCGCCGAAGCTGTTGGTGAAGTACAGCATGCTCAGGATCTCGCCCGAGCGCTTGAAGTCGCGACGCAGGATGCCCACCGACATCAGCGGGAACGTGGTGCCCAACGCGACGCACGGCGGCAGGATCAACGACGCGGCCAGTCCCCACTTGGCGATGGTCACGCCGGCGCCGGCGCCGACGGCAGGGAAGACCACGTCGTAGGCCAAGCGCATCGTCGCGTCGAACAGGTGCGGAAACGCGAGGGCGTAAAGGCCCACGAGGCCCTCGATCACGCCGTACACCACGATCGGCGAGCGGAGCTTCCTGACGTGCTTGCCCGCCAAGAACGCGCCCAGCGACATGCCGCCCATGAACAGGGCGAGCACGAGAATCTGCGCGGTCGCGGCACTGCCGACGAACAGCCGGATGTAGCGCGACCAGATCGACTCGTAGATCAGCCCGCTGACGCCCGACAGAAAGAAGAGCAGGAACAAGATGCCCCAGCTTTTTTTCCCGGACCCGGTCGAGGAGGTCGCCATCGGCGCGGACGATAGCGCGCCGATGGGGCCGCGTGCTATGTTGGCCAAATCCATGGAATACTCCGTCGAACACGGTCTAGAGGACCGATCGCGCGTCCGCGAAGTCGTGGAGAAGGCCTACGGTTCGTACAAGGAGCGCCTGGCCGACTACAAACCGAACCTGACCTGGGTCGACGACACCAAGGCCAAGATCGGCTTTCACGTCCTGGGTAAGAACATCGAAGTGTTTCTGACGGTCACCGAGCGAACGGTCGAGATGAACGGGGACCTGCCGTTCCTGTTCCGCCCCTTCCAGAAGAAGATCGTCTCCGTCGTCGGCCGCGAAGTCGAAAAGTGGATCGAAAAGGCCAAGGCCGGCGAGCTGTAGTCGGCTTCCTCGCTGCGCTGCCGCTGTGCGCGCCGGGTCTCGCGTTCGCCGCAGACGACCCGGACGATCCGGCGAACCCGGACGCCGACGAGTGTGTCCCCAGCGACAAGCTCGACGTGCTGCTGCTGGGCAACAGCTACACGAACATGGGTGACCTGCGGGGCGTGCTCGAGTCGCTCGGGACGCAGGCCGGGATGTCGCTGTCGGTGTCCAAGCTCGCGACCGGCGGGGCCGATTTCGAAAAGCACCTCGCCCGCAGCAAGACCGCACAGGTGATCGCCGAAGGGTCGTGGGACGCGGTGGTGCTGCAGAGCCACAGTCTCGACACGATCCGCAATCCCGACGGCTTCGCCCGCGCCGGCCGCAAGCTCGTGACGATGGTGCAGGCCACCGGCGCACGACCGGTGTTGTTTCAGACCTGGCCGCGCATGGTCGGCCACAACCTGTACGGCTACATGAAGAAGGCCGGCGGCTCACCGGCGGCGATGCTGTCGATCGTCAAGGAGCGCTACGCCGCGCTCGCCGACGCGACCGGGGCCGAGGTCGCACCGGTCGGCGAGGCGTGGCTGGCTGCGCTGGCGGCGGACCCGAAGCTGCGCCTGCATGCGTCGGACAAGAACCACCCCGGCCGGCTCGGCACGTACCTGACCGCCAACGTGCTGTTCGCGACGCTGACGGACGTCACGCCCGTCGGCAACGTGTCGTGTCCGGCGGACATCGCCACGCCGATGGCGACGCAGCTGCAGGCGATCGCGGCGAGCGTGTGCGCGCCGAGCTGCGAGTCGGTGTGATGGCCGGACGCGGCCGATACGTCGCGCTGCTGCGGGGCATCAACGTGGGCGGCCACCACAAGCTGCCCATGGCCGACCTGCGCGCGATGTTCGAGGACGCGGGCGCCACGGACGTGCACTCGTACATCGCCAGCGGCAACGTGGTCTTTTCGGCGAGCGCGGCGCTGGCCAAGACGATCGGCCCGGCGATCGCGGCGCGGATCGAGGCGGATCTCGGATTCCCGGCGCCGGTGTTGTTGCGCTCGGCCGCCCAGATGGCGAAGGTCGCCGCCGCCCACCCCTTCGCGGACCGGGCCGACGATCCGAGGCGACTGCACTTCGCATTCGTCGATGCCAAGGCCGGCGCCAAACATCTCGCGACGCTGCGTGCGGTGTGTACCGACGACGAAGGGCTGGAGGCCGGCGACGGCGGGCTCTACCTGTGGTTCGGGCACGGCGTCGCGAAGACGAAGCTGACCAATGCGCTGATCGACCGCACGCTGGGCGCGGTGGCCACGGTGCGAAACTGGCGAACGGTGCAGACGCTCGCCAGTCTCGCGATCGAGGGTTAGCCGCTGGGGCAGCCGGATACGGGCATGGGCCCGGCGCTGTCCGCAACGACTACGGCGCGACGCAGCCGGCGTGGACCGACCACTGGATCTCGCCGATCGGGCCGCCGGCGCAGGCCGGGTCGTCGGTGATCACCAGGTCGAGGAAGCCGTCGTTGCCCAGGTCGACCGTCGCCCAGTCGACGCGCTCGACGTTGCAGTCGCCGGCGCCCGACAGCTGCGGGAAGTCGCCGTCGGGCGTGTACTGGTCGCCGGGCAAGGACCACACCATCGGTGCGGCCGCGAAGCCGGTGCCGTCGCCGTTGTAGACGAGCCACTCGGTCTCCGAGATCGGCCCGCCCGTGCACGCCGGGTCGTCGGTGACCACGAGGTCGACCCAGCCGTCGGCGTCGATGTCGACGGTCACCCAGTCGACGAAGCCCTGCTGGCAATCGCCCTGCCCCGCCAGCGCATCGAAGTCGCCGTCGTCGAGGTAGTCGGCCCCCGGCAGCGCCCACGACATCGGCGCGGCCGCGAAGCCCGTGCCGTCGCCGAGGTAGACCAGCCACTCGGTCTCGCCCACGGGGCCGCCGGTGCACGCCACGTCGTTGGTGATCACGAGGTCGAGGTACCCGTCGCCGTCGATGTCGATCGTCGCGTACCCGGGCAGCCCCTGGTTGCAGTTGCCGCCACCGCCGAGCCCGACGAACGTGCTCGCGCCCGGGAAGTTCAGCCCGGGCAGGGCAAACGACGTGGCCACGGGGTCGAAGCCACCGGCCCCGCCGGCGTGCACGAGCCAGTGGGTCTCGCCCACGTCGGTGTCCATGCAGTCGGACGCATCGGTGATCACCAGGTCGAGCAGACCGTCGCCGGTGATGTCGGTGGTCGCGTAGCCGGGCAGCCCCTGGTTGCAGTCGCCGCCGAACGAAGGCTGGAAGAAGTCGCCGTCGAACGCGTAGTCCATGCCCGGCACGGCCCACTGCGTCGGTGCGGCATCGAAGCCGGTCCCGTTGCCCGGGTACACCAGCCAGTACTCCTCGCCGATGACCTGCATCGTGCACGCGGCGTCGTCGGTGATCACCAGGTCGAGCCGACCGTCGCCGTCGACGTCGAACGTCGACCAGTCCACGAGCCCCTGCTGGCAGCTGCCGTTGCCCGACAGCGTCGGGAAGTCGCCGTCGCCCGTGAAATCGGCCCCGGGCAGCGCCCACTCCACCGGCATCTGGGCGAACCCGGTCGCATCCCCGAGGTGCACGAGCCAGTGCGCCTCGGAGACCGTCACCCCCGTGCACGTCGCGTCGTCGGTGATCACCAGGTCGAGGAAGCCGTCGCCGTCGATGTCGGTCGTCGCCCAATCCGAGGCGCCCGCGTTGCAGTCGCCGACGCCGCTGAGCGTGGGGAAGTCGCCGTCGGCGGGGTAGTCCATGCCGGGCAGCGCGTACACGGTCACGTCGGGGTCGAACCTGAACGACTGGCACACGGCGACGCACGCAGACGTGTCGACCGACTGGCAGTCCCTGGCGCACGCGAGCTCGCCGCCGCCGAAGCCTTCTCCGCGACACGTCGCACCGTCGAGGTCGTCGCTGTCGCACACCTCGCCCTCTTCGACGATCCCGTTGCCGCACTCGGGCGTGGTGCCCGTGTCCGTGGCCGGGTCGGTGTCGGTGCCCGGGGCCGTCGTGGTCGTGTCGTCGGCCGAGCCCATCGTGGTGTCGTCGGCCGTCGAGGGCGGCAGGGTCGTCGGCGGCGGCATCGTGTCCTCGCCGGTCGTCGACTCGGAGTCGCCCTCGGTGCCGCTGCCGCCCACACCGTCGTCGCCACAGGCAGGCAGCGCGATCGCGAGCGCCGTCAGGCCCGCCCAGTACGAAAGAGTTCCAATCTTCGAAGTCATCGCAGTCTCTCCTCGAGTCCTCGCGCCCACCCCTGCGCGAAGTCGCGCGACCATACCCCGACCGACCGCATCGGCCAGCCGGGGTCCGGTGTGAGCAACCCGTCGCGTTCGCCCGCTCGGCGACTGTCGATCAGCCGCAGACGTCGTCGGTGTCGAACTCGGCCTCGTAGTCGATGCCGTCGATCGCGAAGCCACGGGTCGCCGCGTACTCGTCCATGAAGCGGTCGTACAGGGCCTCGTCGAACGGCTCGCCGACCTTGGCCGCCTCGAAGCGCGCCGCCATCTGCGACTGCACCGCTTCGGTCAGCTCCCGGTCGTCCATCCGCAACAACCCTTCCTCGTCCAGCGTCGGCCCCTCGGCCTCGAAGTGCGTCGCGAACATCCGCGTCATCGATGCCAGCGGGTCCTCGTGCCGCTCGCCCATCACGTCGAGCAGGTGCGCCATGTAAAACGGCACGCCGGGAATGCCCCCGGAGGCCTCGGTCACCACCGCGGGTCCCTCGACGGCGATCGCCCGCCCGGACACGGCTTCGGCCAGCTGCGTGTCGAGCATCTTGGTCCGGAACTCGAGGTCGGCCTTGGCCAGGCCGATGAGGCCCTTGCGGTACACGCCCTCGTTGAGCGGGTTGCCGCGGTAGCTGATCGTCAGCAGCGTGAAGCCGTCGGCGAGCAGGTCGGCGGCCAGCAGCGCGTCGATCCAGCGCTCGATCACCTCACCCCCCATCACGAACACGGTCGAGATCGCCTCCTCGGGCGTGCCCGGCGGCAGCTCGAGCTCGGCGACCCGGGGTGGCTCGCCCTTGCGCTCGTCGCGACCGGAGAACGTCTTGACCTGCACCGTCCGCCCCAGCGGACGCAGTGCGCTCGAGATGGCCTGGCCCGTCTTGGGGTGGCGGGCCCGCGGCGCCGCCAGCGACCACACCAGGCCGTCGAGCTTGCCGCCGAGGTCGTCGCGGATCGCCTTGGCCGACGCCGCGATCACCTCGTCGGAGAACGCATCGCCGTCGATCGAAGTCGCGACGAGCCCGAGGGCGCGCAGCCCCTTTTCGATCGCGAAGTTGCGATGAAAGCCGGGCGAGCCGATCTTGCGGATCTTGTTGCTGCTGTCGGGGTTGGGCTGGCCGTCGAGGGACACCCCGAGCGTATGGGCGCCGTTGCGGGCGCCGAGCACGACGCGCGCGGCGCTGCCGAAGCCACCGGAGGCACCGACGACGAGCCAGCGTCCACCCACGCCCGGGTCCGGACGCGTCCCGTCCTCGTACTCGGCGAGCGCCCGGTCGATCGCGTGGACCGCCGAGCGCTGCACGCCTACCGGATGGAAGTTCCCCGGGTGGATCGCATTGCCCATCGAGGGCACGAACCGAAACTGGAACTTGGGCAGCGCGAGCTTCATGGCGTGCTCGCGTGTACCATACCGGCCGATGGGTCGCAGCCGCCGCGCGGGGACGTTGCTCGTCGCTTTCGGGCTGGTGCTGGGCGCCGCTTTTGCGTCGGGCTGCCGCACGGGCGGGACCGGTGGGACCGGCTCGAGGGGACCGTCCAAGTTCGCCCCCGGCGCACACGCGGTCACGACGAACGGCGTGCGGGTCGAGCTCACGACCGCCCGCTACCGCGAGACCGGCGTCGACCTTCGCCTGCAGATCGACAACCGCGAAGGCACGCCGGTGCTCGTGCAGCGGCAGGGCCTCGTGCTCGCCTACGAAGACCTGGAGTTTCCCGCCACCGCCGTCGGGGACACGCCGCTGCCGGACACGACCGAGGTCCCCGGCAAAGGCCAGCAGACGATCGAGGTCCGATTCGACCTCGGAGGCCGAATCACGGCCGAAGCCACGCTGAAGCTGCGCGCGGTCCAACGCGGCCAAACGTGGCTCGAGCCGATCGAGCTGACGATCCCCGGCGGGATCGATCCGGAAAAGCGCGTCGAGCCGTAGCCCGCACTATCGCGCGGGCGCCTGCGCCTTGTCCTGGCAGAACTCCGCGACGGCGCGGTAGTTCGCGGCGCAGTACTTCTTGTGGCCGCGCTTTTTGTAGCGGCCTTCCACGTCTTCGCGCATCGCCTCGCACTCGTGGTAGCCGAGCCGGTTGGTGCGTACCTCGTCGCCGAGCTCGGCGCACTCGGCCGTGCGATCCGCCGACTGAAGGCACATCAGCGTCACCCGCGGCGCGTCGCCCAGACACCAGCTCTCCACGCCGGGGCAGGCCAAGCCCCAGTCGGTCGCGTGCGCGACACACTCTTCGATCGACATCCGCCGTTCGTCCCAGGCGTGCGAACCCGACTCGACCGTCGCCACGCGGTACGCCCGGTAGTCGTCGCGATGCTTGACCGTCACGTAGCCGAACGCACCGGCGAGCACGGCGACGCTGCCGCCGATGATCGCGAGCAGCTTGCGGCTGCTGCGGCGGGCCGGGCCGTGGGCCAGCGGGGCGGACGGGGCATCGGGCATTGCGCCTTCCGACTGTAGCCGATCAGGTCGGCAGGGGCCCCTGCCCCTCGCGCAGCACCTCGAGCTCGTCGTCCGACAGCCGCAAGACGGTCGAGGGCTCGGGCCAGATCATGCCGGCGTCGAGCACGACGTCCACGTCGCGGCCGTGGATCCGCTCGAGCTCCTCCGGGTCTTCGAGCCCGATCTCCCCTTCGGCCGGCGTGCACGATCCGGTCAGCAGTGGCTCGCCCAGCTGCGCCACCAAGAGCTTGCAGATCCCGTGGTCGGGCATGCGCATGCCCACCTCGTGGTCCTTGTTCTTCATCGGGCGCGGGACCTCTTTCGTCGCGCCCAGCACGATCGTGTAGGGGCCGGGCAGCAGCCGTCGCACGACGCGGAACGTGCGGTTGCCGAGCTGACCGTAGCGCCCCAGGTCGGCCACGTCGGCCACGATCATGGTCAGCGGCTTGGGGTGCCGATCGTCGTAGCCTTTGAGTCGGCGGATCTTCGCCATCCCCTTGGGGCTCGACATGGCGCAGCCGAACGCATAACCGGTGTCGGTCGGATAGATGATCACGCCGTCCGATCGCAGGGCTTCGATCGCCGGAATCAGCTGACGGGGCGACGTTCGCTCCGGGTGCACGTGGATCCGCATGCGCGAGGGGGCGGGTTATGCCTCACGCGCGGTCTCGTGTCGACGGCGCCGACGCCACCATCCCCGCGCGCGCCCCCACGCGCGAATCCAGACCTCGGTCGCCAGCAGGATCGCATACGGGTCGTAGGGCATGCGTAGACGGATCGTGCCGAAGAACACCGCGGCCACGGTCATCGACGTCAGCAGGTGAAACGCGCAAAAGCACAGCCCCGGATTGCGACGGATCGCCCGCAGCCCGAGCACGATGCCCAGAAGCGACGGAATCCACACGAGGATCTGGTAGGCGTGCTTGAACCCGACCAGCGGCGGCAGAAGCCAGCCACGGCCCTGTTCGGGCTTGAGCTCGATCTCGGGCCACTGGTGCCCGATAAACCAAAGTAGCGACAGGTTCACGATGCTGTAGCGGACCTGTTCGAGGACCCCCGTCTTCGCGTAGCACTGCGCCCGCAGCTCGCGGTGAATCTGCGGGTCGCCGACGTAGCCGACGAACCGGATCGTCGTGTCGCCGAGCGCCGGGCGCAGGCCCAAAGGATGCTCGTCGGGCAGGCGCCGGGCCAGGATTCGATAGCCGGGCAGGCTGACGCGACGGCCGTCGCGCGTATTGCCGGTGGCCTCGCTGTGGCGCAGCGCGGCTTCGGTCTGAAAAGCCTGCGTCACGATGTTGTGACAGCGCCCGGCGGTCAGGTTCATGTTCGCGTTCTCGGCGACGCCGGCCCAGTAGCCGGTGTGCGCGTGAAAGCGAAACAGCGACCAACCCAACATCAAAAGCAGCGGCACCGCCACACCGACGAGGTGCTTGGGCTGCACGTGGGTCAACCGTCGACGACCGACCCACCACGCCACGAGCACGAGCACGAAGAACATGGCCGCCTGCGGGCGGATCGCGAATGCGCCTGCCGACGCGAGCCCGGCCACCCACGCCCCGCGCCCGTCCTGCACGAGCACGACGAGGCGGTACGTCGACCAGATCTGAAAGAACAAAAACGGGGTCTCCGACAGGAAGTAGCCCGCATTGGACAGATGCGGGTACCAGACCAGCATCACGATGCCGAAGAACTTCGGGATCGCCGGTCGCGTCGCCACCCGACACGCGAGGCCGTAGGCCAGCGGGACCGAGGCCGCGCTCATGCCCGCCCACACGAGGGCCGCGGCCCACAACGCCTTCTTGCCGAAGATCAGCAGCGGCAGCGCGAGCACGTAGTGCGTGCCCCAGGCCTGCCAGGCCAGCGGTCGGATCCCCGGCCGAAACCCGTGCTCCACCAGATCCTGCGCCCGCTCGAGATACTTGCTCATGTCCGAGAACACGAACTGCCACGGCGGGTGCACCCACAGCAGCCAGACCAGCCGCGTGGCGATCGCGACGGCGACCAACGCCCAAAAGAACTTGCGGTCGAACCCGCCCTCGCTCGCCTCGAGATCGGCGTGAGGGTCGGAGGATCCGGGCGCGCTCGCCTCGTCGGTCGCGACGTCGCGCGCGGGTGCCGGATCGGACGGCGCTGCCTCGGCCGGCGCGGCGGGCTCGTCGCTCACGTGGCGGCAAGCCTACCAGGAGTCTCCGATGCCCTCGCACCCGCCCCGAGGCGGTGGTGTATACCGGGGCGATGGCTGCGTCGTTGCCCACCGAGCCCGCGTCCGTGTTCGTCACCCGTCGGCGCGAGCTGGCCAAGCGGCTCGGGGGACGGCCCGCGGTGGTGTTCGCCGGAGGCCTGCGCGCCCGCAACTACCCGGCCAACGTCTACGAGTACCGGGCCGACAGTCACTTCCTCTATCTGGTCGGGATGGGACTGCCCGACGCCGTGCTCCTGGTCGACGCGACCCACAGCCGGCTGTACCTGCCCCCACCGGCCGACGACGATCCGCTGTGGCACGGTCGACTGCCGACATGGGACGAGCTGGCCGCGGCGACGGGCGTCGACGAGATCCGCCCGTCCGACACGCTCCCGCCCACGTTGACCGTCGACGCAGCGACCGTGCCGTCGGCCGATCCAATCACGCGCGCGCGGCAGCGAACCATGCTCGGGCGCACCTGGGATCCCCGCCGACCCACGACGGTCGGCGATCTCGATGAGACCGACCTCGCGCTCGCGGACGCGATGATCGCCTTGCGTCTGTGCCACGACGACGCCGCGCTCGCGGGCATCGAGCGCGCGGTGGAAGGCACCACCGCCGCCCACGTCGCCGGCATGGCCGCGACACGACCGGGTCTTTACGAGCACGACATCCGCGCGGCGATGGAGCGCGAGCTGATCGCCCGCGGCATGCCCTGCGCGTACGGCAGCATCGTCACCGTGCACGGCGAGATCCTGCACAACACCTCGTACCACCACCGACTCGAAGACGGCGACATGGTGCTCGCCGACCTCGGCGGTGAATCTCGGGGCTGGGCCAGCGACGTGACCCGCACGTGGCCCGTCTCGGGCACGTTCTCACCGACGCAACGGGCGCTGTACGACATCGTGCTGCAGGCGCAGCTGGACGCGATCGCCAAGGTCACGCCCGGCACCCGTTACCGCGACGTGCACCTGACCGCCTCGCGCACACTCGCGCAGGGACTGGTCGACGAGGGCGTGCTCAAGGGCGACCCCGACGGGCTCGTCGAGCGCGGCGCCCATGCGCTGTTTTTTCCGCACGGGGTCGGGCACCTGCTCGGGCTGGACGTCCACGACATGGAGGATCTCGGCGACCGGGCCGGCTACGCCCCTGACCGCACGCGCAGCGAGCAGTTCGGCCTCGGCTACCTGCGGCTGGACCGCGACCTGATGCCCGGCATGGTGGTGACGATCGAGCCGGGCCTGTACATGGTCGACGCCATCGTCGACGACCCCGCGCTCGCCGGCCCGTTCGACGCCGACGGGACGCTCGACCGCGAGGCCATGGCCCGGTTTTCCGACGTCCGGGGCATTCGCATCGAGGACGATGTGCTCTGCACACCCACTCAGCCACGGGTCCTGACGGCCGCGATCCCCAAGACCGCCGAGGCCGTGCAAGCCGCCGTGGGCACGGCCGCCGGCCGCGACGCGCGGTAGGCGAGCCGCGGGGCACCGTGGTACCCTGCCTCGGCAAATTCGCGATTTTTGGCATGATTTGCGGATCGGCAGGAGTTCCCATGCGTCTGCGCGCGACCATCGTCGTCTCGAGCCTCGTCGTCTGTGGCGGTTGCACCAGTGACCTGAACGCCCCGAGCAACTACTTGCTGCCCGAGGGCGAAGACACCGGCGGAGAGGTCGCGCTGTCGTGCGACGCCATCCCGACCACTGCGGTCGAGGCCAACTTCGCCTTCACGCCCGAGATCATCGGCGGCGACGACCAGGACCTGACCTTCGCGGCGACCGACCTGCCCGACGGCCTGACGATCGATGCCAGCACCGGCGAGATCACCGGACAGCCGACCACCGAGGGCACCTTCACCTTCTCGATCGAGGCGGTGGGCGACGAGACCATGAGCGAGGTCAGCTGCGACGTGACCGTCGCGCCGCGCATCGGCGTCGACCTGCAGACCGCACTGCTGGCCGACCAGCCGTTTTGCCTGCAGCCCAACCAGGCGCTGACCGACTTCATCATCCCCGGCACCGGCGACGGCACGCCGATCACCTGCGACCACATCGCGGGCTCGGGTAACGGCAACCTGCCGGCGGGGATCACCGTCAGCGCCGACGGGTGCACGGCCAACGGCAACCTCGCCGAGACCCGCTTCGGCACCTACGTGTTCGCGATGCGCGGCGTGCAGAGCGGCGTGGAAGTGTTCATGCCGTACTGTGTCACGCAGGACACGGCGAACTTCGCCTACGACGTCCAAGCCGTGCACTCCGGGGAGGACCCGGCGGCGCTGATCCCGATCGGCCGCACCTACGACCCGGCCGCACCGCTGTCGGTCGGCGAGGCCGACAACCCGCAGTTCACGATCATCGACGAGGCGTCCTGCGGCGACAACAGCTGCTTCTTCGGGTTCTCGTTCGGCATCAACGCGTCGCCGTTCGACGCCAACACGTTCAGCCTGCCCAACCGCGAGCTGGTGCGGAACATGAACATGCGTCCGATCGGCTTCACCCACGAGCTGACGATCGGCGGACCGCCGGTGCCCGCGCAGTTCGTCGACCGGCCGTGGGTCGTCAACGTCGCGCTCGACTACTGCCTGGCCGAGGACGACATGACCTGCAACGGCGCCCAGAACACGGTCAACAACGGCGACGGACACCTCGAGCTCGGCATCATCATGGTGCCGCAGGGGTAGCGCCCCCGAGTCGGAGCATGGCAGCCGTTTCGGCGCAGACCGTCCGCGACGAGCGCTACGCCCGTGCGATCGATCGCGAAGTCGCGCCGCTGTGGCACGACCGCTTCGCACGCTTGCTGTGGCGCCATCTGCCGCTGACCGAAGAGGCACCGCTGGTGCTCGACGTGCACTGCGGGCCGGGACGCACCACCCAAGAGCTGCTCATGCGCCTGCCCGACGGCGCCCGCGTGGTCGCCCTCGAGCCGTCCGAGTCGCTGCGCGCGCTGGCGAAGGCGCGCCTGTCCCCCTACGGCCAGCAGGTCTACGTCAAGGACGGCGACCTCGCCGACGTGACCGAGATGGGCGACGAGACGTACGACACCGTCGTCGCCAACCTCGTGCTCAGCGACGCCCAGGATTTCTCGGGGGCCCTCGGCGAGCTGCTGCGCGTGACCAAGCCCGGCGGCAGCGTGCTGGTCACGATGCCGATGGACGGCTCTTGGGTCGAGGTCGAGGACCTGTTTCGCGAAGTGCTGCGCGGCGCCGAGCTCGGGGACGCCGCCCGCCGCCTGCGTCATCTGGGCCGACTGCGCCCGACCGGCCACGAGATGGCGCGCACCGTCGCCGATCTCGGGATCGGCCCGCATCACTTCGTCCTCGAGCAAGAGCGCTTCAGCCTGCTGTTTCGCAGCGGCCGGGAGTTCCTGTTCGCACCCGTGGTCGAGCTCGGCCCCCTGCGCGCCTGGAAGGCGATCATCGGTCGTCACCAAGCGCCGCAGGAGCTGTTTTGGCAGCTCAAGGAGTCGATCGACGCGTACTTCCTCGACGCGGTGTTCTCCGTGTCCGTGGTCGCGGGCGTGCTTCACGTGCGCAAGCCGGCACCAGGGGCAGCCGGGGCTCAGCTCGCGGTCGACACCACCGGCGCGTACTGGGGTGCGTTCCCGGAGCTCGACGCGCTGTGGCAGCAGGCGGAACGACGCGACCTCGAAGAAGAGGAGATCGATCTCGAGATCGAGATGGACTCCGGCCCGATCCCGATCGGCGACCCCGAGCAGGAGCCCCCTGCGGTCGCCGAGGTGTCGCGCGCCGACATGAACGCCGAGGACGAGGCGATCTTCGCGCTGCTCGATCAACCCAGCGGCGGCGGCTCGGACAATACCGAGCTCGATGCGCTCCTGGACCAAGTGCTCGAGTTCGCCGGTCCCGAGCACGGGCCGAGCGCGACCAACGAGCGGGGCGAGTTCGTCCCCGAAGCCTTGCTCGCCGTGGGTCCCCTCGCCGACATCAAGACCGAGCCGGGCGACACGCTGTCGCGGATCCGATCGCTGCTTCCCCCACCCCCGGACGGTGAGACGCAGATCGAGCCGTTGTACGGCGACGACATCGACCCCGATCCCGCGCCGGTGACACAGCCCACCGCCACGCCGCGCCGCCGTGGCGTGCCGCCTCCACCGCCACCGACCGGCAAGCTCAAGCGAAAGACGTGATGCGAACCGTCGCCCTCGCCTTGGCGTGCGTGCTCGGGTCGTCGGCGTGCGACTCGGAGCCGAAGGCGACCCCGGACCGTTCCGGCGGCGCGCCCGCGAAGGCCTCGACGACGCCCGCACCGGCAAAGCCCGCGACGACGCAGCCCCCGGCGCAGCCGTCCGAGCCCACGCCCGCCGCCGAAGCGCCGCCGGTGCGCAAGGACGGCACGATCTTCGCCGAGTCGGAGCTGATGGGGACGCGCGTGACCGTCAACGTCTGGCTGCCGCCGGACGTCGAGGCGGCCAGCGCCGGAGCGTCGATCCAGGCCGCCTTCGACGAGATCGCGCGCATCGAGTCGATCATGAGCGAGTGGCAGCCGGACTCGGAGCTGTCGCGTTTCAACGACGCGGCCGGCGAGCCCGCGATGCCGCTGAGCGAGGAGCTCACCGAGGTCCTCGCTCGCTCGCGCGAGATCGCCGAGATCTCCGGCGGCACGTTCGATCCCACGTTCCACGGCGTGGGCCAGCTGTGGAGCTTCCGGCCGGACGCGACCCCGCCGACGAAAGCGGAAGTGAAGGCCAAGCTCCCGCTCGTCGACTACCGCAAGATGGAGATCGACGCCGACGCGAAGTCGGGACGATTGACCACCGCGGGCATGAAGGTGGGACTCGGTGCGATCGCCAAGGGCTACGCCGTCGACCGTGCGTCGGCGTTGCTCGTGGCGCGCGGGCTGCCCCACCACGTGGTGGAGGCCGGGGGCGACACGTACGCCCGCGGCACCAAGGGCGGCAAGAAGTGGGTCGTCGGGATCCAAAAGCCCGGCGAGCGTGGCATCGTGGCCGCGCTGCCGTCTTCGGACGAAGCCGTGGTGACCTCCGGCGACTACCAGCGCTACTTCGAGTTCGAGGGCAAACGCTACGCGCACATCCTCGACCCGAAGACGGGCTGGCCGATCCCGGCCGAACGCAGCGCGCCCAGCGTCACCGTCGTGGCCCCGAACGCGACCGATGCCGATGCGTTCGCGACCGCGGTCGCCGTGATGGGACCGAAGGCCGGCATGGCGTTCGTGGAGTCACGGCCCGAGCTCGAAGCGGTGATCCTCGACGCGGACGGCAAGACGCTGGTCTCGTCCGGCCTGACCGATCGCCTCGTGTACCCCTGAGCACGACCGAGACACTGTAGGTCGCTGTGACCGCGGGCCGTCGATCCCGTGAGCCCGACCGCGACGTACACACGCGGAGAGCCACCGCCGGGCAACGACGTGTACGTAAATGTGAAATGGCGGGCATGTTGGCTTGAAGCTCGCGTGCAGGATCCTTAGCCTCGAACGTGGCAGGTCGTGCGCGCGCCTCGTCGGAGCTGACCACTCCCGACGCAGGAGGTGTCGTGGCGATCGTCCGTTCCCCTCCCCCCTCCGAGAGTCGATCGATGTCCCACCTCAATTCCCCCCCTCGTTCGTTGCCCCTCCCCAGGGCCCTTCCGTGGTTGGCGGCGTTCGCCGCACTCACCGGTGGGGTTTCGCCCGCCGTCGCCGAAGACGGTGACGGCGCCACCGTGCAACGACCGGCGACATGGGACATGACCCTCGAGCAGCTGCAGGAGATCGGGCTCGGCCAGTACCGCGGAGATCCCATCCCCGTCCCCGACGACCTTCCGCCGGTGGAAGACAGCAATCCCTTCGAGCCGAAGGCCGGCGGGGCGGCGGGTGTGATCTTCGTGAACTTCGACGGCGCCCAGCTGACCTCGGGCTCGGACAGCTCGAAGATGAACCGCACGCAGATCGGCGAGCTCGCGGGCAACTTCGCCGCGTACGGCCAAGGGGCCAAGCGCGATGCGGTGCTGCAAGCGGTGCAGACCGACTGGGCGCCGTTCAACGTCGTCGTCACCGCCACGCGACCGGCGTCGGGCGACTACACGATGAACATGACGGGTCCGACCAACCCGTTCGGCGGTGGCGTCCTCGGGATCGCCCCGCTCGACTGCAACGACCAGCAGACGCACAACAACATCACGTACGCGTTCCACTCCGTGAACGACCAGTTCTCGGCGGCCGTGACCGCGACGACGATCGGCCAGGAAGTCGCCCACTCGTACGGCCTCGAGCACGTCGACGAGCCGGGCGACATCATGAACCCGTTCAACGCCGGCGGTGACGCCACGTTCAACGACCAGTGCATCACGATCGTGCAGTCGATCGTGTGCGGTCAGCAGCACGCCGCAAACTGCGGCTCGCAGCAGCAACAGAACTCCTACCAGGAGCTGATGAACCTGTTCGGCCCGAGTGCGCCCGATGCCGCGTCGCCGGTCGTGTCGATCGTCGCGCCGGTCGACGGCGACGAGTTCGACGCGGGGGCCGACTTCGAGATCGTCGTCGACGCCAGCGACGATGTCGGCTTGCAGCAGCTGACCTTGTTCAACAACGGAGCCGCCGTCGAGACCGACGGTACCGAGCCGTGGGGCTGGGACGTCACCAACGTCCCCCAGGGCACGTACGAGCTGTACGTCGAGGCCAGCGATCTCGCGGGCAACGTGTCGACGAGCAACATCGTCACCGTCTACGTCGGGACTTCGGCGCCACCCCCAGCGGCCGACGACGGCGGTGCGGCCGACGACGGCGGCGACGCCGATCCGACCGATCCGGGTGCCGGCGACGGCGGCTCGGCCAGCGGCGACGGCGGTGCGGCCGACGGTGGCGGGGTCGACGAGGACGACGAGTTCTCCTCCGAAGACGACGCGTTGCCGCCGGGCTTCGGCGCCGACGACCGCGGAGACGAGGGTTGTGCGTGCCGCAGCGGGCGTGGTGTAGGTGCCGGTGGTTCGGGCGTGATGGCGATCGCGCTGTTGCTCCTGGTCGGCACGCGACGGCGTCGCGACTGAATTCGCGATCGCATCGAAGCAAAAAAAGCGAGGCCGACGTGCGGCCTCGCGCGTAACGATGTACGACCCCTCGGCAGCACCTCGCTGCGCGGTTGCTCAGTCGCGTAATGCACGGCGCGCTCGGGGCACGAACTTCGCTGGGGCCGTGAGGGCATTTGGTTGCGCCCACACCGGCCACCTCATTTAGACTCGTGGTGTCCCTTTTTCTCTTCGCCTAGCTTCGGACCCTACCCCGTCATGGCCAACGAACCCGCTTCCGACGGGCCCGGCGGCAACGCACCCGCTGCGCCCGAGGCGCCCGACGCTTCCCCCGCGCGGGCGGACAAACGAACGCGTTTCGCGGCCGGACCTGCACCGGTTCCGGTCCCGCGTGTCCCGTCCGCCCCGCCCCCTGTGCCGGCGAGCCCAGGTGCGGGCAGCAAGTTCCGCAAGACGATGATGGGCGCGCCGTCCACGGTCACGCCGCCGAAGGTTCCGACGATCCAACCGCCGGCGCAGACCGGGCTCACCGTCGCACCGCCGGGCCATGTCTCGCCCGCCAGGACCGGGCAGACCCTCGCCCCGCCGAGCTCGGACGTGCCCGTGCAGACCGGCCGGACCCTCGCGCCGCCGTCGGCCGAGCGCCGCGAGCGACCGAAGACCGAGCCGAGCATTCGCAATACCGGGCCCGTGCCCGTGGTCGACGCCCCGCCCGTCGAGGACGAGGTGCCCGCCGCCCGCAGTGGCAAGCGCAACCGCGAGACGGCGCCGGCGATGATCCACCGGGGCACCGTTCCGCCCGAGCCCAAGACCGCGGTGACCGGCGAGCACGAGGTCGTCCCGACGCAGCCCGACGCGCGCGTCGCCACCACGCCACTGCCCCCGAAGAAGGACGTCGCGACGGCGGACACCCAGATCTTCGGCGAGGCCTCGCCGCTGTCCGCGACCAACCCGACCGGATCGCACGAGCGCACGGGCGATCGCGCCGAGCGAGCCGGCACGATGCTCCACGGCATGGAAGGTCTGGTCGAGCCGGGCGGCGAGCACCCCAAGATCCGGCTCACCCCCGGCCGACAGATTCCGGGCACGCGCTGGCGAATCGAGCGGTGGCTCGGTGAAGGCGGCATGGGCGTGGTGTACGAGGCATCCCACGTCGACATCGAGCGACGCTCGGCGCTGAAGATCCTGCGATTCGATCTCAGCCAGCAAGAACGCATGGTGCAGGTCTTCCGCGACGAGGCACGCGCCGCCAGTCGCCTGGGCTCGCCGCACATCGTCGAGATCTTCGACTTCGGAGAGCTGTCGGACGGTCGGCTGTTCTTCTCGATGGAGATGCTGCAGGGCTCGGACCTCGTGCCCGACGACGAGAACGTCTCGATGACCCCCGGTCGCCTGATCGGCATCATGCGGCAGGTCTGCAAGGGTCTCGCGGTCGCGCACGAGGGCGGGGTCGTCCACCGCGACGTCAAACCGGAGAACATCATCGTCATCGACCAAGAAGGGCGACCGGACTTCGTCAAGCTGGTCGACTTCGGGATCTCGTCGATGCTCGCGGCCGGCCAGTCCGGCGCCGGGGGCATCGCCGGCACGCCGCACTACATGGCGCCCGAGCAGATCCTCGGCGACCGCTTCGACGGACGGCTCGACGTCTACGCGGTCGGGTGCACCGCCTACGAGCTGCTCGTGGGCCGCCCGCCGTTCGACGACGACGACGTGGAGAAGATCCTGCAGATGCAGGTCAACGAGACGCCGATCGCCCCCCGAGCGTTGCGCCCCGACCTGTCCATCCCCGTCGAGCTCGAGACCGTGATCATGCGGTGCCTGGCCAAGGCGCCCGAGGCCCGCTACGACAACATGGCCGAGCTCGAGGCTGCGCTGTGCGAGGCGCAGATCGCCGCGGGCCTGACGACGCCGTGGGACGACCTGCCCGTGCCCGCCTTGCCGGACGCCGAGCGCCGTGCCCGGATCGTGGCGAAGATGCCGACGGCCAAGGCCCCCGCGCCCAAGCGGAGCCTGGTCTGGCCCATCGTCGCCGGCTTCTCCACCGTCGCGGCCGCGGGACTCGCCGCGTTCGTGCTGCTCGGCGGACCGACCGACGAAGACAAGACCGTCGTCGACGCGCTCGCCTCCGAGGCGCGCGATGCGGCCGTACGCGCGGACTGGGTGTACCCGCCGCCCGACGAGCCCGAGGCACCCACCGCATTCCGCAAGGTCCTCGAGCTCGAGGGCCTCGAAGGCTCCGCCGACGACCTCGGCGAGGAACGGGCCGAAGAGCTGCGCATCGAGTTCTCGGAAGCACTCGACCGCTACGGCGACCGCGCGCTGGCCGAAGGGGCCAAGAAGCAAGCGCGCGAGTTCTACATGTGGGCGCTCGCGTTCAACGAGAACGACAAGCACGCGCTCGAGCGCGTCGACATGCCGCTGGCGTTCATCGCCGACTTCCGCAAGCGTGCCGAGGCGGGCGACTTCTCCGAGATGGAGATCATCGTCGGTCGCATGGCCGGCGTGCAGACCATCGAGGACGCCTCGGCGAAGGAGAAGGCCGAGCAGCGCATCGTCGCCGCGGCCGCCGACAACCCGGACATCGACATGGCCGTGCTCGCCGACGCCGCACAGGACAGCGCGGTCGCCGAGAAGGCGCTCGAGCAGACCAGGGCCCGTCGTGCGAGGCGAGGCTCGGGCATCGACGCCGCCGAGGCCACCCCACCACCGCGAAAGCCCCGGATCGAGGAGGACGACGACGTGCCCGTCGTCGAGGAGGACGACGACGTCGAGGATCCGGAGGTCGTCGGCGACGAGCCCGAGGGCAAGGCCACAGCGAAGGGCCGTGCGCCCAAGGGCGCCAAGAAGAAGACCCGCAAGGGCGAGGAGCTGCTCGGCGAGGCCGAGCGCGACCCCACCAAGGCGGCTCAGCTCGCCGACGAAGGCGCCGCGGCCTATCGGTCCGGCCAGCGCGGCAATGCGGCGTCGCTGTTCAACCAGGCGATCGCCTACGACCGCGGCAACGCGACCGCGCTCATGGGCCTGTCGGACATCTACTTCGACCAGGGCAAGAACGAGAAGGCCGTCGTCTACGCCGAGAAGGCCGTGCGCGCCTCGCCGAGCAACAAGAACTACCGCATCAAGCTCGGCGACGCCTACTACAAGGTCCTGCGCTACAAGGACGCGCTCGCCCAGTACGAGAAGGCCAAGGCTCTGGGCGCGACCAAAGCCGACGACCGGATCTCGAAGGTCAAATCGAAGCTCGGCGGCTAGATACTGCGAGCGTCGAGCAACGCCGCCATCGGCCGCGGGGGCGGTGTTATCGCCTTGTGAGGGGCTGAACCCCTTCGAGTCCTCCGTCCGGCCCCGCTCGCAGGCGAACACACCGCCTGTCAGAACCGGCCGGAGATCGAGATGCGGCCGGCGCCGATCCCCACGCGGGTGCGACGGTCGCGACGGCGTGCCGTCTTCTTGCCTTCGCCTGCGGCCGCCGCCTTCTTGTCTCTGCGACGCTTGCCCGAGCTGAGAATGATCGCGATGCCGAGCGTGGTCAGGGCCGCGCCCGCGATCGCGGTGGGGTACGCGATGAGCTCGGTGTCCCAGACCTCGCGGCAGTCGCCGTCGGCGTCCACGTTGTCACCGTCACAGGCACCACCGAGCTTGTACGGCCGCCCCTCGCCGCCGTTTTGCGCGTCGAAGGCGAAGAACACCGCCGACGTCACGAGCCCTGCCGCCCCCAGTCCGATCGCGGCCCAGCCCCACGGCCGATTCGGCAGGCGAGACGGCACCTTGTCGAGCTGGAACGAGCGGTTCTCCTTGACCCCCTCGACGAACGTCACCTCGCGCTCGACGGTGATGTAGCCCTCGAGGCTCAACCGCAGCACGTGCTTGCCGGCGATGACCGGACCCTCGAACGGCGTGGTGCCGACGAGCTCGCCGTCGATGCGAACCTCCGCCCCGGCCGGCTCGCTCGTGACCGCCAGCGTGGCCGGACCCTGCGCCAACGCATCGAGCTTCGTGCGCAGCGTCGCCGCGGCGGTGGCCATGAGGTTGCCCGCCTCCGCGATCCCGCAGATCTCGCAGTTGTCGCTGCTGCTGGCGACCACGGTCCCCGAGCCACCGTCGTACAGGTCGACCGTGACCGTGTAGTCGCGGTCCTCGATGAGCACGCGCGCCCGGACCACGTGCGTCGCACCGGTCGCGCCGGAGATCTTCTTGACGCAGTCGGCGTTGGCGCAGGTGCTCGCGTTGGACTCCGCCGCCGCGACTTCGCTGGGCTCGACCACCGCGAAGGCCCCACGCCGCAGACCGTCGACGAGCTCCGTCGTCAACGCATCGCGGTCGACGTCACTGATCTCGCCGTCGATCGCCAGCGGCAAGATGGCCGCGGTGGCGCCGGCCCCCGCCGCGTCACCGGACGCCGTGGGCTCGGGCAGCGTGGGGTCTTGCGCATGTGCGACGGGCAGCCCCGCCACCATCAGCAACAGCGCAACCCACGTCGCCAGCACCCGAACCGCGGCGTTGTTCCACGCATCCGTAGGCCAGCGCGGCATGCACAAGCAGGTTATCACGCTTGACCGCGCACCCACCACATCGCGATCCTGCCGCACATGCGCTGGGGATGGCTCGCGTGCCTTTGGATCGGATGCCTCGCCGGCATCGGCTGCGATCGCGAGGACACGCCCCCGGCGGCCTCGTCCCCGACCGAGCCGTCGCAGCCCCCCGCGTCGCCTTGGCGCTACGCCGACGCGATGGCCAAAGCGCTACCGAACACGCCCTTCCGAATCGTCGTCGAGCTGTCGCGCGGCGGCCAGGGGCTGGCGTGGGTCGTGGCCGCGACGGTCGACGAAGGGGTCCCGCAGCTGACGCTCTGGACGTTCGAGCAGCAGGACGAGGACGTCGCCCCCCACGGGACGCCGCAGCCCCTGACGCGCGCGCGACCAGGCGATCCACCCCGGCCGGCGCACGACGAGTTTCGTCGCAACCTCGCCGCGCCGGGGGCCGTGGTCCGCCGCCCGGTCGGGTTGCCCGCCGCCGACGCCAAGGCGCTCGCGACCACACTGACCGAGCACGCCCGCGTCGCCAACGACACCGACCAGGCGGCGGCGCAGCGGGTCGCCGCCACCGGGCAGCTGGTGCAGGGTCTGGACGACGCGCTCGTGTTCGAACGTGACGAGCTCGCCGAGATCGTCGGACTGCTCGCCGATCCCTCGCTGCAGATCGGCGAGGCGACCTCGCAGTCTCCGCGGCGCGCCACCGTACCGCTGACGGTCGGCGATTCGGTGCGCACGGCCCAGGTCTGGGCCAAGGGCGAAGGCTGGACGCTCGTCGGGCTCGAACCCGCCGAGTGAGCGCAGCGCGTCAGTCCTTGGGCTTTTCTTGTTTTCCGACCTTGCCCTGGCGCTGGTAGATGTCCACCCAGCGCTCGTGCTCGGCGACGGTCTTGGAGAACTCGTGCGTGCCGTCGTTGCGCGCGACGAAGTACAAAAAGCGCGACTTCTTCGGCGCGAGCACGGCCTCGAGCGCGGCGCGTCCGGGATTGGAGATCGGTCCCGGCGGCAGCCCCTCGTGCGCGTACGTGCTGTACGGGTTGTCCTGGTCGCGAAGCTGCGCCGTGCGAATGCGGTCGGTGAACTTCTGACAGGCCGCGGACTTCTCCTTGGGCACCGTGCAGCCGTAGATGATCGTGGGGTCGGTCTGCAGCAGCTTCGGCTTGAAGCTCGCAAAGCGGAGCCGGTTGAGAAACAGCCCCGCGATGAGCGGGCGCTCGTGCTTGGCGCCCGTCTCCTTCTCCACGATCGACGCCAGCGTGACGATCTCGTTGTCGCCCCAGCCGAGGTCCTTTTCGAGACTCGCGAACGCATCGCGGTAGCGGCGGCGTAGGCCGTCGAACACCTGCCGGTGCCGCGCCACCATCCGCCGCAGCACGTCCGACGCCGACGTCTCGCGACGGAACTTGTACGTGTCCGGGAACAGGTAGCCCTCGACCGTCTCGCCCGGGATCCCGAGCGAGTCGAGCAGCTCGCGGTCGTACATCGCCTCGAGGAACTCTTCTTCACTCGCGAGCCCGGCTTCGGCGAGGATCGCCGCGACCTCGAGGATGTTCTTGCCCTCGGGTACGGTGACCGACAGCTCCTCGGCCTTCTGCTGCACCGCGAGCTCTTCGAGGATCTCCACGGGCGTCATGTCGCCACGGAAGGTGTGGGGACCCGCGGTGGTCTTGCGCGCCGCGCCTTTGTGCAGCACGAAGACCTTGAAGTACATCGCCTCGTCTTCGGCGATGACCCCGTTGTCGACCAGCAGCTGCAGCACCTCGGGAAACGACGCGCCCCGGGGCACCTCGACGTGGATCGGGTCCGAGGTGCCCTGCCCCGGCCGCTCGGGGTAGGTCATCATCCGGTCGTACGCGCTCTTGACCGCAAAGCCGGCGATCGTCAGGCAGACCGCCACGACGATGAAGGCCGCGTACTGCGACCAGCGCGACTTGCGGGGGATCCACCAGGGGTGCGGCCGTCGCTTGCGCGGGCTGGACTTGGGTTTGGATCGCGACTGGCTCACGGCACCACCGCAGACGGTCGACGGGCGTCGAGCCATCCCTGCAAAATGAACTGCGCGGCCACCGCGTCGATGCGCTGCTTGCGGTCGGCCCGACTGGCGTCGGCCTCGATCATCGCCCGTTCGGCGGCAGCCGTCGAAAAACGCTCGTCCCAGGTCGCGAGCTCGACCTGCCCCAGCTCGGCGGCGACCAAGGCCTGCCGCACCGCTTCGGCGAACCGCAGGACCAAGCGGGCACGCCGCCCCTCTCGGCCATCGAGCTCGAGCGGCAGACCGACGACGAGGTGGCCGACCTCTCGCTCGCGCACGCGACGGACGATCTCGGCCGCGTCCGCCGCTTCGCCCTGACGGCGCCACACGTCCCACGGCGTCGCGATGACGCCATCGGGATCGCCGAGGGCGAGGCCGATCGTCTTCGTGCCGACGTCGAGGGCGAGAGCCCGCATCGCCGAGGGTTGTAGCATGGGCGCGCGCGCGCGGATGGGGCATGCTCGGGCGCAGTGATCGACGAGCGCCCCGCGGCCGCAGGGCTCGGCTCGAGGCTCCGCGGACGGCTCGGTGCCTGCATCGGCGGCTGGATCGCGAGCACCGCGATCACCGGCTGCCCCGCACGCATCGACGACACGCGCCACTCGGGGACGACGCCGCGACCCGATCCCACCGTCCCGGCGCCCGCCGTGCACGAGCCCCCACCGCAGAGCACGGACACCACCGGCGAGCTCGCGCCGGCGTTCGAGCCACCGCCCAGCCGTCCCGTCGTCGCGGCGCTGCAGCGCGTGTTCGGTAGTCGACCCGCCTCCGCCGAAGCGGTCGACACCGCCTTTGGCTCCGCGATCGAGTGGACCGCACCACTGGACGACACGCGGCGCGACGACCTCGACGTGCGCGAGGCCCTGCGCGGCGACACACCGGCCGCGACCCGCATCCTCGATCTCGGTCGCTCGGTCGTGGTCGCCCAGCTGCAAGCCGTCGACGGATCGACGTCGGTCCTGATCCTGGAGATCGAGGACGAGCGCGTCACCGCGGTGCGTCGCTACGGCGCGCCCGTCCTCGGCGCTTCGCCTCCCGCCACGCCGCTGCCGGTCGCGATCGCCGACGGACGCCCGAGCGTTCGCAACGTCTCGATCACGCGCAAGCTCTACGACGCGGCGAGCGTACGGGAGTGGCACGTATGGGACGGGCTCGTGGCCGCACGAGCCACGCACGCCGAGGCCGGCGGTGCCACCTCGATGCTCGCCGGCCTGCAAGCGTTGCTGCGCGACGACGACACCATCACGATCCGCCGGCACTACGCCGCGGGCCGCTACGTCGTCGTCGAAGCGCTCGTGACCCGTGCCGGCGGTCCGGTCCGCACCCCCGTCGCCGCGTTCGTCGACGTGCTGCGCCTCGACGGCGAGCAGGTCGTCGCGAGCGAGCGCTACGTCAACCGCCGCCCACCTCGCTGAGTGCGTCGGCCGTCTCGGCGCAAACGACGCCACGCCGCACCGACGCCGGAGGCGGCACCGCGACAGGCGGCCGGGATCGGTGCTTTCATTGGGATGGGTGCCATCGGACACACAGCCGCTCGAGCTCGTGCCGGGCGAGGTCATCGAGGGCAAGTACAAGATCGAGCGGCTGCTCGGCGTCGGTGGCATGGGCGCGGTCTACGTGGCCGAGCGCCTCTCGCTGCAGGACCGCGTCGCGATCAAGTCGATCCTCAGCTCCCAGAACACGCCCACCAACCGCGCCCGCTTCGTTCGTGAGGCCCGCGCCGCGGCGGCGATTCGGCACCCGAACGTCGTCCAGGTCTTCGACTACGGCGAGCCGGAGGGCCGGCCGCCGTACATGGTGATGGAGTTCCTCGAGGGCGTGACCCTGTCCGATCTCGTACGCGAAGGCGGATCGCTGTCGCTGGCCCGCGCGCTGTGGGTCTTCTCGGGGGTGTGCGCGGCGGTGGAGGCCGGCCATCGACGCGGCGTGATCCACCGCGATCTCAAGCCCGGCAACGTGATCCTCGCCCGCAGCGACGACGGTCGCGAGACGGTCAAGGTCCTCGACTTCGGTCTCGCGCGGACCCTCGAGCACGCCGACGCGCCACCGCTGACCAACCCGGGGTCCATGGTCGGCACCGCGAGCTACCTCGCACCCGAGCTCGTGGAGTCCTCGTCCAAGGCATCGACCGCCACCGACGTCTACGCGCTCGGCGTACTGCTGTACGAGATGGTCACCGGGCAGTCGCCGTTTCGCGCCGAGACGGACGCGGCCACGATCATGCGGATCGTCGCCGGCGAGTACCGACGCCCCGGCGACCTCGCCCCGCACCTGCCCCACGAGGTCGCCGCCGGCATCGAGGCCGCGTTGCATCGCATGCCGCAGCGACGCCCGCGCTCGCCCGAGGAGCTCGCCTCGCGCGTCGGTGCGCCCTTGGCCCAGTCGGGCTCCGATACCGACCTCGTGGTCGCCCGCCTGCGTCGCACCGGAGTGGACGCCAGTGCCGTGGGTCGCCCCGCCGAGATCGAGCCGAGCATGGCGTCGTTCGCCGCGGCCGAGGTCGGCGAGGTCACGACCGCCGACGGCGAAGTCCCCAACCTCGACGGGGGCGAGCGCACCATGGCGCACGACCATCCTCCCTCGGCGGCCGCCCTCGCCCGCGCCTTCGTCGGTCGCTCCAGCGAGCTGGAGACCTTGCGTCGCGAGTACCGGCGCGCCCTCGACGGACGCGGACGTGTCGTCGTGATCTCGGGAGCTGCCGGCGTCGGCAAGACGCGCCTCGCCGACGCGTTCGCGGCGTGGGTCGAGCAGCAAGGCGGCGTACGTCTGCGTGGCCGGTTCTTCGCCTACGAAGGCGACCACCCTCCGCCCTACGAGACGTTTCTGTGGATGCTGTCGTCCGATGCGTCCGGCGCCGGACCCAAGCCGGGCAACCATCCCGAAGGCGGCAGCGCGGGGCGTGACAAGTGGCAGACCTTCACCGAGCTCGCGCGCGAGTTCGTCCACAAGGGCCGCGGCCGTCCGCTGTTGCTGACGGTCGACGACCTGCAGTGGGCCACCGCGCTCGACCTCGAGTTCCTCGCGTACCTCGCCCGCGCGCTCGAGGACGAGGTGGTGCTCGTGACCGGCACCGCGCGCACGCAGGGCGGCGATGCGGGGCGCGAGCTCGACCGCTGGCTGACCCGACTGGGGAGCCAGCGCGCCCTCGCCACGCTGCGACTGCAGGGCTTTGGCACCGGCGAGGTGCGGGCGTGGTTTCAGGCCTCGTTCCCCGGGATCCGCATGCGCCCCCAGGACGTCCGGCGCCTGCACAAGGCCACGAGCGGAAATCCGTACTACCTGGTGGAGGTCGTCTCGCGACTCGTCGACGACCTCGCGATCCGACGCGACGCCGGCGGCTGGGTCTGCGCCCCGCTGGACAACCTGCACCTTCCCGAGACCGTGCAGTCGGTCGTGCACGCCAAGCTCACCGGGCTCGATCCGGCGCTACGCGACGTGCTCGAGACCGCGTGCGTCATCGGCGAGGAGTTTCGCTTCGAGACCCTTCACGCCGCCGTGGATCAGTCCGAGGCCGAGCTCGAGCGCTTGCTCGACCAGGCCGTGGGCCAGGCGTTGCTGTCGGAGGACGGGCTGTCGCCGGGCTCGGACTTTCGCTTCGAGACCACCACGCTGCGCAGCGTGCTCTACAACGAGATGGGCCGACGCCGGCGCCGCCGCGTGCACGAGCGCGTCGTTGCGGCGATCGAGAAGCTGTACGCCAACCACGATCCCGACCGGATCGCCAAGGTGCTCGCCTACCACTACCACGCGGTCGGCGACCACCAGCGGACGCTGGAGTGGGCGATGCGGGCGGCCACCGAGACCCTCGCGCGCCACGACCACGACCACGCCGAGGCCAGCCTCGAGCGAGGCGACGAAGCTCTCGCGGCGATGCGCGACGAGGGCCGGCGCATCGACCCGCTCGTCGAGCCCACGCTGGACCTGCTCGCCGGTCAGCTGTACGTGCGGATCGGCCAGCTCGACGAGGCCGAGGAGCGCCTGCGCCGGGCCTTGCGAGAGTTGCTGCCGGATCGACACGCCTCGCTGCGCCTGGACGTGTTGCTCGCGCTCGCCGAGTGTCGACTCGCCCGTGGCGAGCTCCTCGTCGGGCTCGAGACCGGCGAGGAGGCGCTGCTTTCGGCGGGTGCGCTCGGTGACCGCCACCGCGAGCTGCAGGCCCGGCTGCAGGCGGCCCGCTGCGCCGCCCCGCATGGTCACCTCGATCGTGCAGCGTCGCTGCTGCAGCCGGTCATCGAGGACGAGACGCCGGACTTCGCCTCGTTGCGCGCCATCGCACTGGCGGAGCTGGCCTGGGTGCACGCCAAGCGCGGCGAGTTCGATCTCGCCATGGCGCGCACGCACGAGGCCAAGCACGCTGCGCGACGCTGTGGCGACCTGATGGCCGAGTACCGTGCCGTCAGCGTCCAGGGACTGACCCAGCTCGAGAGCGGTGATCAGGAGGCGGCGATCGCCCGGCTGGAGCAGGCGCTCGAGCTGGCGCGCGGGCTGTCGTTGCGGCGGCGCGAGGGCGTGGAGCTGCACAACCTCGGCGAGTGCTACTACTTCCTGCAGCGCTACGACGAAGCGCTCGCCCGCAGCCGGCAGGCGCTCGCGATCTTCCTCGAGATCCACGACCGCGCGACCGAGGGTGACTGCCGCGTCAACATCGGACGCATCCTGATGGCGCAGGGCAACGTGGCCGAGGCGCGTCAGATGCTCAGCCGCGGCTGCGAGCTGACCTCGACCGCCGGGCGCGGCGAGTACGAAGCGCTGGGGCTGCTCGAGCTCGGCCTCGCCGACATCGACGCGGGTCGCCTCGAGAGCGCCAACGAGAATCTTCACCGCGCCCAGAAGCTGTTCGCGGTGATGGACTCGCTGTACCTGTGGCGCGCCGAGCTCGGCTTGGCCAAGGCCGCGCGCGCCATGGGCGACAACCTCGCCACCGCCGGCCACGTTCGACGCGCCATCGAGCTCGTCGAGCGACAGCGCGCACGCTTGGGCAACACGCTCGACGCCGAGCACTTCTCGCGCTCGGTGGCCGAGCTCGACTCGTTCAACGCGCAGCTCGGCTGAGCAGTCACCGGCGGCCGGCGGCCGGCGGGTGAGCTCAGGGACAGGTCAGGTTGCACACGGTGGCGACCGCCTGGACGCACAAGCCGTCCCAGGAGTTGCTGCAGCAGAACCCGTCGGCGGCACAGATGCTGGTGACGCAGGGATGGCACCCCGACGTGAGTGCGATGCCCTCCACACAGACCAGGTGCGCGCACGAGCTGGACACGCACTCGGCCTGCCCGCACACGGTGGCGACTTGTCCGACGCAGATGCTGTCCCAGTTCGTCTGGCAGCAGAAGCCGTCGGCCATGCACACCTGATCGACGCACGGATCGCAGCCCGCGATCATCGGCTGACCGACGCCGATGTCGCACAACCCCAGCGGGCACGAGCAGCCGTCGTCGACCGTGCCGTCGCAATCGTCGTCGAGCGCATTGCCGCAGACCTCGGCCATCGAGTTCTGGTTTTGCACGCACTGCACGGCTCCCGCCACGCACGTCTGCGTTCCGGCCGCACAGATGCCCTGCGCCCCGGTCGTGCAGCCCGCCCCGCCGCCGGGGTTGCCGTCGTCGGGCGTCCCGTCGCAGTCGTCGTCGCTGGCGTTGCAGACCTCGGTCTGGGGAACGTTGTCGGCATTGCAGGCCAGCACGCCGCCCTCGCAGCTGCTGGTGCCCAGCGAGCAGATCCCGAGCATGCCGGTGTCACACGCCACTCCGCCTCCGGGGTCGCCGTCGTCGATCGTGCCGTTGCAGTCGTTGTCGACGCCGTCGCACGTCTCGACGCTCGCCGGCGTGTCCGGCGTGCAGACCTCCACCCCGCCCTCGCACGCGGTCGTCCCGGTCATGCACGGCCCGAGCATGCCCGTGTCGCAAGGCATTGCGAGATTGCCGTCGTCCTCGTCGGTCGTCCCGTCGCAGTCGTTGTCGACGCCGTCGCAGATCTCGTCGACGGGGACGCAGTCGGGCGGCACGCCCGTGGTCTCGCCCGCGTCGTCGCTCCCGCCGGGACCACCGTCGCCGGAGTCCGGGTCGGGGATCGTCGGGTCGGTCCCGGGACCCGGGCCGCCGTCGTCGCCCGATCCGTCCCCGGACGTCGAGTTACCTAGCGTGGCCGCGCCGGTGCCTCCGTCGGAGGCCCCGGTGGCACACGCGGCGACCAGCCACACCGCGAGCGCGGCGCGGCGTCGGACTACGGGCAGGTCAGCCCGCATATCGAGGCGACCTCACCCACGCAGATCGAGTCCCACGAGTTGCTGCAGCAGAACGGGTCCGACGCGCAGATCGAGGTCACGCACGGATGGCAGCCCGAGGTCAGCGCGACGCCCGTCGTACACACCAGGTGGGCACACGATGCGCTGACGCAGTCGGCCAGACCGCACACGCTGTCGACCTGGCCCACGCACAAGCTGTCCCACTGCGTGCTGCAGCAAAACCCGTCGACCGCACACACCTGCGTCACGCACGGATCGCAGCCGCTGACGAGCGGACCCAGCCCCGTCGCGCACAGACCGTGCGCACAGGCGCAGCCGTCGTCGACCGTGCCGTTGCAGTTGTCGTCGAGGCCGTTGCCGCACACTTCGGCCCCGCTCTGCTGGTTCTGCACGCAGACGATGAGCGCCCCCTGACACGTGAGCGTGCCGTTGGCACAGACGCCTTGCAGGCCCGTGGCACACAAACCGCCGCCCCCGGGATTGCCGTCGTCGGGCGTCCCATCGCAGTCGTCGTCGACACCGTTGCAGCTCTCGGGCGTCGAACCCTGGTTCTGGTTGCAGACGAGCGCCCCGCCGCTGCACGCCGACGTACCCGCCGCGCACGCGCCCAACAGCCCGGTGCTGCAGTTGGCCCCGCCGCCGGGATTGCCGTCGTCGATCATCCCGTTGCAGTCGTTGTCGACGTTGTCGCAGGTCTCGGCCTGCGGCGAGACGGTCTGCTCGCACACGATGACGCCGCCCTGGCAGGCGTTCGTTCCCGCCGCGCACGGACCCATCAGGCCCGTCGTGCAGCCCAGGCCGATCATCGGGTCTTGCTCGTCGATGTCGTTGTCGCAGTCGTTGTCGACCCCGTCACAGACCTCCTCGGCCGGGATGCAGCCGCCGGAGCTGTCGCCGTCGCCGGAGCTGTCACCGGGCATGTCCGTGGTGGTCCCCGGCCCGTCGTCCGTCGCCGAGACCATCCCGTCGTCGCTGGAATCGAGGCCGGACGGGTCGATGGTCGCGCCGGACATCGACATCCCACCGGTCGAGGTCATCGCGTCCGTCTCGCCGCCGTCCGCGGTCGGGTCGGAGGTCGCCGGGTTGAACGAGCTCGCGCCGGTGAACCCCGGCGTATCGCCACTCGCGCACGCCGACACCGCCACGACGCCCATCAGCGCGATCGCTGTTCGAATGCGCAAGGTAAGCCCCTCCATCGCATCACTATATCAACGATCCCTCGGGGCGGATCATTGTTGCGCGGCCCGAGGGGGTCGGCAGGGTGCGCTGGACCGGTCGGCTGGACCGGTGGGGTCGTCGTCCGGCCGCGGAGGTCAGGCCGACTGGGCCTTGCCGTGGCACTTCTTGTAGCGCTTGCCCGACCCGCACGGACACGGGTCGTTCGGCCGCGCCTTGGGCACGTCGTCGGCCTTTGCCGCAGCCTTTTCGCTCGCCGCGGGTGCGGCGGCCGCCTCGCTCGCGGCCTGCAGGTCCGCCATCGCCTTGCGCGCCGCCTGCTGCAGCGCCGTCAGCTGCTGCGGGTTCGCTCCGCCGCCGCCCCCGGCCGCCGCGGCACGGCGGGCCGTGGTCGCGCCCCGCTGCCGCGCGCTGGCGCGCGTCAGCGCGGTCTCGTACTCGGCACCTTCCTCGGCCTGGCGCCGCTGCTCCTCGCTCACGGTCAGGTTGATGACCTTGTCGAGCACCGTCTGCTCGATCCCCTCCCACATCTCGTTGAAGAGGTTGAAGCCGCGGATCTTGTACTCGTTCTTCGGGTTGCGGGTCGCGTACCCGACCAGCCCGATCCCGGTGCGCAGGTGCTCGATGTTCTTGAGGTGCGCGATCCACTGCGTGTCGATCTCGTCGAGCCACAGCCGGCGCACGTGGAACAGGTAGACCGTCAGCCCGATCTTCTTCTCGCGCGAGGCGAGCACGGCCTCGACCGCCTGCCAGCAGATCTCGATGAGGTCGTCGAGGTTCTCGGGGACCTTCGTGAGGTCGACCTGCGCGTGGTAGCGCTCGCGCAGCGTCTTCTCGAGCTCGGCGACTTCCCACTCGTCGGGGTGGACGTCCCCGGGGCAAGTGTTCTCGACCGCCTGGCTGACCCACTTGTACGTCAGGTCGTGCAGACGCTCGCGCTGCTGGATGAGCGCCCACGCGATCTCGCGCACGGCCAGCTCGCACAGCTCGCGGTAGTCCTTGGCGACCGGCGTGAAGTCGATCGTGGACCCGTAGTGCCGGTACAGCTCGTGGGTGAGTTCGCGCGGATCCAGCCCCCCCTCGGGGAACGCGTCGCCACCGGCCTCGCGCCCTTCCGACTCGAGCTGCGCCGCGACCTGGGCGTCGATGATGCCGACCACGCGCTGACGGATCGTCTGCGACAGCGACTCGATCGTGTGGTCACCCGAGGTCTTGGGCGGATCGGGCAGCTTGTCCTGCTGCTCTTGGCGGGCCGCGTCGTCGAGGATCTCCGGACGGTAGCGTCCTTCGAGGATCTGCTTGCGCAGGGCGTAGATCGCCTTGCGCTGGTCGTTCATGACGTTGTCGTACTCGAAGAGGTTCTTGCGCGTGTCGAAGTGCATGGCTTCGACCTTGCTCTGCGCGTTCGAGATCGCCCGGTTGACGATGGGCGCCTCGATCGGCACGTCCTCTTCCATCCCCAGCCGCTCCATGAGGCCGGTGATCCGGTCGGCGCCGAAGATCCGCATCAGGTCGTCTTCGAGGCTCAGGTAGAACTGCGACGAACCCGGGTCACCCTGCCGACCGGCGCGACCACGCAGCTGGTTGTCGATGCGACGGCTCTCGTGCCGCTCCGTGCCGATGATGTGCAGGCCGCCCAGCCCGAGCACTTCCTTCTTCTCGTCCTCGCACTGCTGCTTGAGCCCCTTGAAGAGCTTTTCGTACTCCTCGGGCTGCGTCTCGGGATCGTAGTGCGCGCGCGACATCATCTCCGCGTTGCCGCCGAGGATGATGTCGGTGCCGCGACCGGCCATGTTCGTGGCCACGGTCACGGCGTGTTTGCGACCCGCCTGCGCGACGACGAACGCCTCGCGCTCGTGCTGCTTGGCGTTGAGCACGTTGTGGGGAATGCCCGCCTGCTCGAGCAGCGTATGGATGACCTGCGACTTCTCGACGCTGGTCGTACCCACGAGGATCGGCTGGCCCTTGTCGTTGCGCTCCCGAATCTCGGCGATGATCGCCCGGAACTTGCCGCGCTCGTTCTTGTAGACGAGGTCGTCGCGGTCGTCGCGAACGATCTTGCGGTTGGGCGGGATGACGAGAACGTCGAGGTCGTAGATCTTGGCGAACTCTTCCGCCTCGGTGTCGGCGGTACCCGTCATGCCCGACAGCTTGCGGTACATGCGGAAGTAGTTCTGGTACGTGATCGTGGCCAGGGTCTGGCTCTCGGGCTGGATCGGAACGCCTTCCTTGGCCTCGATGGCCTGGTGCAGTCCGTCGCTCCAGCGCCGGCCTTCCATCTTCCGGCCGGTGAACTCGTCGACGATGATCACCTCGCCGCGCTCGACGAGGTAGTTGACGTCCTTCTTGTACAGCGTATGGGCCCGCAGCGCCTGGTTGACGTGGTGCAGCAGCTCGTTGTTCTCGGGCGCGTACAGGTTCGTGCACTCGAGCAGCCGCTCGATGCGGTCGACCCCGGCGTCCGTGAGCTGCACGCTGTGGGCCTTCTCGTCGACGACGTAGTCGAGGTCCTTGCGCAACGACGGGATGACTCGGTCGACCGAGATGTACAGATCCGCCGGCTTGTCGGCCTCGCCCGAGATGATGAGCGGGGTGCGGGCCTCGTCGATGAGGATCGAGTCGACCTCGTCGACGATCGCGAAGTTCAGCTCGCGCTGGACGTACTTCTCGATCGTCTCCTTCATGTTGTCGCGCAGGTAGTCGAAACCGAACTCGTTGTTGGTTCCGTACGTGATGTCGCAACGGTAGGAGCGCTGCCGGTCGGTGGCGTACAGCCCGTGGACGATCGTGCCGACGCTCAGGCCGAGGTAGTTGTAGATCTCGCCCATCCACTCCGCGTCGCGTGACGCGAGGTAGTCGTTGACGGTGATGAGGTGGGCGCCGTGCCCGGACAGCGCGTTGAGATACAGCGCGCTCGTCGCGGTGAGGGTCTTGCCCTCGCCGGTACGCATCTCGCAGATCATCCCGCGGTGCATGCCGATCGCGCCGATCATCTGCACGTCGTAGTGGCGCATCCCCGTGGTGCGCACCGACGCCTCACGGACCGTGGCGAACGCTTCGGGGAGCAGGTCGTCGAGGGGCTCGCCCTTGTCGAGCCGCTCGCGGAACTTGGCCGTCTGCCCCCGCAGCTCGGCGTCCGACAACGCCTGGAGGGACTTTTCCAGGTCGCCGATCCGCGACACCAGCGGCTGCAGCTTCTTCATCTGCCGCTCGTGCTTGGTGCCGAAGAGTTTCTTTGCGATGGAGCCGAGGCCGAGCATGACGTGCGAGGGGGTGGCCTAGAAGTGGGTCGGCCGCCTGCGAAGCGCGGCAAGGGTATGTCCGGGGTGCCCCAGATGTCCACGGCGGGCCGCGTACGGCCGCAGGCAGCCTGCTATCATGCGCCGGCACCGACGAGGCCGACCATGAGCGAAGGACAATCCCCGGTTCGAGTGGAATATCGCCACACCCCGCTGGCCTCCGAGGCAGACGTGCAAGACAGCGGCAAGAGCGTCTTCGTCGCGCTCGCGCAACCGATGCCGGTGCGCTCGACGCTGCGAGTGATCGACGCCGCGGGCAACGAGCGAGGCCTCGTGGTCGATCGTGTGATCGAGAGCGCGGACGCGGGCGACTTCGGCGACCGCGGTGTCGTGGGCCACTGGGTCGATGTGGACGCGGTGGCCGCGGCGGCGGGGGTGGGCAGTGAGCATCTCGCGTCGGCGGAGGCCACGCCTCCGTCTGCGCAAGGTAGCCCGGTCGAAGACGGATCTGACGGAGGAAACGCCGCGGTCGCGATGCCGGCGCCGGTGCTCGTCGACGACGAAGAAGACGACGACTCCGCCAACGGCGACACCGACGACGACGGGGAGGCCGCGGACGACGCGCAGCCCTCCGAAGGCGGCGAGGGCGACAGCGAGACCGAAGACAAACCGAAGGGCCGGCGACGCCGGGGCGGTCGGCGACGCCGGTGAGCCTGAACCGGATCCACATCGTCGCTCCGTCCGGCCCCGTGCCGATGGAACGATTCGACCGCGGCCTCAAGGTCCTGCGACGCGCGCTGCGAGCGGACTTCGTCGTCGCGGCCAACGTGCAGGAGCAAGAGGGCTACTTCGCCGGCTCCGACAGCGTGCGGCTGGCGGCGCTGCACACCGCGATCGCCGACCCCGATGCCGACGCGATCATCTGCGCCCGCGGTGGCTACGGCGCGACCCGACTGCTGGGCGCGCTCGATCCGGAGCGGTTCGGCGACCGACGCAAGCCGATCGTGGGCTTCTCCGACATCACGGCGTTGCTGTGCTGGGCCCGGATGCGCGCCGGCGTGGCGTCGATCCACGGACCCGTCGTCACGCAGATCGGCACGCTGCCCCCCGACGACGTCGACCGCCTCGTCGACCTTCTCGAGGGCCGCGTTCCGCCGCCGCTGCAGGCCGAGGAGGGCACGGTGATCGGCGGCGGCACGGTCGACGGCACGCTCATCGCCGGCAACCTCGAGGTGCTGCGCAGCCTGGTCGGCACGCGCTACATGCCGTCGCTGCACGGTGCCGTCCTCGCGGTCGAAGAAGTCGGCGAGGCCCCGTACCGGATCGACCGCGCGCTGACCCAGCTCCTCTCCAGCGGAGCGCTGCGCGGGATCCGAGGCGCGGTCGTCGGCACGCTGCACGCTTGTGAGGCACCCGGCGGCGACTCGCCGGGACCCACGGCGCACGAGGTCGTCGTCGAGCGCCTCGGTACGCTGGGCGTGCCCGTGGTCACCGGCTTGCCGTTCGGACACGGACCCTCGCGCAACGCGGCCCTGCCCTTCGGCGGCAAGGTCCGCCTACACGCCGACGACTGCACGCTGGAGTTTCTCGAGCCCCTGCCCCGATGAGGCCGACGAGCCGCCGATGATCCCGTTCGTGCGCAAGATGCTCCGCTACACCGGCATCGGGCTGCTGCTGATCCTGGTGTGGTCCACGCTCTCCGGATGGATCCGGCGGCGTCGCGCGGCGGCGCGCTACCGCGAGGACGCACGCGATCCGTTTCGACGGTGGACGCAGGGCGTATTCGGCATCGTCAGCGGCACGGTCGACTACGCCGATCTGTCCACCGGCCAGGCGCGTGCGGTGCTGGCCCGATGGTGGCACGTGCACGGACCCCGGGAGCTGCAGGCCGTCCTCCACGACCTCGGCGACGCCTCCGCCCCCGACACCGCGTGGAGTCTGGTGCGCTACGTCGTGGTGACACGCCTGGGCATCGGCGCGGGCTGGCTCGACCGCGACGAAGCGTGGGCGATGGTCCGACCGATCGCACGACGGCTCCAGCGCGGCTACGACGGCTGGGTCGCCCTCGGCCACGCGTACGTGGTGGCGCGGCGCGCCGCTCAGGGCTTGGCGACCGACGGCAGCGAGGACGACGCGGGCATGCGGGCGATCCTCGATCACATCAGCGTCCTGCGCGACAGCCTCTGGAACGAAGTCGGATTCCAGACGCGCTTCGCAGAAGAGGAGCCCCCGGCATGACGGACGAAGAGCTGCGCGAGCTCGTGCTCGACGACATCGCCCCGAAGGGCGATGCGACCGGACCACTGGACGACTCGACCGCCTTCGTGGCGCGCGCGCTGCCCGGCGAGCGCGTGCGGGTCAAGATCCGCCAGCGCAAGCACAACTGGATCGCCACGGATCTGGTGGAGGTCCTCGAGCCTTCGCCCCATCGCGTGCAGCCACGGTGCGAGCTGTTCGGACACTGCGCGGGGTGTCAGCTGCAGCACGTGGCGTATCCCCATCAGCTCGAGCTCAAGCGCAAGATGGTGCAGGCGCAGCTGCGTCGCTTCGGTGGCTTCGAGGACGCGCCCGTGCGCGAGGTGATCGGCGCCCCGGACCCGTGGCACTACCGAAACCACGCCCGCTTCACCGTGGTCGACGGCCAGATCGGCTTCGTCCGTCGCTTCCGTCGCAAGTTCCTGCGCGTCGACACGTGCCCGATCATGGACGAGCGCATCAACGAGGTGCTCGCGACGATGCAGGACAAGCTGCCCAAGGCGTCGCAGCTCAACATCCGCGTCGGCGCCAAGCCGGACGCCATCATGATCCAGCCCAAGCTCGAGGATGCCCCCGGCGGCTACGAGACGGGGCAAAAGCACCTGACCGAGACGCTGATGGGCCGCGACTTCCGCGTGGCGGCGCCATCGTTCTTCCAGGTCCATCGCGCCCAAGCGGCGCGACTGGTCGAGCTGGTCGCGGACGCGGTGACCTCGGTGTCCGACCGACCCACCGTCGTCGACGCCTACGCCGGCGTGGGCACCTTCGCGGCGCTGCTGGCCGATCGCGTGGGCAAGATGATCGCGATCGAGGAGTCGGGCCCCGCGGTCAAGGACGCCGAGCTCAACGTCGCCGGCCTGCCCAACGTGCAGCTCGTGCTCGGGCGGACCGAGGAGCTGCTGGGGACCTTCGACTTTCCGATCGACGCGGTCATCCTCGACCCGCCCCGCAGTGGCTGCTTGCCGGGTGCGCTCGAGGCCCTCGCGAAGCTGCGACCGAAGGTGATCGCGTACGTGTCTTGCGACGCCGCATCGCTGGGTCGGGACCTGCGCGCCCTGGTGGACGCGGGCTACGACATCGACGCGATCCAGCCGGTCGACATGTTCCCCCACACGTTCCACGTCGAGTCGGTGACGACGCTGCGCCTGCGCGACTGAGCCGCGCACCGGTCGATGCCGGGCGTCGGCACGCGGCCGCTCCAGCCGGTGCGAGGGTTCCGCTCGCTCGCCGTGGCGCGCCCCTCGGCGAGGACGGTAAGCCGCCAGACGTCTGCGGCGAGCCCCGACGTCTGATCGTGATGCTCGAGCGGCTCGGCCGCGCTCCGCCCCCACGCGCAGCGGGTACACTGGCCCCGATGCGAAGGCTCGGGATCCTGGGGGGATTGCTGCTGTGCGCCGCGTGTGGCGACGACGGGGGCTCGATGGGCCAGACCGAAACGGACGGGGCGTCCTCGTCGACCACCGGCGGGGCTGATGGTCCCGTCGCGACCTCGACCGTCGCCGACGACTCGGGGACGACCAACGGAAGCGACGACTCGACCGGCGAGCCTCCGGTCAACGAGCCTCCCGTGGCGGTGTTCGAAGTCAGCACCTACAGCGGTGCCGGACCCTTCACGGTCGATCTCGACGCGAGCGCGAGCTCCGACCCCGACGGCACGATCGTGTCGTGGGAGTGGACGTTCGACGACGGCACCACCGCGGCGGGACAGCAGGTCAGCCACACGTTCGAGGACGGCGGCTGCCACTCGATCGACCTCGTGGTGACCGACGACGCGGGGGCCACCGGCGCGGCCGCCGACATGGTGGCCGTGGTGCTCGGCGCCCCGATGACCCCCGTCGACGCGATGGTCGACACCGCCCCGCTACCGAGCGCCGTCCTGCCCCGCGACGTGGCGACCAACGAAGGCACGGCGCGCTTTTCCGGCACGCTCAACTCCACCGGCTGGGGCGAAGTGGTGGCCGAGATCGTGTCCGAGAAGGTCGTGGTCGGCACCGCCCACCAGCTCGTGTGCGCCGCGGATGCACCGTGGACGTTCGAGGTGAACCTTCCCGTGCCGGCCGAGCGCACCTCGTTCGAGGTGCGGCTGTCGGCGGGGCTCGGTGAGCTACGCGAGCCGATCATGACCGTGCCCGACGTGGTGGCCGGCGACGTCTACATCGTGCAGGGCCAGTCCAACGCGGTGTCCAGCCAGTACAACGGCGACGCCAACGTGGACCAGGGACCGTTCATCCGCACCTTCAACGGCACGCAGTGGGTCGTGGCCAACGGCAACGCCGGCGGCGAGAACAGCAACGGTGGGATCGGGCAGTGGCCCATGCGCATGTCGGGCGCACTGTCGCAGGCCCACGAGATGCCGATCGCGATCATCAACGCCGCCAACGGCGGCCAGCCGATCGGGTTCTTCCAGCGCAACGACGACAACCCGCTCGATACGGGCAACAACTACGGCCGCTTGCTGACGAGGATCCAGGCCGCGGATCTGCAGCAGGGCATCCGCGCGATCCTGTGGTACCAGGGCGAGTCCGACGGCGGGAACTTCCAGGCCCACCACGACGGATTCCTCGCGCTCGTCGACGACTGGAAGGTGGACTACGGGCCGATCGAGCGCATCTACGTCACGCAGATCCGGGCCGGCTGCAGCGGCAACCTCATCGGCACCCAGGAGGTCCAGCGCACGCTGCCGGACACCTTCCCCGAGATGACCGTGATGTCGACGACCGCCCTCGACGGACACGACGGCTGTCACTACGCGTACGCCGAGGGCTACGAAGAGCTCGGCAATCGCTACGCGGGACTGCTCGGGCGTGACCTGTACGAGGAAAGCCCCGCCAACGACGTCCAGCCGCCCAACCCGGCCTCGGCCCAGTTCGCCGCCGGCGGCACGCAGATCCTGGTCACGCTGCGCAACGCCGCGTCGACCGTGACCTGGCAAGACGGCGCCCAAGCGGACTTTCAGGTCGACGGCGCCGGCGTGACCGTGATGTCGGGCAGCGCCGCGGGCAACGTGGTCACCCTGCAGCTGTCCGGTGACGGCTCGGCGGCGACGGGGCTGACCTACTTCGGTCGCACCGGTGCCGGCCAGTGGGTCACCAACGAAAACGGGATCGGCATGCTGGAGTTCCAGGCGTTGCCGATCGATCCCGAGTAGGCGGCGACCTACTCGCAGCGCACCTCGACGCGGCGGTTGAGGCTGCGCCCCGTCTCGTCGTCGTTGGACGCGATCGGGGAGCTCTCGCCGCGTCCGACGGCGGAGATCCGCGCGCCGGGCAGCCCGCGGCGGATCAGGTCCGCGACCACCGCCTGCGCGCGGCGCTCGGACAGCTCCGCGTTGTAGGCCTCGGTGCCCTCGCTCGACGTGTGCCCCTCGATCCGAATCTTCGCGTGGGCGTCTGCGGCGAGGCCGGCGTAGAGCTGGGCGAGGAGCGTCTCGGAGCCTGGCTGGATCTGCGCCGAGTCCCGCGCGAACGTGATGCCGTGCAGCGTCGAATCACACCCGACCACCGGCGGTGCGAGGCTCGGGCAACGTGACGTTTCGGCCGCCTCCGTGCCGAAGTCCACGAGCTTGAACGGGGCACCGTTGGTGGACCGCACGCCACGAATCGACCCGTCCGGCATGATCGTGAGCACGAACAGGCTGACGACCTTGGTGCGGGGCTCCTGCCCGCGCGCCCGCAGGATGTTGCCGCTGACGGTGCCGTGCAGCGGGGCGACGCCATCGTAGCAACCGCTCACGGCGGCGCCGCGCTGCGTCAGATCGAAGCCACGATCGCCCGCGCCCCAGCTGCCTTCGAATCCCTCACCGAGCGCCACCTCGGACTGCCGACCGTGGCCGATCAGCTCGCTGAACTGCAGGCTCGTTCGATCGGCCTCGATCGCGATCCCGCCCGACAGCCGCACCTTGATCCACTTCACGGGCTCGCGGCGGACCACCTCGAGCGCCGTCTGTCGACCACTCGCTTCGTGGGTCGCCAGCGTGCCCCTGGCCAACAGCGTGTAGCCGGCGTCGGGTCCCGTCGTGGAGCCGTGCACCTCCACGTCCTTGGTGAACGTGGTGAACTTGCTGGGCACCTCTTCGACGTTCGGCACGGCAAAGTCGTCGAACGTGGTCTGCGCAGGGAGCTGGTAGACGAACTCGGTGGTCGAGTCCGCCGCGCCTTTGGTCAGCAACGTGAAGGGTGTCGGGTCGCCGTCGATGGACTCGATGGCCTCTTCGATCTTGGCGCCCTCGCTGGCACCTCGACCGCCCACGCTCAACGGGATCGTGCCGTGGGCGAAGGTCATCAGGTCCTCGCCGAGCGGTCCGTCACCGCTTTCGGAGTCTTGTCCGCCTTCGGATGCGGTCGTGGCGACGGCATCCGAAGGCGCGACGGTCCCCGCCTCGGGCCGACAGCCCGAGGCCAAGACCACGACCACGCCACGACCGAGCAGACCGATCCACCGCTGCATGCCCCGACTGTACGCTCGGACCCGGCGCTCGGTGTGCAGGATCGACCGATGCTCTCGGCCGCGAAGTCGTGCCCCTAGAGAGGTCAAAGGAGCCCGAGCTGCCCGAACAGGCCGAAGATGTCCGAGTAGTTGCGGGTGTGGGCGATTCGGCCGTCGTCCATGTCGTGGATCTCGAGACCGCGGCCGTGCACTTGCGTACCCGTGGCCGGCAAGCCCAGGAACGGCCCGAGGTGCGTGCCGGTGTAGCCGTACTCCACCACGAGCTGGTCACGGTCGATCACGATGTCCTCGATCTCGTACTCGAGGTCCGGGAAGGCGGCGTAAAAGCCCAGCATCGCCCCGCGCAGCTCTTCGACGGTCATCGTGCCGAAAGGCGTCTCGTTGAGTGCGTCGGGCGACATCACCTCGTCGAACCGAGTGACGTCGTGGCTGTTGTAGACCTCGATGTACAGGTCCGCGAACGCCTCCGACTTCGCTC
>CALBMM010000183.1 GCA_937896535.1 uncultured Pseudomonadota bacterium
AGCCCCCATGCCCACGGTCACAACCTACGCCTTCTACAACAACAAGGGTGGAGTCGGTAAGACGACCCTGTGCACCAACGTTGCCTGCAAGTACGCAGAGGACCACCCAGACGAGCAAGTTCTGGTCGTCGACATGTGTCCCCAGTCGAACGCATCCCATTTTCTCCTCGGCGGAGGAAAGGTTGGGCACACGAACCACGAGGCGTTGCAGGCCTACGCGACCCGAAAGAACATCGTCGGGTTTGTCGACTGGCTGCTAAAGGGGAATCTCGGATTCCAGAAACCCCAGACAACGTACAGTCTCGCCGTCTCGGGCTACAACACGAACATCCCGGAGAATGTCCATCTGATCGCAGGCGACTCGTTCCTGGAGTCGCTAGCACTCGCCCTCAGCTACGCCGTCATCAACCCCGCCAACACCCAAGCGTGGCCGCAGACGATGACAGCGCTGAGCCGACTGTTCGCGCACGAAGCGGCAACGTTCAAGCGAGACACCGTCGTTTTCGTCGATTGCAACCCGAGCTTTTCGATCTACACGCAGATGGCGTTGGTCTCCAGCGACAGGGTGGTCATCCCAATGATGGCCGACTATTCGTCTGCGGAGGGCATCACGTCGATGTTCACGATGCTTCACGGCGCGTACCCAACGGCCGCGCTGAAGCAGTACGCGGAGAACATTCTCACTTTCAGCAAACAGGTAGCCACGCACAAGCTGAGCCTTCCCTCTATCTGGGAGATTGTGTTCAACAACTACACGTCGAATCTCGGTGTGGCCAACGCATACAACTCCATCCGCTCGGAGCTTCTCGACATCTGCTGGCAGCACTACCAGACGTTTCCGGCGTACTTCGCCCCGTTGAACAACAACGCCACGGCGAAGGGCAAGAAAGACTTTGCAAGGCTGTACATGTCGGACGTGAAGGACTTTCACAGTGCAGGCAAGGTCGCAGCGGCGTTGGGCATTCCGATGCACCGACTCACCCAGGCTACGCGCTACACGATGCCTGACGGCTCGACGATCAACCTCCCAAAGGCGAACTACTCTGCCGCGCTCGTGGAGATCGACAACCTCGCAGGCAGGATTCAATAGGGGCGAAGCGCGGTCCGACGGGAGTCGCAGCCGGTGGGTGGATACGCAGGGACCCCCAGCGTCGCCACCAGCGTCGCCACCGTCACCGGCGAAGACGACCCACGCCCCGGGACAGCGCGGCACGGGAGGGAACGACCAATCGGAGGGATTCCGCGGGCTTGCGTGCTAACGGCCCACGATGGTTGATGTTTTCGGAACCCCTCCGAAAGGGTTCGACTCCCGGCGCCTCCACTGCGAACGCCACCTTCGGGTGGCGTTCTTCGTTTTTGGCAACGGGACTCAGGCGTCGCGTTCGTGCCTTCGGCTCTCACGCTCTGGCTCGACTCCCTGGGGGGTCGGGGCGTTCGCGGTGTGCGTGGCTCGTGGCTGAGGCCGCGCCGTCAAGGTCCCGATCACCCGATGAGGTCCGGGGCGACCTCGCTGACCCAGTGCTCATGCGCGGAACGCCAAGCCCCGGAATGCGCCCCCAATGCGCCCGCCTGCCTCGGGTGCGCCACGGGAAGAATCCTGACGCGATGCCCGGCGAGATCGACGTCGTGGAGGCTACCGTACTCGGCCTTGCCCGAACCGAAGTCAGAGAGCTTCGACCTCTGAGGGACGTAGGCGCGTAGAAACCAGCGGAGGGGCTGGTCGCCCAACAGCACTACCACCTCGGCCTTCGATTCGATCAGCTCGGCGAGAACCTCGGCACGGCGAGCATCGTCGGCAAACCGCTTCGGCGGTGGCTCGAACGTAGCTGGGGGGAGACGATGCCGTTCCCGCAACGGTTCGTAGGCGCGCTCGATGGCGGCCGCCTGCTTCGGGTTGCGACCGGCGTAGGGCACCAGGTCACAGAGCCAGGAGTTTGCCCGCCCGACCCCGAGCGGGTCGAGGTAGTGGGTGTCGAGGGCTCGCCCCGACGGACCGTTCAGGTTCCTCGCGGCTGGTTGCAGACGACCGACGGCCTCCGGCACCTCGATCCGGTCGATGATCGCCGCCGCCCCATCTCCTTTCCAGAAGATCGCGGGCTCGCTGGCGACTGCCAGCGCGCCGACGACCTGCTTCCCGTCGGCGCCGACCCAGCGCGCATGGACAGACGACGCGTAGACGCCCAGCACGAAGACGTGCTTTCGAGACCGGTCCGACTGCTCGACCCGTCGCACCGGCTCACCGAAAGGAAACGTCCCGAGCTCGTCCACGCCTGATCATACCGCTTGGCGACGATGCCCTCGACGGTACCGCGGGCTGCCGAGGAGTCGCGGCGGCGCCGACCCCCCCTCAACTGCGAGATGATCGACTCGAGCCCCAACCGATCCCTCGGCAATCCGCTGCGGAAGCTGATGATCCACCCGGCGCACGTTCTACGCAGGGCGACGGTTTCGGCGCTGATACGGCTGCGGTGCTCGCCTCACCTTTGACCGACCCCGCTGCCTGACCATCGGACCAACTGGACCGCGCGGAGATCGCCGAGACCGAGGCACCAGACCCGATCCTCTCGACGGGCCGCGTGCGCTACGGGTAGACCGGGTTATGCTCTGATCTCCTCCCGCGTAGTCGAGGAGCGCCCGATCGTGAACGTCCGCACCAAGCCCCACCTGCTTGGGCCGCTGCCTCCAGGACTCGAGCGACTTCCGTACTGGTGGTCCGACGGGCCGCGCTTCAAGGGACTCATGCTCTGGAGTGTCGGGGTGAACGTGCGAGTCCCGGCCTTGTCGACCGCGAAAGCCGGCCTGGCTCCCCGCGTTCCAACCGCCCCGGACGCGCGCAACGTGCAGGGCTTTGCTGAAACCGAGCTGGTGTCCTCCTGGATGGCCAGTCCGCGTCTGCGGAGCCAAGTTCTTGGCCCTCTCGAGGCTTTCTTCTTCCCAAATGGTTGTTGGAGGGCGTTCGAAGTCCTGCGGGATCAGCTCTTCGGGCTTGAATGTGGCCCGGGTGATTTCGATGTCCTCCTTGGTCCCACGTCCACGACCGGGCCGCGATTCGACGCGGTCGTTGGCCTGGAGATCAAAGTCGGCCGAGCGTCTGCGGACGGCAGACCGCGATTCAGCTCGCATGGTACGGGCCAGGCCGTTGGGTTGATACGCGCAGGCTGCGTCGCCGCGGTCGTCCTGCACGTCGTGAAAGCCGCGCCCACATCGGGCCCAGACCGTGGCTTCCTCACCATGTTTGGAGAACGGGTCTTCGATGCCACGGACGCACTCATCCGCTACACGCGACCCCACTTGCGCGGGCCGACCGGCTACGTCGTCGCGACGTGCGGGCACCCCTCCGGCTCATCCGTGATGACCCACAGCGGTGTCTACCTGATGCCGGTCGTTCGCCCGAAAGCTGCCCCCCACGTCTTCGGGTCCGGAGACCGATTGCAGCGAGCGCTCGCACGCCTTTGGTCACGGTTCGGCGCTGGAACCACGACGATCCGCAGGTGTCCTCGTTGTCAAACCGCCGTGGCGGTTCCCGAGTCTGGCACGCGCCAGTGTCCAGAGTGCGCAACGTTCTGGATGGAAGATGTGCAGCCGGCTCAGGCGGAAGACGTGCGCCCGCTCCCCTATTCTCTTGGTGGCCTCGGAATGTAGGACGCCGACCAACCCGGGACACAATCCGCCCGCGTTCGTCTTTCCCGTCAGCACTCGCGGACGTCGAACAGCCCGACGAACTCAGGTGCAAGCCGACCGAGCGCGTCGTAGGTCGAACGATGCACGCACAGTGCGAACGCCTCGCGTGGTCGCGTTGCCGCGACAAACGCGACCCTCCGTTCTTCGTCGGCGGTCGATCCTTCGGAGTCGAACCACGTGCGCGAGGGACAGTGCCGCTTCAGCTTCGGCTTCGGGACGAGAAGCAACGTAACACCGTGCGTCTCTCCCTTCGCCCCGTGGATCGTCGTGCAGCGACGATCGGCTACGAAATCGCGCACGGTCAACCGATCTCGGATGGCGACGCCCTGCGTCTTGGTCCTGTTCGGCCGCCGGAGCATTTTCGAAACCGCCTTGTCATCCGCCAAGTCGCCCAACAGACGCCGCAAGATCCCAAGCGCGCCAACGCCCCAGTCATAGGCGTCCAGATCCGGGCTTAGAGCCATCGTCCCGATGAGTAGAGCCGCAGAGGTCCGGCGGATTTTCTGGGCGATAGACTCATCGTCCTTCCCGCCCGTCGGCGGCGCCTCGACTCCGAACATGCAGGCGCAGACCGAAGCGCGTGCCGCACTGAGGGCTTTGACGGTGTCGCCAGCATGCAAGTGGCGACACCCATTCCAAAGATGGCGCAGCGTACGCGACCCGAACTCCGGCGCCCCTCCCTGGGGCCCCAGCACAACGTCGAGGGTGGACCGCCGCCGAACGAGCACGGTGACCGGGGTACCGGCAGCCTCCTGTTCCAGGTCCGCAGCCAGGACCTCTACATCGGGCATCTCGTCGAACACGTACAGCACCGCTCTGCCTTCGACGGCGCCCGGGGAATGCTCGATCTCAGCGCCTTGCCAACTTAGCGAACTTCCGACGCGGCACACTGCCCGGGAACATCGAAGGCTCTCTCGCATTGGGAACGCAACAGCCCCGGGGAGGCTCTCAAACCGGTCGAGGTCGGCAGGGTGAGCTCCGCCAAACTGGTAGATGGCTTGATCCCGGTCGCCGACGATCAAGCCGCGGACACCAGGCCGTCGCAACAACGAGCAAATGACCTCGCCCAGAAACCAGCCCGTGTCCTGCACCTCGTCCAACAGGAGGAGCGGAAAGCGCTTCGCCAGGAGATCGCAGACCGTCGGACCATCCTTGGCGTGCGTGACCAATGTCCAAGCCAGATACGCGAGATCCGAGTGAGAGGCGATTCCCCTGTCGCGCCAGAGATCCCGCTTTCTTCTCAAGACGTAGTTGCGCTCGCTGGGCGGTACGGGGCGTGCTTCACCCATCTGCGCCACTTTGTAGGAGAGTTGCAGCCCTTCCTCTTCAAAGCGCCGCAGGTGGATCTCGAAGAGGCTTACCCTTCGCTTCTCGATCTCGATCGTCAGAGCATCTCCCCCCCACTTACCGCGGAGATTGTCGGAAACCTCCGCGGGCACGAGCCTCAATCGCGCGAGCTTGGGATCGACCGATGGTCCGAAGGCACGGAAGACGTACCGATAGACGAAAGAGTCCAGCGTCCCGACGAAGTGAGGATGGGACGGGAGCCGACCGCCGAGGGCCTCTGAGACGGCATCCCTCGCTACGTTGGTGAAAGAGAGAGCCGCGAGCCCGCCGCCGCTGTCCCAAGTTGCGAGCTCGCGGCGAATGACTTCGCCGACG
>CALBMM010000184.1 GCA_937896535.1 uncultured Pseudomonadota bacterium
CCGAGTGGCGCGCGCTGTACCCCGTGGCCTGGACCGACTTCCTCCGCTTCCTGCAGGGCTGGAGCCCCGGTCACGCCAAGATCCACCGCTACAGCCAACGACTGGCGCGGCAGGTTCTGGAGTCACTGTGACGATCGGACCCGAGGCGCTACGAGACCTGCTCGACCTGGCGATCGAAGCCGCGCGAGCGGCCGGCGAGATCGTGACCACGTCGCGCCCCGCGGTGGTCGACCACAAGACAGGTGCCGACAGCCTCGCGGCGGAGGTCGTGACCGACGTCGACCGCCGAGCCGAAGCCGCGATCGTCGACGTGCTCTCTCCGAGCCGGCGCGCGCACGGATTTGCGTTGCTCACGGAGGAACGCGACGACGATGGCCTGCGTCTCCACGCTCCCGCCTTCTGGTGCGTGGATCCGCTCGACGGCACGCTCGCCTTCATCGAAGGCAAGCCCGGCTACGCGGTGTCGGTCGCGTTGGTCGCCCGCGACGGCATGCCATTGCTGGGCGTGGTCGTCGACGTGGTCGAAGGCACGACGTGGTCCGCCGCCCGCGGCCTCGGGGTGTTCCGCGACGGCACCCCGTGGACACCCCCCGCCCCAGTGGAGGGTGCCCCGCTGCACGTGTTCATGGATCGCAGCTTCGCGACCTGGCCCGACCGCGCCGCGATCGAGGATGAGCTCGCCGAGATCGCGACCGAACTCGGCTACGGAACACCGCAGATCGAAGTGGGCGCCGCCGCCGTCATCAACGCCTGCCACGTCCTGACGACCCCCCCGGCCTGCTACTTCAAGCCCCCCAAGCCCACCCAAGGCGGCGGCAGCCTCTGGGACTACGCCGCCACCGCCTGCCTCTTCCACGAAGCCGGCGCGATCGCGACCGACATCCACGGCGCCGCGCTGGACCTCAACCGCGAAGGCGACACGTTCCTCAACCGGCGGGGGGTGCTGTTCGCGAGCGACGACGAGCTGGCGACCCGAATCCGCGGACTGCCGTTCGTCGCCCGGCTTTGAGAGCGCAGCACCCTCTACCTCGGCGCCGGGTCGGCTCAGTTGGAGTTGCAGTTGGAAAGGGCCGTATCCAGCGCCCTGTTCTTGGCCTCGAGGTCCCGCTTACACTTCCTCGTCGCCTCCTTCTCCGTTGAACAGTCCGTCGGATCACAGACACACGGAGTCGAAGGGCAATCCGGGCAGTCGGGTTCCACGATTGGGCAAACATTGGGCGGGGGACAGTCCAGCGGCTTGCCTCGCGCCATGGCGACACTCGCAATCGCTGCGACATGCGTCGCGACGCTGATCGTCGGACGTTGGCGGCGCCCGAGGACGAGTGCCACGACGACCACCGACAAGACGACCACGGCAGCGGTGGCGATCTTGCCGAGAACCTCCCAGCGCCCGCCGCCCACGCGCTCGAGCGGCACTGGGGCCTTGCCCCCCGGTGCCGCCATCACGAAGTTCACCGTGACCGTGTCCGGCCGCGGTCCTTCGCTACGCCATCGCAGCACGCCGGCCTCGAGCTTCGGGTCCGCGGCGTAGTCGGTGCCTGCAAGCTCGACACCGTCGCTGTACACGGCACCGACCGCGACATTCGGGATCCGCACCAGCGGGCAACGCCACCCACCGACCTTCGCGTTCCAGTCGGCGTCGGTCAGGTCGTACGTGAAGCTCGACTCGGTGGGACCCGGTTGCTTGCTGAACCCACCCTTGGCTCTCCAAGGCGGAACGAAGCGAATGGTGGACGCGTCCTGGCCTTCCCGGGCCCTCAGGCGCGGGGTGGTCTTCTCGTCGGGGAACCTCCCGGCCAGAAGCGCGGTTCCGGCTCCGAACGCATCGGCGACACTCCGTCCGGCGGCCAAGTATTGGTAGAAGGTCGGCCCGAACAGGATCGCGGCGTCGTCGCTGACGTCCCGGGTCATCCCGATGACCACGTCCACGTCGCGGACCAGCCGTTCCGCGAGCGCGTCCGAGTAGCAAGCGTTGAGGACGACGACCCTGACTTGCCCCTTGTGCGCCTCGAGCAACCCGGCCACGCCGTCGGGACTGATCCGGTCCGGCGAGCCATCCTCCATGCTCAGCATCAGACTGCCGTCGGGAAGACCGTGACCGGAGAAATGGACCACCGTTGGGGCTTCGGTGAGCAAGAAATCCGGGAATTGGTCCCACTGCACCGACGGACACTCGAACAGCGAACCGTGCCACCGACGGTCCATCGCCCTGACCTTTTCTTGAACGCGATTGTACTCGCGACCCACGGCGAGCGGCTGAGCTTCGTCCGGACTCGCCGAAAAGAACGCCACGCGCAACGGCGTGGTGGCGCCTCTGATTTCTGGGTCCGACCCCATCGCCGCCGCTACAACCTCACCGCCGGCAGGTAGTCCCCGACCGAGCAGGGGTCGGTCCCCCGCGCCGCCGAGTCCTCGAGGCCGAGCTGACCGCTGACATTGCCTCCCCAGCATTTGAGGCTGCCATCGTCCAACACCGCGCAAGAGTGGGACTCACCCGCGGTGATCCACGTCGCCGACCTGCCGCCGCCAAGCTCGACGCTTTCGAGCGCGATCCCCATGTCCTCGGCTCGCTTGCCCACGTCCTCGATGCTGCCGACGCCGAGCTGTCCCTGGGCGTTGTTTCCCCAGCACTTGACGTCCCCATCGTCGAGCCGCGCACACGTGTGTCGCTCGCCAGCGACGATCTGAACCGCGTCTGCGCCGGCGAGGTTGACCGCCTCGAGCCCGGCGCCCGTCTCGTCTGCGTCGTCTCCGACTCGGAGGTCCGAGATCCCCAAGCCGAGCTGGCCGCGATCGTTGCTGCCCCAGCATCGGATGCTGCCATCGCCCAGCAGCGCACACGAGTGGGCGCCGCCGCTGGTCAGTGCCAACACCGGCTCCGTACTTCCGAGATCGATCGGCTCGAGCATGTCGCCCATCGTGTCGACCTCGTCACCACGGTTGACGTCGTCCCCTTGACCGAGCTGACCGGCGGCGTTGTTCCCCCAGCACTTCACCTCCGCTCCATCTTCGGCGATGGCGCAGACGTGATAGGAGCCCGCATTGATGTGCTCGGCGACGAACCCGACCCCGAGATCGACATAGGCGATCTGGTCCGGCGCCGTCGCGGGCGTCGCACCCCGAAACAGCGTGTCTTCGTAGCCGAGCTGCCCCTCGTCGTTGCGCCCCCAGCACTTGACGCGACCGTCACTGACGAGCGCGCACGTGAACTCGACCCCGAGCGTCACCGCTTCGGCGATGACGCCTTCGCCCAGGGCGATCTCGGGCAGATTCTGCATCTGCGAGACATTGGTGCCCCAAGAGGCGACGGCCGATCCGAGTCCGAGCTCTCCGGACTCGTTCGAGCCGAAGCAGCGCAATCGTGACCCCGACAATGCTGCGGTGGGTGGAGTCAGCATCACGGCGCAGGAATGATGCCGTCCGAGCGCGGCTCGCTCCACGAGCGTCTCCGGGCCCAGTTGGATCTGACGCAGGTTGGCACCCATCGACCCCGGAAGATCCCCGATGGCGAAGGCCGCGGAACCCTGGCCGAGCTGCCCCCAGAGATTGGAACCCCAGCACTTGACCCGCCGGTCCACGAGAACGGCACACGTGTGAAAGCCCGACGCTCCCGCGAGCCACACCGCGGGGCTCGTGCCCGAGCTGGGGACTTGGGGACACGAAGGAGTCGGGCCGTCGTCGGACGTGCCCTCGGTGGTCGTCGATTCCTCGGACCCTACGGTCGTCGACACCGCGGATGTACCGAGACCGACGCTCTCCAGCGCACCGGTCTCGATGTCGTCCTCCCATACGCACTCGCCTTGTCGACACACCTGACCGGGATCGCAGTGGGCATCGTTGCGACAGATCAGGCCGAGCGTTCCATCGGGCGCGCACCCGAGCCCCAACGACAGCAGGAGGAGATCGCGCCTCACGGCAACCTCCACTGCACGACGACGCCGGCCGAGCCAGGCTGGGCCATCGGCGCGACGCTGATGTTCCGCGGGCGCCGACGCTCGAGGACGAGCTTGGTGCCCACGGCGGCGCCGATGATGGCGGCGAGTCCACCGAGCGAGACGAAGGTGACGCCGGTCCAGTAGGTGGGCCGCACCCAAGACTCCAGCCGCCGTTCCGGCACGTCTTGGTACACGTGGGAGGCACGCGCCATCATCACGGCGCCAGCGATCGCCACCACTGCCCCGACTCCGCTCGTGCCAAAGGCGAACGCGATCCGCTTCGTGGCACTGAGACCTTCTTTGTTGCCGCCAGAGTCGTCAACGGGACCATCGTCGTCTCCGTCGGTAGCGCTGGAGCCCCCGGATGTCGCCGCCTGCTCGCACTCCTCGTTGGTCTTCTTCCATCTCTTGAGATTCTCGCGAGAAGCCTCGAGCGCACGAGGCTCGCCTTTCCTCGGAATCTTCTCGAGGGTCTTGATAGCCGCCTCGCAGCGATCCTCCGCGGCCGGGGCCCGCTCACAGGACAGTTCCTCTTCACAGACCGCCACGTCGTCGCAGACGGATTGGTCGCCGAGGAAATCGAGCACGGCCTCGACGTTCCTGAGTTCGTCACTCCACCCGCTGTTGCCGATCACCGCAGCTCGTAGCTTCGTCCTCGCCTCCTTGCACGTTCCCACGAGGTCGGTTGCAGTCTTGCATGCCTGCGTCGACTGGGACATGCAGGCTTCGTATGCGGCCAGCGTTTCCTCCGGCGAGGCCAGGAGCGCGACGAGAGCGATGGATGCGGCTATCGACATCGCATGACCGCCGGAAAAGAGTCTGCGAGGCAACTCGCGTCGAACTTCTGCGCGAACAACCCTTGGCCGCCGCACGACGGAATCGCCGAAGCCACGCAATCCCAACCGGGACTGCCGAGAATGCACTCGGCGCAGTCGGTCAGCTCGAGCTCGACCGCACCGTCGCAGTTGCGATCCCAGCCCCGACATTGATCGGCCTCGGCGGAGAACTCGAATTGCTCGGGTGACGTGAGCGGGTCGAGGTCGCAGCAGTCCACCGCGCCCTCGCTGGTCCGCACGTTGAACTCGCCCTCCGGCGCGCACAGACACTGGCCGGGCGGGAAACCATCCCGATCGGCGTCGACATTGGAAGCGAACCAAACGCAGCCAGCTGCATCCGGCTCGTCGACGTCCGCATCGCAATCGTTGTCGACCTGATCCGCGCATGTCTCCGCCGCGGGCCCGACCTCCCCGATGCACGCCGACCAACGGGCTTGGGGGCCACCGTCGTCGGACGTCGCGGCTCGCCCGGTCGACGTGCCCCCGAAATCCGTGCCTCGACCTTCGGCGGTCGTGGACGACTGCGATTGCCCGGTATCCGAAGTCTCGCGACCTCCCGTGCTGGACGCATCGCCGCTGCTCGTCGACGTCAGCTCACCCATCGTCGCGTCCCCCGAGCCCGTCGAGGTCGACGTGTCGCCCTTGTCGCCGGATACAGTGCAGATCTGCACGCCTCCGTGGCACGCCCCCACATCGAGCGTCGCGGCGTCGAAGCTATAGCAGGGCACTTCCTGTCCGGGTTCGTCGCACGGCCCGACCCGCGTCCCCCCCGGCGGCGTGCCGCCGGTGGCGTCCCCGCCGGACGACCCGGCGTCATCGGTCGAGGTCACCGTGGATCCGGTCGCCGCGGTGCCCATGGTCGACGTCTCGGTGTCGCCGAAGAATGCGTCGTCCGTGCAGGCACTCACGGCGAGGGGTCCGCCCTGGCCGAGGACGAGAACGGGGCCGATCCCGCGTCTGCCGAGCCACTGCGCCGCTCGCCGCGACCACGCACCCATGCGCCCACCTTGGCTCATGACGACGCAAGCCGTCAACAACGCCACGCCGAATGGGGTTTCGGATCGCCGGCCGACGGGCCGCTCACTGCAACGACGTACCGCGACGATCAGTGGTGCTCGTGCGGCGCCACCACGAAGGAGGGCGCCTCTCGAGCCCAGCCGACGGTCCAGCGGCACTTCGCATGACGGAACACGCCCCTTCGGACACCAACTCTGGTGCCCCCGCCCCGCTTCCCCGAAGCGTCGGGCCGGCACACAGACATCCCAATGGCCATGCGCAGATCAACCGCGTTCTTCGTCACCTCGATGGCACTGCTCGCACTGAGCGGCTGTGCGAGTGCTCCCGATCGAGTCGTTTCCCCATCGCGGTACTTCCGTATGAAAAAGCGGCCGGGGGCCGTCGCGGACGCACACGCCATCACCTACGACAGCCGTTCGCGAGGCGCCTACATCAAGGTCGACGAGCAGTCCGGCGCCGACTCCTTGATCAAGCTCTGCGCGGAGCCACCACCCGATGCCTCTGCGAACCTCGAGGCCGAGAGCAGCTTCAAGGCCAAGATCGAGGCGGCGGCCGAGCTCGAGGCCATCAAAGCAACGTTCGACGGCGACTTCGCACGGTCCCAGAGCGCCACCTCGACGATCGCGGACGTGGCCACGAGAACCGAGCTCGTGCTGTTCATGCGCGACGCGCTCTACAGGATCTGCGAGATGAACTTCAACGGTGTGCTGTCGCCCCCAGAGGCGAAGGCCGCATTCGAGGAAGTGATCGCCGCGGGCCGAGTGCTCGGGCAGAGGGACAACGTGGCCAAGCTCGTCGAGCTCGCGAAGGCGATGATGGCCGTCGAGGCGCCCGATGCCCGCCTGATCCACGACGTGATCGGGACGATCCGCTTTCTGGCCGCGGCAGACTACGTCCTCGCCGCCGACGGAGAGACCGCCCAGACCGCTGGGGCGGCCTTGCTGACACAAGTTCTCGGTACGGCCAACGTGGAAAGCGCGCGGCAGCTCATGGAGAGCCAGATCAAGCTTCGCCTCGCGGAGATCGACTCGATGCGAGCCGCGGTCGCCACGGCGAAGAAGCGCGACAAGCCGAAACTGAAGGCGGAGCTCGATGCGATCGTCAAGGAGCAGAAGAGGGCCGAGCAGCTCTACACGGACGCGTTCGCACCTCTGCCTCGGGAGTTGACGCTCCAGGCACCCGAGGGTGCGGGCGACACGATCAAGTGACCCCTCCTCGATCCGCGTACTCGTGGGTGCTCGAGTTCGCGTGACGGATGTCGATTCTCGCGTCACTCAACTTGGCGTCAGGGACGTCAGCTACCCCAACGGCGCCGTGATGCGGCGTCCAGCCACCAGGTGCACCGCATGAGCAAGCGAAAGTACATCATCCTCCGCGACTTCCAGCATGACGCGCCTCCGGCGTTTCCGGTCGGTGTCCGACGATTCCGCAGCGGCTTCGGCAAGTCGGTCCCGAGTGCGGAAGTCGAGGTCGCCGAGCTCGAACGTGGCGACCTCGGCATTCTGGCGAGAGACGCGACGGTGGAGGCGGCCGCGCCTGCGATGCCCGTCAAGCTGATCGCCCCTCTCCCATTCCACGGTGCCGCCACGGCCGCCTCCACGGGAAACGCGACCTGGGGCCTGGAGGCGATCGGGGCCCTCGCGACGCCCTACGATGGTCAGGGCGTCAAAGTGGCGGTACTCGACACCGGCATCGATCCAACCCACGCCGCCTTCGCCGGGGTGACGCTCGAACGCCGCAACTACACGAGCGAGAGCGACGACGACACCGACGGCCACGGGACGCACTGCGCCGCGACGATCTTCGGTCGTGATGTCGCCGGCACGCGGATCGGTGTCGCACGCGGCATTACCGACGCGTTCATCGGCAAGGTACTCGGCCGAGATGGCGGCGGAAGCGACCAGATCGCGCGCGCCATCATGGATGCAGTGGAGGCGGGCTGTCAGGTGATCTCGATGTCATTGGGCATCGACCTGCCCGGCTACACGAAGTCTCTGATCGACGATGGCTTTCCCGCAGACTTCGCGGCTGCCCTCGCGTTGGCCGACTACCGTGCCAACATCCGCCTCTTCGACCGTATCGGGGAGCTCGTCGAGGCGCAGGCTTCTTTCCGCAACCGCGAGATCGCCCTCATTGCCGCCGCTGGCAACGAGGCAAGACGAGATATCGACCCCAACTACGAGTTCCCGGCCACACCGCCGAGCGAAGCGGAGGGGTTCATCTCGGTCGGCGCGGCCGGCCAGGCCGGCGCTCACGTCGAGATCGCGGATTTCTCCAACACCGGATGCCAGATCTGTGGCCCCGGCGTGGGCGTCGTATCGGCACAGGCCGGAGCTGCGAACGGACTCGTCGCGCATAGCGGCACCAGCATGGCGACCCCGCATGTCGCGGGGGTGGCAGCGCTGTGGTTGCAGGCACTGCGGCCCGCCGACGCGCCGACCGGCTGGTTTCCGATGGCCCCGGGACAACTCAAGGCGCGGCTGCTCGCGAGCGGAGACCCATCCGTCTTCGGGCCGAACTACGACCCCTACGACGCCGGCGCAGGCATGGTTCGCTGCCCGTGAACGGCCTTGACCAGGTGTGAAGGTCCGGCGCACGGATCCCGGCGTCGCGCCGGCTCAGCCGGGCAATGAAGAAAGCGGTCCGCCGAAGCGAACCGCCTTTTCCCCACGCAGAAGCGTCTCGAGCCCCTACCCCGCGGCCTGGGCCTTCCCAGCCCCGAGCATCTTGCGCAGCACGTACTGCAAGATCCCCCCGTGCCGGTAGTACTCGACCTCGTTCGGCGTATCGAGCCGCGCCGTCACGGTGAACTTCACCTGTGACCCGTCGCTCTTCGTCGCGACCACCTGCAGCTTCTTGAGCGGCTTCAAGCCCTCCGCAATCCCGCCGATCGAGTACACCTCGGTGCCGTCGAGCCCGAGCTCTTCGTGGCCCTGGCCTTCCTCGAACACCAGCGGCAGCACGCCCATGCCGACGAGGTTCGAGCGGTGGATCCGCTCGAAGCTCTTGACGATCACCGCCTTGACCCCGAGCAGGATGGTTCCCTTGGCCGCCCAGTCGCGGCTCGAGCCCGTGCCGTACTCGGTGCCGCCGAGGACGACGAGCTGCACGCCGTCGGTCTTGTACTTTTCCGAAGCGTCGAAGATCGACATCTGCTCGCCGGAGGGCTGGTGCCTGGTCCAGCCGCCTTCGGTGCCCGGGGCGAGCTGGTTGCGCAGGCGGATGTTCGCGAACGTGCCGCGGATCATCACCTCGTGGTTGCCGCGGCGGCTGCCGAAGCTGTTGAAGTCGACCGGCTTGACGCCGTGGCTGGTCAGGTAGCGCCCGGCCGGGCCGTCCTTGGGAATGTTGCCCGCGGGCGAGATGTGGTCGGTCGTGACCGAGTCGCCGAGCTTGGCGAGCACGCGCGCGTCGGTGATGTCGGTCAGCGCGGCGGGGTCGGGGCCCATGCCCACGAAGTAGGGCGGGTTGCGAACGTAGGTCGACGCCTCGTCCCAGGCGTACAGCTCACCCTCGGGCGTGGGCAGGTTCTTCCAGTTGTCGTCGCCGTCGAACACCGAGGCGTACTGCTCGGCGAACATCTCGCGGCCCAGCGAGTTGCGAATCACCTCGGCGACCTCGGCCGGGGTGGGCCAGATGTCCTTGAGGTAGACGTCGTTGCCGTCCTTGTCCTGGCCGAGCGGATCGGCGTACAGGTCGATGTTCATGTGGCCGGCCAGCGCGTAGGCGACCACCAGCGGCGGCGAGGCCAGGTAGTTGGCGCGCACGTGCGGGGAGATCCGACCTTCGAAGTTGCGGTTGCCCGACAGCACCGAGGCCGCGATCAGATCGCCTTCCTTGATCCCCGCCGCGATCGGCTCGGCGAGCGGACCCGAGTTGCCGATGCAGGTCGTGCAGCCGTAGCCGACGACATCGAAGCCGAGCTTCTCGAGATCGCCGAGCAGGTTGGACTTGGTCAGGTAGTCGGTCACCACGCGCGAGCCGGGGGCCAGCGAGGTCTTGACCCACGGCTTGCTCGACAGCCCCTTGGCCGCTGCCTTACGGGCGAGCAGCCCCGCCGCGACCATGACGGACGGGTTGGACGTGTTCGTGCAGCTGGTGATCGCGGCGATCACCACCGAGCCGTGCGACAGCTCGAACGTCTCGCCTTCGTGGGTGACCGACACCTTCGTGTCGCGCCCTGCGGCGTCCACCGACTTGTCGACCACCGACTGCCAGGCCTTCTTGGACTCGGTGAGGTCGATGCGATCCTGCGGGCGCTTCGGGCCGGCGATCGCGGGCACCACGGTCGACAGATCCAGCTGCAGCGTGTCGGTGAAGATCGGGTCGGGCGTGTCCTTGGTGCGGAACAGGCCCTGCTCCTTGGCGTACGCCTCCACGAGCTTGACCGTCTCTTCCTCGCGGTTGGTGAACCGCAGGTACTTGAGCGTCTCGTCGTCGATCGGAAAGAACCCACAGGTCGCGCCGTACTCGGGCGCCATGTTGGCGATCGTGGCGCGGTCGGCCAGCGTGAGGTGGTCGAGGCCGGCTCCGTAGAACTCCACGAACTTTCCGACCACGCCCTTTTGGCGAAGCATCTCGACCACGCGCAGCACGAGGTCGGTCGCGGTCGCGCCCTCGGCCAGCGTGCCCACGAGCTTGAACCCGACGACCTGCGGCACGAGCATGGAGATCGGTTGCCCGAGCATCGCGGCTTCCGCTTCGATGCCACCGACACCCCAGCCGAGCACGGCCAGGCCGTTGATCATCGTGGTGTGCGAGTCGGTCCCGACCAGCGTGTCGGGGTACGCCTGCCAGCGACCGTCCACGTTCTTGGTCCAGATCGTCTTGGCCAGGTACTCGAGGTTGACCTGGTGGATGATGCCGGTGCCGGGCGGCACGGCGCGGAAGTTCTCGAACGACTGCTTGCCCCACCGCAGGAACTGGTAGCGCTCCTTGTTGCGCTGGTACTCGAGCTTGACGTTGAGCGAGTACGCGTTGGACGAGCCCGCGTGATCGACCTGCACCGAGTGGTCGATCACCAGGTCGACGGGCTGCAGCGGATTGATCTGCTGCGGGTCGCCGCCCATCGTCTTGATCGCGTCGCGCATCGCCGCGAGGTCGACGACCGCGGGCACGCCCGTGAAGTCCTGCAGCACCACGCGCGCGGGGTGGTAGGCGATCTCGACCGAAGGCTCGGCCTTGGGATCCCAACCCGCCACCGACTCGATGTCGCCCTTGGAGACCGCGTTGCCGTCTTCGTGGCGCAACAGGTTTTCCAGCAGCACGCGCAGCGAGAACGGCAGCTTGTCGACGTGTCCGACGCCCTTGTTCGACAACGCATCGAGCCGCCAGATGTCGTAGGTGCGATCGCCGACGTGGAGGGTGGATTTGGCGCCAAAGGAGTCGTGCTGCGGTTCGGACATCGGTGCGTTCCTGCCCGACGTATCGACGCCAGGCGGCCGCATGTTGCCGCCGGCCGACTGCGTTGTCCAACGAGCACGTGGACGTCGACGTGCCGCCGTGCGTGTCCAAGCGCCGGCCGCGCGTCATTTATCCGACGCGTCGGGGGATCGGGTGGACGACCCTATCTGTCGCAGCGCGTCGGCGATCTCGTCGACGAGCGCGTCCCCGGACAGTCGCGCGAGCTCGGCGAGCGTGCGATCGCCACGAACGCGCGCGGCGACCTGCATGCCCAGATAGTAGCCGCAGCGCTTGGGCACACGCCCTCCGCCGGCCCCCAGGAAATACGTGGCGTACAGCCGCTCGTCGCCCGAGCGCAGATGCTCGACGAGCTCCGCGGTCAGCTCGGCCCGCCGCGCATCCGTCTGCTCGATCATCTCGGTCGGCAGCAACAGCTCCTGGTGCGTCGAGCCGGGGTTGAGCTCGCCGGACACGTACACCGCCAGCCCTTCGCCCCACAGCGCCATGGCGATGTTGCGCTGCGACGCCAGATCCACGCCCTCGGCCTCGAGCGCTTGCCGGTGATAGACGTGGAAGAGCTCGTGGTGAAAGAACGCCGCCGGGTTCGTGCCCTCGGCGTGAAAGAGCGTGATGCCGTCGACCCCGAACAGCAGCGACGAGCGGCCGTCGACCATGCGCGTGGCCCCGTCGAACGAGCCGATCGCGCCCATGAAGTACACCGGTGCGTCGGGCTCGAAGTCGGGGAACGCCCGCGTGAACGAGGCCTGGTACTCGGCCAGCTCCGACTGCACCTCGGCGTGAGTGGCTCGTACGTCGTCGAGACGCGCGGCGGTCAGCGGCAGAACCTCCCGCAGGCGAGTCGCCAGTGCGTCGTCGAAGCTCGCCTCGTCCAGGCCCAGGACCTCGGGCGTGTACAGCTGCGGATGCGCAGCAACGACCTCGGCGACGAAGCGCTCGACCTGCACGTCGAGCGGCGCGTCGGCGTGGCGATCCCAGAAGGCGAAGTAGGCCGCGGTCGCGTCGACGACCTGCAGCGACGATGCCGGTGGGCTCGGTGGCGCGGGGATGGCGGCCGGGGTGGCGTCGGCGGGCGGCGGGGTCGAAGGCCGGGACGGTCCGCAGGCGGCGAGCGAGGCCAGGACCCACGGCGTGGCTCGGGCGATCATGGCGCGCAGTTTCGCACCTCGATCCGGCCCTGCCTTGGCGAATTCGGGGCTCGGCGCGAGTTTTTCTCGCTCGATCGTGGATATTACATCGTGTTATTTAGGTAATGATGAGCAACAAAAGTGCAGACAGACGCCGGCGGCCCATCCTCGAAGATGCTGCATTCGGCTTCGTGCTGGGCGCGTTGTTCCCGGTGGTCTCGACGGTGATCTCGATGGTCTCGCAGGACCTGGTGCCGTCGATCCCGGCCGCGCTGCACGTGCATCGCACCGAGCCGTTGCTGCAGGTGATCGACACGATGCCGCTGATCCTGCTCGTCGCATTCGCCCTCGTCGGCCGCAGTCGCCGACAGCTCGACACGGTCATTGCCGAGCTCGAGGGGCGCGTCGAGCAGCGCACGGCCGCGCTGGAGTCGGCGCGGGCGTCGGCGGAGCGCGACGAGCAACGTCGCAATCGCCTGCTCGCCCGCTCCGCCGCCGAGATGGCC
>CALBMM010000185.1 GCA_937896535.1 uncultured Pseudomonadota bacterium
CCATGTCGGCGACCGGAATGCCTTCGGTGATGCAGATGATGAGCGGGACGCCGGCGGCGGCCGCTTCCATGATCGCGTCGGCGGCGAACGGCGGCGGCACGAAGATCACCGACGCGTTGGCGCCCGTGGCCTCCACGGCGCCCTTGACCGTGTCGTAGATCGGGACCTTGTTCTCCCACTTGGTCCCGCCCTTGCCGGGCGTGACGCCGGCGACCACGTTGGTGCCGTAGTCGAGCGAGTTCTGGGTGTGGAACGCCCCGGTCTTGCCGGTGATGCCCTGGACGAGCAGCTTGGTGTTCTTGTCGACGAGAACGCTCATTGGGTCAGCTCCACGATCTTCTGAGCCGCGTCGCGCAGCGAGTCTCCGGTGGTCAGGTTCAGACCCGACTCCTGCAGCATCTTCTTGCCCTTTTCGACGTTGGTGCCCTCGAGGCGCACCACCAAAGGCACCTTCAGACCCACTTCCTTGACGGCTGCGATCACGCCCTCGGCGATCACGTCGCACTTCATGATGCCGCCGAAGATGTTGACCAGGATGCCCTTGAGCTTCGGGTCGGCGGTGATGATCTTGAACGCCGCGGTCACGCGGTCGACCGTGGCGCCGCCGCCGACGTCGAGGAAGTTGGCCGGCTCGGCGCCGAAGTACTTGATGATGTCCATGGTCGCCATCGCCAGGCCGGCGCCGTTGACCATGCAGCCGATCGTGCCGTCGAGGTTGACGTACGAAAGGTCGTAGCTCTTCGCCTCGAGCTCGGCGGCGTCTTCCTCGGAAGCGTCACGCAGCTCTTCGACGTCGGGGTGACGGTACAGCGCGTTGTCGTCGAAGCTGACCTTCGCATCGAGCGCGAGCACGTCGCCGCCGCCGGTGATGACCAGCGGGTTGATCTCGAGCAGCGAGCAGTCGAGCTTGTCGTAGGCCCGCGACAGCTTGCCGAGAAAGCCCGCCATCTTCGCGGCGACCTTGCCGTCGAGCCCGAGGCCGAATGCGATCTCGCGCGCCTGAAAGCCGAGCAGGCCGGTGGCCGGGTCGATCGTGGCGCGCAGGATCTTCTCCGGCGTCTTCTCGGCGACCTCCTCGATCTCCATGCCGCCCTCGGTCGACGCCATCAGCGTGGTGCGACCGGTGACGCGATCGAGGGTGAGCGCGAGGTACAGCTCGGACTTGATGTCCATGCCCTGCTCGACGAGCACGCGGCGGACTTCCTTGCCCTCGGGGCCGGTCTGGATCGTGACCAGCGTGCTGCCGAGCATCTTCTGGGCGACTTCGCCGGCCGCTTCCGCGCCCTTGACGACCTTGACGCCGCCGAGGTCCGGAAACTCCTTGAAGCGTCCCTTGCCGCGGCCGCCCGCGTGGATCTGCGACTTGACGACGACGACCTCGTTGCCGGTCTCGGCGATGAGGTCGGCCGCCGCCTTCTTGGCTTCCGCGACCGAGAAGGCCACCGCCGACTTCGGGACGGGGACCCCCTGGGCACGCAGCAGCTGCTTGCCTTGGTATTCGTGGATCTTCATGCGTCTACGACCGCGCTCTCGGGTTGCTCTTCAGTACGGGAGGAGCTTGACGACGTCGCGCACGGCGTTGGCGGAGATTTCGAGCATCTCCTTCTCCTTGTCGCCGAGCTTCATCTCGATGATCTTCTCGGCGCCGCCGGCTCCGATGACCGCGGGCACGCCGATGAAGAGGTTGTCGTAGCCGTACTCGCCCTTGCACAGGCACGCGGTGGGCAGCACGCGCTTCTTGTCGCGCACGATCGCCTCGACCATCGCGATGACCGACGCCGACGGCGCGTAGTAGCCCGAGTAGCCGAGCAGGCCGACGATCTCGCCGCCGCCCTTGCGGGTTCGCTCGATGATCGCCTGGATCTTGTCCTCGGCCATCAGCTCGCGCAGCGGGATGCCGCCGATGGAGGTGTGCGAGGGCAGGGGCACCATGGTGTCGCCGTGGCCGCCGAGGACCATGCCGTGCACGTCCTCGACCGAGACGCCGAGCTCCATGGCGATGAAGGTCTTGTAGCGCGCGGTGTCGAGGACACCGGCCATGCCGAGCACGCGCTCGCGCGGGAAGCCCGACTCGGCGAGCATCACGTGGCACATCGCGTCGAGCGGGTTGGACACGCAGATGAGCGTCGCGTTGGGCGAGCGCGAGGCGACTTCCTTGGTGACCGAGCCGACGATCTTGCGGTTGATCTCGACGAGGTCGTCGCGGCTGGTGAACTGACCCGTGACGGGGTCCTTGGTGCGCGGCACGCCCGCGGTGATCACCACGACGTCCGAGCCGGCCGTCGCGTCGTAGTCGTTGGCGCCGACGAGGTTGGCGTCGAAGCCCATGACGGGGCCGGACTCGGCGAGGTCGAGCGACTTGCCTTGCGGCAGGCCCGGCTTGATGTCGACGAGGACGACGTCGCCGAGGTCCTTCTGAACGGCCCAGTGGGCGGCGGTTGCGCCGACGTTTCCAGCTCCAACGATCGTGATCTTGTTGCGACGAGGCATGCGTGCGCTCCTGGCCCGAGCGGCCGGGCCCGTGGTTTCAGCGGACGCCGTATAACACGCCGTCGCAGGGTGCGGGCCAGCGCCCGTGGTGCCCGGTCTCACGCCCCTGCACGCAGCCCGAGCTCGACGAGCCATAGCGCGCCCGCGACCCGAAAGACACGCAGCAGCGACACGGTCAAGAAGCTGCGATACGGCAGCAAGGTGGCGCCGGCGGCCCACGAGGCGATCGAGTAGGGGACCGGGGTCAGCGCGGCCACCGCGACCACCCACGCGCCCCGCCGACGCAGCGCGCGGTCGATCGCGGCGCCGCGTCCGAGCAAGAAGTCGCGCACGCGGCGGGTGCGTCGCAGGCCACGGCCGAGGGCCCAGCCGAGCGAGCCGCCGGCGATCGAGCCGAGCGTGGCCCAGCCCACGATCGTCCAAAAGGGCATCTCGCCCGCGACGGCGAGCGCGAGGAACGTGTCGTTGGGCAGCGGGATCGTGAACGCGTCCGGGAGCATGAAGCCGAGCGCGACCCCGGGTCCGCCGAGATTGCCGATGAACGCGCGGCCCACCGAGATCAGCGGCTCGCGCAGCCACAGCCCGAGGGCGAACACCCCGAGCGTCAGACCGACGAGGCCGAGGATGGTCGACACGAGGATCCGTCGCGGCGACAGCGTCGGATCGGTCGGCCCGTCGGGGCTCGGCTCTTCGGCGTCGTCGGCCACGGGGCTCGCGCGACGTTGTAGCAGCGACCGGCAGGCCGTGCTCGACGGGAAACGACGTGGTAGTCCATCCCGGTGCCGGACGCTCCGCCGCCGCCTCGCCGGACCCCTGCAGGGTGGGTGGCGTTCGCGTGGGGACTGATCGGCGTCGTGGCGCTGCTGTCGCAGGCGTTGGTGCGCTTGGGCGTGCTGGCGTGGGAGGCGATCGACGGTGGCCTGTCGACCACGCAGTGGGCCGTGCTCGCGGGGTGGGTCGCCGTGATGGCGCACTCGGAGGGCTACCGAGGATTTCATCGGCGCTTCTCCCCGCGGGTGGTGGCCCGGGCGCTGCACCTGCGTCGTCACCCGACGCCCGTGCGCGTCGCTCTCGCTCCGCTGTTTTGCATGTCGCTGTTCGGTGCCTCCCGTCGCGGCACGATCGTCGCGCGCAGTGTCGTGGTCGGGATCGTCACGCTCGTGCTCGTGGTGCGCACGCTCGACCAACCCTGGCGCGGCATCATCGACGCCGGCGTCGTGGTCGGCCTCGGCATCGGTTTGACGAGCCTGCTGGGGTTCCTCGTGGCGGCCGCGCTCGGCCGTCCCCCCGAGATCGACCCCGATCTCGGCGAATGATGATGGCCAGTTTGTGATCGATGAGGTGGAGCGTCGCCGCGCGGGGCGCTACACCCGAAGTATCGTGGCGACGTTGTTGCGCGGCTGGATCGGGGCGGGGGTGCTCGCGCTGGTCGGCTGCGGGCGCACGCCGGTGTACGGCTCGGGCGACCGCGGCTGCGACGGCGTCGAGGTCGACGTGCCCTCGCTGTCGTGCGAGCCCGGGAGCTGCCAGACCCGGCGGGCGGTCAGCGTGCCGATCCCCGACAACAACGTGCTCATCGTGCAGGACCGCTCGTGCTCGATGGCGCGGCGCATCGGCGGCAGCAGCAAGTGGGCGCGGGCGGTCGAGGCGATGTCCGCCATGCTGTCGAGCGAGGGGGCCGATCAGCTGCGCTGGGGCCTGTCGCTGTTTCCCGACGGAGACACCGTCCCGGCCCAGGACCCGCCGCTCGTCGCGGTGGCCGACGATCGCGCCGACGTGATCGTCGACCTGCTCGGACGAGCGCTCGATCCCAGCGATCCCAACCATCCGCAGCAGCCGGGCGAGCCCTGCGTGACCAATCTCGGGTCCGCGGTCCATCGAGCGTCGCAGGCCGATACGTTCGAGAGCCTCGACGGTGACGACTACGTCGTGCTCATCACCGACGGTCTCGCCGAGATCGGCAGCATCGAAGACCCCACGTCCGCCCTCGGCGCGATCGTCCGGATGGAACGCGCGGGCACACTGACCTTCGTGGTGGGCTTCGGCGACGAGGTCGCGTCCGACAACCTCGAAGAGCTCGGGCAGGCCGGCGGCGTGCCGGCGCCGGGCCGCGCGTCGTACTACGAGGCGGGCCTCGACGATCTCAACGCTGCCCTACGCTTGGTGCTGCGGCAGGTGCAGTGCAGCTACCGGCTGCAGGTCGACGACGCCGATCTGCCGTCGCTGGTGGTGCGCCTGTCCGACGGCACGCCGGTGCCCAACGGCACGCCCGGCTGGACCTACGATCCGGACGCCGAGCGCATCGCGTTCTCGGGGCAGGCCTGCGATCTGCTGCAGGCCGGGGCGGTGGCCGCAGTCGAGCTCGAGCTCGACTGCGGTTGAGGTGACGTGAGGACGGCGTCGTCCTACGGGGTCTGCAGCATGCTCCACGGGAACGTGCTGCAGCCGGCGAGCAGATCGCCGGCGTCGGCTCCGGCCGCGCTCCAGGCCTCGTCGGCGGTCGCGGCGTCGTACACCGACTGGCAGTAGTACAGCTCGCGTCCGTCCCACACCCACTCGAAGCGGCTGAACAGGTCCGGGTTGAAGTCGTTGCTCGCGTCGTTTTGTGCGACGAGCACGCCGAGTGCGTTGTCGTAGGACTCGACATGGAACGTCAGCGTTCCGAACTGCGACATCGACGTCCACGTCGTCTCGTCGACCGAGTGGGTCTGCGTGGTCATGTCGGGGAACGTCTCGACCCACTCGCCGACGATCTCCAGACCCTCGCCGCCGGTGCTGCCGTCGTCGGAGCCGGAGTCGTCGTCGGTCGCGGCGTCGTCGCTGGAGTCGTCGACGGGTCCCGATTCGCCGGTGGTGCTCGTGGGCTTTTCGCTCGTGCCCGAGGTCGAAGGCGCCCCCGTGGTCGTCGTCGCGGGCGTGCCCGTGTCCGCGTCGGTCGTCGCGGCGTCGGTCGTCGACGCACCGTCGTCACCGGTGTCGTCGTCGCACGCGGCCAAGGGAAGGGAAAGGAGAACGCCGAGTGCGAGTCGGCGGATCGTGGCTTCGTTCATGTCGGTCCTCGTCGGGTGGCCTGCTCCGGACCACCGGGGTGTCGGGAAGCCCGCGAGACGAAGATCGACGAAGGGAAGCGGTCCGGGGGACCGTCGCCCGGAGCCTCTCCACGAGCTCGCCGGCGCAAGACTCCCGGAGGATTCCGGGAGCTCGTCGGCAGGTGTTCGGGCTTGCAGGCGAGTGCCTACTGGTCGCGGCTTCCCGGGCGAGGGCCCAGTGCCATGGTGCGACGTTCGTTCCTGCTTACCGCTGCGGGACAGCCGCGGATTTTCACCGCGTTCCCTGTTGCCTCCGACCGCCGAAGCGGACCGGAACCGACGACGACGAGGTCTTAGGTCGAGGCCGTGGGTCGTGTCAACGACCGCGACGCAACTCGCGCCCGAGGCCGTTGGCGCGAGCGCACGCCGCTCAGGTCCGCAGCTCGAACGCGACGAGGCAGCGCTGGGTGCCGCTCTTGGCGTCGGTGAAGAACGGCTTGAGGCTCGTGCGACCACGCAGCGCCGCCGCGAGCAGCTCGACCTCGGCGCTGGTGAGCTTCTGACCCGGGCAGGTCGAGCCGCCCCAGGCGTAGGTCTCGCGCTTGCCCTTGGTGGTGCGCACGGTGATCGCACCGTGCTCGGACGCGTGTTGGGAGCTGCCGGGCGTGTTGACGCGGAGGCCGACGATCCGACCGACGTCTCCTTCCTGGTCACCGGAGTCGGCGAGCGCGTCCACGGCGAAGGTGGCTGCCAGCGGCAGCGCGAGGGCGAGGGTGATCGGGCGAGTCCGACGTTTCATGGCGCTGGGTGAACAAAGGTACTGCAATCACGCGCCGACATCGCCCCGGGATCTGGGGACAAGTGCGGCAACCGCTGCGGTTTTTTGGGCGCCGCCGGGCCCACTGCTAGCCTTCCGCAAAGCGATGCTCGTCGCCGTCCGCTCCACTTGCATTCTCGCCGCGCTCGCGGTGTCGCCCGTACTCGCGGGCTGCGCGCACGACCGTGCCGAGCCGACGACGCGCGCGCCCGACGACGACGGCAGTGCCCGTTTGGCCCGTGAAAACGCGGCGTTGCGTCGCCGCGTGCAGATGCTCGAGGACCGCGTCCTCAACCTGGAGCAGCGTGGTGGCGGGTTGGTCGAGGCCCCGAGCCCCGGCCCGGCGACCTCCCACTACAGCCTGCCCGACGGCCGCCGCCTGCCCGTGGTTCGCCTCGGGTCCGACGGAACCGCCCCGCCGGCGCGACCCCCCGCGGGTCCGGTCGCGTCCACGACCTCGCACGTGGTCGCGGGATCGTCCGTGTCGGTGCCCGAGCCGGAGGCCTACGACGCCGACCGCGACGAGCCCGACGCCTACGTGCCCTCCGAGCCGGAGCGTTACGTCGCCGAGCCGCACGCCGCGGTCGACGACGACGACGGCGCCAAGTCGTACCGCCTCGTCGGCTCGCGCCTGGTCGACCTCACGATTCAGAACGCGCCCAAGCGTCCCGACCGACCCACGCCGGGCAAGAAGGGCGCGCGCATCGTCGCCGAGTACGACGCGGCGATGACGGTGTACAAGACCGGGGCGTTCGCCGACGCCGAAGCGGCGTTCAGCACCTTCGCCAAGACGTACCCGCGACACGACTACGCCGACAACGCGCTGTACTGGAAGGGCGAGGCCGCATACGACCAGGAGCACTTCTCGGACGCGCTCGCGGCGTTCACCGAGGTGGTCGAGCGCTACGGCGGCGGAAACAAGGCACCGGACGCGCTGCTGAAGATCGGCCTTTGCTACCGCCAGCTGGGGGACAGCGACAATGCGCGCGACGTCTTGACCCAGCTCATCTCTGCCTACCCCGGCGAACGCGCCAGCGACATCGCACGCGTCAAGCTGGCACAATTCGGAAGCTGAAACGATGCGCCGTGCTCTCGTACTCGTAGCTGCCGGGGTCTTCGTGGTCCCCGATGCCCACGCCCGTGTCGCGCAGCCGGCGACCGAAGACGGTGCTGCCCCGGCGCGCGGGGGGGGCCGTGGCGGTGGTGGTGGTGGCGGCGGTGGTGGCGGTGCAGGTGGCGGCGGTGGCGGAGACCTCGGTGGTCGCACCGGCAACGCGGCCCTCGACGCGGCGTTCGGCTTTCCGCCCTCGGGTGCGGGCGACGACGACCCGTCCGCCCAGGGGCCCATCGATCCCAGCGGGTACGGCAACCAGCCGGATCGCCCGGCCGACCGCACGTACGGCAGCACGGCGAGCAGCATCGACCCGCAGGGCAACCAGATCAACGGTCTGCAGATCACCGACTACTCGGGGATCACCGACCAGAACTGGGACACGCCCGAGTACCACGTGGTGCAGCGCGGCGACACGCTGTGGGACATCTCGGGCCTGTACATGTCCGACCCGTATCTGTGGCCGAAGCTGTGGTCGTGGAACGACCACGTCACGAACGCACACTGGATCTTCCCCGGTGACCGCATCAAGCTGCGCGATCCGTACGACTACGTGGAGCCGCGCGGGCCGAGCCTGAACTTCTCCAAGACCCGGCTGCCGCGCGGGGTCGAGCCGCGGCCGTATCTGCTCAACCAGCATGCGTTCGTCGACGCCAAGCAGTTCGAGACCGCGATGACCGTCAAGGGCGGCGCCGAGCCGAACGTGATGATGTCGACGCTCGACACGGCGTACATGAGCTACGACAAGGGCCATCCGCCGGTACCGGGGGAGCGACTGGTCGTCTATGCCCCGCAGGCGCCGGTCTTCGACGTCGAGAACAAGGAAATCATCGGCTACATCGTCCAGATCATGGGCGATATCGAGGTCGAGTCGGTCGCCCGCGAGGCGGCCGAAGGCACGATCTCCAACGCGGTCAACCCGGTCGAGCGCGGCTACAAGGTCGGCCCGCTGCGTCGTCGTTTCCGGCGCGTGGATCCCATCGAGGCCGAGAAGTCGCTGGTCGGTCAGGTCGTCGCCACGCTCAACGACACCGGCCCGATCAACCTCGACGAGCCGTGGCAGGCCAGCAAGGCCGAAAAGAGCGAGCGCAAGCGCGCGCGCAAGGAACGGCGCCAGAAGAAGCGTCGCAAGTACGTGCTCGCGGGCGAGGAGCAGTTCGTCGTCGTCGATCTCGGCGAGGGCAGCGGCATCGAGGTCGGCAACGTGCTCGAGGTCGTGCGCAAGGGCGACGGCTACACCGACAAGCGCGTGTTCAAGCTGCCCTACGAGGACGGCTGGCCGCGCCGGGTGATCGCCACGCTGCTCGTGGTGCAGGTGCAGCCCAACACGGCGCTGGCCGTGACCACGTGGTCCACCCAGGAAGTGGAGCGCACCGACCACGTCGAGCTGCGCGGCACCGATCTCGACCGCGGCGGCCCGTCCTCGGACGGCGGACGCGACCGCGGCGGCATGGATGCCGACGGCAACGCCGACGTCGAGTCCGGCGACGGCAAGGCCAAGGCCTCGGGCGGCTTCAAGCTCGGCGGGTAGGTCGGGCGAAGCTCGACTCCGTGCCCGCGCCCGAAATCCCCTGCAACGATCGCCATCCGCGGTCGACAGGAGAGGTGTCATGGCAGACACCCTCCCGCCCGGCAGCACGCTCGTCGGCGTGTTGCCACCACGTCCCCGTCTGGCGATCGTGGGCAGTCGCGCGGCCCATCGGCCGTACCGCGACGCCGTCGCGGAGGCCGTCGCCGCGCTCGGCGAGCTCGGCTGGTCGCTGATCTCCGGCGGCGCGCTCGGCATCGACGGCGACGCCCACCGTGCCGCGCTCGCCCACGGCGTCCCCCAGCTCGCGGTGTTGCCGTGCGGGTCCGACCGGGTCTACCCGCCCGCGCACGCCGATCTGTTCGCCCGCGTGGCGCATGCGCCCGAAAGCGGCTTGTTGTTCGCCCATCCGCCGGGGACCCAGAGTGCGCGGGGGATGTTCGCCTCGCGCAACCGTCACGTGGTCGCGCTCGCCGATGCGGTGCTCGTGGCCGAGGCGGCACGTCGCTCGGGCACGGCGACGACCGGCCGCATGGCCCTGCGCCAGCGGTGTCGCGTGGCGGGATTGCTCGGCACGCCCGGGGTGGCGATGCTCGTCGCCGAGGGCGCCACGCCCATCGCGTTGTCCGACGGTGGGATCGCGCACAAGGTCGGCGCGTGGCTGCGCGGTGACGTGGCCGCCGCCTCGGTGTGGCCCGAGCCGCTGCAGCCGCTGCGCGAGGTGCTCGAGGCGGGCGGCCCCTTCGGCGTGCCGTCGGCGGAGCTGACCCGCCGGGGCCTGGCCGCGGCGTTGCTGACGGCCGAGCTCGCGGGGTTGGTGGTCGAGGCCTCGCCGGGCCGCTGGCGGGTGGCGTAGAGCCGCGCCTAGTCCTCCGACCGGGTAATTCTGAGCGGATACAACGCCGTCAGCGTCGCCCTC
>CALBMM010000186.1 GCA_937896535.1 uncultured Pseudomonadota bacterium
CAAGCCTATTAGCAGCCCTGCCCGAGGAGGTCGTCCCCCTCGCCCCCGAATTCCGCCGACGTCTGAAGAACGAGACCGACGCGGTCGCCGACACGGCAGGGATTCACCCGCCGAGCGCCACCGCCTTGCTGACGTCCGTCGCGATCGAAACGACGAACATGACGGGCGCTCTATTCGGCGCCGAGCCTCCCGACGACGAGGACCCGGACGCCGACGAGCCCCCCCCTGCCCCCCAGACCGAACCAGACGAGGATTGACATGCTCGAGAGCCTCAAAGAACAACTCGCCGCCTACGGACCCAAAGCGCTGACACTGCTCGCCGTCGTCATCGGCGGCCTCATCGTCTCCGTCATCGCGCGTCGGCTGACCCGCTGGGTCGTCGACAAATCCGGCCTCGACGCGCTGGCCGAGAAGGCCGGCGCGGCCAAGCTGCTGTACGCGGTCGGGATCCGGCAGGGCGTGGCGCACGTGGCCGGCTCCGTGGTCTACATCGCCGGGCTCCTGCTGACCGGAGCCGCGACCGCGGAGATGCTCGGCCTGCCCGGCATCGCCAGCGGGGTCTCGGCCCTGGTGGGCTACCTGCCGCGCCTGGTCGCCGCGATCGCGGTCGTGGTGGGCGGCATGGCACTGGCCGGACTGCTTCGCCGGATCGTCGACGGGTTTGGTCGCCGACGCGAGGACGTCGAGCAGCCCGAGGTGCTCGCCAACCTCGTCTACTACGCCGTCATGACGATCTCGATGGTCGTCGCCGCCGGTCAGGCGGGCCTCGAGACCGGGCTGATCGAGTCGCTGCTGACGACCCTGGTCGCCATCGGGTTCGCCGCGATCGGGCTGGCGTTCGCCCTCGGCTCGCGTGGGTCGTTTCACAACCTCGTCGCCGGTCACTTCTTTCGTCGCCTCGCTCGGCCCGGGGACAAGGTCCGCGTGGGCGACCTCGAAGGCACCGTCGTCCGCTACTTCGGGGTATCCGTGGTGCTGCGCACCGCCGAGGGCGAGGTCGCCGTGCCCTGCAAGGTCCTGCTCGACGAGCAGATCCACATGCAGCGGCTCGGGGCCAAGGCACGGGCCGAGCTCGCCAAAGGCGCACGTGACGAAGCGCCCACCGAAATTTCATGACCGTCTCGTGACGCCCGGCCCGCGAGCCGTGTTGGGTGCGTGAGGCCCAACCCATGCATCGATACTTGACCGAGCTCGTAGGCACCTTCCTCTTCGTCTTCGCGATCGCCCTCGCCGTGGTCCACGCCGGACCGCTGGCCCCGCTCGCCATCGGCGGTGCACTGATGTGCGTCGTCTACATGGGCGGCCACATCTCCGGCGGTCACTACAACCCCGCCGTCACCCTCGCCGTGTACCTGCGCGGTGGCTTCGAGGCGCGCGACGTCGCCCCCTACATGGTCGCGCAGCTCATCGGGGCCGCGGCCGCATCCCTGGCCGCCATGACGATCACCGGCTCGGCCCTGCTGGCCGCTCCGGCCGCGGAGGCGTCGACCGGCGCCGCGCTGCTGGTCGAAGCGGTCTTCACGTTCATGCTCGCCCTCGTCGTGCTCAACGTCGCCACCGACGACAAGGTCAGCGGCAACTCCTTCTACGGGCTCGCGATCGGATTCGTCATCGTCGTCGCCGCGTTCGCCGGCGGCTCGGTCTCGGGCGGCGCGTTCAACCCGGCGGTCGGACTCGGACCCGCGCTCGCGGCGTTTTCCACCAAGTCGATCGGCCACGTGTGGATCTACGCGGTGGGTCCCATGCTCGGTGGAGCCGCGGCTGCCGTCGTCTACGGGATGCAGCACCCCAAGGAAGCTCGATAGTCATGCAGACCCGTCGCGCGATCGAGGTCGAGCTCCGTACCCGCCGCGCCGCCCGTCGGCTGCGGCGGCTGCCCACCGCCGAGGTGGTCGAGTGGGCGATCGCACTCGCCGACGAGATCGCCCTGGACCGTCCTTTCACCCTGACGATCGTCGGACGCGAGCTGTCGCGCCCGGCGGTCGCGACCTACTTCGTCAAGCGAACGCGTCCCGACCTACCGGCGGTACGCGACCGCACCTGGTGGTGAACGACAGGCACGGGCGATCACTCGCCCGTGCACAGCGGCACCTGCTCGCCGCCCACGTGCTCGCGCCACTCGGTCTCGGACAGGTCGCGTCCGACCCGGGTACACCCGATCGCGATGAGCCCGGCCGGCCGCAGCGGCCACACCCGCGCCGAGCCGTCGTAGCTGCCGGAGACGATGAAATCGAGTTCCGACGGTACGGCGATCGAGCGCACCAGCTGGTCGTGTCCGCGCAGCACCAACGGCTCGCCGTCGAGACCTTCGGCCCCGATCGGCCACAACCGGATCGTGCTGTCGTTGCCCGCGGAGATGAGCGCCGAGCCGTCCTCGGCCCAGATCAGCGCCTGGATCCCCTTCTCGTGTCCGGCCAGCAAGACCGAGCCCTCGTCGGGGAACTCGGCCTCCACGTCCCACAGCCGCACGGACCCACCGTCGTCGCCGGTCGCGAGCCAGCGCCCCATCGGGCTGAACGCCAGCGCTCGCACGGGTTCGTCGTGCTTGCGCAGCTTGATGCCCTCGGCGTCCTTGGTCCGCAGGTCACGAAGGATCACCTTGCGGTCGGCGCTGCCCGTCGCGGCCCAGTGCCCCTTGGGATCGAGCGCGACGGCGACGACATCGTCCTCGTGGCCGCCCAGTGGCCGGCTGCCCGCCGCCGGATTCTCCGCCGTCAGGCTCCACAGCACGGCGGAGCGGATCGATGCGGTCATCAGCCAGTGGCTGTCGCCGGAGATCGCCACGGACACGACCTCGTCGTCGTGCGCGAGCACGATCGGGTTCTCGCCCGGGTTTTCGCTGTTCATGCTCCACAGCCGCACCGTGCGATCGGTCGAGCCGGTGGCGAGCCACTTTTCGTCGGGGGAAAAGACCGCGCCGCGGATCTCGGAGGTGTGACCGGCCAGGGGCAAGAACGCCGCGGGCCCGGGTTTCTTGAGGTCCCACAGGCGCACCGTGCCGTTGTCGGCACCGCTGGCCCCGAAGTTGCCACGCGGATTGACGGCGACCGCGGTGATCTTCGACGTGCCGTCGCCGAGCGTGGCCAGCAGCTGCGGACGCTTGCCGACCTCGGTTTCCCACACGCGCATCGTGCCGTCGACGCCACCGCTGAGCATCCGCGTGCCCGACTTGTTGACCGCGACCGCGGAGACGGCATCGCGATGGGCCCGGGCGACGAACGACGCGCCCGCGCCCGACGTGGCGGCCGCGTCCCAGACCCGTGCGACCGCACCGTCGCCTCCGGTCAGCACCCACCGGCCGTCGGCGGAGATCGACGCGGTCTGCATCTCGCCCGTGTCGTTCTCGTACTTCTGCGCGTCGATGATCGTGCCGCGCTTGTCGAGGTTCCACAGCTGCGCGGTGCCGTCGGCACTCGCGGTCAGCGACACGGTCGGGCGCACGTCCAGGCCGGTTGCGCCCGCGGGGGGCCCCTCGAGCACCAGCGATCGGATCGCACCGGTGTGCTGCTCGAAGCTGACGACGCGCGCCGTGGGGTCCTTGCTACGCAGCTCCCAGGTGCGCAGTGTGTTGTCGCGACTGGCGGTGACGCCCACGTCGCCGTTGGGGGTCACGCGCGCGTGGGTGATCGCCTTCTTGTGCCCGAGCAACTCGATCATCGTGCGCACCGGGTTGCGTGACGTCGCGTCCCACAGGATCGCGCGACCGTCGTCCCCGCCGGTGAGCGCCCACTGTCCATCCGGCGACAGCGCGGCGGCGCGCACCGAGACCTCGTGTCCTTCCAGCGGGACCGGTCGGCCGACGGGCACGCCGTCGGTCAGCCGCCAGATCCGGGCCGTCATGTCGTCGCTGGCGGAGACGAGTTTTTGGGCCGTGGCGTCGAAGTCGAGCGCGAGGATGGTGCCCGTGTGCCCGGACAGACGCTGGGCCTCGGGCTTTTTGGCGTTGAGGTCCCATACCCGGATCTCGCCCGCCTCGTCGCCCGTCGCGAGGAACCTTCCGTCGTCGCTGAGGTCGTACGCCGAGATCGGGCCGCCGTGATCTTCGAGCCGAATGCTCGTCGACGGCGGATCGAGAGCGGTCAGGTCCCACCGCAGGATCAAGCCGTCGGCGTCGGTGGTGACGAGGTAGTGGCCGTCGGACCCGATCGCCATGCCCGTCAGCGGCTTGGCATGGCCGCGCAGCATGCCCGGGGTCGGCACGCCGGCGCGACTGAGATCCCAAAGCCGAGCCACGCCCTGGAAGTCGCCGCTGCCCGTGACCGCGAAGCGAGCGTCCGGCGACAGCGCCGAGTGGGTCACCAACCCTTCGTGTCCCCGCAGCGGTCGGCCGCGCAGGCCGAGCACGGCCTGGCGGAACACGCGGGTAGCGGGGGCCAGACGCGACGCACCGGCATCGTCGGTGGGAAGCTTGGCCAGTGCTGCCATCGCCACGAGCGTCGCGAGCTCGGGGTCGGTCTCGACGTACCCGTCGGCCTTGGCCGCGATCGCATCGGACGCCGAACGATCGCCCTGCGGCTGTTCGGGCTCCGGGGCGGTGTCGGTGTCGGCCGTCGCGGCGCCGAGGTCGACCTTGGCTTCCTCGATCTCGGCGGGCGCTTGCTGGCTGCGGTGCCACGCGTACACGCCTCCGGCGCTCGCGCCCCCGAGCACGATCATGCCCAACGTCAGGTTCGCAGCGAGCTTGACACTGCGGGCGCGCGAGCCGGCGACGATGTACGCCTTGTGCAGCGGCTTGGGCGGCGGGTTCTTGCCGCGACCGCGGGCGATCCAGTCGCGGGCGTGTCGCAGCTTCTCGCCGCGCAGCAGGTGCCGGCTGTCCTTGCCGCTCTTGAGCCACGCGGTCGCGATCTTGTCGATCTGCTCCCACTCGCGGCCCCACTCGAGATCGTCGGGATCGAGCGCAGATGCCGAGGGCCCCGATCCCGAGGGGCTGCTGGTGAGCCCGTCGCTCGAAGGTAGGCTCGACGACGAGGGCGGCGGCAGCGAGGCCGAGCTCGGCGGATAGCCCGTCCCCGGAAGCGACGGCGAGCTCGCCGGATGACCGCCGGGCGCCGGCATGTGCGACGGCGTGATCGCCCCATAGCCGCCGGCCGACGGCATCATCGACGGCGCGCTCGCGCCGTAGCCGGCCCCGGGCACCGACGGCGACGACATCGGGACGGGATTCGTGGTCGCGGGACCGATCGGCGGATAGCCGGTCATCGGCGGCGCGGCCGTGGGCTGCATGGTCGGATCGACCGGCGCCTGCGGCAGCGCAGCGCCGGGCGGCGCCGAAGTCAGGATCTGCGCGCCGGCCTGGCCCATCACGGCCGCCTTGCCGGCGGGCACCGCCGACGCACCGGCGGTCGCCTCCGCGAGCACCTTGATCTTGTAGACGGCCACGACGATCTCGTCGGCCGACCCGACGGGGATCGGTGCGGCGACGCGTTGCCGATTGACGTAGGTTCCGTTGGTCGAGCCCGCGTCCTCGATGAGGTACGTCGCGCCTTGGCGGTGGATCCGACAGTGGTGGCCGGACACGCCTTTGCCGGTCAGCCGCAGATCGTTGTCGGGCGCCCGGCCGAGCGAGACGACGTCCTTGTTGAACGTCAGCAGCTGGGGGGACTTGCCCGCCTCGGCGATCGAGATCTTGATCATGCGCGCGACCTCCCCGTTTTAGCCGTGGTGCGTCCGTCCCACAAAGCCACGACGATCCGGGCGGTGCGCCGAGAGCGCAGTCATGACGCGGACCCGCTCAGAACGACACGCTGATCGTCTCGCGTTGGAGCTCGACCTTCGGAAACCGTGCCCCGGCGACGATCTTGACCACACAGCGGCCGAGGTCGTCGCTGCCGTGGGGCGGCTGCGGCACGACCATCATCGTCGTGCCGTCGCTTTTGATCGTGAAGCCGACGGTGACCTTGCCGCTGCCCAGCCCCTTGCACTTCGCCTTCGCGCGTCGCTGCAGCTTGGCCTTGACCGAGCCGATCGTGGGGGGCCGATTGCTCGTCGTAGGCCGCGGGGTGGTCGAGGACGATCCGCCGTCGCCGTCGTCGGCTTCGTCGCCGACGTCCTCGTCGCCGTCACCTCCGTCGTCGTCGTCGCCTGCGAGATCATCGTTCGCCGCCGACGGGTCGTCGCCCGCGCGCGCATCGTCACCGGTGCTCGAGGCCTGGTCGGCCGCCGTCGACGCGCCGGGCCGCGGCGGCGGCGACTCCACGACGACCGGCTCGGGCGGCATTTTCGGCGTGGGCTTGTCGACGACCGTGCTCGCTCGGGGCGCTCCCTTGGACCCTTCGTCCGAACGCCCGGCAAACGCCGCCACCGCGATCACGGCCAACACGGCGGTGGACGCCAACCCGACCGACAGGCCGATCAACACGCGCCGTCGCTGCGATTGCGTGCGCTCGCGCTGCGTCGCGGTCGTCTCGAGGGTGCTCGACATCGGCCACGCATCCACGGACGATTCGCCGGTGATCGGGCCCGCGCCGTGCAGCGGCACTTCCGAGATCTCCCGCTCGAGCGCGGGTGCCTTGGCCGTGGCGCCCACCGCCGCGCTCACCGGCGGGCGCGGGGCGGCGCGGGCGAGCGCGGGCGCCTTGTTCGTCGCTGCGACCTCCACCGGATCCTCGGCGATCTCGGTCGGCTCGCGGGGCGCGGGGCCCACGAGCGTCTGATCGTCCTCCGCGACGGGCGTCGGTGCGATCGCCGTCTTGGTCGGGCGCGGGCAGAGCTGCTCGATCGCCGCCTCCATGTGGCGAGTCGACGCGAAGCGCTGCTCGGGTTGCTTGGCGAGCGCCTGCAGCACCAGCGCTTCCACGGCCGGAGAGATGTCCGGCACCAGCTGCCGCATCGACGGCGGCGGCTGGGAGCGATGCAGCCGCAGTGTCTCGAACCCGTTGGCACCGCGAAACGGCACGCGGCCGGTCAGCATCTTGTACATGAGCACACCGACCGCATAGACGTCGGTCTGCTCGGTCACCGTGCCCTGGGCTTGCTCCGGCGCCATGTAGGCGGCCGTCCCGATGATCTCGTCGGCCCGCGTGAGTCGGCTTTCCTCGGCGACCTTGGCGATGCCGAAGTCGAGGACCTTGACCACGTCACCGTCGCCGGTGGGGTCGGCGACCAGAAAGACGTTGGCCGGCTTGATGTCGCGGTGGATCACGCCGTGGGCGTGGGCGGCCTCGAGGGCCGACAGCACTTGCTGGACGATCATGGCCACCCGCGGCCACGGCAGCCGCCCCTTGTCGCGCAGCAGCTCCGCCACGTCTGTCCCCTCGAGCAGCTCCATGACGTAGTAGGCCGAGCCCGACGCCATCCGCCCGAAGTCGACCACGTCGACGATGTTGGGGTGGCGGATCTTGGACGCCGCCCTCGCCTCCCGCAGAAACCGCTCGAGGTGCACGCCCGTCGCGACGAGGCTCTGCTTGAGCACCTTGACGGCGACGCGCTTGTCGAGGTGGACCTGCGCGGCCTCGTAGACCGTGCCCATCCCGCCGACGCCGAGCTGACGCACGAGGCGGTAGCGCTCGTCGAGGACCGTGCCGGACAGGTCCTCAGCCACGCCGTCGTCCTCGCGTTGCGCGCCCTCGCACGCCCGCATCCTACTTCGCGGGCGCGATCAAAAGCGAACACGCAGCCCGCCGGGGGCCGCCTGCAATCGTGCCTGTGTGGGCGCGGCACGCCGTCGCGACACGCGGATCGCCCCCACGATGACGGCCGCGAGGCCGGCTGCGCTCAGGACCCCACCGACCCCCATCAGGATCCGACCCCTTCGTCGGTTCTCCTCGAGGTACGCGTCGTCGGCCGCGGGATTCATGAGGTCGGGTCCCCGTTCGGCGAGCCGTTCCTTGGCGATCGGCAGCATTCGGCTGCCGCGGATCAGCACCGCGATCCCGCCCACCACCACCGCGGTGCCGGTGCCGACCAGCGTCCATCCCAGCACGTCGGGCGGCGGCTCGGGCGTGTCCACCACGACGGCGGCGGGTTCGGGCGCGCGCTCCGAGTCCTGCTCGGGCTCGGGCAGCGCCGCGACCAGACGTGCGCGCGTCTGCTGCAGCGTGGCCGAGGGGCTCCACTGCGGATCGAGCTCGCGCAGATCGGCCTGCAGGGCATCGACGAGCTCGAGCGCCAGCTGCAGCGATGCAGTGGTGCCACCTTCGGCCGCGGCGTCCTTTTCGTAGGCCTCCACCGCGAGCAGGACCGTGCTCTCGCCGAGCTCGGCCACCAGCGAGATCGGCAACCGGCGGTACGCGCGATCGAATGCCGACGCGGCATCGGCCCAGTGGCCGGCGGCCCGATCGGCGTCGGCTTGCGCAAGTAGCGCTTCCGCCTCGGCCGCCGCTTCGGGGCGGGATGCCGCAGCAAACGCCGGGTACGGGGCCATCGCGAGGCTCGGAGCGGCCACCGCGAGCGTGCTCGCGAGCATCCACCCGCGCGCGCGGGCCCGCCGACACCAGCCGATCACGAGCCAGACGATAGCCGAACGCGAAAGCGACAACGAGCCCGGGCAGTTTTGCCCCGGGTGGTTCGTTGACTGCAAAAAGCGCATGGAGTAACCCATCGGACAACATGCGCCGCACTGCACGACGCCCCGCACGACGCTGGAGCCGCCTTCTCGGGCAAACCACCGTCGCCGTCAGCTTGCTCGTCACGGCGCTGGGGGCATCGGGGTGCGCACGCCGCTTCTACCTCGAGCCCAAGGAGCTCGAGAAGGTGCAGACCGAAGCCGGCGTGCAGCCGCTTCGCGTGTACACGCATCGCAAGCTCATCGCGTTGTACGACGAAAGCGACAAGGACGAGACGTTCCGGGTGCAGCGCGACATCATCGAGTCGGCGCGCAACGAACAGCTCAAGAAGATCATCACGCGCAACACCGCCGGGCTGATCCTCAAGATCGAGGAAAGCAACGGAATGCCGCTTCTGTGGGTCACCTTCGACCCGGGCTGCACCGAGACCGACTGCGCCTTCGGCTTCGTGCAGGCCGAGGATGGTCGCCATCGTCTGCACAGCCTGCCCAAGCGCATGGGCTACGAAGACCCGCGCGCCTTCCGGCACTGCGTCTGGGACAAGCGGCGCCTCAAGCCCGGCAAGATGTCGTCGCTCGCCGAGGCCAACGACGTCTACTTGGTCAAGAAGAACAACGGCAAGATCCTGACCATCGACCTCGACGTGAAGAAGAAGGTCGACCGCCGCACGCAGCAGGACACCGAGCGCTCGCGCGGTATCCAGTAGGCCGCAGGCCCGCGTCCCGAATCGGCCGTCCTCGCCCCTCGACCGGAGGGGTGTGCGGCACCTTTCCGACCTTTTTCGGGACGGGTCGGAAAAGGTGCGGGGTGTCGGTGTCGGAGGGAGTGGGAAGCTCGGACACGGGGGAACGGGATGCGTGCAGCTGCCGCTTTACGGGCGCTGGCGATCACGTCGGGGCTCGTCGCGGGATGCGGCGGCGGCGGCGGGTCGTCGGACACGATGGATACGCAGACGGGCGTCGGCTCGGCCGGCCCTGGTACGGGCACGTCGACGACCGGTGACACCACCTCCGGCGACGGGCTCGACGACTCCGGCGCCACGTGCAGCGAGCCGTGCGGTGACACGTGCTGCCCCGGCGGTCAGGTCTGCGACGAGACGACGCTGACCTGCGCTCCGCTGGCCACCGATTGCGTCGACGACACCGGGTGTAGCGACGATCATTACTGCGACGAGGCGGCCGGCGTGTGCACGCCGTGGGGCGACGGCGAGTTCGACTCGGCCTGCGGCACCGAGCACGAACCGGGGATCTTCCGGGTCAGCGTCGCCTGCGAGTGGACCGCGCCACCGGCCGGCGATCCGGCGCCCGGCTCGGCGAGCGTGCCGAGCATGCCGTTGGTGGTCGACTTCGGATTCCCCGGACCTGCGCACAGCACCCCCTCGATCGTGTTCACGACGCAGGGCGGCGGCAACGTCATCCGCGTCATCGACGGGGCGAGCTGCACCCACCAGTACACGCTCGACGACCATGCCCCCACGGCCGACTCGACGCCGGCCGTCGGTGACCTCGACGGCGATGGTCGCGCGGAAATCGTCGCGCACCTGTCCGCCGGCGGGATCGCGGCGTGGACGTACGACGAGGTGCTCGACGACTTCGTGGTGCTGTTTCGCAGCGCCGACACCACCCCCAGCGGCGTGCACTCGATCTCGCTGGGCGACCTCGACGACGACGGCGCTCCGGAGATCGTGGTGGGCGCGATCGTCTACGCCGCCGACGGCACGCTGCGTTCGACGACGGCCGGTCAGGGAGACACGAGCTGCGGCGGCGGCTACCACAACCCGCCCGTGCTCGCCGACGTCGATCTCGACGACCGCCTGGAGCTCGTGCAGGGCACCTCGGTGTGGACGTGGGACGATGCGATCGGCGACCTCGTGCCCGAGCCGTACGCGGCCATGGGCGGCGCATCGGGCTTCGCCGGCGTGGCCGACTTCGGCGACTTCCCCGGCCAGCCCGGCGATGCCCCGGGCCGCGCGGAGATCGTGGTGATGAGCCCGGGGGCGCTGCGGATCCAGACGATCGGCGGCGCGACGCTGTTCGCTCCGGGCACGCTGCCCGGTGGCGGAAACGGAGGCAACGTGACGATCGCGGACTTCGACGGCGACGGCGCCCCGGAGATCGGCGTGGTCGGGCTGACGCAGTTCGTGGTCTACGACCCCGCGTGTGGCGACGCGACGTGGGCCGGCGTGTGTGGCACGGCGCGCACCGACGGGATCCTGTGGACGCAGACGATCGACGAGAACTCCTGCGCGATCATGGGCTCGACCGTCTTCGACTTCGAGGGCGACGGCGCCGCGGAGGTGCTGTACGCCGACGAGTGCTACGTCCGCGTGATGCGGGGCACCGATGGCGCCGTCATGTGGTCGCACCCGCGCTCGAGCGCGAGCTGGTACGAGGCGCCGATCGTCGCCGACGTGGACGGCGACCAGCTCGCCGAGATGGTGGTGCCGATCGATCCGTATGCCGGCGGAGGGTGCCCGGGGACCGACCCGATCTTCGAGGGGATCCGGTGCAGCCCGACCGCCGCGTGTCCGGGTGGCCTGCCTTGCGACGGGGGTCTGTGCCGGTGCGTCGCCGATGCCGACTGCGGCGATGCGGACCTTTCGTGCACCGCCCCGCTGCCGCAGTCGGCGGGCGCGGGCAACGTGTGCCGATCGGTCTGGACGGCGCGCGCGGGGCTGCGGGTGTACGCCGACGACAACTGGGCCGGCTCGCGCCCGGTATGGAATCAGCACGCGTACTCGGTCACGCACATCGACGACGCGGGCGTGGTCCCGGCCGGACCCGCGATGGATCGCAACTGGCAGGTGCCGGGCCTCAACAACTTCCGCCAGAACGTACAGGCCGGGTTGGCGCCCGTGCCCGCCGTGGACCTGACGGTACAGGCGCTGCCGCCCGCGCCGGGCTGTAGCGTCGCCGAGCCTGCGCTCGATCTGCTCGCCCGCGTGTGCAATCGCGGCCCGCTGCCCGCCCCGGCCCCGGTCGACGTCGGGTTCCACGACGGCGTCGACGGTCCGGTCGTCTGCAGCACCACGACGACGCAGACGCTGTTCGGAGGTGACTGCGAAGAAGTCGGCTGCACGTGGGATGGCGCTCCGATCAACATGCCACTGACGATCCAGGTGATCGTCGACGGCGCCGACGATGTCGTCGAGTGCCTCGACGACAACAACGACGGCTACGTCGACACGCAGTGCCCACCGCCCCCGCAGGGCTGAGCGCGACGCCTCGCGCGCGCAGGTTCACGCAGCGACGAGGCCACCGCCTCGTTCGTCGAGCGGTCGTACGCCGTCATGGGCCGGCGCGGGTGCCGACATGGGCCACGTCGAGAGAGACCTCGCGGACTCCGACGGCGACGGCAGCCTCGACATCGTGACCCACGCACGAGGCGGGCGACGGCGCCCCGTCGGCCGCGGTCGCGCCCCTGACCCGTCGCTGATCTCGCATCCAGGACAGGGCCATCGACGTCGTCCATCGTCGCCGACGGGGTGGCGATTCGACTCCCGACAGGCCTCGGACTCTGGCACGCTGATCGCGTGCGCGTTCACTTTCGCCGACGTCCCACCCCTTCGTTCGACGCCATGGACGCGCTGCTGTGCGCGCAGCTGGGGCCTCTGCTCGACCAGGCGAAGTCGGACGGACCGGGCGGTCACGAGCTGATCGAGCTGTTCGAGATCCTCGACGACGAGGGGCGACACGTCTACGACCTCCACCTGTTTTGCGGCGACGACGGTCAGGTCCACCGCGTCGGCACGACCGAGCACGTCGCCAGCTTCTCGCAGGGCTACCCCACGGGCACCGACGACGAAGCGATGTTGGCCGCGCTGCGCGACGCGCAGGCCCGCTGGAAACGCGGCGAACGCTTCGACGAGCCGTGAGGGACGCGAGGCCGATGCGCGCGGGCGGTCAGCCCTCGTCGCCGTCGTCTTCGGGGTCTTCTTCTTCGCCCGCCCCGCCGCCGCCCTCGGCCGCTTCGGCCTTGGCCTTCTCCTCGGCGGCCTTCTTCTGCTCGATGGACACGGAGCCGTGCTCGGTGAGCATCCGTTCCCACAGCCCCTCGCCGGTGGCCACGCCACGGTTGTCGAGGTGCATGGGGCGCTCGATGTGCGCGTTGCGGAAGACGTCCGGCGGAGCCTCGGGGTTCTTCGGATCGAAGTCCTCGATCTTGACGTGCTCGGTGAGCGAGACGTTGCCGTCGGTGAAGTCGAAGCTTCGCGTGAGCTGGAACTTGCGCAGGTGGCCGTCCTCGAGCTCGAACTCCGTCTCCTTGAACAGGTCGAACGTGGCGGGGCCCAGGCAGTCCCCGGTTTGGGCGTCGACGAGGGGGCGCTCCTCGAAGCGGTACCCGATGAGCGGCAGCAGCCGCATCACCCGGCGGCACTTCTTGGTCTCCGGCTCACAGACGTTGGACTCGACGACGAGGACCTTGCCCTTGTCCATCGGCTCCATCCGCATGCGGATCTTGTTGGGGTGGGCGTACAGCGGCCCGAGGGCTCGCACCGCGATGCCGCGCTTGGTCCACTCCGCGAGCGCGATCGGGCCCTTGGCGTAGCCGTCTTCGAAGTACTCGGTCCGGATCCACACCAGTGCCTGACCGCCCTCCGCCCCGGGCGTCAGCAGCAAGTCCTCTTCCGGGTCCAGCGGCCGCGGCGGCAGCTCCTCGGCGGGGTTGTCGTCGAGTACACACAGCGCGAGCTCTTCGTCCTCGATCTCCAGGCCCTTGTTGGAGCAGTCCTTGGTCGGACGCTGCAGCTCCTTGGTGCGGGCGTTGTAGTTCTTGAGGATGACGCCGAACCACACGTCGGGAGGCACGTCCTGGGTGCGAACCTCCTCGGCCTCGTTGCCCGCCACCTCGTTGAGGCAGACCGCCATCTGGCCGTCGGAGGTCTTCTTGCAAGCGGGAAGCAAAAGGGTGCCGGCGATGGCGAGCGTCAGCGTGCGCATCGCCGGGGAGGATAACACCGCCCGGTCCGGCAGAGATCAGCGTCCGGCGCCTTCGCCACCGACCTCGGCGTAGGCGCGGGCGAACTCGGGGCCGAACACGTGCGAGGTGATCGTGCGGTCGGACTCGGTCAGCTCCTCGTAGCGCTGCACGAAGGACTTCCACGCGGCCGCGCTCTTGCCCGCCCAGCCACTGACCGAGCGCTCGATCTCGGCCGGCTCGAGGCGCGCGAGCATCGAGCGCACGCCCTCCATCACGCCGTTGATCAGCGCGACCTGGTGGATCATCAGGTCCGCATACACGCCCACGAGCTCCTGGGTGCGGTGGGGCCCGCCCTTTTGCCAGTCGAGCAGGTACTTGAGCACGTTGTCGGCCGTGCCCGCGGCGTGCAGGGGCGTGAACTCCTTGATCGTGCGCACGCCCATCTCGTTGCCGAACTGCTCTTGGCCTTTTTGCAGCTCGACGAAGGCCTTCGCGCTCGCCCGCAGCACATCCTCGACGCACGCCATGAAGCGCGCCGCATCCTGGCCGTTCATCGGCTCGGGATCGCCGGGTCGAAGGTTGCGCGACAGCGTCTGCACGGCGCCCAGATCTCCGCCACCACCACCGCCGCCGTACGACGGGCTCGTCGTGGGAGCCGAGGGCGCCTTGTCGCCGATGCGCGCGCCAGCCCGCGCCGCCATCGCCTTGAACTCACGCTCGTCGGCGATCTCGGGGAACTCGCGCGCGAACATCGAGATCGCGAACTCGTGCAGGACGCCGTGCATGGCTCCCATCGCGTTGTGGATCTCCGCCTGCATGCCGGCCCACGCCTGGCGGTACGCGTCGTAGCGCGGGCGCAACTTCTGGATCGCCTGGTGCACGTCCGCCATCTGCACCGCGGCGGTGCCGGCGTCGCCGTGCGTGGACGGCATCGCGGGCATCGGCGGCATCGGCGGCCGGGCGAGCGCGGGCGGCGGGGCACCCGTGACGGCCATGGGCGCGAAGCTCGGGGGCTGGCCCGGCGGAATCATCGGCGGCGCCGCGGTGGGGCCGGCCATGATCGGCGCTGGCTGGGCCGGCGCGGCGGGGGCCATGGGATAGCCGGGGGGCGGAGAACCGTAGGGTGCCTGTGCCGGGTAGCCGCCCGCGCTCGGCGCGCCCGCGTAGGCCGACGCCGCGTCCCGGCGAAAGCGCAGCTCGAGCTTGCCGATCGTGACCGACAGCATCTCGCCCACCTCGACCGGCTCTCCCGCCTCGATCTTGCGACCGTTGAGGAGCGTGCCGTTGGTCGAACCGAGGTCGAAAAAGCGCGCCGACGTGTCGTCGAAGCGCAGCACCGCGTGCCAGCCCGACACGAACGGAAACGGCAGCGGCAGGTCGTTGAGCGGATTGCGTCCGATCCGCACCGGGGAGGTCGCGAAGGGATGCTCCGTCGTGGCCCCGGTCTCGGAGTCGAACACGCTGATGACGACGCCCGGCATCGTGACCGCCTGGGCGCGACCTTAGCACGCCCACCGCATCCTGCGCAGGGGTCCCGCCGCGCGGCCAGCCGCCCCGCACACGAACCGGTCGAACGAGGGCCGCCCGCGCTCTCCCGCGCGCCACCGCCTCGCGCGACAAGGCCCCCGCAAGCGGGGGCCACCCGCGCTCGTCGCCGATGCCAAGCAGTTCAGCGGCTGCGGGGGTCAAGAGAACGACAGGCCCCAGCCGCCGCCGTCGGCGATGCCGATCTCGAGGTGCTTGCCGATCTCGCCGTCGGCCATCCTCTCCAGGATGCCCTTGGCCAGCACCGGCATCAGCGAGCCGCGCAGCGCATGGTCGAGCGCCCGCGCCCCGGTCTCGCCTTCCGTGCACTTCTTGACGAGCTCGGCCACGAGCGCGTCGGTGAACGTGACCTCCACGCCGTGCGCCTCGGTAAGCCGGTTGCCCAGGCTGCGCAGCTTCAGCAGCGCAATCTGAGACAGCACGTCCGGGTCCATCATGTAGAACGGTACGATCGACATGCGAGCGAGCAACGCCGGCTTGAAGTGCTTGGACAGCGTGGGCCGGATCGCGTCGAGCAGCGCCTCGGGCTCGGGCCGCTGCCCGCCCTCGCACATCGAGTGCAGAATGTCGGTCGCCAGGTTGCTCGTCAGGATGCAGACCGTGTTGCGGAAGTTGACGACGCGGCCCTCGGAGTCCGACAGCGTCCCCTTGTCGAACACCTGGTAGAAGAGGTTCATGACCTCGAGGTCGGCCTTTTCGACCTCGTCGAGCAGCACCACCGAGTACTGCTTTTGGCGCACGGCCTCGGTCAGGATGCCGCCCTCGCCGTAGCCCACGTAGCCCGGCGGCGAGCCGATGAGGCGCGAGACCGTGTGCTTTTCCTGGAACTCCGACATGTTGATCGTGACCATCGACCGCTCACCTCCATAGAGGAGGTCGGCGAGCGCCAGCGCCGTCTCGGTCTTGCCCACGCCGGAAGGTCCGACGAAGAGCATCACGGCGATGGGCGTGGTCGGCACGCGCACGCCGGCGTAGGACATGCGCACCGCCTCGGACACGGCCGAGACCGCGTGGTCCTGGCCCTTGATGCGCTTTCGGAGCTCGTCTTCGAGCGTCAGCGCCGTCTCGATGGCCGACGACTTCATCTTGCCGACGGGGATGCCGGTCCAGTCCGCGACGACCTGCGCCACGGAGTCGCGGTCGACCTCGGCATGGATGAGCGGGTTTTCGCCCTGCGCCTGGGCGAGCTTGGCCCGGACCTGCTCGACCTTGCTGCGAGCCTCGTCCTTTTTGTCGGCCTCGGCTTCGTTGAGCTCCTTTTGCGCGGCGAGCAGCTCGGCGACGATTTCCTTTTCCTGCGCGAGCTTGGCGGCGAGCTCGACGGACTCGGTCTCGATCTCGGCGAGACGCGTGTTGAGCTGCCCGACGCGATCGTCGTCGTCCTTGGCCGCGCCGTCGTCGAGGTCGCGCTGCAACGCCTCGAGCTCGCGCTCGCACGCCGCCCGCTCCGAGCGCAGCGCCTGGATCCGCTCCGGCGGCGCGTCCTGCTCGATCTTGACGCGCGCCGCGGCGGTGTCGAGCAGGTCGACCGCCTTGTCGGGCAAGAAGCGCCCGGAGATGTAGCGCTCCGACAGCTCCACCGCGGCCTCGACCGCGTCGTCGCGGATGACCATCTCGTGGGCGTTTTCGTAGGTGCCCTTGAGACCGCGCAGCATGAGCGTCGCGGCGGGGATGTTGGGCTCGCCCACGTTGACGGGCTGGAAGCGCCGCTCGAAGGCCGCGTCCTTTTCGAAGTACTTCTTGAACTCCGACCACGTCGTGGCCGCGATCGTCCGGAACTCACCGCGCGCGAGCTCGGGCTTGAGCAGGTTGGGAATGTCGCCGTCCTGCGAGCCGCCGCCGATGAGCGTGTGCGCCTCGTCGATGAACACGATGATCGGCGTGGGCGATCCCTTGACCTCGGCGATGACCTTCTTGAGGCGATTTTCGAGCTCACCGCGCACGGCCGCGCCGGCCTTGAGCAAGCCCATGTCGAGGCCGACGAGCTCGACCTGCTGCAGCTCCTTGGGGACTTCCTTGTTGACGATCGCGCGGGCGAGGCCCTCCACGAGGGCCGTCTTGCCGACGCCGGGCTCGCCGACGATGAGCGGGTTGTTCTTGCGACGCCGCGCGAGGATGTCGATGACCTGACGAATCTCGCGGTCGCGCGCGAAGATCGGGTCGATCTCGCCTTTGCGGGCCTTGTCGGTGAACGAGATCGTGAAGCGGTCGAGCGCCTCGCGTCCGGCGGCCGCCTTCGTGGTGGGACCGGCCGCCCCCTGCGTGGCCGCGGTCTGCGTCTCGACCGTCTCCGACGAGGCGGCGATCGCATCGTCGAAGTCCTTGCGTAGCTCGTCGAGGTCGATCGACTCGAGCTCGTGGAAGCTCTCGGCGGTGTACCGCCCCATCTTCTCGATGAACTGCCACAGCAGGTCACCGGAGCGCAGCTGCACCGATCCGCGCGTCAGCGAGGCGGCGACCCACGTGTCCTCGAACCAGTTGAACAGCGACTCGGCGAACACGGGCCGGCCGGCGTTGCCGGTGCGCAGCCGCTGCAGCGCGGTCTCGATCGCACCGACGAGCTTGACGCGGTCCTTGCGATAGAAGTGAAGGATGTGACCGACGTCGCCGTCTTCGACCTTCGCGAGCGCGAGCAACATGTGCTCGGGCACGATCTCGTAGTAGCGGCCGGTCGCGGCGGCTTCGACGGCGGATTCGAGCGCCTTGGTGGCTGTGGGGTTGAGACGACGGACGAGAGCTTTCGGATCGACGCGCATGCTGCAGCCTGCCTTGGGGTTTGGGGCCGGGCTCGATGAGCCTGCCGGACGTTAGCGTGGTTTGGCGCTCGTACTCTGCGACGGCGCGTGGGCGTGCGAAACCTTTTTTCGCTCGACCTTCAGCAGCTCCGTGGGCAGCTGCACCCGCAGGTGCGTCTCGCCCTGCGAGCCCATCCGCGACGACAGCCAGGCATCGAAGCCCAGCCTCCCCCCGGTCTTCTTGCCCAGAAGAAACGGCGGTCGGGCCTGCGGCGCCAGCACGAGATCCAGCTCGAACTCGGTGGGCTCGGTGGACAGCAGACCCAGGGTCTCGCACACGATCGGGTACAGGTCGCCGTCGGCCAAAAAGCGCCGGAAGTTGTCGCCGAGGGGCCCGATGACCACCGTGGCCTTGCCGGCCTTGCAGTAGCACTCGACCCCGAGCACCGCGTCGATGCCGAGATTGGAGTTTTCGACCCCGAGCGCCATCCGCTGCTCGCCATCGAGCGGGGTCCACTCGCCGGAGAACTGCTTCATCCGGACCTTGGCACCGAGCAGGGCGTGGCCCACGATGTCCTCGAGCGCCATCTCCATCGACCGGCCCGAGCGCACGCGACTGGCGAACAACGCCGCGAGGCGCAGGACCTGCCAGCGCTGCAGGTGCTTGGGCCGGAACTGGTCGAAGACGTCGAAGCCGGCGAGCGCGAGCACGCGCCGCGACCACGCATCGTTGGCGTCACGCTTGTACTCGCGGGGGAAGTCGAACTTTTGCCCCACCCGGTAGACGAACGACAGGATCCGGTGGTGGAACATGTCGAGGAAGTCGCGGCGAATCCGGGCCGACTCGTAGCCCTGCACGATTTCCTCGGCCAGATACAGCGGCAGCGGCGTGACCGAGCCCGTGATGCCCAGGAACGTGGTCGTGACCTCGAAGCGATAGCGCGGCTTTTCGAGGCGACGCTCGGGCGGCTGCGGGATCTGAACGCGCTCGACCTTCATCGTCTCGGCCGCCGAGAACGACATCGACGGGTCGTGCCGGAAGCGGATCATCTCGCCGAGGTAGGGGCCGTTGCCGCCGATGCGCACCGCCTCCGGGGTCAGGCGCTCGAGCATCGTGACCGTGACGAAGAAGTCGTACTGCTTCGCCTTGGCCATCAAGTGCTCGACGGTGCCGCGACGGGCCCGTGAGCTCGGCGCGACCGTGTCGATCGTCGTCGCCGGCGAGTCCGCCGAGCCGGGGTCCGACCCGTGTCCGGGCAAGCTCGCCGCGGCGTCGCTCAAAGGATCCTCTGCTGACCGTTGCGCGCCGTGTACTTGAACACGGTCTTGGAGGGATGCAGGTGCACGTGCAGCTCGTTGAAGGAGTTGAGCGGCACGTGGGCGGCGAGCACCTCGTCGAGCACGCAGCCGAACAAGTGTGCCTCCCCCACCGTCCCCAGCCGCGACTCCTCGAGCTCGACCTCGGTCACCACGCCGCGCACCGGCGCGCCCACGAGCATGCGCGTGACCGGCTTGGAGGACACCGAGCGGATCGACTCGACCTTGAGCTCGTTGACCCGACCGATCACCGGGCTCGACTCCTTTTGGAAGTTGTACAGCGCCAGCAGCGACTGCAGCGCGTCACCTTCGGTGAGCGAGCGACGGTTGAGCGCCAGGTGCGACAGAAGCCGCCAGTGCAGCTCCGAGCCCAGACGCGGGCGCGCGGGCGCCGTGACCGGCGTGATGTTCTTGAACGGCGCCGGACTCGACACGCCCCGCGGCGAGACGTTGATCTCGCCCAGCTGCAGCTCCGAGGGCAGGTTGCGGTTGGTGCACACCAGGTCGATCGACAGCGTCTCTTCCGCCTGCGACGGCGCGACGTCGCGCGGCGTGAGCACGGAGATGTACAGGTCGGTCGCGTCGTCGAGCGGCGACTCGGCGGGACGCTTGGTGTAGTAGGCGATGTCGTCTTTCTCGGCGCCGTGGCCGAAACCGAAGAACGGATGGTACGGCCGGCGCTGCGTCTGCCCCTGGCGGATCCCGAGCACCTCGGTGATCTCGTAGACCTCGTTGTGCCGCGGGTCGATCCCGGACGCGCGCACGAGGTGCTCGTTCATGCGGGGGTCGAGGCGCACGGGCTCGGCCGAGACCTCGAACAGGTTGATGACCGGCGTGCAGTGCAGCCGAAACGTGTCCTCGGTCAGCCGCGCCTCGATGCCGGGCGGGCGCTCGAACGTCAGCGACAGCTCGAGCTCGTCGGCCGTCAGCTCGACCTTGTCGAAGTTCTTGATGTCGAAGAACAGGAACTTCTCGGGGCCGGTGAAGTACTCCTGCAGGTAGCGGTAGCCTTCCTGCAGCCGCGCCGGCCACGGCAGCAGCGCCTCTTCGTCGGTCCAGCCGTAGGGCTGCACGCTGGTGCGACCGAGGTCGGCGTCGGTGTTGGCGCCCTTGGTGAAGGCGACCTTGATCAGGTGCTTGCGCAGCCACAGCGACAGCATCCCCGTCTGCGAGCTGTCGCCGTACAGCATCACGCGCATGCCCTCGCGGCGGCACAGTGTCGCGCGCCCGGCCTCGTTGGTGACCATGCGCAGCCGGATGACGGGGTAGTTGGCGCGGGTCTCGTCGAGCTTGCAGTCGACGATCTGAAGCGGCAGCAGGTCGACCGGCTGGGTCGTCTGGAACTGGCACGCCGTGCCCTTGATCGTCTTGGACGCGACGCGCTGCCCCTTGGGCACCGGCTGCACGCCGCGCATCGCCTTGAGGTTGGGCGTGTACTCGATGATCGAGGTGGCGGGGATCGGCCGCAAATAGTGCGGCAGGAGCATCTCGGTGATGCCGAACACGATCGACGGGACGGCGTCCTCGACCTTCTCGCGCACGCGGGCGGTCAGGAACGCGACGCCCTCGAGCAGCCGCTCGACGTCGGGGTCGGAGCCTCGCTCGGCGAGCAGACCCGCGGTCTGGGGATGGACGAGCGCGAACTCGCGGCCCATCTCGCGCAAGTACGTCAGCTCGCTCTCGTAGAACCTCGAGCCCAAGGGGCCACGAGTCTACCCCCATCCGACGCCGAATTAGAGAGGGCTAGTCGACGTGGAAGCGGCCGCCCTCGGACACCTGGGTGCGGACGCGAACCAGCCCGCGCTTGCGATCGGTCGCGAGGCGGGCTGAGATCTCGAACTGAAGCTGCAGAGGGTCGTCACTGGGCACGTGCCGGACGCGAACATTGCGCAGCCGCGGCTCGTACTTGGTGATGGTGTCCCGGATGCTGCGCTGAATGACGTGCGCGGCGCCCGGAAACTCGTGGACGAGGTCGACGAAGTCGACGACCCCGAAGTCGGTGCAGGCGTGGGAGGCCCCCAGGCGTGTGTTCAGCAGCGCCCGGAGGTTCCCGATGATGGACCGCACCTCGTCCACCCCTCGTGAGGGGTCGTTGGTCGAGAGCCGTGCCAGCAATCCACGCGCCGCCACGGCTCAAGAATGACCGACTACCCGTTGTCGCGCCAGGTGTCGTTGTGCGAGGCACCCGTGGGCTCGTAGGTCCACGTGATGCCACCGAACACGAACGCAAGCTCTTCGGTGGGCGCTTCGAGTGCGGAAGCGGGATCCATCGTGTCCGGAGACGTGCGACGCAGGGACGCGATGCGGCCTTCCGTGAACTCGACCGTGAAGAAGTGCTCGGTCGTGCCGTCACCGGCCGGGGCGGGCCGGAAGAACTTGAAGACTCCCTCGGTCACCTCGTTGTTGCACATCGAACGAGCGAGGAGCGGTGAGGACTTGTCGATGCGCTTGCGAATCACGATCGGCTCGTACGTGCGACGGCCGGTGGCGAGGCCACTGCTTTTCTCGCGCGCCGTGCGAACCGAATCTACGAATGAGACGCACTCGATGCTGTTTTCGCGACCAAGGCTGATCTGCGTCGATTCGCCCTGGATGTCTTCGCCGTTGGACTTGAGGTAGAGGTGTACGGTTTCCGCCATGACCCGAACCTAGCGCCCCCCCCCGGACGCGCCAAGGTGATCAAAACGGACGCAAGGGTGATCAACCGTGACGCTTCCGACGCCCGCACTCCGCCGCGGGTGATCGCCGCGGACACTCATCATACGGGCGCTCACGCCCCTCAACGACGTTTCTGAGCCCATCCAAGCCCAATGGCGACCCCTTGCTGGCCTGCGACGGCCAAGCGATGCTTGCGACCCACTTCGCAGGATCGACGATGGTCACGATCACGCTGCTCAAGGACGGGCAAGTCCCCGGCGAAACGCACAGCTTCGACAAGCGCGAGATCACCGTCGGTCGCACGAAGACCAACGATCTCGTGATCCCCGAGCCGGGCGTGTCGAGCACGCACGCGCGGATCCTCGCCACCGGCGGAGAGCTGACGATCATCGATCTCGAGTCGACCAACGGCACGTTCGTCAACGGCAAGCGGATTCAAGGACCGCATCTCATCTCGCCCGGTGACGAGGTCTTCATCTGTGCGTGGAAGCTCGACTTCAACGCGGGCGGCAGTGCGAGCATGGGCATGGGCATGTCCGCGGGTGCGCCGCCACCTTCGCTCGGCGGACCCCTCGAGCCGCCCTCACTCGCCGGCCCCGTCGGCGTGGGTCCGATGGGCGGCGGGCCCCCGCCCCTGGGGAGTCTGGGCAGTCCCCCGAGTCTGGGCGGTCCCCCGAGTCTGGGCGGTCCCCCGAGTCTGGGCGGTCCCCCGAGTCTGGGCGG
>CALBMM010000187.1 GCA_937896535.1 uncultured Pseudomonadota bacterium
TGCTGTCGGCGCCGATCGACGGCCTGCCCGCGGGGTGCGAGGTGACGTACGAGCTCGAGGCGATCGAGATCCTCGAGAAGTTGTTCTCGCCGACCGCTCGCGCCGATGCGTTGAGCGAGTGGTACGAGGACTACCGCGAGCGCATGGGTGCGCGACCGACGGCTTCGCAGGCGCACGCCAGTGGCTACAACCCGCGATCGCTACGCCGCACGTACGGGGGGTGGCTGGCGTTCGTGGATCAGATGGGGGATCTGGAGGGCACGCGTCGTGCCGCGTGGGAGAAGCACCGCGGGTTTCTCGACGAGCTCGAGACGACGCCGATGACCCGCAGCTACAAGATGCTGGTCGTCCAGGCGATGCTGTGGTTGGACGCGCTCCCGGGCCGCGTGGGGTTGGAGGCGCTGACGGCGGAGGTCCAGCGGATCGCGGGGCGCAGTGGGGTGCTGCGGGGGGACTTCTCGGTGGACCTGGAGGATGCGGACGCGGTGCGGGGGTTGTTGGTCAAGAACCCGATCGCGGCGTGGACGGGACGGACCGACGACGGCGGCCGGCCGCTGTTCGTGTTCGAGGGGGGCGTGTTCGCGACGGGCGCGGCGTTGGAGACGGACGACCGGGATGCGCTGTGCGATCTGGTGGCCGAAGTGGTGGAGTGGCGACTGGCGCGGTACCTCGACGAGCGCAAGGCCGGCGTGCGCTTCAAGGTCCTGCGCAACGCTGGGGGCAAGCCGATCCTGAAGATCGATCGCAAGAAGTTCGACCTGCCCGAGGGATGGGTCGACGTGGAGATCGACGGCAAGGTGCACGAGGCGAACTTCGTCAAGGAGTTCGTGAATGTGCTGCGGCCGAAGGGCGAGGACGGGAACGTGCTGCCCGAGGTGATGTACCGGTGGTTCGGGGGCGATGCGGGCAAACGCGGGACTGCGTTTGGAGTCAGTCACGCCGCGGAGGACGGCGGTGGGTACCGCTGGGAGCCCGTGCGCGGAGGGGCGCCGGCGGAGGGCGTGCAGCTGCGGGAAGACGACGGGACGTTGGTGGACGCGCGCGTCGTGGTGGAGGCGGACGAGGACGGCGCGGCGACCGTGGTGCTGATGTCGCGCGGGGGTGGCAGGAACGGCGAGTACAACCGGGGGTTGGAGTTGGTGCTGGAGCGGTTGGCGGCGCGGGGGTGGGTGATCGAGCGGATCGCGGTGGAGTCGGGGAAGACGGCGGGGATGGCGTTGGAGGAGCGGGTTGTGGGCGTGAACGGGGGGTATCCGATCGACGTGGCGGCGCGGGGGGATGTGGGGGTGTTGCGGCGGGAGATTGGGCGGGGGATTGCGGCGGTCGGGAGGGTGCCGGGGGCGAGGGGGAGTGGGAACTCGAACAAGAGGATCAGGGTGTGGGTCTCGGGCGCTTCGGCGGCGGAGCTCAGCGCGCTGCTCGTCGCAAAAGCGTGAGCGCTGAAGTCGGCGTTGTCTGGTGCGATCCGGCGCACCGTGTGATTGGCTACACGGTGCGCTCGGATCAGCCGGCTGCTAACTGGCGGCGAAGGCAACCTGCACAGCGCCCTGGGTTTCGATCGTCTTGCACCGCCGGGTACACCGACTCACGCAGTTCCGTGTGCACTTGACCCCCGCGAGTCCGTACGTCTCCCCGAACGCTGCCGCCCAAAGGCGCGCCGTCTTGGCGAACGTCGCTGCCAGGACCGGCGCCTCCTCGGGCGTTGCACCGAACCCGCCGTCGTGGTCGAGGATGTCCCCGAATGTCCGGAGGCAATCCTCCATGTAGGCGCGCGGGTGGAGCATGTGGAGGTGCCACATCCGATCGATCCCACGCGTCGGCGCGAGCTCCTCTTGAGGATGCAACCACGCTAGGTGCAAGAAGCGCTCATAGTCACGTGCATCGCGCTCGAGCTCCTCGCGGGCAACCGACGCGTAGTCCTCCGAGCGGAGAGCGGCGCGAACGAGGTCAACAGAGACGAGGTCCAAAGGGGACCGTGTTTTCTGGTTGGTCATGTTTCGAAGCATGAGGGGCGAAGCCTCTCTCGACCGCGGCAGCCTCCTGGGCACGATGCGCGGATCCCGGTCGGGATTATTGCCGTAGCGGTCGGGCGTCGATGCGCCATGCAGCGGTCCGCGTCCACGCAAAGCGACGAGCAATTCCGCGAGTTCACGAGGTGGATCGTCGATGCCTTCCGACTCCCTGTCTCGGAGATCGCGAAGCGAGCCGGGTGTTCCGACAGGACGGTCAATCGCGCCTTTGCAGGTGAACCGGTGGCGTCGCCCGCCGATCTGCTCTCCGCTGTCACCGTCGAGCTCATGACGGACTCCTTCCAAGAGAAGCTGAGAGCCTGCGGTGAGCGCGTCGCGCGACGGGTCAGTGATCTCCCACGACTGCTCAGCGACTCGTTTCTGCTGTACGGAGCGTTGCTCGACGGGAACAAAGACCGAACCACGACGATGGCGTACCTCCCAATGGCAGTCGATGCGGGTGTTCGCCTCGGGGCATACCGCAGCGTGTACGACCTGCCGCGAATGGGTGAGCGGCTGGTCGCGGCGATCGCCGACTACGCGGACCGTGGAGCCAAGCATCCTCGCGGCGCCGCGGGCGACGCATTCGAGTACGCTGTTCGCGAACGCATGAAGCCAGCGGGCCTCAACGACAAGGCTGTCCGCAAGGCTCTGGAGATCGGATCGCGAAGGACCATGGACGCCTGGCTGAAGGGATTGCGACCGATCCCTGCGGACCGTCTCCTGGATCTCGTGCCCGCCCTCACGGCCGGCATGTCCTGTGCTGAGCAAGAGCAGTGCCTGCTCGAGCTCAGGTTCGCCGCAGCGCTTCAGCAGCTGCAGCGGCGCTGCGAGGTCGAGCCGCAGCTCCTCCGTCGACGCCTTCGTCTGTTCGTCGAAGTCGCGCGCGCGACTCAGGAAACGCTCGACGCAAAGCCATGGAGTCTCGGGCTGCGGCTGGAGGTTGCCGTGCGTGGACTCGCCGCGCCGCTGACACAGCGCCTCCTTCGTGGAGGGGTACAAGCAGCGAATCAAGCCGCGCTCAGCGTGGCCCTGATGGTGCTGGCCGCCCACCCGCAGCCGTCCACCTACGCGAAGTACTTGGCCTCTACCGCCGAGATCCTGGACGACGAGGACGAGGGCCGGAGTTTCTTCTCGGCCTCGAACTGGCATCAAGACGACCTCGAGGACCAGGAGACCATGTGTAAGATAGGACTGCTCCTCTCCCGCCTCGAGCCCGGGCCGACCCGACATACAACCCAGGTGCAGATGTTCGGTCGGCTCATGGGTTGGACAAGCGCGCAGCCGAAGCTGGGCAACGAGGCCTGACGCGGACGGTGCCGGCGGCTGCTCCGCGGACACCGCCGATGGTTGTCGACGACGAGGGAACCGCGCACCGTCACGGCTCCACACCCCTTGGGTCCACGTCCGTCGCAGCGACGCCGCCAACCTCGACGATCTCCACCGGCGGCAGTCCGTGGCTCCCGCCGATCGCCCCGCACGCCGCCTCCACCGCGAGGTCCGTGACCCCACAAACGATCCGGCAGCGTGCGACGGGTCGCCCATATCGCTGCCGGAACAGTAGCGCGTGACTGGCGGCGAGTCCGACGGCGCCGCGTCCGAGTCGATGCCGTGAGACGCACACGAGCTCGAGGTCGTCGCGATCCAACAGCTTCCGGTGGCGTGGCTCGAACACGACGACGCCCTTGGACGACTCGCCTGGCACCCGAATGAACGGAACGAACGTCTGCGCGGCCGGGCGTTGGTCGCCGCTCGTCTCCCATGCATCACCCGCGATCGGCACGCGCGTCAGCCACATCCCCGTCCCGCCGTGGTTGCGTTGGTACAGATCGATGCGCTGCAGCTCCACGTCGCGCACCGCGTACTGGTAGCGCGACCGGGTCGGCACCTGCCTGCCCGGCTCGCGCGGGTTGTCGACCGCGATGCCGAGCTGCTTCGCGACCCATTGCATCGCAGTGTCCTGATGCCGCGCCAGAATGAGCGTCCTCGCGATCGGGAGCCCGACCTGCTGCTCGAACAACCAGCGCCCGACGAGCGCTTGGCCGATCACGTACTCGCTCAACCCGGCCTTGACCTCGATGACCTCGCACTCGCGGGCAGCCTCGCGCCAGCGCGGGACGGACTCGGCAAATGCCTGATGGGATCGAGCGCCGTGGTCACCGTCGTGCTTTTCGCCGAGGACGATCACGCCATCGAGGCGTCGCTCGGCCGCCCGACCAGTCTTGCCGAGGGAGTCCCACGGCCTCGCGGGCCAGGCGTCACGGCCGAGGCGCACCTCGATGAACAACGGGCCGCGGGTGCTACGGCGCCAGTAGGCGTCGAGTTGGAGGTCTTCTCCGGTCTTGGGGAACTTGGAGCGGCGACTCACGGTGGGAAGGATAGCGGAGAGCCGGGGCAGCCCACTGGCCGATCGGTCGCTCGTTCCCCTGTGTGTACGGGAGCGGTGGCTACTCGACTGCGAGCGGGTAGGAACTCGCCTGCGGGTGACGCGTTCGATTGTAGAACCCGTTCATCGCCAGAAGCTCCCAACACGCCCCGGCGATCTCCGGCCACGGGCACTCCAGCTCACGGGCGATGCGCTCCACGTGTTGTTGCAGCGCGACTTCGTATCGACCGTGCCGCTCACACAACACATCAAGTCGCTCGGCCGAAAGGACTGGCTCCGTCAGATGGGCGGTCAGCGCCTCGGGTCCCAGGAGCGAAGCATCCCCGGCCAGCTCGCCGCGCAGGTGCTCATCGATCTGACGAAGACGGGCCGCCTGCGCTTCCGCCCACTGACAAACACCGTAGAGGCGACGGAGAAGATCTTCGTGCGCCAAGTCGACCGCGAGACGGGCGGGCGCGAGATCGACGGCGCACCGTCCGAAGGGCGCGAGGATGTGCACGCACACGTGACCATCCGGGTGCGAGTGCCGCTTGCCCATCACGGCAACGCCGTCGACTTCGACCGCGAGCGAGTGGGTCGGCTCCACGGCTCGATTGTAGCCCGCAAGGAGCCCGGTCACGTAGGGTCTGGGGCAACGACGCTCAGGCGCCGGCGTCAGGTCCGTCCTCCATCGGCACGAGCCAGACATGACAGCGCGGGCGGGTCGAAGTCGGGGTACCGGAGATGTTGCCGAGGCTCGTGGAGATCACTCCGAGCCGGCCATCGAGCCTCTCGATCGTGTCCGCGGGCCGCCATTGCGGTCCGCCCGGCGCCGGGCACGACACTTCGTCGTCGCCAGGCGCCAAGAGCATGACGACGCCAACGTTCGCGCGGCGTCCGAGGCCGTACTCCCGAAGCCCCGACGCTTCGATGTTCGTACGATCGCTTCGCGGCCGTGCGATAGGATGGGTCCCTTTCGCGAGGTACTTTGCGGTCTCACGACCGCTGAACGCGGCGAGCGCAAGGGCGTCGTCCACGAGCGTCCCTCCGAGATTGGCCGTGTGAAGGGCCGATCTGCAGATCCCCTTGAACTCGAACCACAACGTCAGCCCGTTCCGAACTGCGACGATGTCCGGAAACTTGATCCCGAAGTTCTTCTTCGGGTCCTTGGTCCTCACCGGTTTGCTCGTGACGAAACCGAGGGTCTCCCAGCACGCCCATTCCCGGCCGCGGAAGAACTGCAGGCCTTCGAGGGCGACCCAGGTCTCCATCATGCTGTGGTTGGTCGCGTACGCGATCGTGGGCAGTCGATAGAGCGCTTCCACGAACGCGGTGACTTCGGCTTTGGTGCTGTCAAGCGCGCTGATCATCGTCGCGGGATTGTGACATGCTGCCCGGTGCAAGACGCCAACGAACTGGGCACTACGCCGAACGCCGTTGACACGTGCCAGTTCATCCGGCCCGGAACTTCTCGCGCAGGACCGGCTCGAGCACGCGCGTCTCGAGGTCCTTGGCGTTGCAGATCTGTACCAGCGGAACCGCGATGCTGATGATCTCCCCCGCCTCGCCCACGATCGTATCGAAGTCTCGGAATCGCTCTTCCCGCGGCTGCAGCAGGCCCCTCGTGACACGAACGGCACTCGGGGTCTCCTTCAGTCCCGCAAGCGTGCGGCACTGCAGCAGTGAGACCCAGTAGACCGGATCCGGCGTGACCTTCGCGACGAGTCGGGACGCTAGGCACCAAGGTTCGGTCCATTCCCCGTCAATGGCATCGAACGCGAGCACAGCCACCGTGAGGACGTCCTCGGGCACCTTGCCGCCGCGGTACTGGCGGATCACCCATTGCGGCAACCACGTGTCCGCTCTCATCAGGCTTTGTTCGGGCCAGGGGATCGGCTTCCACGACTTGCCCGTCCACGAGTAGCCCCGACGTGCCAGGGGATCGTCCGCCGCGCAAAGGAGCGCCGCAACGTTGCGATAGAAATCGCGGACATAGTTGATCGCGCCGAGGAGCTCTGGGCCAGTGGGGGAGTCACTCATGAGTTCGGTCCGTATTTCCACGCCCGCACGTGTGGTGGCGACCACCAAGGTCGGAAGCGGGCCGGCTGCCACGGCGGGATCTTCGGCGGACGGCACCACGGTCTTGGCTCTTCGATGGGAACTAGCTCCCAGTGCTTTCGGAGGAGCGCCTTGCACTCATCGAGTGGCGACACTTCGGAGGTGACGACCTTGCTGAACGCGCGCCACGACGTCCAGAAGATCGATGCGTCCTCAAAGCCGTGGTTCCGCAGGTCCTCCTGCGACTGGCCTAGCTCATACCTCGGCATGAGGTGGTGGGTGGTGATGTACACGACCCCGAGCGGGACGGCGCCCGAGTGATTGGCGCGACTGCTCAACTGCCCCCAGTACTTCGCGAGCTGGTCCTTGAGCCCGGACGTCCCGTCGGCATGTGAGCTCTTGCCGCTGTGGAGCTTCGCCTCGAGCAGGAGCAACGCTTTCGGTTGGTTGGCCCGATGCAGCGTCAGCACGACCTCGGGCTCCGAACGGGCCGCCAACATGACCGGTCCATCGGCATCCATTGCGTCGGAGGCGTCGCGCAGAAGCGCTCCCCACTGCGGCCAGAACTCGTACTCCACGCGCTCGACCCCCTCGAGCAAGGGAGACAGGCTCTCTCGATCCAGCGGCGTCGCCGTCCCGAGAAACGGCAGCAGTGCCAGGTCGGGCGGCACGCACCGGCACGCTCCGATCACGACCGACGTCAGCAGGTCTTCGATGTCGAACGGGTTGCGGGTCAGGTAGCGGTCGAGTTTACCGTGGAGGAGGGCCGCAAACACCTCGCGGAGTCTAGCGACTGCGAGATGCGGCGTCGTGGTCGGACTGAAGCGGCCCGCTGGCCGGTGGTGCTCGATTGGCCCACGCCCCCAGCTGTCCGAAGACGCTACCCGCGGTTTGTCGAGATCCGCCTCACCAGAACACGAAGCGCAGGCAGAGTTCGATCGATCGCCGACAAGATCGTCTCTTCACTGGTGAAGTCGATGCCGACCTCGAGCCCACGATCCCCCGGCACCGCATCCGGCAGCATGCGCTGAAGCTCGGCAAGCACCCCGTCCCAGATCCTCGACAAGCGCCCTTCAGCCTCGTCGCCCTTCGCGGCCAGATAGAGCCCAAGCCGACCCTCCGTTGGGCTCGACACGGACACGTACACCAGCACGTGTGGCTCCCCCTCCGCGTCCGGGACCTCCGGGATCATCCATAGGAACCCCAACCGTCCCCCGTAGCGCGTCGGCACGTCCGCCAGCATGGAGTCCTGCGCAACACGGTCTCCGAACACCACCCAGAAGCGCTCCCGCACCACACCGATGTGCTCCGGCAGCGGGCGTGTGCTCTGCTTGATCTGCTTGACCAAGCGGTTGGGCCGAACATCGAGCTCGAACCGCAGCCCCGGTGGCGAGCCCCCGACGCGAACGAGCCGGGGCACGACGCCGTAGAACCCGACGTCCTCGGGGGTGTTGTCGTTGAGCCACGACAGGGTCGCGCGGTGCTCGTCAGCGAACGACTCGGCGATCCACACCACGGTCTTCGCCTCGTGGGCCGACAGGTACGTCAGCGCCTTGCCGAGATGGTCGTGGTCCGAGCGCCCGAACTGGTTTCCGATGATCACCGTCGAGCCGTCGGCAACGTACCGGGCCACGATGTCGGTACGAAATCTCCCGGTCGACACCTCGACGTCGACCAGCTCCAGCTCGAGCCCCAGCGCCTTGCTCAAGCGACCGAGGTTCTCGGGCGTGGCCAGCCACGGAGTGAACGCGGTGTCTTCGCGGGGGAAGACCGAGCGCAGGTCTAGCTCTTCGATCTCGAGAACGTGGATCTTGTCCGGGGCCGGCACGGGGGGAGGCTAGGCGACATCCGCAATTGCGTGAAGCGAACTCCGCCAATCAATGACGGGGCAGGCCCGAGGACCGTGACGAGTTGGCCGCACTACCCTGCGCCGACACTGCCCGTGGCGTCGAGCTCCCCCCGCCCGAGCTCCAGCGCCGCCACCAGCTCCCCCCGAAGCTCCTCCCACGGCCGCGTCAGATCCAACATCACCACCGCGACCGCGAACCCCTCCAGCGTCATCGCCTCCCACAGCGGCCCCCCGACCTGCGCATACAGGAGCAACCCCGTCGGCTTCTCCCCGAGCTCGCGTCGCGCCGCACGCAGATACGTCATCAGCTGATACAGGTGCCCCGACCGAAGCTTGTCCGGCCCCCCGAACGGGCTCTTGGCCAGCGGCGTCCTGTAGTACTTGCACTCGCCGATCGTCGCGCCGCCGTCGGCCCACCGCACGAACAAGTCCGTTTTCATCACCGGCAAGATCGACGCGCCCCGCTCCGACGCGCCCTCGTGCTGCCACGTCAGGTGCCGGACCCGCACCTCCGCCGACGCACCGAGGTGGAACCGCGCGAAGCCCCGCACGAAGGCCTCGAACAGCTCGCCCATCCGCTCCTCGTCACGGAGCAGCCGTTGCCACGCCTCGCCCGCCTCCCCTTCGTCGGGCAGACAACGGGTCAGACACAGTCGCGCGATCTGCAGGCCCGCTCGGTAGGCCCCGTTTCCCCTCGGTACCTCGGGACGCAGCCGAAGCGCGGCCCGAGCGGGCACGTCGGCGACGCCCGTCAGCATCGCCATGTGCCGGCGCAGTCGCCTCCTCACCGCCAGATCGAGCGACGGCTCGGCCATCATCGACCGTGCCGCGGCACGCAGGACCCGGTTCGGCACCGTATCGGCGATCCGATCGTCCTCCCGGAACGCCAGCTCGCCGCGGATGTGCAGCAACCGCGCCACAGTGCGGCCTACGTCGATGGCGCCACGCGGCTGGGGGCCTTCGTCCTGGTGCTCGTGGTACTCGCGATGCACCCCGCGGACGAAGATCCGCTCGAGGTTGGCGTCGAGTAGGCGCGCGAGCACGTCGAAGTCACCGTCGAAATCGCAGGCGCCGATGTCGGCGTCCGACAGCAGGCCGACCTCCCGCGCCGCGAACGCGAGCAGCACGTAGATGTTGCGCAGCGGGACGTGGGTGCTCATGCCGTCGTCAGCCCCAGGATCGCCCGGGCGTCCGCGAGCTTCGTCGGCTCGTCGTACCAGTACTCGCGCAGCAGCGGCAGGATCTCGAACTCGAACACGGCATCGACCCACGCGTCGGCCCCGTCGGCCCACGGCGCCGCCTCCGCGAGGTTGCCCCTGGCGAAGTAGCTGTGCCCCACCTCGAAGCCGGCGCCGAGATTCGGGTCGCCCAGGATCAGCTGGTTGAGCGCCGCCATGCGCCCCCGGATCCGCGCCAGCACCTGCGGCGGAAGCTCCGCGAGATGGTCGGCGAATCGGCCCTGCTCGAAGCCGGGCCGGAGATCCACGAAGACGAAGCGTCGACGCAGCGCGTAGTCCACCACCGCCAGCGATCGGTCGGCGGTGTTCATGGTCCCGATGACGTACAGGTTGTCCGGCAGATAGAACCGCTCTTCTTCTTCGTCGTCCGTCCCCACCGCATAGGCCAGCTGTAGCGCCCACTCGGGCGAGCGCTTGTCGGCCTCGAGTAGCATCATCGCCTCGCCGAGGATCTTGCTAAGATTGCCGCGGTTGATCTCGTCGATGATCAACGCGTAGTCGTTGTTGGGGTCCCCCTGCGCGGTCTGGGCGAGCTCGAACAGCGGCCCGCTGGCCAGCTCGAAACCGCCGTCCGCCTTCGGTCGGTAGCCGCGCACGAACTGCTCGTAGGTGTACGCCTGGTGAAACTGCACGGTGACCACCCGGTCCGCCGCCTTCTCGCCCATCAGCAGGTACGCCAGCCGCTTGGCCACGAACGTCTTGCCGACCCCGGGGGGTCCTTGCAGGATCAGGTTCTTGCGGCGCTCGAGCAGCGCGAGCATCTGGTCGACCTGCGCGTCGGGGATGAACAGGTCCGCGAGCGCAGTATCCCGGGTGTACGCCTCCACTTCGGCCGGCTCCACCTCGGCAACGGCGACCTCGCCGGCCTCGGTCTCCGCGTGTCGCAAGAGCGCGTCGAGCTCCTGCATCAGCCGCTTGCGCCGGCTCGACTCGACCAAGGTCTTGACCGCGAGCGAGCGCTTTTCCTGGATCACGTAGTCGCCGGTCCAGATCCAGCGCACCCCCACCCGACCCGGGTACGACTCGCCCTCGACCCAGAAGTACGTCCGCTGCACGATGCCAATGCCGATGATCCGACTTCGTCCCTTGCGCGCCACGATGGGATCGCCCACCGCGACGCGACGCGAGAAATCCCAGCAGGTCTTCGTGTCTCCGAAGGGACGGACGTTGCCCTCACGGTTCTGCCGGAGCGCCTCGTACACGGCCTCTTCCGTCTCATACTGGAGCAGGTCCCCCTCGTCCTCCCAGCCGATCGACGCCACCTCGTTGTCGCGGTCGAACGGCCAGTGGTTGGCTCCCTCGCCCGGCGCTTAGATCTAAACGCGCTCGGCGGCCCGCAAGCTGAGCCCCACCGTACCCCCCACGTCGTACCCCTCCGCCGGCGTGGGCTCCCGGGCCGTCTCTGCCTCGGGTCGATTTCCACGACGCACCGAGTCCAACGCAAGGTGCAGCAAGATCGCCGCGCGGTCGGCTTCCGACAGCAGCTTCATGCGAGCGACCGCCTTCTCGACGAGCTCGGCCCGTAGCCGCTCGTCGAGCGCGGACCCACCTTTCCCCGGCCGGTAACGGCGAGCCTCCGCGAACGCCGTCTTGCCCGATCGCTTCGCCGCCCGTACCAAGGTCTCGAGTTGTTCGGCCAGCTGCTTGCGCGGCCCAGGGTTGTCCGCCAGCCATGCGTGGCACTGCTCGCCGATCGCCCTGACCGCCTTCTCGGGCGTATCGCCGTAGGCGGCGTAGACGGCGACCTGGTTGTTGTAGAACGGGCAGCGGTGCAGGTTGAGAAAGCCCCAGAGCTCGCGCGCGATGTTCGTGTGGGACCGATCGGAGGGCTCGTCGTCGTCCTTGCCGAGGCCCAGCATGGGTGCATCCTCGGGTAGTGCGCCGTCGCGCCACCGTCGCACGGCGTCGAGCAGCACGGAGGTCTTCGTGTTGTTGATGATCGGACCGAAGTACTGCGCGCCGGCGTGCGCGTACGCGTTGTTGGACATCAACGCGTGGCGGTAGGACCAGAAGAACCGTTGGTTGGCCTCGAGCTCCGCGACGGTCGAGGCTCCGAGGACGGGCCACCACATGATCGACCGTCCCAGTGCTCGCTCGACCGAGTCGAAGCCCTCGCGCAGGATCTGGTCGAGGAACAGCTCCAGCGACTGGCGCGCCGTGGGGCTCGAGTCCGACGAGGCGCGCACGCTCTCCCAGTCGGGGACGGGGTCCATGGCCTGGACGTCGGCGCGAATGGGCGCGAGGACAGCCTCTACCCCGCCGGCCTCGTCATAGTCGACGCCGAGGTATGTGACCTTGCCCTCGGCGCGCAGTTTGGCCATGCGCCGCGAGAGCATCACGGCGAACTCGGCCAGCGGCGCGTGCTTGTCCTCCGACGAGGGCCAGCGCGGCCAGCGGTTGGAAAGGTACGCGACGAGAAACCTATGCTCGGGCGGATGCCAGAAGTCGGCGCGCGGGTCGAAGTCGACCAGCGGGTCGAACGCCATCTCCGTGCCGCCGATGACCGCGCGCCAGACCGCGAGGTTGTGGGAGACCGAGGGGTCGGCCTGCAGCGCCGGCTCGACCAGCTCGGCGAAGTCGATGCCGTCCGTCGGCGGCGGGGAGTCGTCGCCTTTCGGGAGGATCTGAAACCCGAGCGCTTCGAGGACGCGGTTGGCCCCGACCGGCCCATTCCCACCGTCGAACTCGTTGGGGGCGAGCTCGCGCCCGATCGCCAACCGAGCCGCGGTGCCGACCAGCTGCTTGGGAGGGTAGCGCTTGCCCCTCACGGACGCGTCGTAGTCGCGGGACGGGCCGAAGGCCGCCGCCCCTCGCCCGGCGTCGATCTCGGCGGCGGCGGTCTCGACGTGTTGACGCGTGATGGCTCGGAGGTCGTCGGCGATCGTCATTTGGGGCGCGCGCGAGTGTAGCGAGGTTTGGTAGTGATGGGATGTGGCGTCGGCACACTTGCGCGGGTCCGCAGGACACGACTTTTCGCGCGTGCTGTGCGTCGGTGTGGATGTGACATGGTGGGGTGGGTCGCCGAGGCGGCGCGACAGCCAGCGCGAGACGGTGATCGCGGCGGTGTTGGGTCGACCGGCGTCGCTGACGATCGAGGCCATCGACCTGCACGGCGCGAAGAACCCCCGGGGTGGCGAGAGCACGCAAGCCAACTTCGACGCCGATGGCGAATTGGTGTGCGCGGGGCTGCAGGAGGTGATCGGGCGTTTCGAGGGGGCGTTCGATCGGGTGGTGGTTGCCCTCGACGCGCCGCTCGAGGCTCGGCATCGGGAGGGACAGCCCGCGAGGAAGAAGGCGGTTCGCAAGGGCGTGAAGGCGGGGAGTGAGCGTCGGCAGTGCGAGGACGAGATCCAGGCGTACAAGAGCGCCTTGCCCAAAGCCGAGAGGTCGGCGTGGTCGGCCGATCTTCGGATTCAGGCGGGCAGTCCGATTCCTCCGAGGATCGACGCGGTCGTGCAGCGGTTGTCGGGGCTGGGGTATGTCCCGTTTCGGGACACTGTGGCGCCGACGCAGTTGGTGGAGGTGTTTCCGAGCGAGGCGATCTGCCGGCTGGGGCTTGCGGGGCACTACGGGTCGCTGTCGTCGAAGGAGGTGCGCGCGTACAAGAAGGACGAGCCTCGGAAGTTGCCGGCGGACGAGGCGCGGGAGGTCGCGGCGCGGCCGCTTCGGGGATTCGTGCCCGTGCTGCGGAGCGGGGGTGTCGAGGAGGTGGACGTGCAGTCGTGGATCGACGCGATCGTCGACTTCGCGTGCACGATGGCGGGCAGATCCGATGGGATGGTGCGCAAGTCGAAGGGGTTCGATGACCCGGTAGATTCGGGGATCGCGTTCTTGACCGCGGTTTGCTTTGCGATCGGGCAGTTCACGGCGTGGGGCGACGGGACCGACGGGGTGATCGTCGGGCCTGGTGCGCTCTCCTGAGCCGGATATCATCGCGGCGCACCTCGCGAAGACCCCCATGAAGACGACGATACTCTCGAACGCCTCGGCCACTCGCAGTGCGCTTCTCGACCTCCTCGCATGGGCAACCGAGGTGGAGTTCGCGTACGCATGGATGAGCTCGGACGAAGGCAGTCTTCGACCGTGGGACGAGCTCGACGACGACAAGATCGCGCGCGGGGTGATCGGGCTGCATTTCGCCGGAACGGAGCCGTGGTGCCTCGAGCACTTCCTCGAACACGCACCGGATCGCGTGAGGGTCATCGAGGACACCTCGGGCACGTTCCACCCCAAGGTGATGCTTGGCCGCCGAGGGCGACAGCGGCGGGCAGTCCTAGGGTCGAGCAACTTCACGCCCGGCGGCTTCGGGTTCAACACGGAGCTCAACATCTTGCTTTCCGGTACGGACGAGGACTCGGCCTTCGCAGAGATCAAACATGCGATCGAGGGGTACTGGAGTCAGGGCTGGCCGATCACAGAGACTTGGCTGCGCGAGTACGAGGCCCGGTATGAGGCCCGCCCCCGGCCCCCTACCCTTCCACGTCGGCTGCCTCGCGTCCGCGCTGCCCGTGCCGTGACCGACCTACGGATCGGATGGCCGGAGTACTACGAACGCATTCGATCACGCGCGCACGAAGACATCGTCGTCTACTCGGATGACCCGAACCACGAGACATACCTCAGCGAGGTGAAGCTGGCGCAGGAGGCGTTCCGGAAGCACGGGAGCTTCGCCAAGATGCCGGAGGACGAGCGCAAGCTCGTCACCGCGTCGGGAAGCCGGTTCGGGTACTTTGGCGCGACGAGAGCGAACGGTACGTTCAAGAATCTCGTGGCGGAGCGTCCCGAGAAGATCGCGGCGATCATCGATTCCATCCCGCTCGAGGGGCAAATCCCACTCTCAGCGGTCCGCAACGCGTTCGTCCGAGGCCGCGCGTTGAATCGTGTGGGGATCGCCTGCATTACCAGGCTACTTTGCGTGAAGCGGCCCGACCGCTTCCCGCCGGTCAACGGGCCAAACCGGCAGCGCATGCGCGAGGTGTTCGGCTTCGCCCCGAAAGACCTCGAGGGGTACCTCGAGCTGCTTTCGGTGATCGAGACCATGCCTTGGTACACGAGCCCAGCGCCGGAGGATCGGATCGAGCGCTTGACGTGGCGGGCACGGGTCGCGCTACTCGATGCGGTGCTCTACGACCCGGAGAAACGCTAGGCCTTCTCGGTCGCGACCGCCCTCCCCGAGCAACGCGATCAAACGACGACGTCCACGGCTTCATCCAGGGCCCGGCTCCCGGCCCAGAGCGTTGTCCGTATCGATCACACGGGCGCGCCCTACTGTCGTGCGCTAGCATTCGACATCCCAGTGGCGCAAAGCGATGACAATCTCGATGCATTTCTTCGCGAGGAGCCATGGACCCGCTATGACGGCGCGAGGGTTGGGTTCATCGCCTTTCGTGACGGCGCTTCCCTGTTGAACATGATGGCCTCCATCGTCTTCCTGTGCGGGAACGAAGGAGCCGACGGCGCGACGGTGAACGTGGATCCCTTCGTTCTCCACGTCGAGTACTGCAACAAGAAGGAGTCGGAGTTGTTGATGCGCGGGCTGGTCGGCGATTCTCCTCGCCTACGCCTCCGCGACCACGAGGTCAGCCTCATGCCCGCTCCACAACAGAGGGGCTGGACACAAGCGCACGAGGATCCGTACGCCTGGCAGATTCTTGGCTGGCGCAGCCGCCGGCTCCAGTGGTCAGGCGCGGCTTCCGACGACTACTGCGAGTTCGGCGAGTTCGACGAGGTCGGCAGGCGTCTCCCCTCCGCATCGCCGCGCTCGTTCTCAGACTGGGCTGCGGCGGCGAAGTGGGCTATCCCCGCGCAGCGCCGATTCTCGGGTGCGAGCGAGATCGGGCCCGGATGCCGTGGGCATCTCACCGTGCACGCTCCGACGTACGCCCGCCTATTGAGCGCCGCCTGCACCCCGACGAGCGGCGCGCTCCAAGTACACGTCGACGTATTGGAACGGCGCGACGAGCTATGCGTGGTCGCACGAGCAGACGACACAGGCATCGAGGTCGTTCGACTCGAGCGTGCGGCGTTCAAAATTGTCCCGCAGTGCGGCCACCTCGTCGCCTCCACGCCGATCCCGCCCGATGTCGGGCCGATGACTACCGAGCTCTCGGTCGGAGGACAACTCATCCAGAAGATGCCTGCCGGTGTTCCGCCGTCCGCGGTCCGCCTGTACACCGGGATCGATCCCGGTGCCAGGTGGCTGAACAGGCTCTATGAGCGTCGTGCCAAGAACCGCGCTGAGAAGTACGAACAATGGGTGACTAACCTGCTCGCCATGGCGGGCATCGCGACGGTTCACTTCGGCCACGGGCAAGAGGACTTTCCCGACATCGTGGGCTGGCTTGGGTCGAACCTCGCGTTAGCGGTCGAGGCTACGCTCGCAGCACCCGACTTGAACAAGCTGACGAAGTTCCAGACGAGAGTTCTCGCGATGCGCGCGGCGTTGAGTACGTCCGTCCCCATGGGAAAAGTGGTCGCCGCCGTTGTGTTCGACCAATCAGAGTCGGAGGTGCCGCAGCTCGTGTCTCAACAGGCTGCGACCGACGGGATTGCGCTCGTGCCGAGAGAGCGTGCACTGGGACTACGTGACGGGATCCTCTCCGGCACGCTCGGGGGGCCCGAAGTTATCGCGTTCCTCACCTCCTCCCGACCTTGAACCGACACGGGCTCGGCCCTCCGAGCTAACTGGGGATCGGGGCGAGGTGCTCGCCCACGTCGCGCCAAGCCGCCAACAACGACTTCACGAAGTTGAAGTCCCGGATCAACGCCCCGACCTCGAGGCTCCGGTTGTCGCGACCGCGGGTCGAGAAGTTCGCCGAGCCCACCAACGCGACCTGCTCGTCGACCACGATGCACTTCGCATGCATGCTGTGAGGGGGATGGAGACGCTCGCGACGATCCGTGGAGGGCTTGTAGTACAGCAGCTCGGGGACCACCCGCTCGTAGTCCCAGCAGGTCTTCATGAACGCCTGGCCCACGCGTCGTGCGATGGTCTCCGGCGCGTCGCCGAACTTCCCATAGTTTTCGTTGGAGCAGTCGAGTACCACCTGGACCTTGGGCTTTGGTTCGCCTCGATCGAGCAGCTCGTCGATCCGCTTGAACAGGGGCGTGAAGAGTTCACGGGCCGCGGTGAAGCTGTAGCCGGCGAACAGCACCGAGCGCTGCACGGACGTGAAGAGGTCCTCGATCACGAAGCGGGTCAGGCGAACCCGACTGCGGGCCCCGGTCGCGCCACTCCAGACGAGCTCGGGCGAGGACGTGCCGTAGTGTCGCTCGATGACGAACGTCGTGGTTGGCGCCCCCGGCGCGGCGCCCGGGGCCGCAGCCTCCGCAGGCGCGCCCGTCGACGCCGTGAACGTCCCCCGTTCCGACAACACCGCCTCGAGCAAGCTGCACACGAGCCAAGCCGGCTGGCCGAGTACGGGCTCGAGCATCACGCGCGCTTCGTCGTCGGCGATGTGCTCCTCGAGTACGCGGACCTTGCCCGGCAACGCATTGAGGTGCAGCCAGAGCCGCTCCAGCTTGGGCGTGGCCAGGCGGGCGAGCGACAGCAGGGACGTATCGGCCATGAGTTCAGCCCGCCGGGGTCTGGAAGAAGGCGACCTTCTCAGCATCTTGAACGCCGAGGGTCGGGACCACCAGCGCCCGGTCCAGGTATTGGTTGAAGCGCTCGCAAGAGCACTCCGCGACGAACAAGCAGCCGTGGCACGCCGCGCCGAGCAACGCGCGGCCCGGCACGCCCTGGGTCGCCTGCTGTCGACCACAGACGGGATCGTGGGAGCACAGCTTCGCGCGGCGCAGCGCCTCTTCGAGGTGGTACTTGATGAGCCTGCCCTGCTCGACCAGACCGCCGAGGGTCCCCTCGCTACCCGCGCTGCCGGTCATCAGCAGCACTCCTGCCATCGGGGTCGCCGAAGCGTCATGCTTGAGGCTGCAGTAGATCCGCTCGCTGATCGCCGATGCCGAGTAGCCGCACGTCAACGCGACCTGCGTGGTCAACAGGTGCGCGAGGGTGTGGAGCAGGTAGAAGCGTGCTCCCTGGAACTGAAGCCCCATCTCCTGGTGTTTCGGAAACCGAGACACGAATCCCTGCTGCAACTCGGCCTCGCGAGCCTGGACCTCCGGGCGAGCTTCCCACTGCTCGAGGGCGTCGAAGTCGAGTTCGACGAAGAAGCCCTCGCCGCGCACCTCGGACGCTGGCAGCCAGTCGGCAGACGTCGACAGCTCCGCCCGGCGCGTCATGCTGAACTCGCCGTAGATGTTCTGAGACTCGGGCTGCAGCCGCGTGAACCCCGTCAGCACCTTGACGATCCGCAATCGCTTGAGGAACGCGACCTTGCCGATGCCGTCGGGTAACGGGCAGTTCTCGGCTCGGGGCCTATCCACGTGAAAGTAGGGACCTTCGTCGCGTGGAGGAGCGGCATCTGTTTGCTCCTCCTTCGCGGCGACGATCGTCTTGTACTCGGCCTCCCGAACGTGCGTCGCTCCGGGGTCGCTGTCCTTCTCCACCCGGTACGTGGTCAGCGCGTGCCACAGCTCGGCATCCGACAACGCCGCGACCTCCTCCGGCGCATCCCGAAGGACGGGGATCAGCTTCCGCGCGGCGGTCACGACGCCCAACGAATCGATCGCGGAGAGATCACGATCATGATGCTGTTCCAGGTACTCGGCGATCGCCGGCCGCAGCTGGCTTCGGACCGGAATCGAAAGCGCGCTCTCGACCTGGGAGAAGTAACTGTCGCTCGCGGTTCGCAGCAGCAGCTTTCTCTGCTCCTCGCAGCCGGGCTCCTGCACCGAGAGGTCGCCGACGTACGCGCCGAGCCAGGGACGCATCCCCTGACAACCCCCCAGCGCGCCAGGTCCCTTGGCTTCGGACATCGGCCGCCACTCCTCACACCCGTTGCATCGCAGGATCACGTCGCTCAGGTCGCCGCTGCCCCGATCGGTAAGGACGAGCTCGGGGGTTGGGCACGACCCTCCACGACGCTTGTGTACGAACCAGTTCCAAGGAAAATCGTCGAGATGACCGTTCGCGCAAGCGGTCACGAAGCGAACCGGCACGAGCCTGGTCGCCTTCTTCTTGCTCAAGCAACGATGCCGACGCTCCCCGGAGACCAACTCGGTGTCACGCTTGTGGACCAGGCGCTCGCAGTCACGCTGCGGACACAGAAACCAGCTGGGAAACTCCACTGCCCGTACCCCGCAGCCCAAATGCAGCTCGTCCCCGGCGTTCACCGGTGGTGCGCGAAACGGGTTCGTTCGCGACAGCTTCAGACCACGCCGGCGGAGGTTGTCCGCCAGTCTCTGTTCGGCGATCTCGTACGCGCCGGACCCCGTGTACCACCACTGTTCGAGGCCCGGGATCAACACCGCGTCGCCGACGAGGTCGACGAGCGACCCCGGACCGAACGTCGTGATCATCTGGCTTTGGCGAAGCTGCCCCTCGGGTAGCGGGGCGCCAGCACCTTTCTTCTTCGACTTCGGGCGTCCCATGTCAGTCCTCGCTCTGTGGGCGCCGACGCACCCAGATCTCGACACTCGGCTCCACGTCCCTCATCGAGGTGGGCGCCACGAAGTGGAACTGGGGATCACTCGGTTTGATCCGGACGTGCGCCGGCGCCTTCGCGTCGTCTTCCGGCGTGCGCATCAGCGGGTTGGCGCTGGCGAGCTTGCTCTCCCACTTGCTGTAGCAGTACCGCGCCGAGGATCCCTGGCTGTCCACCGTGGGCGAGATGATGTCGCGCCACCTGTCGACGATGTATCTGGAGTGACCGTAGACGTAGGCTGCCTGCCCTTCGGCGCCCACACGTGGCTGCGCGAGAGCCCGTTCCTTGAGCACTTCGGACGCCACCTTTCCCGCGGGACCGATCAGGTCCGGCTTGGCGGCCCCCAACGGAGCGGCCAGCTGCGGTCGTCCGCTGTGTCGCACCATGCCCACGACCACCGAGGCGAGCGCGCGGTCGAGCGCGGGCAACGAGAACGGCGTGACGCTCTGCGCTTCCACGTAGCGATAGAAGCTCTCGTGGTAGGCCATGAAGTGCTCGTAGTGAGAGCGGTCCCTCGGCTTGTGGATGTTGTAGACCGTGAGGACAAAGCCCGGCCGCTTGTCGTTGCGGCCCACGCGGCTCGAAGCCTGGATGTACTCGGCGGTCGTCTTCGGCTGGCCCGCGACGACCATGAGCCCCAGCCGGGTCACGTCGAGACCGACGGAGATCATGTTGCTCGCGAGAAGCACGTCGACAGGCGCGGGCGCCCCTGACGGAAGCGTCTTGTCCTTCTCCTCGCGCTCGTACACGTGGAACTTCGTCGCGAGTCGCGCCTTGTCACGAGTGAGTTGATGGGTCTGGACTCGGCTCGTGAGCTCGATCGGATCCCCGATCTTCCGGCGCCGCATCCAACGACCGGGGAGCGCACCTTCCGGCGTACGACGGTCACTGCGTTGGACACGCGCGTAGACTTCGTCGTCGACCAGACGCCGCATCCCCCCGAGTTCGCGAAGGCTGTTGAAGTACCCGACCACCGTCTTGTACGGGTCGGCCTCGTCCGGGGAGCTGACGCCGCCGGTGTACAGGTGCTCGCCGGCACCCAACAGAGTGAGGTAGCTGTTGAGCAGAATCCGCTTCATCGAGCGCCCGGTCGCAGCCACGCCGGCGTACATTCGCTCGTTCGCGCCCTCGTCGCGCTCGGCAAAGAAGGTCTGCCACGCGTCGACGCCCTGCGGTGGGAACAGGCGGGTCTGGTCGGGCTTGCGAGCATAGAGAGCCTGAACCTGCGCGCTGGCGCGCCGAACGGTCGCGGTCGCAGCGAGGATCTTCGGGCCGGTCCGAGTCCCGTCCGGAGCGGTTTGGCAACACAGCTCTTCCACGAGCGTCTCGAATAGACCCACCATCGTCCCGAGCGGGCCCGAGATCAGGTGCAACTCGTCCTGCACGATGAGCTCCGGCGGGCGCAGCCCGTGGGGGAGCGGATCGGCCGATGCCGGCGGGATCGCGTAGTCGTCGCCATCGCCGCCTCCCCAGAACGTCCGGGGATGACCATGTTGCTCGGTGTAGCTGTGGACCTTGCCGAACAACTTGCCGGCCTGCCCACGGTGGGTCAGCAGCGCGAACTTGTCGACGGTCGACACCACGAAGCAGGGCAGCTCGGCGTAGATGTGCTCGTCGACGAACAACACCGGGAGCTCGCCCACTTTCTTCCCGGCGTCCCCTCGTCCCACGCCCGAGAACTCGCACTCGACGTTGGCGCAGGTGACCTGCGTTCGGGTGGGGTTCTTCTTGTTGAGCGGAAGCGTCTGCATGTTCCGCCCCTCGATCGGGGTGTCGCACCACGGGCACTTGACCAGCGGGAACGGAGAGCCGGTGTTGTCGGCGGTCTTGCCTCGATAGTCGTTGAGGGCCTTCTTGGCCTCCGTCATCGTGTTGGGCGACCCGGACCGGCCGACCCAAAGGCCGATCGCGTAGCGCTCGGTCCCGAGGCGGTCGGGGTGTTGCCGACGCAGGAGCTCGAGGCTGCAGATCAGCGCCGAGGCGCGCTCGAGCTGGTCGAGGGTGAGAAGTCGCAGGGTGTAGCGGAGGAGTACGGCGACGCCGAGGCCTCGGTCGTCGCGGGCAACGCCGCGCATGCGTCGAAGGATGAGCGTGGTGGCGATGACGCCGAGATACGCTTCGGTCTTGCCACCCCCGGTGGGGAAGAAGAGAAGCTCGACGAGCTCGCGGTCCTCATGGCTGGGATCGCTGAGTCCGCGCAGGTTCAGGATCACGAATGCGAGCTGGAAGAGATGCCACTTCGGCTGAGCGGCGTTGTGACGTCGGACGGCGACCTCGGCCATCGCGCGGTTGGCCCACGCGAATGCCTGACGGAGCTCCGGGTCCGTCTTGAGCAGTTCGACCCCCGCCTCGATGCGCGCGAGCGCAGCTCGGGCACGAGACACGAGCTCGGCCTGGGTTTCGCGATAGCGCGGCAGGTCGAGGCGAATCGCGGCCTGTTTGTCGATCCAGTCTCGGTAGGCCTCTGGGAGCTTCGATAGCGCCCTGTCGACATCCTCGGCGGTCTCCAGCTCTGCGAGCTCCTTCATCGCGACGGTCACGCCTGCCGCCGGCCCCGGCTTGACGCGCGCGACGGTGGTGTAGGGGATCCAGCTCACCCGGGCGCCGACGGCCGGGTTGTCCTCGAGATGGACAGCCGCGTCGGGCTTCACGCCCACCGGCGTGGCCGCGATACCGTGCCCCACGACCCACTCCACCTCCCGGCGGAACTGCAGGTCCACCATCTTGTCATCGAAGTCCTCCGACGAGGCAAAGTGCGCGTCCGGACGCGACAGCAGGGGGCGGTCCGACCGAACCTCCATTTGGAGCTGGAACAGCGACTGTCGGTTGAGCTCGCGGGAATAGCCGCGCGGGTCCTTGTTGGCGTCGGCGAGGATCGGCCGGTTGTTGACCACGAACACCGACACCGCCCGCGCCCCCTGCCCCGGCTCACCGATCTGCAGCGCATCCGCGTCGGCGGGGCTGATGTCCTCGACCCGGTACTCGATCTGAACGTGGCTCGTCCCGTCGACCAGGACCTTCCGCAGCGTGCCCGGCTCACCACCCCCAAGCGGCAACGTTGCGGTGCGCCCCTCGACCGCGACGCGATCCCAGATCGTGGAGACGTTCTTCTCCTTGAGGTAGGCGGTGACATCCAGCCCGCGCGCCGCACAGAGTGCTTCGACTTCCTCCTTGTTCGTGGCCGGCACGTACTCCCCCCACGAAAGCTGGACGTGCAGGACATCGTCGCCGGCAGCAGGTGCCGGCGGGAGCAGCAACGTCATCCCCAGCGAGCTGGGCAAGATCGGCTTGTGCTTCGCCTCCGGCGCGGTCGACTCCCCGTCGTCGGCTCCGGCCTCCGTGCCCGCGGCGTAGTCTTCGTTCTCATCCCCGGAGTTGGTCGCTTCGTGGTGGGCCGAGGATTCGGGAACGAGGAAGCCGGTGAGGTACCACCGCGTGGGGGGGAGCTTGAGAACCTCGTGAGGCGACTCCGGGTCGTAGGGGCCGATCAGGTCGGATTGGAGAGCATCGAGAAGATGCCGGCGCTCGGGGGTTATCATTGAGGGTGCTTCTTTGCGAACGGTACCAACTTCCCAATCAACTCCGTGACTCCTTCCGGAACATCCGCGACCGCCATCGCATCCACGATCCCCGTTGGCGTGACGCTGATCCCGTACGCTGCCTGTAGAGCCTTGTTGATCTCACGCAGAGCTTCCTTGCCTTGAACCAGCCGTAGCGGTCCCCCAGCATCGGCCCAGAGCTCCTCGAACTCGCCCAGGCCGCGCTCGTTGCTCGTCGCCTGATTGATACCCGGCGTTTGGCGCCGGTCGAAATCGTATCGCGCCGAAAGCCAACGTGACATGACGTGGTTCTTCGTAGCTCTGGCAAAGCTTTCCAGGGTCGCCTTCGCCAAAGGCTCGTAGGCTAGCGCCGTGGACGCCCGGCGGTTCCGCTCCTCGACCCTGCGTTCCGCGGCCCGGTCGAGCGCTGCGGGCACGAGAAGTGCGTTCTCGACCTCCTTGAACGGGTGGATGATAACGGCTTCGACGAAGCTCTCACACTCCTTGGAAATTGCACTACATTCGTCCCGTGACCTGAAGTCACGGTCTAGGATGAGCGCGGCCTGAACCGGAACACCCAGCGTTGCTTCCATTCCCGCCTTCAGGCTGCGCGCCCGCTCCGGGTTGAACCCCTCGATTGGGATGACCGCAAACTGTGACCTGTTGGCGATGTCACGATGACCGAGCTTCCGCGCAAACTTCGACAAGATCTGGAAGTCCTTTCCTTCCACGAAGACCGCGGTCCGGGTCTTGGCAAGCTGCGTGAGGACTGGGTTCAGATTCGACCCGAGCGCCGAGAAAACCTGTGCCAGCCCTGACGGCTGCCCGATCCGCCGAGCTCGCTTCTTCTTCTTGTCGATGACGAGGATGTCGTCTGGTTCAGCCTCCGTGACGATCTCGGTGGAGTGCGTCGCGACGAGAATGTCGGGTCCAAGGTCCCGCAGCAGCCCAAGAAGCTGCCGCTGAAGATCAGAGTGCAGATAGATGTCCGGTTCATCGATGATGAAGAGCGCCTTGTCGCGCGCCTTCACCAGGTATGTGAGCATCT
>CALBMM010000188.1 GCA_937896535.1 uncultured Pseudomonadota bacterium
TCGGGGCCGTCCAGATGGGCGGGACCCCCTGCGCGCACGATCGGTACGACATCTGCAACCCCTCGATATCTCAACGTAAACGGGGCCCGAGCGGCGGCCCCGAGCCGGCCGACGGGAGGGGTCGGTGGCGAGGAGGATCGGGGGATCTACTGAGGATCGGGGTCGAGATCGAGGTCGGGGGCGGCGGGCTCGAGCTCGGCATCCCTGTCGTCGGACGAGAGCTTGCGGACCTCGGCGACGGTCTCCTTGGCCTGGTCGGCCAGGCTCGACAGCTCCCGGCACACGACCCGGAAGGCCCGGCCGTGGTCCCCGGCCTGGGCGGCGATGATGTTGCCGTTGAGGGCGAGCAGCTGCAGGCGACGGGCGACGTCGTCGATGAAGTGGGTGATCGCGTCGACCTTGTCGGCCTGGAGCGATCCGGCCGTCTGGACCTCGCTGCCCAGGTTCTCCCGTAGGCTCCCGGCGATCAGCTCTTCGAACGCGGCCTGGTCCTGGTAGGCCTCGAGCATGCCCACCGGACCGTACTCGTCGGAGCGGTCGCGGGCGTACAGGGGACGGCAGGCCACCGCGAACGGGCGGCCGGCCCGGTCGAGCGTGCCGCGGAAGGCCTCGCGACGGCGCAGCACCGTGTCGACCACCACGGCGTCGGCGTAGCCACCGACCGGCTGGATCTCGCCGGCGTCGACGACCGAGAAGCTGGCGACCCGCCGGTTGCCCAAATAAATCGCCAAGCCCAGGCTGGTCGCACGGCAGATCCGCGGCAGGATCTCGCGCTCGTCGTTGAGCAGGCGGTCGCCGGCCCACAGCTCCTGGTCCTTGCGGCGGATCGGTCCGAGACCGCGCAGCGTCTCGTCGAGCAGGTCGGTCGTCGCGACCGCGCGGTCGAAGACACGTCGCAGCGCGACCTCCCAGACGGACTCGAAGATGCGGGAGTCGAGCGAGTCGGCGGCCACGTGTCCGGCAGTGTAACGGGCGCGCCGGGCATATGGTAGGAGACCGCGCCATGTCGTCAGACCCGTCGCAGCCCGGCCCCGTCGCCGGACGCATGCCGCCTCGCGTGCGGATCGCCCCGAGCCCGACTGGCGACCCCCACGTCGGCACCGCGTACATCGCCCTGTTCAACTACGCGTTCGCGCGCCGTCACGGCGGCAAGTTCGTGCTGCGCATCGAGGACACCGACCAGCAGCGGTCGTCGTCGTCGAGCGAGGACGCCATCTTGGCCGCGCTGCGTTGGCTGGGGCTGACCTGGGACGAAGGTCCGGACGTCGGCGGGCCGCATGGCCCGTACCGGCAGTCCGAGCGCACCGACAAGTACCAGGCGGCGGCGAAGGTGCTGCTCGACAGCGGCGCGGCGTACCGCTGTTTCTGCACCAGGGAACGGCTCGACGCGCTGCGGGTGGAGCGGGAGGCGGCCAAGCTGCGGCCCGGCTACGACGGGCATTGCCGCGACATCCCCAAGGCCGACGCGCAGGCGCGGGCGGCCGCCGGCGAGGCCCACACGGTCCGGCTGCGCATCCCCGAGGGGGGAGAGACGACGGTCCTCGACCAGCTGCGCGGCGAGGTCACGTTCGCCCATGCCGAGATCGACGATCAGGTCCTGCTCAAGTCCGACGGCTTTCCGACCTACCACCTCGCCAACGTGGTCGACGACCACGACATGGACATCACCCATGTCCTGCGCGGCGAGGACTGGCTGACGTCGACGCCCAAGCACGTGCTGCTGTACCAGGCGTTCGGCTGGGACCAACCGCTTTGGTATCACCTCGGCCTCTTGCGCAACGCGGACAAGTCCAAGCTGTCCAAGCGCAAGAACCCGGTCTCGATCGACCACTACCGCGCGCTGGGGTTTCTGCCCGAGACGTTCATCAACTTCCTGGGCACGCTCGGGTACTCGATGCCCGACGAGCGCGAGCGGTTCACCCTCGCGGAGTTCGTGGAGGGGTTCGACCTGCATCGGATCAAGACGGGCGGTCCCGTCTTCGACCCGGCCAAGCTCGCCGCGTTTTCGGGCCACGACATCCGCGAGCTGTCCGACGAGGGCCTGCTGCAGGTGCTGCGCGACCGCGTGCTCTCCGAGGACCGCCTGCGGGCCCTGATCCCGCTGGTGCGCGAGCGCATCGACACGCTCGACGACTTCGTGCCGTACGCTTCGTTCTTCTTCGGCGGATCGGTGGACTACACGTTGGTCGCGAGCAAGCTCGTGCCCAACAAGCGCACCGCCAAGGAAACGGCGAAGGTCCTCAAGGACTACATCGACGCGATCGAGCAGGATGCCGACGCGCGTGCGTTCACCGTCGAGGCGCTCGAGGCGTTCTCCCGCGGCTTCGGCGAGCGGGTGGGGTGGAAGCCCAAGGAACTGTTCGCGGTGCTGCGCATCGCCGCCTGCGGGCGCACCGCCGCGCCGCCGTTGTTCGACACGCTCGCCGTGCTCGGCAAGGATCGCGTACGACTTCGGCTGCGAGATGCAATCGACTTTTTGAAGACGATGCCCACCGCGTGATCACCCGCGGGGTGTCAAGGACAAATCCCGCGTCAAAAACTCGCACGCCCGTGGGGTTCGCCCGTTCGACGGCGTCGCCACGGCTGCTAAGATCAGGTCTGAGGCCGTCCGTCAGGTGGCAGCCAAGTTCGTCCTACTCGTTCGACCAGGGAACCGCCTCTGTCCGCGGGTGTGCATGCCCGTCCGGCGGGAAGCCCGAAGCGGTTATCCGCGGTGCCCACCTACTACAGTAGGGGTCGAACTCGCTCGCTCCTGACGGCCGGCCTCTATCCTTGATGGAGGGACCTCGCGGTCCCTCCCCCGGTCGAGGCTTCGCCTCGACGTCGGGTCCCCCTCCCTGGCGGGGGGACTTCGTCCCCTTCGTCCGTGGTTGATCGGGGCGGCTTCGCCTTCGAGGCGACAGTCGTCGTTGGAGCCTCCCCCGGGCACGGGTGGGGGGGACGGCGTTGGTCTCCCTCCTCGGCGGGGGGGCGGATCGGGCGTTGCGGAGGGCGGGCGCGGGGAGGAAAAAAAGCGCGCGGGGCTGATCGGTTTGTCGGGGGGAGCGTCTTCGGGCGCGCGGTCGGTGGTGCAAGCGCGCCGACGGTCGACGAGAGACTCCGATGAACACGACAACGATTTCCCGTCCTGCCGCAGCGTCGGCTTCTTCTTCCCTCACACGTACGAACGCTCGCCGAGGGCTCGGCGTCCTGATGGCGGCCGGCTCGATCGCCCTGATGATGGCCGGCTGCACGGCCGCGGAGTCCGAGTTCGAGGCCGATCTCGACGACGAGTCCGAGGACGTCGCGGCGCGGCAGGCCACGGTCGCCGACATCAACCCCGTCATGGTCACGTCGGGTACCTGTCGCGACCACGGGTTTCGACCGATCGCCGACGAAGTCCAGTGTCTGGCCGCGCAGGCGCAGGTCGTCGGGGAGGAGGACCCCGGGATCTTCGACGCCGAAATCTCCAGCGAGCCCGAGGCGTTCAGCGAGCACGGCTGCTCCATCACGGCCTCCGTGACGGAGCAGTTGCCCAACTCCTCGTTGCTGCGCCTCGGGCTCGTCACCACGTTCCAACCCGGCACGGCCGATGAGCTCGACGCCCAGACCTGCACCCACGACGTTCCCTGCGTCTGCGCCGACGATGTGGAGGACGACGAGACGGAGCCGGCCGAGCCCGGGGGGGCATCGGCGTGCAAGGACGGTGTCTTCGACCCCGATCCGAACAAGTACTACGCGATCCGAAGCCCCAATGGCCGCTACCTCAGGTACGCGGGCATGCACGAGGTCAAGCCCGGAGCCGTCGTGCTCACCCCGCTCGCATCGGACGCGACGGAACAGTGGGAGACGCCCGCCTACTCCAGCTTTGAGTTCGACCAAGTGAGCTCACCCGACGATTCGCGCCTCCAGTGGCGATTCGTCAACCGACCCGGCGGTGGCTACGACGTCATCGGGCGGGCGGTCGGGATGCCCCTCGGGTTGGATGCTTCGTTGACGGCCATCAGCCCGGGGATCGAGCCGAACGCCGCGAAGGTGCTCGGCTCGGGCCAACTCAACTACACCGTGTTCGACCCCGAGTCGGCTTTCCCCCCCGACTTTCCCGCGTTCTCGATGACGTGCAAGGGCAACCAGGTCGTCCTCGAGCAGGGCGGGCGGTCTCCCTTGGACCTCGGTGGGTTCCTGGAGGGTCATCCGCACACGACGGCCATCAGCTCACCCTTCGTCCATACCGGCCCGACTTTCTACGCGGGCACCATGATCCGGCGGTCGGGTTGCGAGAGGAAGTCGACCTCGTGCCAGGAGCTGTACGGGGAGGGCTTTTACAAGACGGGCAGCAGCAAGTGCGGCGTCGGTTGGATCAAGGAGAGGAAAACCTGCCAAAAGGACCCGCTGCCGCCGTTGAGCATGTACGTGCCCCAAGCCTGGTACGTCGAGGAGGTCACCCACTACAAGCGTGCCCTCGACTTCGACCCGAGCCCGGTCTCCCCGCCCACGCTCATGTCGCACGCGTCCATGGCGGACTCACTGGCGACCTTCTCCAAGAGCAGTCACGCCGCTGCCGGGGCTGGGACCGCCGCGGTCCTCGCCAATCAGGTGCTCGCGAAGGGGAGCGGGCCGCTGTACGGGGCGCTGTTTTCGATCGGCTTCAATGCGATGTTCGACCTGGGACTGGGTGAAGGACTCGGGTTCTTCGAGCAACCCGACCCGGTCGCCGACCTCGCCGACGAGGTCGAAACCGTCATGACGCGGCTCAAAGAGGAGCTGCAGGCCGAGACGGCGGACCTCATCGACAACGCGATCGCGCACGAGGCTGCCGTTTCCCTCGACAACAAGATGGGCGTGCGTCGGGACTATTTCTATGGCGACGACGAGTACCTCCTGGACAAGCAGACGGCGCTGTTCGGCACGGCCGACACCGGCGAGCTCGCGGGGGACCTCGCCAGCAAGGCGTTCGAGTTTCGAGTCGATATCGGGGAGTCGTTCCCGGAACCCGATGCTTCACCGGACGAGCTGGCGATCCGCAAGATCCACTTCGTGCTCGACACTGCCAAGCTCGCGATGACGGAGATGGTGATCATGAGCGCGGAGGCGACTCTGCTGCGGGCCTACGCCAATCCCGACATGACCTGCGAGGACGCCGCGAACAACCTCGCCGCCAATGCGAGCGCCGCCTCCGAAGCACTCTCGCAGTCGCAAGACGCCCTGATCGACTACGGCAACGAGCATGACGACGCGCGCCAGAGCATCTTGTACGCCGAGTTCGAGTTCGACGTGAAGACCTTCTCGTATCCCATCGAGGCTCAGCTGGAGTTCTTCGAATCGATCGTGGGGGACACGGTCGCGAAGTGCGAACGCTTGCGCGACCCCGAGGACGAGTTCCGCACTCACTTCGAGAACAACACGATCGCGCCGCCGCCTCCGGGCGCGGAGTAGCTCGCCCGCGCCGTCCCGCCCGCCGCTGGTACGGCGGGGAGGGGGCCCAACGGGGCGCGAAGAACCGGCGTCGTTCGATTTCGAACGGCGCCGGTTTTCTTGCGTGGCGCAACCGCGGGCACGACGCTGCAGGACAGACCGTGCAACCCAGCCCTACGCGCGCCGGTGTTGCATAGTGAAGCGGTGGGCGAGGACACCGAGCTGTTCGCTGCGACGGGGATGCCCGACCGTGATTGGTGGGAGGCGCTGTGGCCCAACCCGCGGCAGACATTGGCGACGGCCGGGGTGCGGGCTGGGATGGACGTGGTCGACCTGTGCTGCGGCGACGGGTACTTCACCGCGGCGCTGGCCCGTCTCGTCGCGCCCGGGCGGGTCTACGCGGTCGACATGCTCGAGTCGATGCTCGCGCAGGCGCGGGCAGAGACCGCACGCGCGGGCGTGACCAACGTGACGTTCGTGCGGGCCGACGCGCGCCACGTCGACCAGTGCATCGGCGACCCCGTGGACCTGGTGCTCATCGCCAACACTTTCCACGGGGTGGACGCCCCGACCGAGCTCGCGCGAGCGGTTCGCGAAGTGCTTCGGCCCGGCGGGCGCTTCGTCGTGATCAACTGGTACCCGCGGCCGCGCGAAGAGACGCCGGTGCTGGGCAAGCCGCGGGGGCCTCGCGACGAGATGCGCATGGCACCCGAGGCGGTGCGCGCGGTGGTGGAGGCCGGTGGGCTGCGCGAGGTCGACGTGGTGGCCGTGGGGCCGTACCACTACGCGAGCATCTTCGAGCGTCCGCCCGAGGTCGTACCCACCAGGTGATGTTCAGCCGCCCCAGCGGGTCTTCGTAGACAGGGGCGCCGTGGCTGGCGGCGCCGTCTGATTCGCCTCCGCTCGTCGAGGTCACCCCCGGCGGCTGTTCGGTCGACTCCGCCCCAGCGCCGCCGGTCGACCCCGCCGCAGCGTCGCCGGTCGATGCACCCTCGGGTTGCGTCGACGGTCCCGCCATGCCTCCTCGTGGCGGACGAGGCTGCGACGGTCAATCCGACGACTATTGGGGGTCGTGCTCGAACCGCGGGTCTCGCTTGGGCGCGACCTCGCGGTAGTTCGGCGCGGCCCCACCTTGGACGGCGACGGACGGGCCACCGCGCTTCATCAGGTCGATCTTGCCGAGCACCGCTTCTTCGCGGGTCTCGGTAGGCACCATGTGTTCCTTGGTGTCCATGCGGATCGCGTCGCACGGGCAGGCCTCGACGCAGAAGCCACAGACCACGCACTTGAGCTCGTCGATCACGAAGCTCGCGGGCGCCTTCTCCTGATCGTCGCGCCGATCCTCGGCGTGGATGTAGATGCAGCGCGCCGGGCAGACCGTCGAGCAGCACATGCACGCCACGCAGCGCACCGAGCCGTCCTCGCGGTACATCAGGCGGTGTACGCCCCGGAATCGGTCCGGGTAGTAGTCTTTGACGTCCACCTCGGGCTCGCCGTAGCGGATCGTGTCGATGTCGCCCATGCCGGGCGTCAGCGTGTTCTTGAAGAAGTGCCGCGCCGTCGTCAGCAGCCCCTCGAGGATGGCCGGCAAGAAGATCTGATCGCGGGTCGTCCGCGTCAGGCTCACCTTTTTGACACCGATGGTCATCGTCGCAACTCCATGAAACGCGCTAGGTGGGAGGCTGCGCCCCGGGCAGCATGAGGTACACGATCACCGCCGTCAGGACGATGTTGGCGATCGACAGCGGAAGCAGGCCCTTCCAGCCCAGGCTCATCAGCTGGTCGCAGCGTCCACCGGATCAGCAGCTGCACCCAGCACAGGATGAAGACCTTGGCGCCCCAGGTCAGCAGGCCGATCGCGATCACGAGGATGTGGGGCAGGGCGGTGCCCCAACCGGTGAACAGCGAGTACGCCGCACCGAACAGATGCAGCGACCCGACGGTCACCAGCAGGACGCCGAACGTCTCGCCGTGCTTGGACGCTCGCCAGGCGCCCACACCGATCACGGTCAGGCCCAGGCCCAGCATCGTCAAGAACAGCTGCGCCGCCCAGGCCGTCTCGAAGCCGTGGGCACCCATGAACGGCACCGACCACCCGCCGAGGAACAGCGTGGCGACCATCGCCGACATGAAGATGACCTCGATGAACTCGGCCAGGAAGAACAGTCCGAAGCGCATGCCCGAGTACTCGATGAAGTACCCGATGATCTCGGACTCGCCTTCGGGCAGGTCGAAGGGGGCCCGCTTGGTCTCGGCGATGCCCGCCGTCATGAACAGGATCAGCCCGACGGGCTGCAGAACGATGCCCCAGTAGCTGTCCATCTGGGCCCGCACCAGCGCGTGGGGCTCCAGCGTCCCGTAAACGAGCAGGGCGCCGACGATCGTCAGGCCGATCGCGACCTCGTACGAGATCATCTGCGCCGAGGCGCGCAGCGAGCCCAAGATTGCCCACTTGTTGTAGCTGGACCAGCCGGCCAGCGCCGTGCCGTAGGTCGCCAGCGACGCGATCGCGAAGTAGTACAGCAGGCCCACGTCGATGTGGGCGATCTGCAGGGCCGTGCCCCCGCGGCCGTCGGCGCACTGGTCGACGTCGGCCTGCGACAGCACGTCGCCGAGGTGGTCGTAGCAGACCGCATCGCCGAACGGCATGATCGCGAACACCACCAGCGCGGGCGCGAACGCGAACAGCGGCGCCAGCGAGTACAACGCCCGGTGCGCGTACTTGGGGATGAAGTCTTCCTTGAAGAGCATCTTCACGCCGTCGGCGATGAAGTGCGGGATGCCCCACAACCGCAGCTTGACCTTGCCGAACCCCAGCGCCGCCATGTTCGGGCCGAGGCGGTCCTGCATCATCGCGGACTGCTTGCGCTCGAGCCACGTCAGCAGCGAGGCCAGGGGCATGATGAAGCCCATGACCAGCGCGAGGATCTTCAGCAGCGCCGGCAGGAAGTACTGACCGAACCAGGGCGGATCTTCGAAGACGATCGGCGCCGAGACCTCGGCCCCGTTCGCGGAAAAGCGCAGGGAGGCTTCGCCGACGCGGTACTCGTCCGGCCCGATCGGCTCGGGAGGCTCGGCGCCCGCGGCCACGATGGGGCGTGCGTCCCCGGGCCCCTTGAGCGAGGCCGCGTCCACCTCGATGTGCACCGTGGCGCGCTCACCCGGCGCGATGATCCCGGAGGTGCGTGCGTCGGTGATCTGGAACGAGGACCAGTCCGGCCCTTCCAGGCGCGCGTTGTTGATGAACAGCGGGTCCTTGCCGTCGTTGACGATGTCGACGGCGATGGGCGCGGTGTCCGGATGGAACACGAGCCGCGCGGGCTCCAGATGCATCTGCGCGCCCGCGTCCACCGACGACGGAGGATCCTCGCCGTCGCACGCGGTGGCGGGCAGCATCAACGAGACCACGGCCAGCCAGACCCAGGCGACGGGCAGTCGCCGCAGCGTGGCAGCCAAGCGCGGGGGCAGCGAGACGAGAGCGTTGAACATGGCGGATGACGAGAGCGGGGCGATTCGCACGGTGGGCTATCCGCGGGTGTTGGCCCAACGCAGCAGCGTGGGGCGCATCTTCTTGGGTTCGGCGAGCATCGTCAGGAGCTCTTGGTGGCCGTGGGCCTCGGCGAGCAGGCGGGTGCGCTCGCGGGCCGTCGCGACGTTGTCGCGGCCGAGCTGGCGCAGGATGTCGCCGATGAGGTCGGCGCGGTGCTTGCGGTCACCCTCGGGCCGCCAGGCCGGTCGGGTCACGCGCAGTAGGCCGTTGCGGTTGATGTACGTGCCCAGGATCTCGGCCCAGCTCGCCGCCGGCAGCACGATGCGGCACGCGTCGGCCAGCTTGGTGCGTCGGTCCGCGAAGCAGATCGAGGTCAGCCCCGAAAGCCCCTGCAGCACGACGTCCGACAGCTCTCCCTCGTCGTCGAGGAAGACGACCGCCTCGTAGGCGCGGCCCGCGAGCTCGAGCGCGAGCTCGGCCTCGTGCTTGGACACGTCGCCGGCGGCCAGCTTGGCCCCGCGCGAGTTCGGGTTCTTGTCCGGGTCGCGCAGGATGTCGTCGCCGTCGGCGATCGGGCGGCCCAGGATGAACCGCTCGCCGCCCACGAGCTCGCACAGCTCGGCGAGCGCCTGGTTGGCCTCGGTGGTGGCCGTGGAGGCGAACACGAAGGCCACCTTCTTGCCCTGCAGTCGCTGGGCCGTCAGCGCCACCGCGTCGAACAACGGAACCTGGTGCCCCTCGATCTCGGCGTACTGCACCCGGTGCGAGGGCTCGAGCTCCTTGTACGTGTAGCGACCCTCGTCGCACATCCAGTGACCGTTGACGGCGGGGTCCTCGCGCGGCACGAGCCGGTAGGCCTGCTCGTGCTTGGTGTGCAGCTCCACCGCGCAGCCCGTGGCGCAGCCCGGGCACGTGGTGTCGGTGGCTTGCAGCTCCCAGGTTCGGATCGCGAACCGGAAATCCTTGGCCGTCAGCGCGCCGACCGGGCACACGTCGACCGTGTTGATCGAGTACGCGTTGTCGAGCCGGTGACCGTCGGCGATGTCGAGCGTCTCGTGGTCGCCACGAAACGTCATGGTCAGCTCGGACGTCCCCGGGATTTCCTCGCAGAACCGGATGCAGCGGCTGCACAGAATGCAGCGCTCGGCGTCGAGCACGATCTCGCGGCCGATGTCCTTGTGCTTGGGCTTTCGGATCTTGGGCACGTCCACGCGGGTCAGCGAGTGGTCGTGGTCCATGTAGTGCCGCTGCAGCTTGCACTCGCCCGCCTTGTCGCAGATCGGACAGTCGATCGGGTGGTTCTTGAGCGTGAACTCCAGCATCTCCTGCCGCGCTTTGAGCACGGCCGGGCTCTTGGTCTGCACCACCATGTCGGGGCGCACTTCCACCTGACAGCTGGGCTGCAGCTTGCCCATCTTGTCGATCTCGACCAGACACTGCCGGCAGCTCGCCGCGATCGACAGGCCGCGGTGGTAGCAGAAGTGGCAGATGTCCTCGCCGAGCAGCTTGGCCGCCTCGAGCACGTTGGTGCCCTTGCGGACGGTGACCTGCTCGCCGTCGATCGTCAGCGTGACGGGCTCTTCGCCCTCGACGGGCTCGGCCGCCAGGTTGGGCGCCTTGGGCGGGTTGGTGTCGACCTTCTTGAGGGCCAGACCCACGCTGTGGCGCTTGGGCGCATCGGCGGTGGGCAGCGGCGCCGGCGGAGGCGGCGAAGCGGTGGGCGGAATCGTGTCGGAAGTCCGGTTAGCCATGTCGACTTGCGTTCCTCAGCGGTCGCACTCGCCACCGATCATGTTGAGGGAGCCGAAGATCGGGACGACGTCGGCGATGTTCGCCCCGATGATCATCTGGCGCAGCGCCGCGGTCGTGTAGAACGACGGCGGCCGGCAGCGGCACTTGTACGGCCGGCCCGAGCCGTCGGAGACGACGTAAAAGCCCAGCTCGCCGTTGCCACCTTCGGTGTAGCTGTACGCTTCGCCTGGCGGCACGCGGATGCCGTCCATGATGAGCTTGAAGTGGGCGATCATGCCCTCGATCGAGTTGTAGACCTCGCGCTTGGCGGGAAGCGCGATGATCGGGTCGTCGATGATCACGGGCCCGGGCGGGATCTGGACCAGCGCCTGCTCGACGATCCTGGCCGATTGCTCGATCTCCTCGATGCGCACGAGGTAGCGCGCGAGGTTGTCGCCCGCGTCCGCGACCGGCACGTCGAAGTCGAAGTGGTCGTAGACGGAGTAGGGGTGGTCCTTGCGGACGTCGTACGCGACGCCGGAGCCGCGCAGGCAGGGGCCGGTCACGCCGTAGGAGATGGCGTCGGCCATCGGCAGCACGCCGACGCCTTCCATGCGATCGAGGAAGATGCGGTTGCGTTCGACGAGCTTGCGAATGTCGGAGACGTAGCCGCGGACCTTCTTGAACTTTTCGCGGCACTTGTCCTCGAAACCCTCGGTCAGGTCCCACGACACGCCGCCGATGCGGGCGTAGCTGTGGGTCAATCGTGCGCCCGAAACGTCCTCGAGCAGCTCCCACAGGTGCTCGCGCGCCCGGTTGCCGTAGAAGAACGCGGTCAGGCCGCCGAGCTCGGCGAGCGACGCGAAGATGCACGTGAGGTGGTCGGCGATGCGCGAGATTTCACCGACGATGACGCGGATGTACTCGGCGCGCTCGGGGATGTCGTCGGTGATGCCGAGCAGCTTCTCCACCGCCATCGCGAAACCCACGTTGTTGAGCATCGGCGAGACGTAGTTGAGCCGGTCGACGTACGGGAAGATCTGCGACCACGTCGACGACTCGCACTCCTTCTCGAAGCCGCGGTGCAGGTAGCCGATCTGCACGTCGGCGTCCTTGATGAGCTCGCCGTCGATGCGCAGCACCACCCGGACCGTGCCGTGCATCGCCGGATGCGACGGCCCCATGTTGACGATCATCTCTTCGGTCGGCAGCCGTCGCGCCTCTTCGGCGAACGCTTCCATCGAAGGCGACAGCGGCAGCTCGCCCGCTTGGCGGCCGCTGCTGTCGTAGGTCTCGGCGAGACGGGTCGCGACGTTGTCGGTGTTGGCCGCCATGGCTACCGCACGCTCCGGTCGTGGCTGTGCGTCAAAAGACGCGTGGTCTGGTCGTCGGTCGGCACCGCGTCGGGCCGCCGGATCAACGGCTGGCGTCCGTTTTGCGGGTAGTCCTTGCGCAGGGGGTGTCCGACGAATTCCTCGTACATCAGGATGCGCCGCAGATCGGGGTGACCGCGGAAGTCGATGCCGTACAGGTCGTATGCCTCGCGCTCGGACCAGTTGGCCGCCCACCAAAGGCCCGACACCGAGTCGATCCAGCACTCGCCTTCGCCTTCGGGCACGCCGACCTTGACGCGCAGCCGATGCTTATGCGCCAGGCTGTACAGGTGATAGACGACCTCGAAGCGCGGGTCCTGGCCCAGCCAGTCGACCACGGTCAGGTCGGTGAGCATGTTGAACGCCAGGCTCGGTGTGTCGCGCAGCGTCTGCATCACCGACAGCAGGTGCGCGCGCTCGACCAGCGCCATCTCGTCGCCGACGTAGCTGGCGGTCTGCAGGATCGCATCGTCGCCGTGGTGCTTGTGGAGAGTGGTGAGTACGGATTCGGCCATGGGCTCTCGGGCTCGTTGGGCGGTCGCGGAGGGCGCTCGCTCACTCAGATGGTTCGGCCGCCTCGCGGCATGCGCTCGTCCTCGGTCAACGCCATCGACGTACCGTCCTGCATCACGGGCAGCCGCCGGCGGTCCGTGTAGCCGATCGCCGCCGTGTTCCCGATCTCGACCTGCACGTGGCCGCGATGCTCCTGGATGCGGTTTTGCAGCGCCATCAGGCCGTCGAGCACTTGCTCGGGCCGCGGCGGGCAGCCGGGCACGTACACGTCGACGGGGATGACCTGGTCGGCGCCCGGCGTCACCGTGTAGTTCTGGTAGAAGCCGCCGGTCGAGGCGCACACGCCGAACGCCATCACCCACTTGGGGTCGGGCATCTGGTCGTAGACGCGTCGCAGCACCGGGGCCTGACGCTCCGTGATCGTGCCGATGACGATGAGCAGGTCGGCCTGACGCGGCGAGAACCGCGGGAACTCGGCGCCGAACCGCGCGATGTCGTAGCGCGGGCCCATCGTCGACATGAACTCCATCGCACAGCACGCCGTCGCGAAGGGGTACGTGAACAGGCTGTATTTCTGCGCCCAGTTGATCGCGTCCTGCAGGACGGTGGGGACGAAGCCTTGATTGTCGTTGGCCATGGCGGTGACGGTTCCTTTCGGCGAAAATCAGGCCCAGTCGAGCGCGCGCTTGCGCCAGATGTACGCGAGCCCGACGACCAAGATCCCGAGGAAGACGAGCATCTCGACCAGGCCGAACAGGGTCGGCTGGCCGGTGCAGACGCCGGCCGCATCCAGCGGTCCGGTGCAGCTCAGCTCGCGAAACAGCGAAGCCCAGGGGTACAGGAACGCGACTTCGATATCGAAGACGAGGAAGAGGATCGCGACCTGGTAGAACTTGACCGAGAACTTCACCCGCGGGCTGCCGATGGGCTCGGAGCCGCACTCGAACGGGTCATCCTTGATGACCGACGTGCGCTTGGGGCCAAGGATCATCGTCAGCGTCAGCATCACGGCGCCAAAGCCGAGTGCGAAGATGACGAACATCAATGCTGGGATGTACGAGCTGGCCATCGACGGGGTCCGCGGTCGGAAGTCGCGGCCCTGAGTAACATAGGCACGGACGCCGTGCGAGCCGGCCAAACCCGGTCTAACGGGCCGAATTGACCGCCGTAGCCCGGTTCGGCGCGGCCGCCGACGGGCGGGATCTCGCGCCCGAGGCGCGACGCGCTAGGGTCGTTGCCGGGGGCTCAGCCCGGGCCTTCGATCGCGAGCTCGAAGACTTCGACCTCGTCGGCGTCCTTGGCCATCAGCAGCACGGTCAGCGGACGCTCGCCCCGGTAGGAGCGGAACTCGCTGTGGATCGCGCGGGCGGCCTCTTCGGCCGGAATTCCGCTGTCGAAGGCACCCATCAGCGGCACCGCCACCGAGGAGTAGCCCTTGACCTTGCAGGCCACGAGCACCGCCGCGGAGGCGCGCAGGATGTCCTCGACCTGTACCTTGCCCCCCGGCTCGTCGGTATTGGGCACGTGGATGAGCGCGCCGGCCTTCATGGGACCGGCGTCGGTCACCAGCGCCGCCCCGATCGCGAGGGGGGCGTGGGAGACCGCTTTGGCCTCCGCCTGGGGTCCGGCGAGCTCCTTGAGCTTGGTCGCCGGATACGTCTTCATCAGCCCCATCGAGTTGGTCGGGCACACGAAGGCATCCACCTCTACCTCCTCCCACGGGTCGGTGCAGATGCGGATCGTGATTTGCTCAGACTGATCGACGGCCACGGAGCCCGCGTTCATAGCCGCTTTCGACTAGTTCTGGAAGAAGGCTTCGAGCTCTTCGGCGACGTCCGTTTCCGGCGTAGCGCGCGCGATCGCGAGCTCTTTGACGAGAAGATCGCGAGCGGTGCGAAGCATCTGTCGCTCGCCGTGCGAGAGGCTCTTTTGTGTCTTGAGCAGGCTCAGGTCGCGGTAGACCTCCGCGACCTCGAACAACGAGCCCGTGCGGATCTTCTCCATGAAGCCGCGGTAGCGGCGGTTCCACGTCTGCCGGTCGGACGGCACCTCGCGGTCGCGCAGCAGCTCGAAGAGCTCTTCGATGTCCTCGCCGTCGGCGAGCGGGCGCATGCCGTTCTCCTCGGCCTTGTGGACGGGAACGATGATCTTCAGCCCGGTGCCGCAAACACGCAGGTGGTAGAAGGCGAGGCTTTGGCCAGCGACCTCCTTCATCTCGAGATCGATCACGTCCGCCACGCCGTGCGCGGGGTACACCGACTTGTCCCCGACCTTGAAGCTCGCCAATTCCATGAGAAACCCTCTCGGGCGGGACGGACAAGCAATGTGCGTGCCCGTCATACGTGTCGGTTTCCCGTGACGTATCAAGCCCGTGAACTCGGCGCCGGTGGCTAGGAGCGTTGCCGGTCACGGCAGCAGCCGGCAACCGAAGTTGCCACTGCGTCGCGCGCCGAGGTCACTGCAGGCCGGTGATGCGCCAGCCGTCTTTGGACTGTTCGAGACGTAGCGCACGCTCGGGTTCGTAGCGCAGCTCGGCGCGCCGGGCGTCGGCCGACAGCTCGATCGCGCCGGGATCTTCGAGCGCTCGCTCGATCGCATCGGCGCGCGCGGTGAAGTCTTCGTCGATCGCCTCCGCGAGCGGCTCGGCGAGCAGCGCCGTGATCGCGCCGAGATCGGTTCGACGCACCGCGTCGAGAAACGCACGGATCGCCAGCGCCGGCGTCGCGGTCGAAGGACGGCCGGGCAATCCGTCGATCACCCAGTAGCGATCGTCGACCCACGTCCACGTCAGCGTGCGTCCGCCTTCGTGCATCGTGACGCCCTCGAGGATCAGGGCAGGGGCCGGTGCCGCCTTCGCGGCCGCGACCAACGCCGCGCGCTCCTTGGACAGATCGGAAAAGCGCGCGACGAACTCGGCCTTGGGCGTGCGCGCCTTCGCGGCGTCCGACAACAGTGCGTACGCGGCCTCGGCATCGCCGGACTGCATCGCCGAAAGCTGCGCGTCCACCAGACGCTGCGGCGTCGGGGTCGTCGCGCGCTTGCACCCGCTCGCGATCGGACTCGCGAGCGCGAGCGCGAGGGCTACGCGTCGGGTCCTTGTCGCTTGTTGAAGACGGTGTCGCACGAGAACTCGGCCGTAGCTTCGGGGTAGTCGAGGGTGTAGTGCAAGCCGCGACTTTCCTTGCGCCGACGGGCGCACTCGATGATGAGGTGGCCGACCAAGGCGATGTTGCGCAGCTCCAGGGCCTGCCGCGTGACGCGGAAGCGCCAGTAGTACTCGTCGATCTCCTCGCGCAGCATCTCGATGCGCCGGCGCGCGCGGGCCAGCCGCTTGTCGGAGCGCACGATGCCCACGAAGTTCCACATCAGCGCGCGCACCTCTTCCCAGTTCGCGCTGACCATCACGGCTTCGTCCGAGTCCACGGCGTCGCCTTCGTTCCAGGGCCCGAGGGTGGTCGGAGGCTCGCGGCCGAAGTCGTCGCAGACCTCTGCGGCGCTGGCGGCCAGGGCCACGGCTTCGAGCAGGCTGTTGGACGCGAGGCGACATGCGCCGTGCATCCCGCTCATGGCCACCTCGCCGATCGCCATCAGGCCGGGCACGTCGGTGCGTCCCCACGGATCGACCTCGACGCCGCCGCACATGTAGTGCGCCGCCGGGACCACCGGCACCGGCATCGTCGTCATGTCGATGCCCAGGCCCATGCACCGCTCGTAGATCGCCGGAAAGCGCTCTTTGACGAACGCGGCCTGCAGGTGCGTGACGTCCAGGTGCACGAACGGCTCGCCGCTGCGCTTGAGCTCGGCATCGATCTCACGGGCGACCACGTCGCGCGGCGCGAGCGAGCCCATCGGGTGCCGATCCTTCATCAGATCGCTGCCGTCGCGTCGGCGCAGGATGCCGCCCTCGCCGCGGACCGCCTCCGAGATCAGAAAGCTCTTGGCCTCGGGGTGGTACAGGCACGTCGGGTGAAACTGCATGAACTCGAGGTTGGCGACGGTCGCCCCGAGTCGGTACGCGATCGCCACGCCGTCGGCGGTCGCCACGTCCGGATTGGACGTGTAGCGGTAGACCTTGCCCGCGCCGCCGGTCGCCAGCACCGTCACCGGCGCGACGTGGGCGCAGACCTGCCCGGTGCGATCGTCGAGGGCGTACGCGCCGAAGCAGCCGCGGCCGCCGTCGACCTTCGCCCACGACAGCAGGTCGACCACCATCTGGTGATCGAGCATCGTGATGTTGGGGTGGGCGTGGACGGCCTGCAGCAGCGCGCGCACGATCTCGGCGCCGGTCGTGTCGTGGTGGTGCACGACGCGACGGTGCGTGTGGCCGCCCTCGCGACCGAGTCGAAAGCTCGCGTCGGGCGCTTCGGACTCGCGATCGAAGTCGACGCCGAAGTCGCTGGCGAGCCGCCGTACAAGCTTGGGACCGAGCGCGACGGTGCGCTCGACCATCTCCATGCGACAAAGGCCCGCGCCCACGCGCAGCGTGTCGTCGACATGGGCGGCGAGCGAGTCGTCGTCGTCGAAGACGGCCGAGATGCCGCCCTGCGCCCACCGCGTGTTGGACATCTGCGGGGCGGCCTTGGTCAGGATCGTCACGGGCCCCCGATCGGCGACCTCGAGGGCGAAGTACATCCCCGCCAGGCCACTGCCGAGCACGAGGTAGCGACTGCGATGGACGGGCGTCGGGGTCACGGCCGTCGCGGAGCGTAGCAGTCGGGGGGCTCCCGCGTCGTTTTGGGCCACGCGGCGCGGCCGCGCTAGACTTGCCACGACCGTGAGTCCTCGCGCGCATATACGGACGTTCAGCGGGCTGCGTCGCCTCAGCCTCGGCCCCGCGTTGGCGGCGGCCGCGCTCGCGACGCTGTCGCTGGCCACCTCCAGCGACGCCGCCCCCGGCGCGGGCGGACGCAACAACTATTACGCGTACACCGACGACGCGGGCGTTCTGCACGTGACCAACGTGCCGCACAAGCGACGCGGCGCGTGGAAGCTGTATCGCAGTCTCGAAGGCTCGGCCGGCGATCACCCGGCCGCGGCCGGACGGGTGGGGCAGCAGCGCCGCTCCGCGGTCGCGCTCGGCGAAGAGCGATTGCATCGCTTCGACGCCTACATCCGCGGCGCGGCGCAGCGCTACCAGCTGCCCGAGTCGCTGGTGCGCGCCGTGATCCACACCGAGTCCAACTACTATCCCAACGCGGTGTCGCGGGCGGGCGCCATGGGCCTGATGCAGCTGATGCCCAAGACCGCCAAGGGCCTGGGCGTCGACGATCCGTTCGACCCGCGCCAGAACATCTACGGCGGCTGCCGGTACCTGCGGTTGCTCGCCAATCGCTACGATGGCGACATGGTGCTCGTGGCCGCGGCCTACAATGCCGGCGCGGGCAACGTGGAAAAGTACGGTGGCGTGCCCCCGTTCGAGGAGACCCGCTCGTACGTGCGCTCCGTCCTGCGGCGCTACTACGCGTACGAGCGGCAGTCGCAGCTCGGGGAGGCCGCCACCCGGCGCGGTCCGGCGCGGCACATCGCCCAGTGATAACCTCGCAGCCGGCGAGTCCTCGATGCCCCGCGAGTCCATCCCCGGCGTAACCGACTTCGCGTACAGCCATCTGCTCAATCCCGATGCGGACACGGCGGCGCTGTCGATGACGCGCGACGGTCACCTGATGGTGCGGGTCTCCGGCGAGATCATGACGCGGACCGACGCGCTGCTTCTGTGCAGCGAAAATCTCGGCAGCCGTCCGCTCAACCGTCGCATGCAGGGCCGCGACGTCCCCGAGGTGTTTCGGCGCCTCGTCTCGCTCGAGGGCGAGGGACACATGGTCCTGTCGCGCGAGGACGAGCACTTTCACGCCCTGCAGCTGCGCCGCGACCTGTGCTTTTTCGTCGAGCACTACCTGTGGGCGCTCGAGGCCACGCTGATGTGGGACGTGGGCCAGCTGCCCGGCTCGCGGGCCAGCCACGACATCCCGCTGGTACGCACGGCGGGCGAGGGCGCGCTGGCCGTGCGGGTGCCCGGCGAGCTGGTCGCGGTCAAGATCAGCGAGGAGCGCCCGTACCGGGTGCACCTGGAGGCGTTCGTCGGTTGGGTCGGCAACGTGGTGCCCCGGATGGAGCGCGGGGTGCCCTTCTTGCACTGCGAAGGCGAGGGGGCCGTCTTCGTGAGTCTGCCGCGTCCGGGCGCAGCGACGAAGACGGGCTCGACCCCGGCGCGGGACGACGCATCTTGAGCCGCTACGAGGCGTTCAAGCGGGAGGTCCTCAACCTCCCCAACCTCATCACCATCGGGCGTCTGTTTCTGATCCCGCCGGTGCTGCTGCTGATCGATCCCACCGATCCGATCCGCAACTTCCTGGCGGCGCTGCTGTTCGCGGCGGCCTCGGGCCTGGACATCGTCGACGGGTTCCTCGCGCGGCGGCAGGGACTGGTCACCGTCTTCGGCAAGTTCGTCGACCCGCTCGCGGACAAGCTGATGGCGATGTCCGTGATGATCTACCTGGTCTTCGCGGGACTGATGCCGCCGTGGCTGGTCGTGCTGATGCTCAGCCGAGACTTCTACATCTCGGGGCTGCGCTCGGTCGCGGCCTCGATGGGCACCGTCATCGCGGCGGGCGAAGGCGGCAAGTTCAAGACCGTGTTTCAGCTCGTCGGGATCTGTTGCGTGCTGGCGCGCTACGAGTACCGGATGCCGCTGTTTCCCGATCAGTGGGTGAGCTTCCACTTCCTGGGCATGGTCTTCTTGTACATCGCGCTCGCGCTGTCGATCGGCTCGGCGGTGCAGTACACGTTCGCGTTCATCGAGACGCTCAAGCAAGCGCGGAGTCCCGAGGAATGACGGGGCTGCCGGCACGCCTGGGCCGGCTCGTCAGCGACGACTCCGCACGACGCAGCGCCTGGCTCGACGGCGGATCGACGGGGACCGACGACGGCGTCTTCGCCCTGCAGCCCGACCACGAGGTCCGCTCCGAGAAGCTCGCCGGCATCGAGGAGGTGCAGCGGCGGTGGTCCGACGATCGACGCAGTGCCTGGATCGGCTGGATCACGTACGAGGTGGGCGCCGATGCGCTGCTGGGCAAGCCGCCGCGGATGCGCGCGGTGCCGGGGCTGTGCTTGCGCCGCTACCCGGCGGCGCTGCGCCTGTCCGGTGACGAGATCGTGGGCGGCTGGGGTGACCCCGAGGCCGTGCGGGGGCTGCGGGAGCGCGTGACGACGGCGACGCCGCACCAGGTGGGGCGGTGGCCCCTCGGCACGCCGACCGCGACGCTGTCGCCGGGCGAGTACCGGCGACGGGTCAACACGGCCAAGGGGTGGATCGTCGCGGGCGAGACCTACCAGATCAATCTGTCGCAGCCGTTCGTCGCGCCGTGGAACCAGGGCTCGGCCTCGCGTTCGCTCTCGGATCGGGCGACCGACGTCTACCTGGGCCTGCGCCGGCGCACCGCGCCGATGGGCGCGTTCATTCCGGTGGCCGACAAGTTCATCGTTTCCAACTCGCCCGAGACGTTGGTGGACGTGCGCTTCGGGGCGGCGCCCGACGGGGGCGACCTCGTGCGGGCCTGGCCGATCAAGGGCACGCGGCCACGCGGGGCGAACGAGCACGACGACCACGTGCAAGCCCAGGCATTGCTGGCCTCGACCAAGGACCGCGCCGAGCACGTGATGATCGTCGACTTGGTGCGCAACGATCTGGGGCGACTGTGTCGACCGGGGACGGTACGCGCGAGCCCGACGCCGCAGCTTCTGACGCTGCCGACCGTGCACCATCTGGTGACGGAGGTCCGTGGCTCGCTGCGGCGTGGGGTGGGGCTTTCGGAGGTCACCGAGGCCGTCTTTCCCGGCGGCAGCATCACCGGCGCGCCGAAGCGGCGTACGGTCGAGCTCATCGCGTCGCTCGAGACCCACGAGCGCGGGGTCTACTGTGGCGCGATCGTGCTGCTGGATCCGACGGGGTTTCGCATGTCGATCCCGATTCGCACCGGCATGCTCGACGACGCCGACGGTCTGACGTTGTGCGCCGGCGGTGGCATCGTGATCGATTCCGACCCGGAGGCGGAGCGGATCGAGACCGAGACGAAAACGCTCGCGTTCTGTCGCGGCTGACGGTTGGCAACACCCGGATCATGAACCGGTCCGCGGGCCGGTTTCGCCGAATTCGGGTCCAAGATGGCGATGGGCGGCCGAATCCAGATCTTGGCTGGTGGCTCGGCGCGCACGTGTCATCGTCGATTCATGCGTTGGACTTTCCGTATCGCGTGGCCGTTGACCCTCCCCCTCGTCGCCTTGGCGTGCAGCCCCGCGAGCTCGGTCGGCGGCGGCAGCACTGGCGACACGGATGCCTCGAGTGGGGAGTCGACCGGAAGTGGCGGATCGACCTCGTCGACGATGCCGACGACCACGGTGTCGGCGACCGGCGACACGGGTCCGGGCGGCGACACCACGATGGGCGCGGCGACCGACGGCGACACGACCGAGGGCGACCCCGGCACGACGACGGGGGCGGTGGAGTGCCCGGCCACGCACGCGTGCGTCCAGGTGGCGCCGGCCGGGTGGAGCGGTCCGGTGGCGTTCGAGACGGGCGATGCGTTGGCGACCCTGACCGGATGCGGCGGATCGTTCCCGGACGAGCTGCTCGCCACCGGGGTCGACGCGGCGGCACCCGTCGCCGATTGCGACTGCACGTGCAACGACGGGCCGCTCGATTGTGCGGACGTCGAGGTCGCGACGTGCAACCCCGGCAGCAACAGCACCCTCGGGTCCGTCGCGTCGGGCTGCTACAGCGTTCCCAACAACCAGTTCGCGCTCAGCAGTGGCGGGGAGTGGACCGCAGGATCGGCGCTCACGGGCAGCTGTCAGGGGATCGCGAACACGACGATCGACCCGGTCGCGTTCACCGGCGGCGTGCGGGCGTGCGGCGGGCCGGCGATCGCCGACGCCTGCGTCGGAGACTCCGAGTGCTTGCCCCGGCCGACGGCACCGTTCTCGGGTGCCGTGTGCATCTTCGCCGAAGGCGACATCGAGTGCCCCGTCGGTGGCGACTTCACCCTGCGGACGGTCTACTACACCGACTTCGAGGACACGCGCGCGTGTCCGACGTGTGCGTGCGATACCACCGAGGAGTACTGCGACGTCGCCGGCAACGTGAGCCTCTTCGAGGTGGGCGCCTGCGAGATCGGTAGCGGCGTCGGCCTCCTGACGCCCGATGGCATGTGTCGGCCGATGGACTTCAACGGCACACCGATCTCGACGCCGGGGTCGTTCTTCACGCAGGCACCCACCGTACCGGTGGACGCGTGTGACCTCGCCGAAGGGGCCGACGTGCCGCAGGGCGAGCTGACCCAGGTCGACCCGATTACGGTGTGCTGTCTGCCCTGAGGCGGATCGTTTGCGACGGCGCGCGTCCGCGTGCGATCGTCATCGCCATGGACTTGCGCGCCCCCCTGTTCGCCGCCCTCTCGCTCGTCGCCGCCGCCTGCGCGGCCCCCGGATCCGGGGACGACGGCGGCACCGACGACGCCACCGGGGCCTCGACGGGAAGCGGGCCGACCAGCGACGGCGGGCCCACCTCGGGCGCGCCGGGTACCGACGCAGGCTCCGATGGGGCGACCACGGCAGTGGACGGCACCGCCGACGCGACCGGGACCGATCCGACGACGACCGGCGCGAGCGCGTGTCCCCCCACGCACGAGTGTCTGCCCGTGGCGCCCGAGGGCTGGGTGGGCCCCGTGGCGTTCGAGACCGGGGACATCCTCGACGACGTCGTGGCGTGCGGGGGCGACTTCGATGCCGAGCTGCTCGCGGCGATGGTCGACCCGACGGCGCTGCCGCCCGAGTGTACGTGCGTCTGCGATGCCAACGCTACCTGCGATGACATCGTGGTCGAGCGCTGCAGCTTTCCGAACGTCTTCTGGGTCGCGCCCGGCGGCATGTGTGAAAACGACACCTCGTCGAACGCGTCGGGGGTTTGGAGCGCGGAGTCGGAGCTGACCGGGACGTGCGATCCCAACGCCACGACGATCGCCGATCCCCCGTCGTTCACCGCGGCGATTCGTGCGTGTGGCGCCACGCCGCTGGACGCGGCGTGCGAGGCGGACCATGCATGCGTTCCGTTGCCGACGACGCCGTTGTCTGGACAGCTGTGTATCTTCGGCGGAGGGGACATCGAGTGTCCGAACGACGAGTTCGCGCTCCGGACGGTCTACATGCGCGACTTCGAGGACACGCGGGTATGTACGGAGTGCACCTGCGGCTCTCCACCCGCGCTGTGCGACATCCCGGGCGGTATCACGATCTTCGAGAACGCCAACTGCTCGATCGCGGGCGGGACCGTCAACATCGAGGTCGCGGACGGCACCTGCGATCCCCTGACGTCCGGTGGGACGGGCATCGCGACGCCGGGATCATGGTTCGCGCCTGCTCCCGAAGTTCCGGCAGACGCGTGCACCGCCGACGGTGGCATGCCGGACGGTGAGTTCCTGCCCACCGATCCCGTGACCGTGTGCTGCCGCCTGTAGTCGGCGTCGGCTACTTGTTCTTCTTGGCCGCGGCGATTTCGGCGTCGAGGGCGTCGCCGTGGCGAGTCAGGAAGACGAGCAGCAGGCCGACGCCCACGACGAGGGCGACGTCGGCGATGTTGAAGGTCGGCCAGACCTTGCCGGGCCAGTAGAAGACCTTGATGAAGTCGACGACGCCGTGACGAACTTCGCCGCGGATCTCCATCAGCCGGAACAGACGGTCGTGCAGGTTGCCGATCGCGCCGCCGGCGACCATCGACACGGAGACGAAGGCGACGCCGAATCGCGTCGGTAGGGTCATGGCCAGACGCGCCATGTACAGCAGGGCCAAGATCGTCACGGCGATGAACGCCATGCGGGCCCAGCCGGCGTCGCGGCCGAGGCTGAACGCCGAGCCGGTGTTGAACCCGAACTCGAAGTAGAACCAGTTGTCGATGACGGTGATCGGGTCACCCTCTTTGAGCCGGCCCCACGCCCAGGCCTTGCTCCACAGATCGGCGATCACGACGAGCGCCGTGACCACGCCGACCTGGATGAGTCGGCTCTGACGGGGTGGGCCCGGGGGCGCCGCAGGGGCTGGCTCGGCGTCGGCCTTCTTGGCGTCGGCCTTCTTGGCGTCGGCCTTCTTGGCGTCGGCGTTGTCGTCCGACGCTGCGTCGCCGTCCGCCGAAGCGGCGTCAGCGTCATCGTCGTCGTCGTCGGTCTCGGCCGGTTCGTCGCCCTCGTCGTCCGCGCTCTCGGGTTCGGCACCGTCGTCGTGGTCGCTCACCGCGTCGTCGGCTGCGTCCTCGCTCGCCTCGGTCTCGGCGTCTTCGGGCTCGCGGTCTTTGTCCGTCGTCATCGAAGGCGCGGAGCATAGCCCAACCCGCGGGCTGCGCTATCCGCGCTCGGATGGCCGCGCCGCAGTGCGTACGAGCCCGTAGATCCCCGCCGCCACGAGGCCGAGCCCGATCGCCTGCGACGTGGAAAGCAGCAACGGCTGGTCCGGTGGCAGTCCCAGCGCCTCGGCGATCGGTGCGGCCTCGAGCCGAAACCAAAAGCCCCGCGACGGGTCGCCACGCAGCGGCTCGAGCACCGTCCGCAGCACGCCATAGCCCAGGGCGTAGCGGCTGGCTTGTCGCCACGTCGTCTCCACGCCGTTGCGCCGTCGCGTCCACCACAGCCACAGCCACAGCAGCGTCAGACCGGTGGCCTCGTACAGCTGGTACGGGTGCAGCGGCACCGTCATCGTCCCCTCGTGGGGGACTTCGCCGGCGCCGTACGCTACCGAGTCGGACGGAAACTGCACGGCCCACGGCGCGTCGGTCGGCGCGCCCCAGCAGCAGCCGGCGAACCAACACCCGAGTCGGCCGAACGCGTGGCCGAGCACGATCCAGGTCGCGCCCAGATCGCACACCTGCCCGAAGCCGAGACGGTAGCGTCGACCCAGCCACACGAAGCCGAGCACGATCGCGGCCAACGAGCCGAAGAACACGAAGCCGGTGCCGTCCATCGCGACGAGGCGCGAGGGCTGGTCGAGGTAGTTGGACGGCACCGTCAGTACGTCGAGCACTCGTCCGCCGATCGCGGCGCCGAAGACGAGCACGAGGTAGAAGTCCACGAGCATGGACTTGGCGCCGTCGCGGGGCACGCCGCGCGCGAGGATGTCTCGGTACACGCCCGGCATCGCCACGAGTCCGCCGAGCAGGATCAGGGTCCCGTAGGCGTTGATCGGACCGAAGCCCGGCAGCTCGAACAGGACGGGATGCATCAGATCTCCGTGTCCTCGTCGGCGCGTCGCCGCATCGATGCCCACGCCGTGCCGAACAGCCCGACCAAGATCGCGACGTCCGCGACGTTGAACGCGGGCCAGCGCCCCGGGGCGAGGATGATGAAGTCCACCACCGCGCGTTGCGTGGTCTCCCCGAAGCCGGGGACCTCGCGAACAAATCGATCCAAGAGGTTGCCGAGCACGCCGCCGGCCGCGATGCCGACCATGGCCGCCGTCGCGCGCTCCTGCCGCCGATGCAGGACCCACCCGAGGATCGTCAGCACCAGCACGGCCGGGATGGCCAACACCAGGGGAGGCATGCCGGCACCGCTGCCGAACGCGGCGCCGCGATTGAAGTGCAGGCCCAGGTGCAGCCAACCGTCGACGACCTTCACGGGCGGTTGCAGCCACAGTGCCGAGACGGCCCACGACTTGCTGATCTGATCGAGGGCCAGCACCCCGAACCCGATTCCCGCCGCGAGCGCCCGTCGGTCGAGCACCGCCGCAGGGTAGCACCGGCGGTCGAGCGACGCCGGATCAGTCGAGCAACGACACGTAGTCGAGTGGCTTGGCGGCTTCGAGGCGCTCGGCCTCGAGCAGCGACAGCAGGAACGTGTAGCCGCCGCTGCCGTCGACGAGCGGACGCAAGCGCTCCACGATGCCCGGCAACCGCTGCTCGGCGCGGTGCGTGATCACCAAACCATCGGCCGGCGCATCGCCGGTGTAGCCGACGACCTTCAGATCCACGGATCTCGGTCCCACGAGCTCGTGCAGGCGCATCTTGGTCTGGGAATCCTCGGGGGTCGCAGAGAAGGTCGCGGCGAAGTCGGCCTGACCGGAGAGCACCGCCCGCAGCGCGTCCGCGTACGCGCCGTAGAACTGCGCATGGCGCAGGTCCAGATTCGGATCGATGCCCGAGCGACGCAGGTGCGCGTGCGCGAGCCGATAGCCTCCGATCGATTCTTCGTCGACCCACGCCGCCCGCTTGCCGCGGAGCGCGGCGATGTCGTCGGGACCGTCGGCCCGGGTCACGATCGCCGAGCAGTACGACGATCGTCCATCGCGCACCGCCTTGAACACGACCACCGCGTGATCGAGGATCCGAGCGCAGATCGACGGCGGTGCCCATGCGAGATCCACGTCACTGCCGACGATCGCGTCCGCGAGCTCGCCGTACGTCTCGGTGACGGCAACGTCGACCTTCGTGCGCAGTCGCTGGGTGAGCCAGTCGGCGAGAACGTCCGCGCGCGCTCGGGCGCGAATGTGGCCGAGCGACGGCGGCAGCAACATCGACAGCGCCACGGCCCCATCATACGCCGCGAGCCAGGCGGCGTGTTCGGACCGGAGCCAGGACCAGGGACAGCCCCTAGCCGTCGGTGGCGGCCGACATCAGATCGTACAGCGCGGGCTGCTTGCGGCGCGGCCACGCGGCGGGTCCCTGGGTCAGTGCCCGGCGGCCCCGAGACACGCGTTGGTCCATCGCCTGGCGCGACATCCCCGAAAGCGCGAGGCCGTGGCGGGTCTGCAGATCGGGAAGCTCCTGGCGCGGCGAATCGAGCAACGACGACAGCGCGTTGCCCAGCAGCACGGACTCGGGCAACCGAAGCTGGCGCAACGCCTCGCGCAAGCGGGCCCGCATCTGCACGCGCTCGCGCACGTCGTCGCCGCAGCGCGACAGGCCCTCGGCACGCTCGGCGGCCTCGCGGGCCAACGACACGTGCGCCGAGGCGTACAGCAGCTGCATCGGACGGATCCGTTCGTCGGCGAGCGCGTCGATGCCGACGAGGGCCTCGACTTCCTCCGCCGCGATCGCGTCGATGTCCTCTTCCTCGCCGCCGAGTCGCTCGAAGTCGCCGCTGTGCCACGCTGCGAGCAGCAGTCGCAGACGCACCGCCTCGAACACGAGGAACTCGGCGAGCGCGGTCTGAGCGTCGGCGGGCTCGTCCTCGGGGGCGTGGGCGCTGGCGAGTCGGGCGAGCCGGTCGGCGAAGGACACCGCCGCTCCCGAGCCCGGGAGCACCTGCGTCTGCACCCAGCCACGGATCGGATCGGGCAGCTCGACGAACAGGGCGTCGCGCAGGTCGTGGTGGAGGCGCGCGAGGGCGGGCAGCCGCGGGTCGTCGACGGCGCGATCCCACGAAAGACCCTCGGCGCGGGCGAGTTGAGCTTCGATGGCCGCCTGTTCCAGCTCGACCGCGAGCTCGGTCAGGTCCACACCAGTCGTCGGCACGGGGAGGGCGGTGGACACGACTTCGGTCACGGAGTGCATGGCGATGCGCATTCGTTTAAGCACGTCGACGGCGCTGGCAACCCCCGCGCGAGCAGCGCCATCGGTCCCGCCCGGGATGCCCGTCGCCATGCGGATCCCGGCCCGGCCGGCTGTTCGCGCCGGCGGTCGCTCGCCGCCTTCGGCCCGCCCAGCACCTCTTCGCGGTGCGGCGGCGATCGTGATCAAAGTGCGCTGATCTCGGAGGGTTGAAGGTTTCTTGCGCGCGCCGTGATCAGTTCTCGGCCCCGTTGCGGCGTAGCCCGGTGACATGACCCTGCGCATCACGCCGTCCCTCGTCGCCATCGCCGCTTCCTTCGTCGGAGTCCTCGCCTGGTCGTCGGCCGCGCGCGCCGACGTCACCCCCGGGTGTGGCGGCGAAGGTCAGCCCGTGTGCGTGTCCAAGCCCGCGCGCTCGCACGGCAAGGCCAGGAAGGTCGGCTGCCCCGCCGGGTCGTTCTTCGACCCGCGCAACTTCGGCGAGTGCTGGACGTGCAACGGCAAGGTCCGAACGGTGCACGCGGTCACGAGCGCGAGTGCCTGTGGGGCGCACGTGTTCGATGGTGGAGGCACGCGCGCCAAGTTCGTGCGCACGCTGTGGGGATGCAACGAAGGTCGGTTCTTCGACCTCGTCGACGGGGGGAGCTGCTGGTCGTGCCCCGCCGGGACGTTTCGCGGGCTGGCGCACGTCAAGTCGTCCAACGCGTGTGCCGTCAGTCCAGCCGCGGTGTGTGACGCCGGCATGGAGCGCGCCGGCAACTCCTGTCGGCCCAGTCGCGAGACGCAGGTGCGTGACGAGGCGTCGCAAGTCGTCGCCCGTCACGCCGCCGACATCGCGCGGGCGATCGAGCTCGCGCTGGGCCTGGAGACCGACGCGGGACTGCAGGGTGCGCTCGGGGGACGCGACGCCGGTGCGATCGCGACGGTGACCGCATCGCGAGCGTTTCGCGATGCGACGGCGGCCCTCGGCTTCGAGACGGTGACCGTCGGCGCCGCGACCTCGGTGTCGGTGGGGCTCGTCGGTGGCAGCGCCGAGACGGGCATCGCGATCGACATCGACGGCAAGCGGCCCGTGTACTGGTACGGCGGCGCGGGCTACGACCTCGGCCCTGGGATCGGGGGCGACGCGGGTCTGTCGGTCGGGCTGTGGACCGCACGAAACGACGCGATCGCGGGGGACGCCCAAGGCCTCGTGCTGAGCCTGTCCGACCTCACCTCGGTCGGCGAGCTCGTCTCCGAAGGTCTCGACTTCAAGCCCGGAGCGTCGCTCGCCGTCGCGGTCTGGTTTTCCTACCCGGACGAGCACGGCGAGATCGAGCTGCAGGGGATCACGGTGACGACGGGGTTGAGTGCCGGGTTCGATCTCGGCGGCTACGTGCGAGGCACGACCTTCCAGCTGCCGTAGGGGCGCGAGCGCCGGCGAGTCTGCGATACTGCTCGAGGTGGGCTCGCGGACTCCGACCGGCGCCAAGACCCCGACCGTCGTCGACGGCGAGAGCGTCGTCACCGAGATGCTCGGGCCGTCTCCCGTGGGGGCGGCCGAGTCGGCCGAGCCGATCGGGGCGAAAGTGGGCCGCTACGTGGTGGTCGACGAGCTCGGGCAGGGCGGGATGGGACGGGTGGTACGGGCCTACGATCCGAAGCTGCGCCGCGAGGTCGCGCTCAAGCTGCTGCGCGCCAGTGCCGACCCCGCCGCACGCAGCCGGATCGTCCGCGAGGCCCAGGCGATGGCCACGCTCGCGCATCCCAACCTCGTCGCCGTGCACGACGTCGACACCCACGACGGCCAGCCCTTCATCGCCATGGAGCTCGTGGAGGGCACGACCCTGCGCGGATGGGCGAGCGACGTGCCGCGCACCTGGCGGGAGATCCTGCGCGCGTGCGTGGAGGCGGGCCGGGGGCTCGCGGCGGCGCACGCCGCCGGCTTGGTGCATCGCGACTTCAAGCCGGAGAACGTGCTCGTCGGTGCCGACGGGCGCGTGCGCGTCACCGACTTCGGCCTGGCACGCGGGGCGATCGGCGTGGCGAGCGAGCACGTCGAGATCGGCGATGGACCCGAGCCGTTGGACGAAGCGCTCACCGTGGTGGGCAGCGTGATGGGGACCCCGGCGTACATGGCTCTGGAGCAGCATCGCGGTGACCCGGTCGACGCGCGCAGCGATCAGTTCGCGTACTGCGTCAGTGTGTGGGAGCTGCTGTACGGTCAGCGCCCGTTCGCGGGCAAGCTCGTGCACGAGCTCGCCGAGGCCAAGGCCGCAATGGCGCTGGACGAGCCCGCGTCGGCGCGCACGGTGCCGCGATGGGTGCGCAAGGAGTTGTTGCGGGGGTTGTCGCCGGAGCCCGCCGATCGACATCCCTCGATGGATGCACTGCTCGACGCGCTCACGGACGACCCGTCGCGACGGCGGTGGGCGGTGGCGGCCGTCGGCCTCGTGGCGCTGGGGGCGGTGGGGTGGTGGGGGCTCGCCACGTGGCAGCGCGCGCGGCAGGTCGAGGCGTGCGCCCGCGAGGGGGCGGCCGTCGAGGGGAGCTGGAACGAGGAGCGGCGGACAGCCGTGAGCGCAGCGTTCTCGGCGTCCGGTCTGTCGTACGCCGACGATTCCTTCGCCCGCGCGACTCCGTGGCTCGATCGCTACGCGGACCAGTGGCGAGCCCAGCGCGAGCAGGTGTGCCTGGTCGAGCACGGTCTGGCCCCGGGCTCGGCGCCCGCGTTCGCGGCCGAGTGTCTCGACGAGCGTCGCCTCGCGCTGCAGACCCTGGTCGACGCGCTGATGGAGGCGGATGGTTCGCGGGTGCGCCAGGCGGTGGCCTCGGCCGCGAAGCTGCCTCGACTCGCGCAGTGTGGGGACCCCGTGTACCTGTCCAAGCAGCACGGCGGTCACGACGACGATCCCGCGGCGGCGCAGGTGCGCGACAAGCTCGTGCAGGTCGCCGCGCTCGGTCAGGCGGGTCGGCACGACGACGCGGCGCGCCTCGCCGAGGACGCCGTACGGATCGCCGAGGCGGCCGGCGATCTCGGCAGCGTGGCGCGGGCGCGGCGAGCGAGCGCCGAAGAAGCTGCGGAGCGCGGCGACTACGAGCGGGCGCAGGGCGAGCTCGAGGCCGCGTTCGCAGCCGCGGGTGCGGTCGGACTGGACTTCGTCGCGCTCGACGCGGCCGAGCACCTCGCGTTTCTCGTCGGCGACCTCGGCGCGCGCCACGAGGCGGGGCTGGCATGGGGCGGCGTGGCGACGATGCTCGTCGCGAGGCTCGGTGCGACCGACGATCCCCTCGCCGCGAGCGTCAACAACACGATCGGTGGGGTCCATCAGGCCCGGGGCGCGCTCGACGAGGCCTTGCCGCACTACGAGCGGGCCCTCGAAATTTCGGAGCGGGCGTTCGGAGCCGAGCATCCCGAGGTCGCCAAGACGCTGACCAACATCGCGACGGTCTACCAAGAGCTCGCCCAGTACGATCGCGCGTTGCCGGTGTTCGCTCGGGCGTTGGCGACCTACGAGGCGGTGTACGGACCCAACCACCCCGAGCTCGTCACCGTGCTCAACAACCTCGGCAACCTGCACAGCGCTCGCGGCGAGGCGGCGGAGGCGATCACGGTCTTCGAGCGCGCGCGAGCGATCGTGGGCGACGCGCCGTCGGCGATGCTGGCGACGATCCTCTACAACCTCGGCAATGCCTACGACGGGGCGGGGCGAAGCGACGAGGCGATCGCGATGGTCCGGCGTGCGCTCGAGATGTGGCGTACGTCGTTGGGCGAGTCGCATCCCAACGTGGGCCTCGCGCTCGGTGCGATCGGAGGGGCGCATGCCGAGCGCGGCGAGTACGAGGCGTCACTCGCCGCCCGCGAGCAAGCGTTGAAGGTGCTCGAGGCGGCCCACGGCCGCGAGCATCCGAACGTCGCGAGCGCACTCGCCAACCTCGGCGGGATCCACATCGAGCTGGGCGACGACGAGCGCGGGGAGCAGCTGTGTCGAGAAGGGCTCGACGTTTGGCGTCGCGTGCTCGGGCCCGAGCATCCCAAGCTGTCGGTCGCGCTGGTCCACCTCGGGACCGTGGCGCGGCATCGGGGCGAGCTCGACCAGGCGAGGGACTACGTCACGCAGGCCCTGCGCCTGGTGAGCGAAGCCGAGGGGACCTCGCCCAAGGAGCTCGTCTTTCCCTTGCGCGGTGTCGCCGAGGTCGAGCTCGCGGCCGGCGATGGGGTGAAAGCGGCGGAGCACTTTCGGCGCGCCGCCGACATCGTCGCCACGCTGCCTGGTGCGAACGACTCCCTCGTCGCGATCATGCTCACGGGACTTGCGCGGGCCGAGCTCGCGCAGGGCGACGCCGAGGTCGCGCGCGCGACGATCGACCGTGCCCAGCAAGCTGCCGCACGGGCCACCATGTCGGCCAAGGATCGGGCCGACATCGACTTCGCCCGCGCCCGCATCGCGTGGGCGAGCGGCGATCGAGCGCAAGCTCGCCGCCTCGCCGAGACCGCACGCACCGCCTACGTCGACGTGGGCCGTCCCGCCGCGCGCGCGCTGGCGACCCTCGACGCCGAGCGGGCCACCTGGGACGACTGACGGTGCCAGGGGCGTGCTCTGCGTCCGTACCACCGAGCCGACGACCCTCGGAACCTCCGGTCACGTCGGGTGTCGATCGGACATGCGAACGAAGCACAGGGCCTCGCGGTGGGGTTCGGTCGTCGGGGCGCTCGCTTGCACCATGACTCCCGCGATGGTCGGCTGCGCCACCTGGGCGGAGGCGGACGTGTCGTGGTCGGTCGACGACGAGGGCCCGGTGGCCGAACCCGGGATCGCGTTCGGGTACGGCGGGGAGCCTATCGCGCCGCCCGGCTTCGAGACGCGTGACGTCGAGGTGGCGACGCAACCGGGCGACGTCGACGACACGGCGGTGCCGCCGGCCGCCGTGGGCTCGGCGCGACGCCGCGCGGGACCCGTCTGTCGCCTGCCGATCGTCACGGCCACCGTACGGCCCCGTCTGAGTCCGGCCGACATCCACGCGACGATCCGTCGCCACGAAAACGACATCCGGGCTTGCTACAACCGCGCGCTGCGGACCGACCGGACCCTCGAAGGTCGGATCGTGATGCGCTTCGTCATCGTCGGCGACGGCACGGTCGGTGCCGCACGAGTGGAGAGCACGCAGATCGAAGACGCACCGCTGCACGCGTGCATGGTCGCGGCGGTGCAGGGATGGACGTTCCCGGCTCCACCGGGCTCGGGGGTGTCGGTGGTCAACTACCCCTACGTGTTCTCGGCGACCTGAACCCGGCACTCACGCGCGGGTCCAGGGGATCGGCGTGGCCTCGTGCTCTCGCAGCCAGGCCGCCACCGGGTCTCGCTCCAGATGGGCGAGGTGGACCACGAGCTCGCCCGGGAGCGCCGCCGCGAGCGCGGCCGTCAGCGCCGTCGCCTCGTCGACGGCACGTTGGATCGGCACGTCGGGAAGGCGAGCGCGTAGCCCTTCGGCCACGAGACGGGGGACGTCGCCGAGCTCGCGACCGCGCAGGTAGCCGGCCTGGTCGCGCAGCACGGCCAAGCGGGGGGCGAAGGCGGCGAGGCCGTGGCCGAGCTCGCGCAGGTCCGCATCGCTGCGATCGCCGGCCATGCCGAAGGAGAGCACCACGTCGCGGTCGTCGGCCCGGACCCACGCTGCCATCGCCGCGATGCCTGCGGCGTTGTGCGCGAAGTCCAGCAGCAGCGTCACCTCGCCGTTGCCTCGGCGGATCGACCACAGGCGGGCCCGGCCGGGATTGTCCTCGGCGGCGGCGCCGAAGCTCGTCGCGGCGGAGACGATGGCGGCCAGAGGCAGTCCGAGCGCGCGGGCCATCGCCACGCACGCCAGCACGTTGGCCACGTTGTGCACCGCCCGGCCTCCGAAGCACAGCGGTGCGTCTGCGATCGCGAACAGAGCTTGCGTCCGGTCGGCCTCGCACCATGTGACGCGGCCGTCGACCACCGTGCACGCCTCTCCGCCAGACGCGCGGTGGGTCGTGAGCACGGGGTGATCGGCGTCGACGGAAAACCACACGACGGGGGCGGGCAGCGCCCGGTCCCTCGCCCAGCGGACCACCGGGGCACTGTCGGCCCCGAGCACGATGCGTCCGCTCGCCGAGACGACGCGGGCCACCACGCCCTTGGCCGCCGCGAGGTCGTCGAGGGTGTCGATGCCCCACTCACCGAGGTGGTCGTGACTGACGTTGGTGACCAGCGCCGCGTCGGCCGCTCGCACGCCGAGACCTCGACGCAGGATCCCGCCGCGCGCGACCTCGAGCACCGCGAAGTCGACGTCCGGCCGGCGCAGCACCGCGCGTGCGCCTCCGGGTCCCGTCCAGTCGCCGCGGTCGACCGTGGTCTCGTCGACGTCGATGCCGTCGGTGGACGTATTGCCGACGCGCGCGCCCGCGTGCTTGGCCATGCGGGTCAACAGGCGGGCGCACGTGGTCTTGCCGTTGGTGCCGGTCACGAGCCCGACCGGTACCGCCCCGCGTCGCGCGTCCCAGTCGACCGTGTCGGGGTCGGGGACGTCGGCCAGCGGCCAGGTGATCGCGTACGGGCCGCGGCCGATCGACAGGTCGTCGTCGTCCACCCGCCAGTGCACCCCCTCGGCGTCGGCTCGCTCGGCCATCGCGTGCGCCGCCCGGCGCCCCGCGAGCTCGGCGTCGGCCTCCGCGCGAACCCTCGCCAGCGTCGTCGTGTCCGGGTCGGCGTCACCGAAGGCCCACTGGGCCAGCGCGACCGTGGCGTACAGGCGCGTGAACGGAGCCTCGACCATCAGCTCCCCGCCGCCCCCCGAGGCCCAGGTGCGCACGTGGATCGTGCCGTTCCAGCCGAGCTCGGTCATGCCTTCGCGCAACCGCAGCCGTGCGGCGTCGAGCAGCGCGGCAGGGTCCTCGCCCGCCTCGGTCTCGATCTCCACGACCGCGCCCGGTCCATCGGCGTACAGGTTGGGTCCGGTCAGACGCCTCCCCGTCACCGCGGGCATCAGTCGGCGTCCTCGCGGGCGAGACGGACGCCGCGGTCGTCGACGATCACGCCGCTGGCGATGCCGGGCACGGACCGGTCGTCCCGCACGGGCTCGGGCTCGTCGACGAGGTCGACGGCCCGGCGCGGCACCGTCGGTCGGTCGTCATCCGCCGAGATCGGCCGAACGCCTTCGGCGAGCTTGCCGATACCGTCGCGTCGAGCGCTCTCCCCCTGCAGCCCGAGCGGGCCGAACGGATGACCCGCGTGGTAGACGATCTGCTTCCAGCAGCGGGTGATGTCGTCGCCGAAGATCACCAAGAGGTCGCCGCGCTCGGCGGACTCGAGCGCGGCCGAGACGGCGGCTTGCTCGTCCTCGATCTCCACGATGGCCTCGGCCGGCACGCCTGCGTCCCGCAGGCCCTTGGCGAGCAGCGCGACGACCTCACCCACCTCGCGTCCACGCGGGTGGTCGTCGCGGCGCAGCACGAACGCGTCGAAGGCCTTCGCGGCGGCCGCGGCGATGGCGAGGATGTCTTCGTTGCGGCGGTCGCCGGGCGCCGACAGCACGCAGCGGCGCTTGCCGGTCACTTCGATGAGCGTGGCGGTCTCGGCCATCGCCGCGACCGCGGCCGGATTGTGGCCGTAGTCGAGGATGACCTTGTACGGCAGGTCGTCGAACACGTTGAGCCGCCCCGGGGCTTGGAAGAACGTGGTGTCGAACGTGCGCAGCCCGGTGCGGATGTTGTCGACCTTGACGTCCATCGTGTAGGCGATGAGCGCCGCGAACATCGCGTTGTCCACGTTGAACGCCGCCTTGCCCTCGAGCGTCGCGGGAATGAGGTGGGTCCACAGCAGGGGGATGTGGCTGCCGCGGTCGTACAGCGTGATCATCTCGCCGTTGATGCCCTGCTCGAGCACGCACGCGGCCCCGCCGGCGCGGATGTGCTCGCGCACCAACTCGTGTCGCGAGTTGCGGGTCACGTACGCGATGCGCTTGGCGTTGGAGTAGTCGGCCATGCGCAGGCAGTGCTCGTCGTCGGCGTTGAGCACGGCGCACTCGCGGCTGACCTCGACCACGATGCGCTTGAGCTCGGCGAGTTGCTCGAGCGTATCGATGCCGCCGAGGCCGAGGTGGTCGCCGCTGATGTTGAGCACCGCCCCCACGGTGTTGGAGCGGTAGCCCAGGCCCGCGCGGGCGAGGCCGCCGCGGGCGGTCTCGAGCACGGCCGCGTCGATCGTCGGGTCGCGCAGGACCATGCGGGCGGACACCGGCCCGGTCATGTCACCGGCCACGGTCTTCTCGCCGTCGATGTACACGCCATCGGTCGACGACAGCCCGACGCGATGTCCCGACATCTTGAGGATGTGCGCGACCATCCGGCTGACCGTGGTCTTGCCGTTGGTGCCGGTGATCGACGCGATCGGGATCCGACTCGGTGTGCCCGGGGGAAAGAGCATGTCCATCACCGGGCCGGCGACGTCGCGCGGCTTGCCCTCGGTCGGCGCCACGTGCATGCGGAAGCCGGGCGCCGCGTTGACCTCGCAGATCGCCCCGCCGATCTCGCGGTACGAGGTGGAGATGTCGGCGGTGATGAAGTCGATGCCCGCCACGTCGAGCCCGATGGCCTGCGCGGCCCGTACGGCCATGTCGCGATTGTCGGGATGGACGACGTCGGTCATGTCGATCGCCGTGCCGCCGGTCGACAGGTTGCCGGTCGTTCGCAGGTAGAACGTCTCGCCCTTGTCGAGGATCGTCTCGGGCGTCTTGCCGGCGAGCTCGAGCAGGCGCAGCGCCTGGTAGTCGAGCTCGATGCGCGTGAGCACCTTCTCGTGGCCGATGCCGCGGCGGGGGTCGCGATTGACGTGCTCGACGAGCTGCTCGATCGTCCGCTCGCCGTCGCCGACCACGTGCCCCGGCACGCGCATCGCCACCGCGATGAGCTGACCGTCCACCACGAGCATGCGGTGGTCGAAGCCGCGGATGAACGTCTCGACGATCACGGTGCGGGCGTGCTCGCGGGCCTTCTCGAACGCGGCTCGCACCGAGTCGGTATCGCGCAGATCGATCGACACGCCCCGGCCGTGGTTGGCGTCGAGCGGCTTGACCACCACGGGAAAGCCCAGGCGCTCCGCCATCACGGCCGCGCGCTCGGGCGTGCGCACCAGATACTGCTTGGGGACGGGCAGGCCGAGGTCGCCGAGGATCCGATTGGTCTCCTCCTTGTCGGAGGCGACCGAGACGGCGATGTGCCGGGTCTCGGAGGTCACCGTCGCCTGGATCCGTTTTTGGTACCGACCGTGGCCGAACTGCACCAGCGAGTAGTCGTTGAGCCGAAGCCAGGGGATGTCGCGGGCCTCCGCGGCGCGCACGAGCGACGCCGTCGAGGGGCCGAGCTGGCGGCGCTGGGCGAGCTCGATGAGCTCCTCGAGCTCGGCGGCGAAGTCGAGCGGGGCTTCGTCGACCCCGGCCTCGTCGCGCAGGTCCGGCGGCAGCAGCGAGTGCAGCAGCCGAAGGGCGAGCTTGCCCGCCGCTTCGCCGACCCGCTCTTCGGCAAACTGGTAGACGACGAAGTACTCGGCGTGATTGCCCGTGCCGCGGGTCTTGCCGAACGTCACGTCGGCGCCGGCGCGGTTTTGGATCTCGATGGCGACGTGCTCGAGCACGTGTCCGAGCCAGGTGCCTTCGTCCTCGGTCAGGCGGCGGACGAAGCCGCCTTCTTCGGCGTACGAGCAGCCGTGCTCACCGAGGCCGGGCAGCGCCGCGAGCAGACCCTCGACGAAGCCGGGGATCTTGGCGCTGGGCCACTGCTCGAGCGCGCCGAGATCCAAGCGCAGGCGCACGACGGGGAAGTGGGCGTAGAGGTTGGGGCCGCGGTAGATGCGCTGATCGAGGATCCGCATGGGGTGCCGACGCCACAGGATGCCTGGCCCGGTGGTCGGCGCCTAGGTGCAACGCGCGATCGCGAGACCGATCGCGTGGTCGGTCGGCGCCGAGCCGGTCAGTCCAGGCAGCCCGGGGGTGGCTCGGCCTTGCGGGCGTGCAGGTCGAAGCGACCACCTTCGGGCAGGACGTGCAGCTTGACCCCGGTGATGCAGATCGACTCTCCGTCGCGGACCGAGCCCATCGACGAGTGCTCGATCGAGTGCGCGTCGAGGATCGTGATCGAGCCGGAACCGACGACCTCGATCACGTCGTCGGGGTCCACGAACGCCGCGGTGTCTTCGTCCAGTCCCAGGCCGATCGCGAACGGATTGAACGCGAGTGCCGACAACAGTCGCCCGATCCGGTCCCGCTGGCGAAAGTGCTGGTCGATGACGATGCGGTTGGTCAACCCGAAGCCGGGGGCGAGCGAGACCATGCCGGCCCGAGGGCTCGAGCCCGACTTGCCGAACGCGATCATGTGCTCGGACAGGATCGCCGCGCCCGCCGACGTGCCGCCCACGATCACGCCGCGCGCGTTGGCGGAGCGGATCGCCCGCGCCACGTCCGTCCCGCCGAGGATCGTCGACAGCCGCAGCTGGTTGCCGCCGGTGAGGAAGATGCCGGTGGCCTCCTCGCGCAAAAAGCCCATCCAGTTCGGATGTACGTCGGTGTCCTGGCGGCGCTTGTAGTCGAGGCTGCGGACCTCGGCCACGCCGAGGTCGCTGAAGATGGTCTCGTAGCGCTCACCGGTGTCGTCGAGGCGCGACGCGGTGGGGAGCACGGCGATGCGAGCCTTGGCGCCGCCGCTGAGGTCGACGAAACGGCGCAGGATCTTGGGGTTGCCTTCCTTGTCCTCGGCACCCCCCACAGGAACGATGTAGCCCCGGGTTGCGTGGGCTGAGACCTTCGCGGGCATCGGTAGCGCTAGCGCGGCGCAGACTCGCCGAAGCTCCGCCGTTTGACAAGGGCGCGTCGCCCTCAGGTCTCGAAGGGACCGTGCACGACGGGGGCACCGTCGCGCACCAGGAAGCGCCCGCGCGCGATCACGGCCGTGGGCCGTCGCTGCGCGTCGAGCACGAGCAGATCGGCGTCGGCGCCGGTGCGCAGTCGTCCCTTGGCGGGCAGGCGCAGAAGGTTCGCCACGTTGCGGGTGAACATGGGCAGCACCTGCGACAAGGAAAGACCGTGGTCGTCGATCGCGTGGCGGAGCGTGTCGAGCAAGGTGGTCGCCGAACCCACGCCGTAGCCTACGGGAGTCCCGCTCGCGTCGAACCGCGGCATGCAGCCGCCGCCGTCCGACGAGCAGGTCAGGCGATCGGCGGGCAGGCCGGCGGACAACCAGGCCGCGATCGCATCCGCCGCCGTGCGTCCCTCGTCCACGTCGCCGTCGGGGAACGCCGTGACGTCGAAGCACGGCGTCCGATCGGGTGCGAGGGTACGCGCGAGCTCGCACGCCTCCTCGAAGAGCGCAGGGTTGCGATTGAGGTGGGTGGGGTGGAAGACCCGTGCAGGCAGCTCGGTGCGGTCCAGGGCCTGCCGCACCAGCTGTAGGCCGCGCGGGCCGTCGCCGAGGTGCAAGTGCACGACCCCGGCTTTGCCGGTCATCAATCCGCCCACGTGGCAGTCCGCCGCGATGCGCACGAGCTCGTCGAGCGTGGGCTGCGAGCTGCGATGGTCGCTGATCGCCAGCTCGCCCACGCCGATCACGGGCTCGACGAACGCGATGTCGTCGCGCACGGATCCGGTCAGGGTGCGGACGGGGACCTCGTAGTTGCCCGTCCAGCACCACGCGCTCAGACCTTCTTCGCGCAACGCGTAGGTGCGCGCGACGAGCTCGCGCATGGTCCGGGTCGTGCCGTCGGTGCCCAGGAGCCCGACGACCGAGGTCACCCCCGCGCACGACAGCTCGGTCAGCTGCAGCGGCGGCACCCGCGAGGCGTAGCCGGCCTCGCCGCCGCCACCGGTCACGTGGACGTGGGCGTCCACGAGTCCCGGGACCACGACGGCCCCACCGAGATCGAGCACCGTGCACAGCGAGGCCGGGGGCGCATCGAGGTTCGGTCCCACGGCCAGGACTCGGCCGCCCGCGAGCAGTAGGTCGGCGCGGCCCCGCGCCTCGGGGTCGTACAGATCGGCGTCGCGCAGTAACAGCAGTGGAGAAGGGATCGTCACGCTCGTGGCGCGCCACTTTACCCTCCGCGCCGCCGTCGTGGCAGAGGTGGCCGGTCGCGGGCCGGACCGCGTCTCAGGGGCCGACGACCGACGTGAACAGCCGTGGCACCTGATCGAGGTCGACGGGCTCGCCGAGCGAGTACAACCCGTCTTCCGAGGTCGGCATGCAGCTGCCTCCGACCTGTACGTAGGCGTCGCCGACGAAGGGCTCGCCCACCATCCACGCCATCATGGTGGACGGATCCGGCGGTCCGGCTGGGCGACCCAGCACGATGGCGGGACCTCGCGCGATGAGCCCCAGACCATCGTCGACCAGCGGTTGCGAGCACGCCGCGTCCGAGAACCAGCCGAAGGCGTCGGGCCCGAGGTCGAGCAGGGCGCCGATGCACGCCCGCTCGTCGACGTCGATGCTGATCGGCAAGCAGCCGTTGCCGAGCTCGGCGTCGTGCCAGCCGAGCCCGGACGCGGGGAAGAGCGGCCCGCCGTCCTCGTCGGCGTAGTGGTGCAGTCGCAGCCTCGTGTCGCCGGGCAGCACCGTGGGCAGCGGCGGCAGCTCGGCCGTGGTCTGCACCTCGCCGCGCAGGTAGGGCCGCAGCGCATTCAAGGGCGGCGGGGCGTCGGGAAGCGACAGGCACTCTCCGTCCACCTCGACCCTCGCGTCCCGTGGGTCGACTTCGTCCCCCATGGCGTACAGCGTCACCGTGCCGAACCCGCCGTCCTCGCGCAGGAGGTCCGGCGGCCCGCAGCTGGCGTCGCCGTAACCGAGTGCACCCTGCTGGGCACCGCACTCTCCCAGTGAGACCGGGAACGGCGCGGCCTGGTCCCGACTCAGGCACATCCAAGCGCCGTAGATCTCCGCGGGGGTGCAGGCCTCTTCGAGCTCGCGGTCGTAGATCGACCACCACTGGTGGGACCCGTCCTCGCCGACCCGGACGTCACGCGTGTACCGGTCACGCGGACCGTCCACGACCCTCGTCATCTCGACGAACTGCGTCGGCGCGGATGGTTGGAGTTGGTGCAGTGTGCCCGCGACGGGTCCGTCGGGCGTGCAGCCGGTCGCCGTGATCTCGTAGACCGTCGCGGGCGGCGGTGCGGTCCCGCCGACCTCCAAGACCTCGTAGGTGGGACGCTGCGTCCCGCACAGATCGGGATCCTCCGATTCGACCCGTACCCACGCCGGGGCCTCGCCGAACTGCAGCTCGAGGGCCGGCTCAGTGCACGCCGCGTCGAGGTAGACCAGCCGGGTGGTCCCGTCGGGCGAGTAGCCGGGCGTGGGGTCGGGCAGGCATCGCATGGCACCGTCGCGATCGAAGCGCGCCGTGCAGTCGGTCTGCAGCATCGTGTCGAACCATCCCAGCAGCGTGGCTGGTCCATCCTCGGCCGCGAGGACGCGCGCGTGCAGACGTGTCCCGGCGGCGAACGGCATCTCGTACTGCACGGCGGGAGGGACTGCGCCGGTCTCCGAGCTGCTGCCGTCGCCGGGGGAGGTCGTGTCGCCCTCGTCGGTCGAGTCCGGCGCGTCCGACGTGGTCCCTGCCTCCGTCGACGGGTTCGCCGGGGCCGAGGTCGAGCCCGAGGTCGTGTCGTCACTGCCGGGCTCGGGCGTACCGCCACAGGCCGTCACCATCCCCGCCATCCCCACCGTCCCCACCGTCCCCACGATTCCAGCGAGCCATAAACCATTCATGGACGGACCAACGGCCTCGGTGTCGGGGCCTTTCACTCCAACCCGCGTGGGACCTCGCCCCGAGGTGAACCGAAACGGCGCGGTCGGCATCTACCGCCGGCGTGCGAGGTCTGGTGAACGCAGGGCTACTGGTCCTGGTCGCGGCGTGCGGGGCCGAGGCGATGCCCGGGGACATCACGATGCCCGGGCCGGTGGGCGGCAAGGGGGACGACGCCTTCGAGGGCGCGTGCGCGCCGACCTGCGCTGCGTTCGTGGCGTGTGTGGGGGAGGGGGGAGGCGCCCATGCCTGCGCCGAGGCCAACATGTGCGAGGACGGGCTCACGCCGTGCGAGACAGCGGCCGAGGCCGAGGCCCGCAAGGCTCTCGTGGCGCAGCGACGCGCGCGACCCCGCGTGATGCTGCATCGCGGCGCGTGGGGCTTGGCGTCGGAGAACACGCTCGAGGCGTATCGGGCCACCTTCGAGCTGGGTGCCGATGGCAACGAGATCGACGTCCGTCTCACCCGCGACGGTGCGCTGGTGATGTTCCACGACGACTTCCTCGACGGCAAGACGAAGGCCTACGGCGAGATCGGCGACCTCGATCGGCGCGGGGTCGCCGGCTTGCACCTGCGCGAGACGGGTCCCTTCGCCGACCACGCGCGGGTGCCCACCTTCGCCGAGACCCTGGACCTGCACCGGCGCCACGCCGGTCTCGTGCATCTGGACCTCAAGGTCGCCGGCGCGGACGAGGAAGTCGCGGCGATGCTCGACGTCCTCGACATGTGGTCGCACGTCACCGAGGCCAACGACAACGGCGGCAACGCAGCCGCGGTGCGCAGCCGACCGGAGTACGCCGCGCATGCGATGGGGGCGATGATCGGGCTGACCGATCGGCGCGGGGACTTCGACCTGGCGCGCATCGACGCGGCCGTCGTGGAAGTGGCGGCGCGCGGCGGCCTGTTCGTGGACGACCCGAGGCTCGTGCTCGTCGCGCTCGGGCGTGACGTCGGTGAGCCGTCGACGGATCCGGTCGACGCGTCGCCGTCGGTCCCGGATCCGCTGCCGACGCGCGACGAGGCGCAGCTGCTGGCGGTACTGACCGACACCGGCGATTGGGACGACGTCCCGACGACCGCGACGGGGCAGGCCGACAAGGCCGCCCGGATCCGGGCCCGCTTCGAAGCGGCGCTCGCCGTCGCCGAGCAGGGCCTGATGCGTCCGCCGCTGCACGCCGCCCTCGTCGAGCTCGCGCTGCACCGCAGTCTGCACCCGGACTGGCGCCATCACGGTGTCGATGGGGCCGAGGCGATCACGTCGCTGCTGCGGCTGGGCGATCTGCCCGACTGCGGCGCCGCCGAGCAACCCGCCTGCGTCGTCACCGTGGCGCGTGCGGTCGTCGAGGACGAGGGGGCCGATCTGGTCGCGCTCGATGGCACCACGCAGTTCGCGGCGTCGGACTGGCGCATCAAGGCCGCGACGATCCGCGCACTCGGGCAGCATCGATCGGCCGCCGCGCTGCAGCTGTTGTTGGACGTGTTGTCGTGGGACGACGCGGCCCTCGGACGACGGGGCCCCGTCTCGCTCGAGGAGGTCGCGGCCTCGATCGTCGCGGTGCTCCCCACGGCGGCCGACGACGACACCGCCGCGACCGCGATCGCCCGCGCGCTGCTCGAGGACCCACGGCCCGAGGTCTCGGGAGGGGCGGCTTGGTCCATGCTCGACCGCCGAAGCGAGCCGTGGGCGGCGTCGGCGGTGGCGGCCGCCGCGGCTCATCTGCGCGATCTGTGAACGCGGAGGGCCGGCGTGCCTCGTCGCGACCCGTGATCCGGGGCGGGGCACGTGGCGTTTTCCATCCCTGTATGGCCCCGTCCACTCCCTCCTCCCTCTGCCTCCTCCTTTGCACGCTCGCGGCCGTTGGCGCCCCGGCCAGCGCGAGCGCGATGGTCCCCGACACCGCGTGTCTCCCCGAAGTCCAGGGGCACGGGCCCCAGTGGTGGAAGCCCAGCTCCGTACCCGAAGACGTGGCGGCGCAGTTCGACGACGGCGCGGGCGCCAAGGCCGACGCGAGCGGGCGGCTGGCACGAACTCGTCTTCTTTGGGATCCCAAGCGTGACCGCGTGCTCGTGCGCGTCGAGGTGACCGGCGACGAGTCGATCGAGCCGGCCGACGATCGCTTCATCCTCGCGCTCGGTGACGACACCGGTACCCTGCCGGAGCTGTACATCGGCTTTCGGCCGCTGCTGGACTGCGCCGACCCGTCCGCGTGCGAGGGCGGCGTGCCGCTGGCCGCCGACGCGATCGAGTACTCGGAAGCGACGGTCGTCACGTCGGTGACCTGGTCGGCGCTGTCGAGCGTCGACCCCAGCGCGTCGTTCGACGTCGTGCATCCGTGGATCGACGTCTTCGTCGACGACTCGGGTCCCGTCACGACCTACGACTGGACCTTGACGTTCGCGCTCGAAGTCCCGGTCGATCCCTCGGGCGACATCCGGGCGGACCTGCGGGCGTACGGCAGCGTGGTCGACCACGTGCCCGGTCCGACCTCTGCGACCGAGATCGAGTTGCCGATGCTGTGCACCCCGAGCTCGTCGACGTCCAATGACTGTCTGATCTACGGCGGCGGCATGGAGCAGCTGCCCTTGGACCTGCCGACGGCTGTCGCGGACACGTGGACCGAGCTTTCGTCGAGCTGCACGATGCCGTGAACCTTGCGGCGGTTGCGCTCCTCCCTGGCGCACGGTTCGTGCTAAGGGTGGAGCCCTGTCGCAGGACGGCTCAAACTCGATGCCCGATGGCGCGGCGCACCCCGCCGGCGCGTTCGATGTCCACGCCCTGTGGGACTGGGAGTTGAGTTCGGACGCGGTCGCTTGGACCGGCAGCGAGGACGTCTGGGGGCAGGTGCAGCCGGTCGCTCCGATGACGCGCGCGGCATGGATCGATCGTCTCGACCCGGACGACGCTTCGCGCCTGCGCGCGCAGCAGGTCGGTGCGTTCGACCGCGGTGCGGTCCGCTGGCAGTGCGAGTACACCGTGGCCGCGACGGGACGCCGGGTGCGGGAGCAGGCGTTCATCGCCCGCGACCGCAGCGGTCCCCGCCGGGTCGTCGGGACGCTGACCCCGCTCGGGGCGTCGGAGCAACCTCGCCGCCGCGCGACGCTCGACGAAAGACTCGAGCGCAGCGAGCAGCGATTCGAGACGTTCGTGGAGACGATCCCACAGCTGGCGTGGCAAGCGACGCCGGACGGTTGGATCTAGTTCTACAATCAGCGCTGGTACGAGTACACCGGCACCACGTTCGAGGACATGGAGGGGTGGGGCTGGGTCGCCGTGCACGACGCCGGCGATCTGCCGCGCTTGCTGGAGGTGTTCCGCCGCGCCCTGGTCACGGGGCAGCCGTGGGAGGACGAGTTTCGGCTCCGCCGCGGATCGGACGGCATGCTGCGCTGGCACTTGTCGCGTGCGATGCCGTTGCGCGACAAGGACGGTCGCATCGTGCAGTGGTTCGGTACCAACACCGACATTCACGACCAGCGGCTCGCGCTCGCCGAGCGCGACGAGATGCTCGAGCGGGAGCGAGCGCTGCGTCTGGCGGCCGAGGAGGGCAACCGGGCCAAGGACGAGTTTCTCGCGATCGTCTCGCACGAGCTGCGCACGCCGCTGAACTCGATCCTGGGCTGGGCGCAGCTGCTGCAAGGCGAAGGGCTCCCCGAAGACAAGCGGGCGAAGGGACTCAGTCGCATCGAGTCGAGCGCCCGTCAGCAGGCCAAGCTCATCGAGGACCTGCTCGACGCCAGCCGGATCATCGGCGGCAAGCTGAAGATCGATCTCGAGCCGGTCGCTCTCGGCCCGCTCTTGCTCAACGGCATCGAGACGTTGCGCCCCGTGGCCGAGCGCGCCGGCGTGTACGTGCGGCTGCACGAGCCCCTGCCGGCCCTGACGGTGCAGGGGAGTCCGTCGCGCCTGCAGCAGGTCGTCGTCAACCTCGTCGAGAACGCGATCAAGTTCTCCGAGAAGGGGCAGACCGTCACGGTGTCGCTGCGTCGAGGCGGTGAGCGTGCGTGCATCGAGGTCTGCGACGAGGGGATCGGCATCGAGCCCGAGTTCGTGCCGCGTCTGTTTCGAAGGTTCGGCCAGGCCGACAGCTCGAGCACCCGCCGACGCGGTGGGCTCGGCCTCGGGTTGTCGATCGTGCGCCATCTCGTCGAGCTGCACGGGGGGCACGTGGAGGTCCACAGCGAGGGGCTGGGCCATGGCGCCCGGTTCGTCGTCGCGCTGCCGCGTGCCGGCGCGACCGGGGAGGTTCCCGCCGTCGAGGAGCGACAGCCGCCGCCGTCGCTGCGAGGGCTCGAGGTCCTGGCCGTCGACGACGACGAGTCCGCGCGCGACGTGGTCTGTGCCGTCCTCTTCGACCGCGGGGCGACCGTGACCTCCGTCGACTCGGCGGCCGCGGCCCTCGAGGTCCTGCAGGCGCGCACGTTCGACGTCGTGGTCAGCGACATCGGGATGCCGCAGACCGATGGCTATGCCCTCGCGACTCGGATTCGTGCGGACCCGAGTCCGAAGACGGCCCGGTGTCCGTTGGTCGCGCTGACGGCCTACGCCAGCGTCGGTGACCGGGACCGTGCGCTCTCGGAGGGCTTCGACACCTACGTGACCAAGCCGGTCGATGCCGACGAGCTCGCGCGGGCGATCGGCCGCGCGATGCGAGCTCGTCCCGCGCGCTGACTCCAGCTCGGTCGCCGGTCGTGCGCGTCGGGGCGCGCCCGAAGCGGCAAAACGTTCCCGACAATCGTCGCGATCACGACGCGTGATTTCCTCGCGAGCGCGGGAACGGTCGCGATTGCGTCGGCCACTACGTCGTCGAGTCGAGTGACTCGAAACCAAACCTTCCCGCCTCGGTGGGTTCCCCCAAGGAAAAACGTCATGAACCATCGCATCCTTCGTGCCGCGCTCGCGTGCTCCTTCGTCTTCGCCGGCATCACGCTCGCGCCTTCCTCCCACGCGCACGCCATGGTCGCGGCGAGCTCGCCCGTCGAGGTCGAGCTCACCGACATCACGACCGAGCTCGTCCCCAACCGACTCACCCAGGGTGATCGCGAGTTCGGTGGCAACGGCCCCGATGTCACCTGTCGCGTCACGCTGCAGCTCAGCTCCGATCGTCGCAAGATCGAGGCGAAGATCGACTTCAAGGCCCGGGAGACCAAGTCCGACTGGTCCACGGTCGAGGAGAGCTTCGTTCGCACCGTGTTCACCGCACCGGCCGGCAAGACGATCGACCGCATCGTCAGCCCCACCACTTCGACCGTCAGCTTCCGTAGCAAGGCCGCGGGCTTTCAGCTGCTCGGGCCCGGCGAGGACTTCAAGAAGTTCGTGGAGATGGTCGAGCAGATTGCCAACCAGCTGATGGACGCCGAGCGGACCCTGTCCAACCGCAGCTCGGACACCCGTGAGGTGGAGAAGGCACGGCGGATCATCGGCGACGTCTCGCGCGGGGTCAAAGACATGCAGTTCGAGGGCAACCACGTCCACATGGAGCACCCCAGCTCGGGGCCGGTCTCGGTGATGGCGATCGTCGGCGACACCGGCGGTGACGACATCAGCAAGGACCGCAACGGCAAGGACGACACGCGGATCGAAGCGATCATGTTCAACCGCGTTCAGGTCCAATACCGCTAGGACACTCGCCCGTCGCTCGCTGCGCGGCCGCCCCCACGGTCGCGCAGCGGGCCGCGATACACGCAACGGTCGCGCCTACGTGTGGAACGGGTGCTGCAGCCGCACGCCCAGCCAGTCCTTGAGCCGGGCGTTGCTCACCCGCTTGCCGATCGGCACCGCCGACGCGGGGACGGGCTCGGACCAGGCGACCGGATCGACGCCGCGGTGTCGGGCGATCGCCTCGTACATGCGACGGCGGGGGGTGTGGTCGTCGTCGACGACGTGGACGACCCCGCGCACGCCGGCGGGAGCCGACAGCGCAGCGACCACCGCGGCGACGGCATCGTCGCGATGGACGAGATTGGTCGGGTTGTAACCGTGGCCGGCGAAGGGGTCGGACGAGCGCTGCGCGTAGATCCGATCGAGCTCGCGACCGGGTCCATACAGTCCGCCCAGGCGCAGCACGAGCACGGGGGTGCCGGTCGCTTCGCCGAAGCCGAACACGACGGCCTCGGCGTCGCGCTGCACCCGGCCGCGCTCGTCGCCGGGCGCCGGGGCGAAGTCCTCGTCCACCCAGCCGTCGTGGTCGGCGATCGCGGAGGTCGAGCCGAGCCAGACCACCCGTCGCAGCGGGCGACCGATCCGCTCGAGCAGACGCCGGGTCCCGTCGACGTACAGCGCCCGACGATCACCGCCGCGGCCGGGGGCGTAGCCGATCACGAGGCGGTCGGCGTCGGCGAGGGCGTGGACGTCCAGTCCGTCGTCGGTGACGTCGAGGGCCACGGGGCGCGCGCCCGACACGTCCTCGCGCGGACGACCCGACCGACTCGCGAGCACGACCGACGTGCTCGGGACCAATGCCCGGGCGACGGCGGCGCCGATGAACCCCGCTCCGATGATCGCCACCGCGTCCGACACGTGCACGCGGCAAAGGTAGCAGCTGCTATGGTCGCCTCCATGCCCGCGCGTGGCACGGCGCCGCGACTTTCCGTCGCCCCGATGGTCGATCGGACCGACCGCCACTTCCGGTGGCTGCTGCGCGGGATCACGCGTCGTACGCTGCTGTACACCGAGATGGTCGTCGCCCGGGGTCTGCTCGACGGGCGGCTTTCGTGGATGCTCGCGCACGATCCGGCCGAGCGACCGGTGGCGCTGCAGCTGGCCGGCGACGAGCCGGCCCGTCTGGCGCAGGCGGCCAAGATCGGCGAGGAAGAGGGCTTTTGCGAGATCGATCTCAACTGCGGCTGTCCGAGCTCGGCCGCCAACCAGGGCCGGTTCGGCGTGGTCTTGATGAAGGATCCACCGGCCGTCGCCGATGCGGTCGCCGCGATGCGGGCGGCGGTGAAGGTACCGGTGACCGTCAAGCTTCGGCTGGGCGTGGACGAGCTCGACTCGGACGAGCGGCTGGACCGTTTCGTGTCGCAGGTGGCTGCTGCCGGGGCCGACCGATTCGTCGTGCACGCCCGCAAGGCGTGGCTTTCGGGGCTGAGCCCGGCCGAAAATCGCACCGTCCCGCCGCTGCAGCCCGAGCGCGTCGTCGCGCTGGCCGAGCGCTTCTCCGACCTGCGCGTCGAGCTCAACGGTGAGCTGACCTCCGTCGACGCCGTCGTGCGCGCGCTGGCGGGCACGCGGCTGACCGGCGCGATGATCGGCCGCGCGGCGTGGGACGACCCGATGTGCCTGCGCGACGCCGACACCCGCCTGTTCGGCGAGGCATCCGATCCTGCCGGCGACGCCGACGACGTGCTGCGCCGGATGATCCCGTACGCGCAGCGTCGCGCCGCGGCGGGCGAGGACCCGCGACGCGTGCTGCGTTCGATCGCCGGCCTGCTACGCGGCCGGGCCGGCGCACGACACCTGCGCGCAGCCGTGCTCGGTCGCGGCGAGATCGAGCCGCTACGCGTCGCGCTCGACGGAGGCTAGCCTCCCATCAGGACGCGGAAGCGACACTTCTTGCCGGCCTGCAGGCGCAGCCCCTCCTCGGGGAAGTCTGCCGGGGCGAACTCGTGTCCGGGGTCGAGCTGCGCGGTGCCGTCGATCTTGACCGCGCCCGACTCGATGCGTTGCCGCGCCTGTCGCTTGGACGAAAACGCCTTGATCTCGTCGTGCACGACCAGGTCCAGCAGCTTGATCGGCTCGGGCGGCACCGTGACCGCCGGGACCGCGCTCCAGTCCTCACTGCCGCCGAATGCCTGCACGGCGGCGGTGCGGGCTTGCTCGGCCGCATCCTCGCCGTGGCAGATCTTCGTCGCTTCGAAGGCCAGTCGGGCTTTGACCTCGCGCAGCGCGGCGCCCTCGGCCTTGCACAGCTCCTCGATCTCGTCGACGGCGACGTCGGTGAACATCAGCAGCAGCTTGCGGACGTCGCGGTCGTCGCACGAGACCCAGAACTGGTAGTAGTCGAACGGCGACAGCTGCTCGGGGTCGAGCCAGACCGCGCCGCGCTCGGACTTGCCCATCTTGCGGCCGTCCGACATCGTCAGCAGCGGGAACGTCAGGCAGTGGGCCGGACCGGACTCCGCCTCGCCGACGCGTCGAATGAGCTCGACGCCGGCGATCATGTTGCCCCACTGGTCCGAGCCCCCCAGCTGCATCGTGCAGCCGTGGCCGCGGTACAGGTGCAGGAAGTCGTACGCCTGCAGCAGCTGGTAGTTGAACTCCAGAAACGAAAGCGGCTGCTCGTTGTCGAGGCGCTCGCGATACGTCTTGGTCGCGATCATCCGGTTGACGGTGAAGTGCACCCCGACGTCTCGCAGAAACGAGATGTACTTTTGGGCGCACAGCCACTGCGCGTTGTCGACGTGGACGGCGTGATTGGGCTTGGACTCGTCGAAGTCGAGGAAGCGACCGAGCTGACGGCCGATCGCCGCGACGTTGCCGTCGATCGTCGCCTCGTCCATCATCTTGCGCGTCTCCGAGCGCCCCGACGGGTCCCCGATGCGCGCGGTCCCTCCGCCCACCAGTCCGATCGGCCGGTGGCCGTGCCGCTGCAGCAGCCGCATGGCCATCAGGCACACGAGGTTGCCCGCGTGCAGCGACGTCGCCGTCGGGTCGAAGCCGATATAGAAGGTCACCATCCCCGCGGCGAAGTCCGCGTCGATCTGTGCGGCGTCGGACGCCTGCTCGACGAAGCCACGGGCGGCCAGCGCCGCCAGGGCAGGGGATTTCGGGTCGATGACCTCGGTCTCGGTCATGGTCGCTGGAACATAGCAGCGCCCGACCGCCACGCCCAACCGGGCCGTACCGGCCCTACAGCTGGTCCAGACGCCGCTCGTGCTCGGCCATCGCGGCCTCGATCAGCGACAGGCGCGCCTTGACGCCCTCGCGGAAGCGGGCATGCAGGTCCCGCTCGCGGAACAACTCGTCGGCGATCTGAAGCGCCGCGAGGAGGGCGACCCGCCCCATGTTCACGGTGGTGCGGCGACCGGCCGACAGCTCCCGGATCTGTCCGTCGACGAACTCGGCGAGCTGCTGGACGTACTCGGGTCCCTCGTCGCTGCGGATCGCGAGCGACTGCCCCGCAATCTCGACTTGTACCGCCCGCTTCACGCCCCAAGCGTACCAGGTTGGCATCGAGACAAGAATCGATACGAAGCGTCAGTCGCGGCTTCTGAGGCGCTCGGCTTCGTCATGCGCCCGCAAGGCGGTGACGACGTCTTCCATGTCTCCGCCCATGAACGCCTCGATGTTGTGGCGTGTCAGCGAGATCCGGTGGTCGGTCACCCGGTCCTGCGGGAAGTTGTAGGTGCGCACCTTCTCGGAGCGATCTCCGGAGCCGACCTGGCTGCGCCGCTGCTCGGCCCGCTCCGCCTCGTACTTCTGCCGCTCGGCGTCGACGAGCCGCGTCCGCAACAGGAGCATCGCGATCTCCCGGTTCTTGGTCTGCGACTTCTCCTGCTGGCACTCCACGACCACCCCGGTGGGCTCGTGGATGAGCCGCACCTTGGAGTCGGTGGTGTTGACGTGCTGACCGCCCGCGCCCGAGCTGCGCATCACTTCCATGCGAACGTCCGCGGGATTGATGTCGAAGTCGATCTCCTCGGCCTCGGGCATGATGGCCACGGTCGCGGCCGAGGTGTGGATCCGGCCCTGCGACTCGGTCGCCGGCACGCGCTGGACCCGGTGCACGCCGCTTTCGAACTTGAGGTTGGCGTAGACGTTCTTGCCGCGGATGAGGCCCGACGCTTCCTTGAGTCCGCCGGCGTTGGCCTCCGACAGGTTCATCGGCTCGACCGTCCAGCCGTGGCGCTCGGCGTAGCGCGTGTACATGCGCCACAGGTCCGCGGCGAACAACGCCGCTTCCTCGCCGCCGGTGCCCGCCCGGATCTCGAGCACCACGTTCTTGGAGTCGTTGGGATCGCGGGGCATCAACGCCCGCGTCAGCTCGGCCTCGAGCTCGGTCAGCTCGTGGGCGATCTTGCCGATGTCGTCGGCCGCGAGCTCCTTGAAGTCGGGATCGTCGAGCAGCTCCTTGGCCTCGGTCTGCCGGTCGACGGCGTCCTGGTAGCGCGTGAATGCCTCCGCGACCGGTCGCAGATCCGCGTGCTCGCGCGACAACGTCAGGAACCTGTCCTTGTCGCCGGTGATCTCGGGGGCGCACAGCATCTCGCCGAGCTCCTCGTACCGCTCGTGAATCGTCACGAGCTTCGCGTGCATTTTCGCGTCCATGGTCGGCGTCTCGTCCGGTGCCGCCGGGTGGCGGTCCCGAGAAGATAGTCGCAAGCGGCGGCCGAGCCCAGTCGCGCTACGCGCGTCGATCCGCATTGCGGGCGGGTGCCAACCGACGATAAGACACGACCCGCATGGACGACGAGATGCGCTGGGCGGCCCGCTTTGCGTTCCTCGAGGAGCGTTGGGACGGCCGTGCTCGACTGATCGTCGATCCGGGCCTCGAGCGCTGGCTCGCCGAGGGGGTCGACGCCAACGCCGACGAGTCCGAGCCGCTCGCCGACCTCGTCGACCGCCTGCTGCCCCCCAGCCGCGGACCGCGGACCTGGATGGCCACCCACGAGCCGGCGACCGGTCGCGAGCTGGCCCGCACCCGGCCCGCCACGGGGTTCGTCGGTCTCGACATGCTCTCGGAGGTCGTCGAGCACCGCGACTGGGCGGTGGCGATGATCGACCTGACCGAAGTCATCGCCGAGCGCGCCGTCGAGGGCGCCGATCCCGATGGTCCGCGGCGACTGCCGCCGCTGGCGACGCGTTGGATCGCCAAGCTCGGTGCCGCCGCCCGGGCCGGACGCACGGTCGCGATCGTGCTGCCGGCGACGACCCGCGACAGCGAACGGGGCTTCGACGAGGTCGAGGCCGCCGACCTGCTCGTCGATGGTCTGGGCGGTGGCCGGATGTACGGCGTGTACCGCCCGCCGATGGCCGGCATCGTCGACTACGGCGCCGGCGAGCCCGACGCGACGGGCGGCGACGAGGACGACACGATGGCGCTTTCGGGCGACGACGACGTCGCGCTGTCGTTCGACAATACGCTCGGCACGCAGGAGCCCCGCGTGGCGGAGTGGCTGCTCGTGTCCGGGGAAGGCGAGGGGGCCGAGGGGCTGACGCTGCTGGAGCTGCCGCCGGCGGCCGCCCGTGATCCGCTGCCGGCCCACCTGCGCGCGCAGCTCGGCCACGCCCAGCGCGAAGCCGACCGGACCGCCATCGCGGCGCACTCGCTCGTCGAGCAGATCGACGCGCTGCAAGCCGACAACGAGGTGCTGCGCGCCCGGGTGGCCGAGCTCGAAGACGACCTCGTCCGCGCCGTGCACGCCGAGCCGGTCGCCGCGACCGTGGTCGACGACGACGCGCCTCGGCTCGAGCTCGCCCATGCGCAGCTTCAGACGCTGCGTTGGCAAGTGGCGCAGCTCCAGGAGCAACTGCTCGCGGCGCGAGCCCGTCCGGTCCACGCGCTCGAGGCCGAGCTCGCACGCGTCAAGGCCATGGCCGCGGCGCCGCCGACCCGAACGGACGCGGCGCCGACGGCTCCGGCCACGCCCGCATCGGCACCGCCGACCCCGTCACGCACCGCCGTGGCCCCCGCCGCGCTCGCACCCGCGGTGGCCCAGATGGCGGCGCAAATCACTGCGTTGCTCGCGAGAATCGAGCGCGGTGGCCTGCCGAACGTTCAGCTCCGCGACGCGCTCGTGGAGCTCCAGGTCCGATTGCGCCGGACCGCCGCCGCCGCGACGCAGCGCGCCAGCCAGTAGATCGGCGCGGCGGGGCCGGGCCGTTGCATTCCCGGCCGACCGCTCGCGTGGGGGCTGGCCACGGCTTCGGGCCCGATTGTGGGCCACCCGCCAAAGGAACGCTTGCTCGTTCGCCCCCGTGGGCACTATGCTGGAATTTGCAGCGGCTCGACCCCTACCGGGGCTTGCTCTCTGTGTTTGCACACCGACCTGTGCGCGTCGCTCCTACCGGCTGACCACCGGTGCTCTCGAGAGGCGCGTCGAGACTCCATTCGCACCCTTGGAGTGACCTGAAAATGCGGATTTCCCAAGAAGCACCCAAGCCAGATTGGGCGGCGCTCGAGACGGCATTCGAGCACAACGCCCCCGAGACCCACAGCTACCTCGACCTGCGCAACGGCCAGGTCCTGACCATCAACGACACCCGACCCGAAGACGAGGACAAGCGCCAGCAGATCCGTCGCGGTGACGGACGCTTCGTCCACCTGGACCCGGCCTCCTCGCGCGAGCAGTACCGCTGGATGGAGCGCTTCGTGCAGTCGGTCGAGGACGAGGGGCTCAAGGAGCGACTCGTTCTGGCGATAGACGGCAAGGGCGCGTTTCGTCGCTTCAAGGACGTGCTGCTGAGCTACCCGGTCGAGCGCGACCGTTGGTTTCAGTATCGGTCCAACCTGCTGCACATCTACATCAACCACTGGCTGCGCGGCCAAGACATCGTGCTCGGCGAAGGCGCGCCGTGGGGCGACCCCGACCAGCCGCCCGAGCCCGACGTGCCGCTCGAAAAGCCGATCGGCAACCGCGGCGAAGGGCCGACGGAGACGCTGCGTCGTCAGGCGCGCGAGCTCGTCGACGCCATGCCGGCCCTCGAGCTCCCCTCGCTCATCGCCTACCTGCGGTTCCTCAAAGAAAAGAGCCCGTCGGTGACCGAAGAGCGCCCGACGGGCACCGAAGCCTGAGCCGATCGTCGGTGACCGGTCCCCGCGAGAGCTTTCGACGCTTCGTGGGCGTCGACCTCGGCGGCGGCCGCGGCAAGAACACGGCGGTCGCCCGACTCGAGCTGTCGGTCGGGCCGTCGGGTCGGCCGCGGCTGGGCGTCGCGGAGGCGAAGGTCCGCCATGGCCAGCGCGGCACCGGCCGTGCCGACGAGGATCCCGGCACGGAAGCGTGGTTTCGCGACGAAGCGTTGGTCTCGTACATCCGACGTTGGGCCGACGACGGCACGGTCGTCGCGATCGATGCACCCCTGACGCTGCCGCCGTGCATCCGATGCGAGCTGGCCTGCCCGGGCGTCGCGGCGTGCGAGGTGCCGGTGGTCGGCTGGATGCGCCGCTGGGGCAGTCGGCTCGCGTCCGCCGGCGGACGTCGCGACCGCAGCAAGCCGCTGGTGACTCCGTACACCCAGCGCGCCACCGAGCTGCTGACGGCGGCGGCGGGGGGCAAGCCGCGCGAGACGCTTGGGCAGGGCAGCGGACCGCTCGCCTCGCGGGCCAAGTACCTGCGTCAGGTGCTGTCGCCGAAGTTGCGGCTGCACGAAAACCTCATCGAGGTGCATCCGCGCGCGACGATCCTGCGCCGCTTCGGCGACGCCATGGACCAACGCCTGCGCAGCGGCTCGGACGAGCGCGTATGGGCGACGCGCAAGCAGGTGCTCGCGGGGCTGACCGAGGGCATCGCGTTCGACTACGTGTGGCCCGAGCTCGTCGTTCGCAATCCGCACGTGTTCGCGGCCGTGCTGTGCGCGTTCACGGGCTACCTGTGGTCGCGCGCGCGCGGTGACGTCACGCAGTGCCTGCGGCAGGGCACCGGGCCGGTCGCCTCCGACGTGCTCGCCCACGCGCTCGAAGACCTCGGCGATCTTTGGCTCGAGGACGGCTGGATCTACACGCCGTCCGCGGCGCGCAGCAGCGGATAGACCCGCTCGATCGCGTACTTCGATCCCCGCGGGCCCCGAGTGCTCGAGTACAGGGCGAACGCGTCGACCGTCCACGGTGGCGTCGACAGCAGCGCGTGGCGAGCGAGAAACTCCGCCACCTCTTGCTCCGGCGAGTGCCGCAGGCGAGCGAGTGTGACGTGCGGGGCGAACTTGCGGCGGTCGCCATCGATCCCGATCGCATCGAGGGCGTGGCCGATGCGGTGGTGGAGTCGGTCGAGCTGCGACGCGTCGTCGACCCCCGCCCAGACCGAGCGCGGCTGGCCGCGCGGCGGGAAATGGCCCACCCCTCGGATCGCGAGCGGAAACGACTCGAAGTCGACGCGCTCGAGTGCCGCCTCGACCTGCTTGCGCTCGCCGCCGTCGACCTCGCCGAGGTAGCGCAGCGTCAGGTGCAGCTTTTCCGCCGGTTCCCAGCGCGCGCCGTGGATGCCGCCGCCGAGCCACGACAGCTGCATGTCCACGGATTCGGGCAGATCGAGCGCGACGAACAGCTTCACGGGTCGAACGAGGGCTACCGGGCCTTGATGCGGCGGCGGCCGCCGGAGGGCTTGTCGTCGGTGGCGGCCGGGGTGCGGTCGGCGGGGGCCGGCGCGTCGGCGAGGTCCGCTCCGCCGAGCTTGTCGCGCAGCAGGTCGCCGAGCGAGCCCAGCGACCGGTCGGACTTGCCGGAGCCCTTGCGGAAGCTGGCAAAGTCCTTGCGAGCCTGCACCTCATCGACCTGCTTGGCCGAAAAGCGCGGCCGGCCCTTGGGGTCGCGGCGCAGCAGGACCACCTCGATCGCATCGCCTTCGCTGTAGACGCGTCGCGGATCCGAGCCGGGCGGCAGCGCGAGCTCGGCGGTGGGGATGAGTCCCGCGCCGACCGGCGAGTCGACGAGCACGCCGTGCCCTTCGACCTTGGCGACCGTGGCGGTGATGACCTCTTGCGCGGACGGATCGGGGCCCGCCGGGGCCTCGAGCGTCTTCATCGAAAGCGAGACCCGCACCTCGTCGGGATCCTTGCCCGGCTCGATCGACAGGACCTCCACGCGGACCTTGTCGCCGACGGCCACCACGTCCGAGGCGGAGCCCACGTGGCTGCGCGACATCTCCGAGATGTGCACGAGCCCTTGCAGACCGCCGAGGTCGACGAACGCGCCGTAGGCCTGCACCGACTGCACGATGCCGTCGAGCTGCTGGCCGACCGCGAGGGTCTGCCGCAGCGTCTGTGCCTGCTCCTTGCGCTCGGCCTCGAGCAACGCGCGGCGCGACACCACGATCGAGCGGCCGTTGTCGCGGACTTCGAGCACGCGGAAGAAGTGGCGCTGTCCCACGAAGACCTCGAGGTCGCCGACGTAGGTCAGGTCGACCTGCGAGGCCGGACAGAAGGCGCGCATGCCCGAGACCTCGACCTCCAGCCCCGCCTTGACCGCCTTGGTGAAGGTGCCTTCGACGGGGGTGCCGGCGTCGGCGGCGACCTGCAGCGCGGCCGCATCCACCCCGCTGCCGCGCAGCGACACCACCAGCTGCGGGGCACCGCGCTCGCCGGGGTCGGCGACGGTGGCCCGCACCACGTCGCCCACGGCGACGCGAAGCTCCCCTTTGTCGTCGAGCAGCTGATGTCGCTCGATCCGGCCCTCGGATTTGGTGCCGACGTCGACGAACACGAACTCGCCCGTGATCGCCACGACCGTGGCCTGTACCGATTCGCCCCGGGTCAGCTTCTTGGTGCGCGGCTTGGGGACGTTGTCGCCGCCGGTTCGCAGCGACTGCTCGAACATCGCGGCGAAGTCTTCGTCGTCAGCCATCGGCCGAGGGTGACACCACCTCCGCGCGCAGGGCAAGCCGCCCCGCGCGCCGGCGAGAAGGGCTACAGCTCCTTGAGGTCGGGGAGCTTGGGCAGCGGCTCACCGACGTTGCGGGGCTGCCAGTTCTGCACCACGTCGATGTAGCCGTCCTTGCGCAGCCGGATCTCGTGGGAGACGCCGTCGCCGACGGGGACCTCGATCTCGCAGGGCGTCGTGCACTGCACTTGCCCGTCGACGACCGCCTCGGCGCCCTCGACGTTGGTGCTCACGAAGGCCCGGTTGAGCGGGTACTTGTCGTACTCCTTCTTGTCCGGATCCTCGACCTCGGTCGGCGCCGGCTTGGTCTCGCCTTCGTCGGCCTTGTCGTCGGTCGTACCCGACGTGTTCGAGAACAGCAGCGCGGCCACGATCGCCACGGCGGCGACGCCGAGTGCGAGCGCGATCCACAGCCCGCGGCGATCGGCGGGCGAGGGGGAGTACTGCGCCGCCGACGGCGGCGGGGTCGGCACGCTCAGCAGCTGCGAGCCGGTCGAAGGCGGCACGGTCACGCGCGGCGAGCCGACGGGCGTGTCGGAGGCGCGACCTTCCTTGTGCGCGCGCAGGTGCCCGATGCTCTGGCCGATGAGCTCGGCGAAGCGGCCGGCGGTCTGGATCCGCTTGCCTCGATCCTTGCGCAGGCCCATCAAGATGACTCGGGCGCTGTCCTTGGCGGCCTTGCGCGGAGGCGGAACCTTCGCGCGCACGTGCTTGAGCATCGTGGCCATGGGCGTCTCGGCCGAAAACGGCGGACGCCCTTCGATCATCTCGTACAGGATCGCGGCGAGCGAGTAGATGTCGGTGCGGTGGTCCAGCGGCAGGCCGTTGCACTGCTCCGGCGACATGTACTGGGGCGTGCCGAACACCTCGCCCGCCTGGGTCAGCCGCGTCGCATCCACGCCACCGGCGATGCCGAAGTCGAGGACCTTGACGACCTTGGAGACGCCGACGGTCTCG
>CALBMM010000189.1 GCA_937896535.1 uncultured Pseudomonadota bacterium
ACCGGCGTACTTGACGCCCTTGCCCTTGTATGGCTCCGGCGGACGGTATGCCCGAATCTCGGCCGCCACCTGACCGACGACGTCCTTGTCGGGACCCGTCAGCGTCAGCGTGCCGTCCTTGCCGACTTCCGCCTTCACGCCCGACGGCAGCGGGTGCGAGATCGGGTGCGAGAACCCGAGCGTGAGGTCCACGCTCGTGCCCTTGACCGCGGCACGGTAGCCGACGCCGGTAATCTCCAGCACGCGCTTCCACCCCTCGGCCACGCCGCGGACGATGTTGGCGGTGCGGGCCCGCGCCATGCCGTGCATCGACCGGTGGACCCGGCTGTTGGACTGGCGAGTGAACCGGATCTCCGAGCCCTTGTGCTCGAAGTCGACGCCTTCGGGCACGTCGAAGCTCAGGTTCCCGACGGGGCCCTTCACCGAGATCGTGCGACCGGAGGTCGAGACGGTGACGCCCTTGGGGACTTCGATCGCTGCGTTTCCAATGCGAGACATGTTCGCGGTCCTTCCTTACCAGACGCTACACACGAGCTCGCCGCCGACGCCGGCCTTGCGGGCGGCGCGATCGGTCATCATCCCGTGCGAGGTGCTGACGATCATGACCCCGAGGCCGTTGCGGACCTTCGGGATGTCCGTGCAGCGCGCGTAGGTGCGCTGACCGGGACGGCTGACCCGACGCAGACCTTCGATGGCGGGGGAGCCCCCGACCCACTTCAGATCGATGTGGATCGAGCCCTGCGGGCCGTCGTCGTTCTTGACGAAGTCGTTGATGAAGCCCTCTTGCTTGAGGATCTCGGCGATCTTGAGCTTCGTCTTCGAAGCTGGAAGCTCGAGGGTCTTGTGCCGGGCGGCAAGGGCGTTGCGGATGCGGGTAAGCATGTCCGAGATGGGATCGGTCATCGACATGGTGACACCTCCTCTTTCTCAGGCCTGACGGAAAGGGACCCCGAGCTGGCCGAGCAGCGCTCGCCCCTCGTCGTCGGTGTTGGCGGTCGTGTGAACACAGATGTTCATTCCTGGGACGGAATCGAGCTTTTCGATGTCCACCTCGGGGAAGATGAGAAGTTCGCGGATTCCGAGCGTGTAGTTGCCGCGGCCGTCGAAGGCCTTGCGCGACACACCACGGAAGTCCCGCGTGCGAGGAAGCGCGATGTTGAGGAGCCGATCGAGGAACTCCCACATTCGCGGGCCACGCAGGGTGACCATACAGCCCAGCTTCATGCCCTCACGGAGCTTGAAGGTGGCGATCGACTTCTTGGCACGGGTGACGACGGGACGTTGCCCGGCAACCAGCCCGAGGCTCTCGAATGCCTGCTCGAGGAGCTTGGGCGTCTTGAGCGCCTCCCCGAGACCGATGTTGAGGACGACCTTCTTGATCCGAGGCACCTCGTAGGGGTTCGTGTAGCCGAACTCCTTTTCGAGGTGCGGGCGGACCTTCTGCTCGTAGGTTTCGAGCAGGCGCGGGCGCTCCGTGCGGGCCTCCCGTTCCTCCATCACGTGGCGGAACTTGTAGGGGAAGCCCTGCTCCTTCTTCTTCTTCTGCTGGACGTTGCGTACTGCCTTGGCCATGACGCGACTCCTCAGCTATCGAGCTGTTCGCCCGAGCGCACCGCGATGCGGACCTTGACGCCCGACTCGAGCGTCTTGATGCGGATCCGGGTGGGCTTGCCATCTTTGGGGTCGGCAAGCATCACGTTGGAAATGTGGATGGGATGCTCTTTTTTGACCCGGCCACCCTGAGGGTTCTGCTGGCTGGGCTTGATGTGCTTGACGATCTCGTTGACGCCTTGCACGAGCACCTTGTCCTCGGACGGAAAGACGGCGAGGACCTCGCCCGTCTTGCCCTTGTTCGCCTTCTTCCCGGCGATGACGACGACCTTGTCGCCCTTCTTGACGCGCTGCATCACAGCACCTCCGGCGCGAGGCTGATGATCTTGAGGAACTTCTTGGCCCGCAGCTCGCGTGCGACGGGTCCGAAGATGCGAGTGCCGATCGGCTGCTTGTTGCCGTCGATGAGCACCGCGGAGTTGGTGTCGAAGCGGATGACCGAGCCGTCGTCGCGTCGCAGGTCCTTCTTGACCCGAACGATGACGGCCTTGACCACGGAACCCTTCTTCACCTTGGAGTTGGGCAGCGCGTCGCGGATCGACACCACGATGACGTCACCAACGCTCGCGTAGCGACGCTTCGATCCACCCAGCACCTTGATGCAGAAGACCTTGCGTGCGCCGGAGTTGTCGGCCACGTCGAGAACGGATTGAACCTGGATCACAGGACGGGCGCCCTTTCCGTCACTTCCTGGAGCCGCCAGCGCTTTTCGCGGGACAGCGGACGTGACTCGACGATGCGGACCATGTCGCCTTCACGAGCGTCGTTGTTCTCGTCGTGGGCTTTGTACTTCGTACGCTCGTTGACGTACTTCTTGTATTTGGGGTGCTTGTAGCGCCGGCTGACCAGCACCACGATGGTCTTGTCCATCTTGTCGGACACGACCTGCCCCACCATCACGCGGCGGCGCTTGGCCGGCGCTTGCTCTTCGGCGGTGTTCTCGGTGCTCATGCTCCGGCTTCCTCTCCACCGATCCCGAGCGTGCGCTCGCGGACCACGGTGTGAATGCGTGCGATGTCCTTGCGGATCCGCGCCTGGGTGGCGGTGTTGGTCGTCCGCTGCGTGGCCTGGGCGACCTTGATCTTGATGAGCTGGTCACGAAGCTCGTTCTCGAGCGCGGCGAGCTCCTCCGCGTTCTTGTCGCGAATTTCCGAGATCTTCACAGCGCGGCCTTCCTCTCGATGAAGCGGGTCTTGATCGGGAGCTTGTGGTGCGCGCGCAGGAACGCCGAGCGTGCGAGCTCCTCGGTGACACCCTCGATCTCGTAGAGCACGCGACCGGGACGCACGACGGCGACCCAGTACTCGGGCGCGCCCTTACCCTTACCAATGCGGGTTTCGGCGGGCTGCTTCGCGACGGGCTTGTCCGGGAAGATCCGGATGTAGAGCTTGCCACCACGCTTGACGTGGCGGTTGATGGCGATACGAGCCGCTTCGATCTGGCGAGCGGTCAATCGGCCGCACTCGGTGGCCTGCAGGCCGTAGTCGCCGAAGCTGACCTCGTCGCCACCCTTGGCGCGACCGCGCATCCGGCCCTTTTGGACCTTGCGGTACTTGACGCGTGAAGGAGAGAGCATCGTGCAATACCTTTCCTAGTTCCTAGCGGCCCACCGGGTGCGGGAAGCGAGTGTCCTGCGTAGCGCCCGAGCGGTGGTCGTAGACCTCGCCCTTGAAGATCCAGCACTTGATGCCGATCCGACCCGCGGAGGTTCGCGCCTCGTGGAAGCCGTAGTCGATGTCGGCCCGCAGCGTGTGCAGCGGAATGCGGCCCTCGCGGTACCACTCGCGACGACCCATCTCGGCGTTGCCGAGGCGGCCGGCCGCGTTGACGCGGATGCCCTTGGCGCCGAACTTCATCGCGGTCTGCACGGCACGCTTGAGCGCGCGGCGGAAGGCGATGCGACGCTCGAGCTGCTGGCCGATGTTCTCGGCGACGAGCTGGGCGTTGACCTCGGCCTTGCGGACTTCCTGGATGTTGAGGAAGACCTCGGAGCCGGTCATCTTCTGGACGTCCTTCTTGAGCTGCTCCACGCCCGCGCCGCGCTTGCCGATGACGATGCCGGGACGCGCGGAGAAGATGTTGATCTTCACCTTGTTGGCGGCCCGCTCGATCGTGATCTCGGAGATCGAGGCGCTCTGGAGCTTGTTCTTGAGGTACTTGCGCAGCGTGAGGTCCTCGTGGAGCCACTGGCGATAGCGCAGCGTCTCGAACCACTTGCTGTTCCAGGTCTTGACGATTCCGAGCCGGAATCCGATGGGATGTGTTTTCTGACCCATTGCTTTGAATCCCCGTCTATTCCGGCGCGGCGGCCAGCTCCACGAACACGTGGCTGGTCTTCTTTTGAATCTTGGTGGCGCGACCATGGGCACGCGGACGCCAGCGGCGCAGCGTGGGGCCCTGGTCGACGTGGACCGTCTTGACCACGAGGTCGTCGACGTCGTCGCCGCCCTGGTCCTCGGCATTGGCCACGGCCGACACGAGCAGCTTGAAGAACTCGCGGGAGCCGGCCTTGTTGAGGAACCGGAGGCTGTGAATGGCCGTGTCGACCTTCTGACCCCGGATCATCTTCGCGATCACCCGCATCTTGCGGGGCGCGATCCGAACGTAGCTGAGCTTGGCGGTGGCCATGACTATCGCTTGCCCTTGCGGTCGGCGGCGTGCCCTCGGAAGGTTCGCGTGGGCGCGAACTCGCCGAGCTTGTGACCGACCATGTTCTCCGTCACGAAGACGGGAATGAACTTGTTGCCGTTGTGGACCATGATGTTGGCCCCGACGAACTCCGGCAGGATGACGGAGCGGCGCGACCAGGTCTTGATCGCACGGCGCTTGCCTTCCTTGACGGCCTCCTCGACGCGAGCGAGCAGGTGCGCGTCGACGAACGGACCTTTTCTGACGGAACGAGGCATTGCTTACTTCTTTCGACGGGAAACGATGAAGATGTTGGTGCGCTTGTTGCTGCGCGTGCGCTTGCCCTTCGTGGGCCAGCCCCAGGGGCTGCGCGGGTGGCCACCACCGGCGGTACGGCCTTCACCGCCGCCCATCGGGTGGTCGACCGGGTTCATGGTCGTGCCGCGGTTGTGCGGGCGCCGACCCAGCCAGCGCGTACGGCCGGCCTTGCCGATCTTGATGTTGCCGTGCTCGGCGTTGGCGAGCTGACCGATCGTCGCGCGACAGTCGGCGTGGACACGCCGCATCTCGCCCGAAGGCAGACGAAGCAGCGCCCAGTTGCCCTCGCACGCCATCAGGCGGGCGACACCACCGGCGGTTCGCACCATCTGGGCACCGCGACCGAGCTTGATCTCGATGGCGTGCACCTCGGTACCGGGCGGCATGAAGCGCAACGGCTTGGAGTTGCCCACCACGATGTCGGCGGTCTTGTCGCTGACGATGGTGTCGCCGACGCGGAGGCCCTGCGGGGTCAGGATGTAGCGCTTTTCGCCGTCGGCGTAGTGCAGCAGCGAGATGAAGGCCGACCGGTTGGGGTCGTACTCGATCGTCGCGACCTTGGCCGGCACGCCGAACTTGTCCCGCTTGAAGTCGATCTGGCGGTACAGGCGCTTGTGACCACCGCCGCGGAAGCGCGAGGTGATGCGGCCGTTGCTGTTGCGGCCCGTCGACGAGTGGACGAACGACACCAGCGGCTTGTGCGGCTTGTCTGCCGTGACCAGCGCCTTGTCCAGCACGGTCATGGTCCGTCGGCCGTCCGACGTGGGCTTGAACTTCTTGATACCCATGGCCCTATTCCTCGCCGTACAGGTCGATGCTGTCTTCGGGGTGAAGGGTCACGATGGCCTTCTTCCAAGACCGCTTGTGTCCCCAGTGCGCACCGACGCGCTTGAGGTCACCGCGCACGACCGACGTGCGGACCCCCGAGACGCGAACCCCGAAGACCATCTCCACGGCGTTCTTGATCTCGATCTTGTTCGCGGCCTTGGCGACCTCGAACACGTACTGATTGTGGTCGGCCCCGAGATCGGTCGTCTTCTCGGTGACGACGGGGCGGAGGATGACCTGATGCGGAGTCATGCTGCACCTGCGGCTTTCTTCGTCAGGCGCGCCTCGAGCGAGCGCACCGACGCCTCGGACATCACGAGCTTGTCGTGGTCGAGGATGTCGTAGACGTTGAGGCCACCGACATCGAGGTAGTCGGCGTTGGCCAGGTTGCGCGCCGACAGCGACAGCCAGCGGTTGTCACCCGTGTCGACGAGCAGGGCCTTGGGCGCCTGCAGCTTGCCGAGCGCCTCGGCCAGAGCCTTGGTCTTCGGCGTGTCGCCGGACAGGTCCTTGATGACGATGAGGTTGCCGGCCTGGGCGCGCAGGCTGACGGCCGAGCGCAGAGCTCCGGCCATCGCCTTCTTGTTCATGCCCAGGGTGTAGTCGCGGGTCCGGGGACCGAACACGACGCCACCACCGCGGAAGATGTTGGCGCGACGCGAGCCGTGGCGCGCGTTGCCCGTCCCCTTCTGGCGGTACAGCTTGTCCTTGGTCATTTTGACCTCGGCGCGGGTCTTGGAGTGCGCGCTGCCCTGGCGCTTGGCGGCCCGCTGCACGCGGACGGCCTCCCACAGCAGGTGCTCTTTGACCTCGGCCGCGAACACGTCGTCGGCGACTTCGATTTCGCCGACGTTCTTGCCGCTGAGGTCTTGGATGTTCAGCTTCGCCATGACGACTTGCCTCAGGTCTTGATCTCGACGTCCACGCCCGCCGAAAGGTCGAGCTTCATCAGCGCGTCGAGGGTCTGCTTGTTGGGCTCGAGGATGTCGAGCAGCCGCTTGTGCGTCCGAACTTCGAACTGCTCGCGGGACTTCTTGTCGATGAACGGACCACGAAGGACCGTGTACTTGCTGATCCGCGTGGGCAGCGGAATGGGCCCGGCGACGCGCGCACCGGTCCGACGCGCCGTGTCCGCGATTTCGCGGGCCGACTGGTCGAGCAGCTTGTGGTCGTACGCCTTGAGCCGAATGCGGATTTTGAGATTGTCCACGGTCCGTCTTCCTCTACTCGATGATCTTGATAACGACGCCGGCGCCGACGGTGCGGCCGCCTTCGCGGATGGCGAACTTGAGGCCGT
>CALBMM010000190.1 GCA_937896535.1 uncultured Pseudomonadota bacterium
AAGTACACACGTCTCGCCCACAACTACCGGGTCGGCTAGCCGCTCGACGTGCCGGTGCCGGAGGATCCGGTCTCGAGACCCGTGTCGGATCCCGATCCCGAGCCGGATCCGGATCCGGAGTCGGACCCCGATCCCGATCCCGATCCCGTGTCGGACCCCGTCGACGATGCGCCGCCGCTCGACGTCCCCGTCCCGACCGTCGGCCCGGGCAGGCAGAAACCGTCGACGAGGTTGCACTGCAGATCTCCGCAGCACGCATCGTCGTCGAAGCACCACCGCACCAGATCGTCCTGCTCGATGCACGTGTTCGAGCACAGCGCGGATCCGGGCGTGGGTCCCCCCTGCGCCGCCGGGTCGTACGCGGCGACGCACAGCCCGCCCGTGCCGCACTCCTCCGACAGCAGGCACGCGTCGGCGTCGACGAAGGTGGTGCTCGCCGTGTCGGTCGCCCCGCCCGTGGTGCTCACCGCCCCGGTCGTACCCGAACCGCCGCCGTCGCCGCCCGGACAACCGGCCAGCGAGAAAATCGCCGAGAACATGGCCAACCGCCGGCCCATCGCCGCCGCGAGCGTAGCAAAAAGACCGCTGGGCGGCACCGCGTGCCGTGATCGCCTATCGTGGTCGACGTGACGAGCCCTTCCTCGTCGGCACCCCGCTGGGTCCATCGGCAGACGCTGCCCACGCTGCCCAAGTCGATCGTCGGAGGCCACGAGCCGGCGCCCCTGTCGGAGCTGTTGGCCGGTCAGCTCGTACCGCAATCGAAGGCCTACGAGATCGTCGACCAGATCGGCGAGGGGGGCATGGGCAAGGTCTACCGTGCGTTCGATCCGCGGATGGATCGCTACGTGGCGCTCAAGGTCCTCAAGCCCGAGGTGCCAGAGTCGTTTCGGCGTCGCTTCCGCCGCGAGGCCGTGATCGCGGCGGACTTCTCCCATCCCAACCTCACGCGCGTGCTCGACGTCGGGACCGTCGCCGAGACGGGGCTCGAGTGGATGACGATGGAATACCTGCGCGGCCGCGACCTCGGACAGGTCGTCGACGCGCGCCGACGCATCGCGCTGCCGCTGCTCGTCAACATCTTCACGCAGGCGCTCGATGCTCTCGAGTACATCCACCTGCGCCGCATCGTTCACTGCGACATCAAGCCCGACAACATCTTCATCACGCGCGACCCGTACAACCGGCGGATCGTCATCGTCAAGCTCATCGACTTCGGCATCTGTCGCAGTCTCGAGCCCCCGATCGAGCTGCAGCGCGAGCTGTCGGGTGACCCGCGCTACATGTCGCCGGAGCAGACCGTGCTCAACGGCTATCTCGACGAGCGCGCGGACCTGTACGCGCTCGGCCTGACCCTCTACGAGGTACTGACGGGCTCGCATCCTTTCGAAGCGCACCTCGATGCACCGGCGACCAAGCTCCTGCAGATCCAGTGCGACGAAGACCCGCCGCCACCGAGCGAGCTTCTGGAGCCGGGCGCGTTCCCGCCGGCGTTGATGGCGGCGCTCGACGACATCGTCCTGCGGGCGATCGAAAAGTCTCCCGAGGCGCGCTTTGCCACCGCGGTGGAGATGAAGAAAGCGGTCGCCGCGCTGGTCGACGTCACGTAATCTCGTCAGCGATGGAAAGTCGCGGCCCAGTCTTTCGCGCGTTCTTGATCGTCGCTCTCGCCGCCGGCTGTGGCGACGACGGCTCGCCCAGCGACGGTTCCACGAGCACGACCGGCCCCGCGACGACCACCGGGATGACCCTCGGGTCCAGCAGCGGCGTCGCCATGACGACCGGTGTGGATTCCTCCGGCGACGGCCTCGACTCGAGCGACGACGGTACGGTGATGGGCGAGTGCATCCTGCACGGCGCCAACTGCTCCGACGAGGCGCAAAAGTGCATGCCGTGGTCGCTCGAGGACGACCGGCTGCCCGACGAGACGCGCTGCTGCCCGCTCCAGGACAACCCCGACCTCGTGGGCGAGCCCTGCACCGTGCAGGACTACGACGGCAGCTGCGTCGACAGCTGCGAAGAAGGGTCGATGTGCGTCGTCGACAACAACAAGTCGTTGTCGGGCACGTGTCGTCGCTTCTGCGATCCGGGCAACCCGCAGGTCTGCGAGTCGCAGCAGACGTGCAAGACGTTCTTCGAGCTGCTGCCCGGCGTGCTCAACGTACCCATGTGCATGGACAGGTGCGACCCGCTGCTGCAGGACTGTGCGGACAACAACTGGCTGTGCATCCCCGACTCGACCACGTTGGCCGGCCAGAGCGGCTTCATCTGCGTGCCGCCCCCACCGCAGACGCCACAGCTGATCTTCGAGGGCTGCGCGCTCGCCAACGACTGCGAGGCGGGGCTGGTGTGCTTGACCGCGGATCGGGTGCCCGACTGCGGCGGCATCGCGTGCTGCAGCGCCTACTGTGCGCTCGACGAGGGCGACCAGACCTGCATCGACCTGCACCCCGACATGCGGTGCGTCGACTGGATGTCGCCCGAGCCGGAGTGGCAGAACGTGGGCGCGTGCGCGCTGCCGCAGTAGTCGTTGCGCCGCTCAGCTCGGCGCCGCGGGCAGGTCGACCATGTCGGGCGTCCACACGCCCTCGCTCTTGGCGATGAACGCGGCCGCGGTCAGGTCGCCGATGATGTTGACCGTGGTGCGAGCCATGTCGAGGATGCGATCGACGCCGAGCACGATCGCGATCGCCTCGCCGGGGACGTTGAACATCGCCAGGATTCCGACCAGTAGCGGGATCGAACCGCCCGGCACGGCGGCCGCGCCCACGGCGGTGATCACCGCCATGACCATCACGACCGCCATCTGCCCGAGCGTGAGCTCCACGCCGAAGACCTGGGCGAGGAAGATCACCGTGATGCCCTCGAACAGCGACGTGCCGTTCATGCACATCGTGGCCCCCAGCGGCAGGATGAAGCCGGCGATCCTCGGTGGGATCTTCAGCTCGGACTCGGCGACCGCGAGGTTGGTGGGCAGCGTGGCCGAGCTCGACGAGGTCGAGAAGGAGGTCACCAGCGACGCGCGGACCAGCGAGAAGAACCTCAGCGGGCTCATCCCGATCCCGAAGCGGATGATGAGCGACATCGTGACCGCCACGTGCAGGAACAGGCCGCCGAGCACCACCGCGATGTAGATCGAAAGCGGGGTGAGCAGGACGGCGCCGAAGCGGGAGGTCACGCCGAAGATCAGCCCGGCGACGCCGTACGGAGCCAGGCGCATCGCGAAGCCGACGATCTTGATGACGATGTCGTTGAGCGCCTCGAGGAAGGCGATCATCGGCTTGGCGCGCTCTTTGTCGATGAGGGTGAGCGCGGCGCCGAACATGAGCGCGAAGAAGATCACGCCCAGCATGTCGAACTCGACCGCCGACTTGATCGGGTTGCGCGTGACGATGTTGACGAACGTGTCCACGCCGAACTCGGCGCCACCGGCCTTTTCGATCTTGGCGGCGGCGTCGCCGGCGTAGGTGGCCACGAGCTCGTCGCGCACGGCCTCGCTCACGCGCGAGCCGGGGCGGATCGGGTGCACGAGCAGCAGACCCATCCCGGTCGCCAGCGCCGTCGTGCCCAGAAAGTACGCGATCGTCTTGCCGCCGATTCGGCCGACGCGGCGGACGTCGCCGATGCCCGTCACGCCCAGGGCGATCGACGCGAACACCAGCGGCATCACGATCATGAACAGCAGGCGCAAGAACACCTGGCCGACGGGGCCCGCGACGTAGTGGTTGAGCACCTCCACCACGGTGTGGTCGCCCCCGAGGGCCGTATTGGCGCCCACGCCGGCCACGGCTCCGACCAACAGCCCGAGCAGGATCTTGGTGTGCAGCGCCATCGCGCCGCCGACCCTACACGTACGGCCGCACGTAGGCCACCGCGACGTCCCACGCGGCGTGACACGCCACGACCGACCACAGGCTGCGCGTGCGAACGATCCACAGCGACCACAGCACGCCCGCCAGCCACGCGGCGATCCACAACACGGGTGGGCCCGTCGTGACGTGGGCGAGGGCGAACAGCGTGCCGGCCGCGGTCGCGGCGCCCAGCGGACCCAGCCGCGACACCAGCGGCAGCGTGACCGCAGCCCGCCACACCAGATCTTCGCCGGTGACGATCACGGCGAGCAGCACGAGGCCGAGGCCGGGCGACAGGCCGTTGGTCCACGCCGACACCTCGTGGACCCGCGCCGCGATCGACGGGGCGAATCGATCCAGCCCGGCGAAGACGACGGCGCCCCCCAGGTACATCCCGGCGGCCAGCACGAGGCCGGCGGCGATCGGGCCGACGCGAGGCGAAAGCAGGCGGCGCCACGGCAGGCGCAGCCGCGTCAGCGCGACGGTGGCGAGCGCGGTCTCCACGAGGGCCATCCGCGTCCACACGTCGGGAATCCACCGCGGCGCAGCGAGCATCAACGCCAGCGCCAGCGGCACGAACCAGCGAAGCTGCGGGGCCGCAGCGCTCCACGTCGTCGCGTCGTCGCGGTGGGAGGCCGGCAGCAGGCGTACGCTCGGCGGGTCCACCGTCTCGGCCAACGAACGGATCAGGACCTCGTCGATCGGTGTGGGGTCGATGCCGAGGTCGGCCTTGGCCGGGGCGGCGTCGCCATCGAGCCCGCGGCTGAGCAGGTCCAGCTGCGAGCGCGTGATCAGATCGATGTGCAGTCGCTCCAGCAGCGCCGCGCCGGGTCGTAGCAGCGCGGCGGGCAGGGCGATCGTGCGCACCGGCAGTCCGAGCGCGTCGGCCGTGCGACGGGCGAGCTCGGCCAGCGTCGGTCGCTGCGGCCCGACGATGTCGTACGTGCGCCCGATCGCGACGGGGCGCAGCAGCGCGGCGACGATCGCTGCGGCCACGTCCTGCACGCGCACCGCGGCGAGCCGGCCGGGGTTGGGGCGGGGCACGACCAAGACCGGCGCGGCTTTGACGAGCGCGATCGTGTTGCGCAGCGCGTCGTCACCGTCGCCGACCACGAGGGCGGGCCGCAGGATCGTCCACTGACGGTCGCAGGCGGTCACGAGCGTCTCGCCGGCGCGCTTGGTCGTCGCGTAGGCGGTCGCCGATCCGGGCAGGTCGACCACCGACACGTGCACGAAGCGAGGGACGTCGTCACGGCTGGCCGCGTCGAGCAGGTGACCGACCGCGCGGACGTGCGCGCCCTCGAAGTCGTCGTCGGATCCGGCCTTGATCCCGACCAGGTTGACCACGGCGTCGCACCCCGCCAGTGCCCCGGCGGGGACCGGGCCGGCGGCGAGGTCGACGGCAACCTCGGCCGTGCGCCCGAGGCCGACGACGGTGTGTCCGGCCGCGTGCAGTGCGGCGACCGTGTGCCGGCCGATGAAGCCGGTGGCGCCGGCGACGGCGACTTTCATGGCTTCGCTCGAGGCCGCGCGCCCACGATCGCTTCCACGTGGGACGCGACCTCCATCGCACAGCCCCACGACAGCGTGACCCCGGCGCCGCCGTGACCGTAGTCGTGCACGATGGTGCCGCCGTCGACCACCTCGGTCTCCAGCCGCACGGTCGCGCGACCGGGACGCAGGCCGACCACGTCGGCGAGTCGGGTGGCCCCGGCCAGTCGTGGGTCGAGCCGACCGCACCGCTGCCGAATCGCCGCCGCGTCGTCCGGGCGCACCGCGAGGTCGTCGTCGTGCGACTCGGCGGTCCCTCCGAGCACGCAGTCGTCGCCGCGCGGCACCACGTAGGCGATGGCGTCCGGCGACGACTCGTCGAGCAGCACGCGGTCGAGGCCGGGGTTGGCCACGTGCACGAGCTGGCCGCGGATCGGGAACATCTCGGGGTCGTGGCACAGGGAGGCGGCGCCGAGCCCCGTGCAGTTGACGACGATGTCCGCGGCCGCCGTCGCTTCCGACAGCGACGCGACCTCGCGCGTGGACACGAGCCCTCCCTCGGCGCGGACCTGCTCGAGCAGCCACGGCAGGTAGATGCGGGTGTCGATCACCATCGCGTCGAACACGTGACCATCGACGAAGCCGTCGGGAAGCTCTTCGGGGCGGGCCCGTCGCAGGGAGGTCACGGCGGGTGCCCACCAGGGCGTTTCGGTGCGCGGCGCACGATCGAGATCGATCGCCTCGACGACGCGCACGCCCGTCGCCGCGTCGCCCTGCAGCGCGAGGAAGGCGGCGTGGCTGTCGCGAGCCCACGCGAGCACCCGCTGCCGCGGCTCGGCGGCGTAGGGAAACCAGAACGCCGCGGCCACGTTCGAGGTGGTGTGCGGTGGCAGGCGGGCGGCCCACAACGAGACGCGGTGACCGGCCCGCAGCAGGGTCAGTGCACACGTCAGGCCACAGACGCCGCCGCCCAGCACGAGCACGCGCAGAGCCTAACAGGGTTCACGCCTCCAGGCCGCGCGGGGTTTTCGTGCGGTATGCTCCCGGACCCGGTCCGATGGTCAAGTTCCTCCCGACCAAACCCCTGCGACTGCCGCGGCTGCGCACGTACGTGCCACGCCCGGAGGATCCCAAGATCTTCTGGTTCAACTCCGAGCGCGACGACATCGTCCAGGAGGTCGTGCGCCGGATCGTGGAGCGCTACGAGGACGAAGAGGCAGCCGAGCTCATCCTGTCCGACTGCGCCTACCACGAGATCCGCCGCTACGAGGAGTCCAAGACCGAAGGCGCGGCGCGCAAGCTCGAGCACTGGCGCTCGCTCATCCGGCGTCTCGGGCGGATGTCGTACGAGGGCAAGCACGAGGCGCTGCGCGGCATCGCCGAGGACATGGCCAAGGACGTGGCGGGCAACTTCGATCCGCGGGTCTACAAGTTCGCCGTGCGGGCGGTGCCGGGTCTGCTGACCGCGGCGATGAACCCGTCCAACATCATGCGCAACCTCGTCGATTCCGGCTCGCGCCTCGACGATCTGATCGCCGGCGAGGGCCCGATCGACAAGATCCGGCACCTGTCGCGACGCGGCACGATCGTGCTGGTGCCGACGCACAGCTCCAACCTCGACTCGCTCGCGATCGCGTGGGTGCTGTTTCGCGAGGGGCTTTCGCCCGTGGTCTACGGCGCGGGCAAGAACCTGTTCTCGAACCCGATCATCTCCTTTTTCATGCACAACCTCGGCGCGTACCGGGTCGACCGGAGGATCCGCGCTGCGCTGTACAAGGAAGTGCTCAAGGCCTACTCGTGCGTGGTCATCGAGCGCGGCTACCACTCGCTGTTCTTTCCCGGTGGTACGCGCTCGCGCTCGGGCGCGGTGGAGCTGCGGCTCAAGCTCGGTCTGGCCGGCAGCGGGGTCGAAGCATTCGCCCGCAACCAGGTGCGCGGCGTGGAGCGACGCGTCTACTTCGTGCCGGCGACGATCAACTACGCGCTGGTGCTCGAGGCCGAGACCCTCATCGACGACTTTCTCAAGGAAGAGGGCAAGGCGCGCTACATCATCGAGGACGACGAGTTCTCGCGACTGGAGCGGTGGATCTCCTTCTTCCAGAAGTTCCGGGGGCTGGACTCGGCCTGCATCATCCGGTTCGGCGAGCCGCTCGATCCGTACTGCAATCCGGTCGACGATGATGGGGAGTCGCTCGCGCCCGACGGGCGCGTGATCGATCCGCGCGGCTACGCCTCGCGGCGCGGGTCCCCGGTCGTCGACGGCAGTCGTGACGCGGCCTACACCCGTGACCTGGGCAACGCGATCGCGGACCGCTACCTCGCCGAGACGGTGGTCATGCACACGCAGCTGGTCGCGCACGTGCTGTTTCGCCGCCTCGTGCGCGTGACCCCGGGCCTGGATCTGTTCGGCCGGCTGCGTCATCGCGGGGACGTGGCCGTGCCCCGCGACGAGCTCGTCGCCGATCTCGCCGAGACACGCGATCGCTTGCTGCGGCTGTGCGACGAAGGCCGCGCCCACGCCAGTCCCGCCGTTCGCGACATGTCGGCCGACGCGCTCCTGGATCGCGCGCTGCAGGTCTGGGACGGCTACCACTCGCGGCCCGTCGCCCGGGTCGGAGGTGGGGCGGTCATCATCGAAGACCCCAACCTGCTGCTGTTTTACTCCAACCGGATCCGCACGCTCGCCGTCGACCTGGCCTCGGACGACCCGGCCGAGCGCGCGGCCGCCACCGAGATCGCCGTGATGGAGAAGCACCGATGAGCCCACCCGTCGCCGTGATCGGAGCCGGCGGCTTCGGCCGCGCGCTCGCCAAGTGCAGCGCTCGTGTCGGCCGTCGCGTCATCCTGTATTCCCGCTCGCCCAAGCCGATGGACGTCCAGGGCGTACGCGTGACGTCGGAGCTGGCCGAGCTCGCCCAGGCCGAGCTCGTGTTTCTCGCCGTGCCGTCGCCGCACGTGGCCGGGGTGGCCGAGCAGCTCGGTCACCACCTCGACGGCCGTCACCTCATCGTCCACGTCAGCCGCGGCCTGGTCGGCCACGAGCTGCACACCGTGTCGGAGACGGTCCGCGCCCTCACGCCCGTGCGCCGGCTCGGCGCGCTCGCCGGTCCGCTCGTCGCCGAGACGCTGGCGCGTGGAGAGCCGGCGGGCGGCGTCATCGGCACGCTGTTCCCCGAGGTGGCCGACGCCGTGTGCGAGGCGCTGGCGGGTCCGACGTTGCGCATCTACCGGACGTCGGACCTCGCGGGGGTCGAGCTCGCCAACGCGCTCGGGGGCATCGTCGCCCTCGCGCTCGGCTACGCCCAGGCCATGAAGCTCGGCCCCGGCACGCTCGCGGTGCTCGCGACGCGCGGGCTGTCGGAGGCCGCGCGCGTCGGGCAAGGACGCGGGGCCGAGGCGCGAACGTTCGCGGGACTGGCCGGCGCCGGCGACCTCATCGCCGCCGTGGCCGGCGACGGACGACCCGAGGTCGCGTTCGGTCGGGCGGTCGGCGAGGGCGCGAGCCTGGCCGACGCGGCCAAGGCCGTCGGCGCCCACGTCGAGGGGGCCAAGATCGCACCGCTCGTGTCTCAGTGGGCGCAGCGCAAGCAGGTCGACGTGCCGCTCACGGACGCCGTCACCAAGCTCATCACGGGGGGGGCGGCGCCGCGGGAAGTGCTGCGGGAGCTGATGGAGCGTCCGGGCCGGGCGGAGTAGGCGTCGGTCCGGCGTCGAACATCCGCACGGTGCGGTACGCCTGCACCGTGCCCTCGGCGTCGTCGGGTCGCTGCGGGTACGCCTCGAACACGACCGCGTCGAACCGGCCGCGCAGCTCCGGGAAGCTGGTGCGCACGTAGTCCATGAGCTTGTCGGCGTCGCGGCCGAGCAGCTCCTGCACCAACCCGCGTTCGTTGACGTACTTGACCACGAGCGACAGGTCGCTTTGCGTGGCCAACAGCGACAGGCCGAGCAGGTCGAACTCGTCGCCGCCGACGTCCCACTTGGTCGTCGCGGACGTGAAGCCGTCGGATTGCTCGACCCTGGCCAGCGCCTGCTCGAGCCGCAGCGCCTGCGTCGTCTTCACTGCGCTCGCACGCTCGGCCAGCGTCTGCGCGATCGCCAGCATCAGGTACGCGGCGACGAACTGCTCGCGCTCGATGTACTCGGCGGCGAGCGGCTCGTAGTCGGTCGCCGACTTGCCGCGGTAGCTCGCCGGCGCAGTCTGCATGCCGAGCAGGCGCCACGTGTCGCCGCGCTTTCGCAGCTGCAGCGTGGTCGCGTAAGAAAACGGAGGCCGCTCGGTCAGCAGCGAGACGACCGCGAGATCCTCGGCGCCCACGTTCGCCATCCACACCAGGGTAGGCGGGTCGTCCGGGCCGCAGGTGATCCGCGCGAGATCGTTGACGCCGCCGCTGACGTCGACCACGAACGCCCACTCGCGGGTCGGCTCGCCGGTCGTGTCGCCCAAGCGCTCGGCCGCGGCGCGCACGGAGGCCTCGAACGCCTCGCGGGCCTCGGGGCGACGAGCCTGGGGATGCAACGAGGCCCACAGCCCCTCGGTGTCGCCTCCGCGAAGCGATGCAAAAATGGCGTCGGTCGCCTCGGTCAGCGCCTGGCGGGCGGCGCCATCGAGGTCGGTCGCCGCGCGGCACCGCACGCCGATCTTGGCATTGTCGTCGGCCTCGGCCGCCTCGGCGGGAGCTTTTCCCTCGTCGGATTTCTCGGAGCTGCACGCGCCGACCCCCAGGAGCAAGCTCAGCGAGAGCGCGAGGCGAACGGTCGCGGGCACGCGCGGGTGTGTAGACGAAAAAGACGCGCGCCGCCAAGCCGACTCGTCCCTGGTATCGTGAGGGGCAGTGGGGGACGAGGAGAGCACGGCGCTGACGCGTCATGCGATCGCGGGGGAGATCACGCCGTGGCGCCGCCGCGAGCGCCTCGCCAACTGGGCCGGCGGGCTGACCGATCGCGCCGTGCGGCGGTTGCTACGCGGACTGTTCGTGTCCCAGGGGGTCCCGTTTCGGTCCGAAGCCGAGCTCGAGCGCAGCCTGGGCCTGCTGTCGGTGTACACCAACCCCGACGTGCTCGCCGATCCCGATCGGCTGCTGAGCGCGCCGCCGGAGCCACCACGGCTGGACGCCAAGCGCCGCACTCGCGTGCGCGGGGGCATGCACACGCACTACACGTTCGCCTCGCCGTACGAGCCGGTGCACCGGATCTACGCCGCCGAGTATCGGCGCTACGACAAGCTCGACACGGTGCACCTGTTCGCGTGGGAGCACGCCCGGCCGCCGCGGGCGTCGATCCTGGTCACGCACGGCTGGGGCGTGGGCAACAAACGCATCCACGAGCAGGAGTTCGGCATCCCGTACCTGTTTCGCGAGCTGGGCCTGGACGTGTACTACTACGTCGCGCCGTTTCACTGGTTGCGGCGGCCGTCGGTCGCCAAGTTCTCCGGCCAGCTGCATCCCTCGCCCAATCTGATGCGCACCAACGAGGCGTTCATCCAGACGGTGCGGGAGCTGCGAGCGGCCATCGGCTGGATCAAGGCGCGCCCCGACGGACGTGGCGAGGTGCCGCTGGGGATGATGGGCTCGAGCCTCGGCGGGTATACGACCGCGCTGATGGCCTCGCTCGACGACCGTCTCGCGTTCGCAGTGCCGGTGCTGCCCCCGTCGTCGCTCGCCGACTTGTTCTGGGAGACGGGCGAAGGGGATCCGGTGCGCGACCGTGCCGAGGCGATGGGCATGACCGGCGACAAGTTCCGCGCCGCGTGGGCGCTGCACAGCCCGCTGTCGTACGCGCCGAAGGTGCCTTGGGAAGCCCGCCTCATCGTCGATGCCGGTGGCGACACGATCGTGCCCGCGTCGTTTTCCGATCCGCTGTGGGAGCACTGGGAGCGGCCGCGCCGCTACTCGTTCGCGGGCAGTCACATCCTGCAGGTGTTCCGGCGCCGGTATCACCTCGAGGTCGGGCGCTTGCTGGCGCGGCTTTCGTTGGTGCCGTCGCGCATGGCCGACGCCGAGTGATCCTGCGCTAGGCGCGCCGCCGCGCGAGGGCACGCCGGTGCGAACGCCGCGTTCCGGGCGCCGGAGCCCGACGGTGACACAATGTCATGCGCCGCTCGACAGCGTGACAGAATCTCCCGCCGACCCGCGCCGGAGCCGAGCCAAGTCCATGAAATCACGACGAGACAAAGCGGCCTGCGACTTGCTCATCCCCTCCGTGACGCGATGTCCGAGGACGCGAAGCCGATGGTGAACACCCCGACCAAGACCATTCTCGTCGTCGACGACGAGCCTTCGATCGTCGACGCGCTGACCAAGGTGCTGCACAAGGAAGGGCTCGACGTGTACACGGCGGGCTCGGGTCGCGAGGCCCTCGACGTCCTGCGGCGTACCCCGGTCGACGTGATGATCACCGACCTGCGCATGCCGGGCATGGGCGGTGACGACCTGCTCAAGGCCGCCAAGGCGATCACGCCCGAGGTCGAGGTCATCGTGATGACCGCCTACGGCACGGTCGAGACCGCGGTCGAGGCGATGAAGGAAGGCGCCTACGACTTCATCTCCAAGCCGCTCAAGCGCGCCAACGTCGTCGCGACGATCCAAAAGGCGCTCGACAAGGCCGACCTCGTCGCGGAAAACCGCGACCTCAAGGCCAAGCTTCACGCCGCCACCCACCGCGAGATCGTCGGCAACTCGCAGGTGATGCGCGCGACGCTCGAGATGGCGGCGCAGGCGGCCAACTCCTCGGCCACCGTGCTGCTGCTGGGCGAGAGCGGCACCGGCAAGGAGCTGCTGGCGCGCTACATCCACGCCAACAGTCCCCGCGCGACGCGTCCGTGCGTGCCGGTCAACTGCGCCGCACTGCCGGAGAGCATCCTCGAGTCCGAGCTGTTCGGTCACGAAAAGGGGGCGTTCACCGGCGCCACCCGCAACCGCGAGGGTCGTTTCCTCGAGGCCCACACCGGCACGCTCTTTCTCGACGAGATCGCCGAGATCACCCAGACCGTGCAGGTCAAGCTGCTGCGCGCGCTGCAGGAAGGCGAGATCGAGCCGGTGGGTGGACGCACGGCCAAGGTCGACTTTCGCCTCGTGTGCGCGACCAACCGCGACCTCGCCAAGGAGGTCAAGACGGGCAACTTCCGCGAGGACCTGTTTTATCGGATCAACGTGATCCCGATCCGCGTGCCGCCGCTGCGTGACCGGTCCGAAGACATTCCGCTGCTCGCCGATCACTTCGTGAAGATGTACGCGCAAAAGCACGGCAAGCCGGTCGACGGCTTCGAGGACGCGGCGCTGCATCTGATGGGCAACTACGGCTGGCCGGGCAACGTGCGCGAGCTCGAAAACGCCGTGGAGCGCGCCGTGGTGCTGTCGCGCGGCCCCCGGATCGGGGTCGACGACCTGCCCCCGGAGCTGCGCGACCCGCAGGCCGGCAACGGGCGTCAGGTCACGTTCTCGGTGGGCACCGCCCTCGAGGAAGTCGAGCGCCGCATGATCCACGAGACGCTCAAGTTCACCCGCGGCGACAAGCGTCTGGCGGCCGATCTACTGGGAATCGCGACCCGGACGATCTACCGCAAGCTCGAATCGGGGTTCATCTCCGAGGACGCCTACCGTCCGGCAACCGGCGCCGCCGAACCGCCGGGCGACTCCGACGGCGTCCTGCACTAGACTCCCGGCCGCTTCGGCAGCCCCTTCGCCATGGAAGCGCTTCTCAAAAAGTACTTCTGGATCGTCAAGGTCCTCGGGATCGCGGCCTCCGCAGGGTTGGCCGCGTCCGCGATCATGACGCAGCTGGGCTCGAGCGTGCTGCTGGCCGCCGAGTCGGATGCGCAGACGGCCAAGGCGGAGGGCGAGGAGGGCGACGACGACGAGGTCGTCGACGAAGAGGGCGACAAGCGCAAGACGGGCGTGTCGTTCAAGGGCAATCCGTTCGATCCGCCGCCGGCCGACAACGACAAGAAGGGGCCCGAGAAGCAAAAGGTCGGCACGCGCGTGACCGGCCGCAACATGTTCTGCCCGATGTGCCTGCCGCCGACCCCCGAGGTCGGCGAGGAGGGCGTGACGCCCGATGGTCAGCCGGTGGTGACCAACGCCGCGATCTCGCCGGGCGAGGTCAAGAGCTCGCTGCCGCTGCAGCTGGTCGCGACGATGGAGTTTTCCGATCCCGACCTGAGCTACGCGACGGTGTACGACGCCGAGGCCGGGCGCGCCGGGCTGTACGCACGCGGCGATGCCGTGCGGGACGAGGTCGTCGTCATGTCGGTCACACAGGGCGTGCTGCACCTTCGCAACCGCTCGCAGCTGGAGTACCTGGAGCTGGGCCAGGCGCCGGCCAAGCCGACCGCTGCGCCCACCACCACGGCCAAGCCCGAGGACAAGGCTCCGGTGCCCAACGATCGGGAGATCGAAGGCGCCGAAGAGGCGATCAACTGCGAGGGCGAGTCGTGCACGGTCGACCGTGCGTTCGTCGAGAGCCTCATGGCCAACCCGGCCCAGCTGACCAAACAAGCGCGCATCGTGCCGAGCCAGAAGGACGGCGAGACGCGCGGCTACAAGCTCTACGGAATCCGACGGGGCACGCTTCCCAAGCTCCTCGGGTTCAAGAATGGCGACATGCTCAAGTCGGTCAACGGCGAGGACCTCACCTCGATCGACAAGGCCATGGGCCTGTACACGAAACTTCGCCGTGCCTCGAATCTCACCGTGGAGATCGAGCGCAAGGGCAAGACGGTGACCAAGGAGATCACGATCAAATGACTTCGACACGACGATGGCTGCGTGCGACGACCTGTGCGGCGGTGGGCCTGACCCTGACTGCCGTCTCGACGCCCGCGATCGCGGCCCCGCCGACGACCCGAGGACGCACGGCGCCGGCCAAGCTGCCCTCTGCCGACAGCGACGACCTCGACGCCAAGAGGGCGGCCAACCGGACGGCGCCCACGGCCCCGGCCACACGACCCACCGCCGCGCCGGGGGCACCCGCCGCACCGGCGGGGGCACCGCCGGCCGCGGGCGGAGCCGAGCTGTCGGGCGACGAGGGCGGGGGCGTCGGCTACAACACGTGCCGCAAGCAGCCCAAGGGCGCCCGGTTCCGGATCACGCTGCCGGAAGAGGCCGAGCTCAAGGATCTCGTCAACTGGATGATGACCGTGAGCTGCCAGAAGTTCATCCTCGACCTCAAGGCGAGGGCGGGCAAGGTCACCATCCTGTCGCCCGAGCCGGTGACGGTCGAGGAGGCCTACGCGGCCTTCTACGCGTCGCTGCAGACGATGGGCCTGACGGTCGAGCCTTCGGGCAAGTACTTCAAGATCGTCGAGACCGCGGACGCCAAGTCGCGGACGTTGCCGGTGTACGGCCCCACGGGCAAGGCGCCCAACAACGACCGCTACGTGACGCAGCTGTACCGGGTCAAGTCGGGTGATGCGGCCGAGGTCGTCGACCTCGCCAACAAGCTCAAGACCAAGAACGGCTCGGTCGACTCGGTCGGCGACCTCGTGCTCATCACGGACACGGGCGCGTCGGTCGTCCGAATTCTCGACATCGTGCGCCAGGTCGACAACCCGGACCTGTCGGGCGAAAAGATCTTCTTCTTCCAGCTGCAGCACGCCGACCCGGAAGAGACGGCCGAGCTGATTCGCGAGATCTTCGGAGAGAAGGGCGCGGGCGGCAAGGCCGGCACCAGCGGTGGCGCCAAGGCCGATGGCGCGGCGTCACGCGTCATCACGGACGCGCGGACCAACACGCTCATCGTCGTCGCCGAGGACAAGGACTACAACGTCATCCGCCGGCTCATCGAGCAGCTCGACGTGCCGCTCGCCGGCGGCTCGGGGCGCATCCACGTCTACAAGCTCAAGAACGCCGATCCCGACGAGGTCGCCGGCGTGCTCACGCAGCTGCAGCAGGGCGGCGGGGCCTCCAGCCGCGGTCGCAGCGGGGGCAACAACGCCGGTGCCGCACGTCCGGCCGGCGCCGCGCCCGGCTCGCAGGACACGTTCACCGGCGACTTCCGCGTCACGTCCGACCCGGCGACGCGCTCGCTGGTCATCTTCTCGTCGCAAAACGACTTCCGCGCGCTCAAGAGCGTCATCGAGGAGCTCGATGTCGAGCGCAAGCAGGTCTACATCGAGGTCTACCTGCTCGAGCTGTCGATCAACAAGAACCTCGAGGGTGGCGCGTCCGGCCACTTCGGCTCGGATTTCGACACGAGCCAGGGCGCGGGGCTGGGCTTCGTCGCCTCGGCGCCGGACCCGAGCGCGAACTCGCTGCTGCTGTCGCCGTCGATCCTCAATGGTCTCGCCGCCGGCGTGCTCGGTCCCGAGGTTCCGGGCTCGGGGCAGTTCCTCGGCACGGGCCGTGACATCCCGGCGTTCGGCGTGGTCATTCAAGCGGCGCAGAGCGACAACGACGTCAACCTCGTCGCCGAGCCGCACCTGTACACGGCCGACAACCAGGAGGCGAGCATCGAGGTCGGTCGCAACGTGCCGACGCCGGGCGCGCTGAGCTTCCCGGGCGGCGGCCAGGGCGGCGGTCTGGTGCCGGTGCAGTCGGTTCAGCGCCAGGACGTCACGCTCAACGTCAAGGTGACCCCGCACGTCAACGACGCCAAGACGGTCACGCTCGACATCGAGATGGAAAACAACGACATCGAGGCGATCGATCCGACGCTCGGTGTCACGACGACCAAGCGGCGTCTCAAGCTCGACAAGGTCGTCGGTCGCGACGATCAGCCGATCGTGCTCGGTGGTCTCGTGCAGGAAGTCGAGCGCGAGAGCGTGCAGCAGGTTCCGGGCATCGGCTCGATCCCGCTGTTGGGCTGGTTGTTCAAGCGCAAGACTCGCAGCCGGGCCAAGGTCAACCTGCTGATGGTGCTCGTCCCGCACATCCTCGAGACGCCCGACGACGCGCGGCGCATCCACGAGCGGCGCATGAAGGAGCGCATGGAGTTCCTCGAGCGCGAGACCGCATTCAAGCGCAAGGACCTGAGCGCGTCGGTCAACTACCGCAAGAAGAGCGGGCTTCTCGCCGAGGTCAATCGCGAGGCGCAGCGCATGCTCGTGGAGGACGAAGAGGTCCGCCGCGCCGAAGAAGAGCTGGCCCAGGAAGAGATCACGGGCGAGCTGGGTCTGAGCCCGCAGTGGTACGAGAAGGAAGAGGCCAAGGCGGCGGCGTCGACGTCGACCGCGAAGCCGGCGACCACCAAGAAGCCGGCGGCCAAGCCCAGATCGACCAACACCGGCCGGAGGGCCAAGTAAACCGATGGATACCGAGATCGCATCCGTCGCCGCGCTGATCGCCGGACCGTCCCCGTTGCTGCCCCCCGTGGCGGCGCGGCCGGACGAGCGTCCCCTCGGCGAGATTCTGCTCGAGATGGGCGCGGTGGGGCCGGAGGCACTCGCCGAAGCGCTGTCGGTGCAGCACCTCGAGGACGAGCGCGTCGGCGAGACGCTGGTGCGACTCAAGCACTGCGGCGACTGGGACATCTGCCGGGCGCTCGGGCGGCAGTTCGCCCTGCCCGTGCGCGAGAAGATGCGACCGGACGAGATCGACGACGAGCTCGTGGAGCGACTGCCGATCGCCTACGCGCGCAGCAACATGGTCATCCCCTCCGGGCTCGACGCCGCGGCGGGGGTGGTGCACGTGCTCGCCGCGGATCCGACGAAGCTGCTCGACCTCGACGACCTCGGCCAGATCTTCGAAGCCGAGGTCGAGGTCACGCTGATGCCCTCGTCCGCGGTCGGCGAGCTGATCAACACGATCTACTCCAAGCGCACCAAGGACGTCGATCTCGAGAAGAAGGAAGAGCTGCTCGACGAAGAGGACGAGGACATCCTCCATGCCTCGGCCGAGGACGCGCCGATCATCCGGTTCGTCAACAGCCTCATCTTCAACGCGAGCAAGCAGAAGGCGTCCGACATCCACATCGAGCCGGGCGACCGCGAGATCATGGTCCGCTACCGGATCGACGGCGTGCTCCACGAGCAGAAGCGGGCGCCCAAGGCCCACCTTCCGTCGATCATCGCGCGCGTCAAGATCATGGCGGGCCTCAACATCGCCGAAAAGCGCCTGCCGCAAGACGGTCGCATCCGCCGCAAGATCGCCGGCAAGGAAGTCGACATGCGCGTCGCGACCGTGCCCACGGCGCACGGCGAGCGCATCACGATTCGTCTGCTCGACAAGACGGCGATGGCGCTGTCGCTCGATGCGATCGGCATCGCCAAGGACCACCTGCGCATCGTCACCGAGACGATCCACCGGCCACACGGCATCTTCCTCGTCACGGGTCCGACCGGATCCGGCAAGACGACCACGCTGTACTCGTGCCTGTCGACGATCAACCGGCCCGACCTCAACATCCTCACCGTCGAGGATCCGGTCGAGTACCAGCTCGCCGGGATCAGCCAGGTGCAGGTGCAGCCGAAGATCGACCTGACCTTCGCCGCCGGGCTGCGGTCGTTCCTTCGTCACGACCCCGACGTCGTCATGGTCGGCGAGATTCGTGACTTGCAGACGGCCGAGATCGCCATCCAGGCGTCGCTGACCGGTCACTTGGTGCTGTCGACGATTCACACCAACGACGCCGCGACCGGCATCACGCGTCTGGTCGACATGGGCGTGCAGCCGTTCCTCGTCGCGTCGTCGCTCGTCGCTCTGCAGGCGCAGCGCCTCGTGCGGCGGGTGTGCCCGTTCTGCTGCCGAGCCCATGTGCCGGTCGACACCGAGCTCGAGGAGCTCGGCATCGATTCCAAGCTGTTCTTCGAGGAGGCCGCGGTCTCGCTCAAGCAGCCGCTGCGCGACGGCAAGGGCAACGCGATGCCGGTCGAGCCGGTGGAGGGACGCCGGCTGCCGCCGCCCGGACACCTGTGGGAGGCCAACGCCGGCGGCTGCGAGCGGTGCGGCACCAGCGGCTACAGCGGACGAACGGGCATCTACGAGGTCCTGCAGATCACCGAGGAGGTGCGCCGCCTCGCGATCCGCAACGTCGACGCGGGGCAGATCAAGGCCATGGCGGTCGAGCAGGGCATGCGGACGCTGCGGGACGACGGCGCGCTCAAGGTCCTGCAGGGCATCACCACGGTCGAAGAGGTCATGCGCGTGACCGCGGAGGAGGCCTAGTCGATGCCGGCGTACGCGTACACGGGTCTTTCGGCCAAGGGCAAGAACATCAAGGGCGTCAAGCAGGCCGAGAACGTCGGCGCGCTCAAGGCGTTGCTCAAGCGCGAGGGCGTGTTCCTCACCGGGGTCAACGAGACCAAGGGGGGAGCGGGCGGCAGCGCCAACTCCGACGCCGGTCCGTCCGCGGCGGGAGGAAGTCGCGAGGTCGACCTGTCGGGCCTGTTCGACCGCATCACGCCGAAGATGGTCGCCAACAACACGCGACTGCTCGGCACGCTGCTGCACGCCGGCGTCACGTTGCCCGAGGCGATCGCCGCGCTGACCGACCAGGTCGAGAGCGAGCGGCTCAAGGGCGTGCTGTCGGACATCGGCGCGAAGGTCAACGAGGGCTCGTCGCTCGCCGACGCGATGGGCGGACATCCGAAGGTGTTCGAGCCGCTGTACGTGAACATGATCCGCGCCGGCGAGGCGTCGGGCGCACTCGAGGGGGTGCTGTTCCGCCTCGCCGAGTTCCTCGAAAAGCAGATCGAGCTGCGCGGCAAGGTGTCGTCGGCGATGGTCTATCCCATCGTGCTCGCACTGCTCGGCGCCGTGATCATCACGGTCTTGATGGTCGGGATGGTCCCGAAGATCACCGCGATGTTCTCGGACATGAATGCGGAGCTGCCCTGGAACACCAAGCTGCTCATCTGGATGTCCGACGCGGTGGTCAACTTCTGGTACGTCTTCATCCTGCTCATCGTGGGCAGTATCTGGGGCTTCAAGAAGTGGCGGGCGTCGGAGACCGGTCAGATCGTGGGCGACAACGTGCTGCTGCGGCTGCCGGTCGTCGGCGAGCTGGTGCGCAAGGTCGCCATCGCGCGGTTCACCCGGACGCTGTCGACGCTGCTGTCGTCGGGCGTGCAGCTGCTGCAAGCGCTCGACATCACGCGCAGCCTGCTCGGCAACGTGATCCTGGAGAAGGTGATCGTCGAAGCTCGCGACAACATCCGCGAGGGCGAAGGCATCGCCCCCGCACTGCGACGCAGCGGTCACTTCCCGCCGCTGGTCACCCACATGATTTCGGTCGGTGAGCGCTCGGGACAGCTCGAGCAGATGCTCTCGGACGTCGCCGACGCCTACGACCGCGAGACCAATACGGCCATCGGGCGTTTCACGGCGTTGCTGGAGCCTTTGATGATCGTGGTGATGGGCGGAGCCGTCGGCTTCGTCGTGTTCTCGATCATGCAACCGATCATGATGCTCACCGAGATGGCCGGTACTTAGGGATTCACTTGGAAAACCCCGCACCCCGAACGAGAGACGAAACAGTCATGCAGACCCAACAACAACCCCGCATCGCACGCGCCGCGTCCCAGCGCGGCATGACGCTCATCGAGATCATGGTCGTGGTCGCGATCATCTCGCTGATCCTCGGCGGCGTCGGCGTGATGGCGTTCAACCGCTTCAACGACGCTCGCCTCGACACGGCCAAGAACGAGGTCGTGACCATCCAGGGCGCCATCGAGCAGTACCGCGTGTCCAAGCGCAAGTGCCCCAAGTCCATGCAGGACCTCAAGGCCGCCGGCTTCGTCAACAAGGTCGGCAAGGATCCCTGGGACAACGAGTACGAGTTCAAGTGCCCCGGTGAGAAGAACCCGAACTCGGTCGACGTGTTCTCGGCCGGTCCCGACGGCACGCCCGGCAACGACGACGACATCAACAATTTCGCCGACGCCGAAGGCGGCAACTAGCGCGGAGACGGCAGGACCCCGATGGCCGTGACCTCCCACCTCTCGAGACGGCGTCAGCGCGGGCTGACGCTCATCGAGATCATGATCGTGATCGGTGTGATCGCGATGATGGTGGGCATGGTCGCGGTGGGGTTCGGCGCGGGCCGCAACGCGGAGACGAGCCGGTCGGTCAACCAGCTCGCCAACACGCTGCGTTACGGCTTCGACAAGGCGCGCGTCACCGGTGGCTACTACCGGGTGCTGATCAACCTCGGCAAGGGCGAGATCACGCTGCAAGCGGGCGATGGTCGGATGTACATGCCGGCCACCGACCGCAACGGTGAGCTCGTCGAGTACGACGCCAGCAAGGACCGCGACAAAGCCGACCGCGACAAGCGAGCCGAGGAGACCTACAACCGGTCGATTCAGTCGCAGGTGTACGAGGACGGGCAGCAGAGCGCGGCCGAGCCCAGCGCGTTCGATCAGTACAAGCCGGCGCCGCGCAAGGTGCCGCGTCGCAAGCCGCCGCTGTTCGACAGCTTCGAGCAGGAGAACGCGCTGCCGGATCTGGTGGAGCCGGTGAAGTTCCCGGAAGGGACGAAGATCGTCTACGTGCGCACCAACGACGACCTCGAGGCGATCACCGAGGGCGAGGCGTCGATCTACTTCTTCCCCGGAGGGCGCACCCAGCTCGCGCACATCCAGATCGAGGACGAGACGGGGGAGAACAAGTACACGATCAAGCTGCAGCCGCTGACGGGCCGCGTGACCATCGTCGATGGCCACGAGGACCTCGTGCTGCCCAACGATCCGGGTGACGAGGAAGACGAGCTCGGCAACCGCTCCGAGCGGAGGACGTTCTAGCCATGCGCCCCGCCACCGACGGTGAGCGTCGTCAGACGCCGCAAGCCGCGGGTTGCCCCGGCAATGGGGGGGATTCGTCCGTCGCGAACGCGGCGCCGTATGGCACGGCCGGGTTCACGTTGCTCGAGGTGCTCATCGCGGTGGCGATTCTGTCGCTGTCGCTGACCTCGCTCATCTCGTCGCAGATGGCGAGCATCCGCTCCACCGCGTACGCGCGGGAGCTTTCGGTCGTGGTGTTCCTGGCCGAGGCCAAGCTCATCGACATCGAGTTCGAGCTCAAGCAGGACGGCGGCTGGGGCGACAACGACAAGACCTTCGAGGGCGACTTCTCCGAGGAGGGCCATCCCGACGTCACGTACATCTGCGTGGCCGACCTCATCGAGATGCCCGACTACCAGCAGCTGGTCGCAGCGGCCGACGCGGCGGACACCGACGGCGGCCTCGGCGGCGTGGGCGGCTCGGGTGTGCAGGACGCCGGCGACGCGGCGTTCGACACGATCGGGATGGTCTGGCCGATCATCAAGGAGGCGATCGAGCAGTCGATCCGCAAGTCGTGGTGCACGGTGCGTTGGTCGGGCATCGGCGAGAACCGGCGGACGCAGAGCGACGAGGCGCTGTGCAACGAGGACGAGAACCGCTGCCTGACGATCATGACGTTTTGGACCGACCCGACCAAGCTGCTGGCGTTGCCGGCGGCGGGTGGGGAGGTCGACGAGAGCGACGACACGGAGGATCCGGGCGACGGCGGCGGGGCGGACGGTGGCGACGGCGGCCGCGGCGGCGGCGGTGGCGGCGGCGGTGGCGGTCGCGGCGGTGGCGGTGGCGGTCGTGGGAACACGAATCCCAACCTCGACCCGTTCGGCGGCGGAAGGGGCGGCGTCAAGTGACCCGGCGCGCCCGCTCCCGCATGCGTGGCATGACCCTCATCGAGGTCATGATCTCGCTCGCCGTGCTCGGCCTGATGCTCGTGTCCGTGTGGAGCGGCTTCAAGGGCACGCTGCGCGGCATGGAGGTCACCGAGGAGATCCAGACCCGGTACTCGATCGTGCGCAGCGGGCTCGCGCGCATGGAGTCCGAGCTCACGATGGCCTACCTGAGCTTCAACCGGCCGGCCTACGACGTTCGCCACTACACGATGTTCGAGGGCCGCGACGAGTCCGACGCCGACTCGCTGACCTTCTCTTCGTTCGCCCACCTGCGCATTCGCAAGGACGCCGACGAGAGCGACCAGGCGGTCATCCAGTACTTCATCCAGAAGGACCCCGAAGACAGCCGTCGTCAGCACCTGTATCGCCGCGAGTCGCGGCGGCTGACCGGTGACCTGCCCGAGGACCTCGAGCGCTTCTTCCCCGCCTACGTGGTGATCGAGGACGTGGAGTCCTTCGACGTCGAGTACTGGGAGTCGCGCGAGATGGAGTGGATCTCGGAGTGGCGCACCACCGCCATCGACATGCAGCCCGATCGTCTCCCCGAGCGCGTCAAGATCGAGGTCGAAGTGCTCGATCCCGACGGCGAGCCCGTGCTGTTCACCATTCAGGTCGTCATCCCGATGCAGGAGAAGATCGACCTGGGAAGGGCGCTGACCGACAAGTGACGGGCACCAAGCAGACCACGTCGGTCCGCGCGCGGCGGTCCGGTCCCGGTGCGGCGCGCCACCGCCAGCAGGGGGGCATCGCGGTGCTCATCGTGCTCGCGTGTCTGGCGATCGTCGCGCCCTTCACGGCGACCTTCAACTATCAGGCACGCGTGGACTGGCAGTCGTCGATCAACGTGCGCGACGAGGTCACCGCTCGGCAGATCCAGCGCGGCGCGATGAACCTGTCGCTGCTGCTGTTCGAGGTCCAGCGGCTCGTGTTCAACCAGCGGCAGTTCCGCGACATGATGGGCACGATGGACATCACGCAGGTGGCCCCCTACCTGATGTCCGCGTTCGGGACCCCCGACGGCCTGGAGACGATCGGCAGCTTCGCCGGCGTCAACACCCAGCCGCTGCAGGAGCTGGCGATCTCGGGGGGCACGTTCGAGTTCCGCGTCACGGCCGAGAGCGGCAAGATCAACGTCAACTGTCTCGCCAACCAAGGCGCGCCCGACGATCCGAACAACCCGGCCGGTCGGGTCACGGAGACGATCGAGGCGCTCATCCTGCCGACGCTGTACGACCCGCTGTTCGAGGAAGAGAAGGCCGACGGTCAGTACTACACGCGCTCGGACATTCTGCGCGCGATGGCCGACTACATCGACGACGACGAGAACGCCTTCGACCTCGTGCGGCTGCGGTCGGGCTCGCAGCAGGAGACCTACCGCTACCAGCAGCTGTTCGACCCGTACATGGCGCGCAACGGTCGACTGGACAGCATCGAGGAGCTGCACCTGGTACAGGGCATCGACGACGACTGGATGGCGGCGTTCAGCCACGAGCTGACCACCTACGGCAAGTGCAAGGTCAACCTCAACTTCGCGTCGGCGGAGCAGATCGCACTGGTGCTGCGGCACTCGGTCGACGCCCGCGACAAGTGGATGACCGAGGGCGAGAACTTCCTGCTCAAGACGCTGCCGCTGGCCAACTACATCGTCGAGTTCCGCACGTTCGCGCTCTTTTCCAAGCTCGAGGACTTCAAGGAGTTCGTCGCCCAGCCCGACGCGGCGATGAATCCTCTCAATGCGCTCGGCGGGAGCGCCGAGGAGCAGCAGAACCTGCCACTGATCCCGGACGGAATGTCGCTGCACCTGCAATCGGGCACCGACGAGGACAGCAACACCTGGGGCGGCGTCGAGGACGTCGCCACGATCGCGCCGGAGACCATCTACCGCGTCGAGATCATCACCGAGGTCGGCGAGGTCAAAAAGCGCATGAATGCCGTGTACGACATGCAGTTTCAGCGCTCGCAGAGCCAGGGGAAGGGCGCCTGGCTGTACGTGAGGGAAGAGTAGGGAGCGGATGGCGCAGAAGTTCGTCGGAGTCGACCTCGGATCGCACCACGTCAAGGTGGCGGTGGTGTCGTCTGGTTTCCGAGGGGTGCAGCTACTCGACGCGTTCGAGGAGCCGGTCGGGCACGTCCCGACCGACGACGAGGAGGACGTCGACCCGCTCGGCGTCATCCTCTCGGCGGCCCTCAACGTGCTGCGGGAGCGGCGGCTGCTGTCGGAGACGATGGGCATCGTCCTGCCGCCGGGGCTCGTCAGCTACCGCGTGCTGAGCTTTCCGTTCTCGGACGAACGCCGCATCACCCAGGCGGTGGCTTTCGAGGCCGAAGGCCAGTTCCCCGTGCCGCTCGAGGAGCTGTCGCACGGTCACATCGTCGTGCCCGCGCAAGACGGTGGCCGCGCGCTCATCGGTGCCGTTCGCGAGGAGCGGGTCTCGCAGATCGCCGGGATCTTCACGCGCGCCGGCGCCGACCTCAAGCACGTGACGTCCGGTGCGCTCGCGGCCGCGCACGTGGCCGAGCACGCCGTGCCGGCCGCCACGCCCGAGATGCTCGAGAAGGGCCTGCAGCCGGTGTCGCTCGTCGTCGACATCGGACATCAGGCCACGACGCTGACGGCGCTGGGCGCCAAGGGCCCCATGGCGGTGCGGACGCATCGTCGCGGTGGCCGCCACATCACCAACGCCGTCGCCGCGGCCTATCACCTCGACGCCGACGCGGCCGAGGCGGCCAAGCATCGCGACGGGTTCGTGCCGCACCGTGGACTGTCGTCGCTGACGCCCGAGCAGTTGGAAGCAGGCCGAGTCGTGGCCACGGCGCTCGAGCCGATCGTCCGCGAGATCGCCCATACGCGGCTGTGGCTGCGCTCGACCTACAACCTCGAGGTCGGCCAGCTGCTGCTCGCCGGCGGGGGCGCGCGCCTGCGAGGGCTCGACGCCTACCTCGCCGAGCAGCTCGAAATCCCCACGGGGTTGCTCGCGCCCAAGACCACGCTGGTCAAGGGCCTCGAAGGGCGGGACTGCGCCACGCTCTTGCCCGCCATCGGCGCGGCATACGGGGCGGCCCGTCGCCCGCTGATGCAGCTGCACGCCGCCGGCGTCACCGAGGCGGACGGTAGCTGGGTCGCCGAGCGCATGATGTCCCTGGTCGCGATCGGCGTGGCGGTGCTCGCCTTCGGTGCGCTCGACACGATCGCGCAGGTCAAGGCCATCGAGGCCGAGAAGGCCGCGTGGGAGGCCGAGCTCGAGAAGGCGACGACGGACACGTTCGGTCGCCCGCTCGCGGCCGCCGAGGTCGGCGACACGCTCGCCGCCGTCGAGGGGGCCGACTTGATGAGCAAGATCCCCAAGCAGGGGGCGCTCGAGGTGCTCGCGCACATCAGCGAGGCCGCCAAGCCCTTCGACTACGCGCCGCCGCAGCCCGCGGCGGCGCCTGCCCCGGGCTTCGCGCCCGGCGCGATCCCAGGGTTGCCCGGGGCCGGTGGCGACGAGGACGAGGAGGACGACGAGGGCTCGTCCGCTGGTGCTGCCCCGGTGGCCGACGCCGGGGGCGCCGACGTGGTCGCGCCGGACAAGGGCGTGGGCATGGCCGACTCGCTGACGATCCTCAAGATCGACCTGCGCGAGCGCAAGGTGGAGATCAACGCGACCGCGAAGTTCTCCTCGAGCCAGGATCGCTTCGCCAGCGAGCTCAAGAAGAAGAGCTCGTGCATTCAGAAGGTCAACAAAGGCAAGGTCAGCGACCGCAACGACCTCAAGGTGTTCGACATGACGGTCGACCACGAGTGCTACAAGGGCGAGCCCGAGCAGACCGAAGAGGACGACGCCGAAGCCGACGACGGCAAGGACGCCAAGGACGACGAGGGAGGGGACAAGTAGATGGCCGCTGCAGCATCCGGCGGCGGGTTCTGGTCCCGCCTCACCCAGCGCGAGCGCATGTACTTGCTCGCGCTCGTCGTCGTGTTCTTCACGATGGGCACCGTCGTGCTCCTGTACCTGCGCGGCAACGCGATCCGCGACGCCGAGCAGGAGATCACGGACATCCGCGCGGCCCTCGATCAGGTCTACACGCGCGGCGCCGTGTACAAGGAAAAGCTCGCCGAGAAGAAGAAGCGCGAGGCATCGCTGTCCAACAAGCAGCTGGCCTTCGCCCCGCTCGTCGAGGACGCCAGCAAGGTCGCCGAAGACATCAAGCCCACGAACGAGGAAGAGATCGCGGCGCAGGAGATCGGCAACGGGCTGGTCAAGCGCAGCTACAAGTTCAACGTGCGCGGCGTGACGCTGGCCGACCTGGTCAAGTTTCTCGTCAAGCTGGAGTCCAAGCCCGGACACGTCATCTTGACGGAGTCGCTGTACATCCGCTCGCCTTCGACGAGTGAAGACCGTCTCAACGCCGACATCCAGATCGCCACGTGGGAACGGCGTGAGGAAGGCGAGGACGAAGAGTCCAAAGAAGGGGAGGAGGGCGAAGAAGAATGAAGATCAAGCTCCCCAACTTCACGATGACCAAGGGCAAGGTGCCCGACGGTGTGGGGGCCACGCGGCTGCGCAAGCTGCGTCGCAACCTCAAGTCGATCCTGCTGTGGGGCATGGCGGGGATCTTCTTCTTCCTGCTGTTTGCGTGGCTGAGCCTGCCCACGCGCGCGATCGCCTGGCGCATCAGCCACGAGGCGAAGGCCCGAGGCTTCATCGTCGACATCGAGGACGTGTCGATCTCGCCCTTCGGTGGGATGTCGCTCGAGGGCGTGACGTGGACGTTCGAGCCTTCTCGCCCCGGCGAGATTCCGACCAAGTGGTACGTCGAGGAGGTCGACGTCGACGTCAGCGTGCTGTCGCTCTTGTGGGGCACGATCGACGTCGACATCGAGGCGGAGCTCGAAGAGGGCACGCTACAGGCCAGTTTCACGAAGTCGTCGAGCGAGACCTCGGTGATGGTGGAAGTGGCCGAGTTGCCGCTGTACGCGATTCCGAAGGCGCGTCAGGCACTCAACGCACCGCTGACCGGGTTGTTCGCGCTCAAGGTCGACGTCACGGCGCCGGGTAACAAATGGTCCGACGCCGAGGGCGAGATTTCGATCAACTGCTCGGCGTGCTCGGTGGGCGACGGCGAGGAGAAGCTGTACGTCCCGGGCGCGACCTCGCTCAAGAACGGCCTGGTCATTCCGCCCGTCGAGATCGGCAACCTCGGCGGCAAGTTCAAGGTCGAAAAGGGCGTCGCCGAGACCGAGGTGCCGATCGAAAACGACAGCGAGGACGTCTGGGTCTTCATCGAGGGCAAGATCGACCTCAAGGATCCGTTCTCGAAGTCCCGCTTCGAGATGGTCCTCAAGTTCAACATCTCGCAGAAGCTCCAGGACGAAAACGAGCCCATGCGGTTCATGATCCAGACGGCCAAAGAGACGTCCAAGCTCAACGCGCCCGAGAAGGGCCTGGGCTTCCGTCTCGAGGGACCGGTCGGCAAGCCGCGGTTTTACGGGATCAACACCAAGTCGCGGCGTGAGCTGCGGGCGAGCAAGCGGGCCCAGCAAAAAGCCGCGGACCAGAAGCGCCGCGCCCGAAACTCGCGCAAGACCGCGCGGGACAAGAAGACCGCGGAGGCGCAGGACAAGCTCGACAAGGCGGGAGGCGACGACGACGGGTCGCCGGTCGGGACGCCGATGAAGGTCGAGCCGATCGGCGACGACGGCGTCAAGCCCGAGGATCCGCCGGCGGAGGAGCCGACGCCCGAGGAGCCGCCCGCGGAGGAGCCGACGCCCGAGGAGCCACCCGCGGAGGAACCGCCCGCGGAGGAGCCGGCCGCCGGTGAGGAGGGTGGCGAGGACATCGTCATCGAAGAAGGCGGCGACGAGGGGGGGGGCGAAGCGCCGCCCGCCGAAGAGCCGCCCGCCGAAGGCGACGGTGGTGCTGCGCCCGAAGGCGGGGGCGAAGAGGGCGGCGACGCCCCACCCCCGGAAGGCGAGTAGCCCGCCGTCTGGGCCCCGCCGGGGCGGCACGCGCCAATGTCGCGTGATCCGACGGGGCATCCCGAACGTTCTCCCTTCGTGAGCTCGGAACTGCAGGACCCGGGTCCGGCCCCGGACGACCTCGAGCGGATCCGGGCGCGCGTCATGCTCGACCAGGTCCGCGCGCGGATGTTCGGGCGCGGCGATCCCCTGCGGGTCGGACGGTTCGCGTTGACGCGGCGCTTGGGCCACGGCGCACAAGGGACCGTCTATCTCGCGCACGACAGCGAGCTTCGGCGGCCGGTGGCGGTCAAGCTGTTCGAAGCCACCGCCTCGGATGCGCCGGCGCGCGCGCGTCTTCTGCGGGAGGCACAGACGCTCGCGCAGCTGCAGCATCCCAACGTGCTCGCGATCTACGACGTGGGCCTCGAAGGCGAGCGTGCGTTCATCGCGATGGAGTACGCCGAGGGGGGAACGCTGCGCCAGTGGTGCCGCAACCATCCTCCGGGCTCGCGCCAGCGGTTCGAGGCACTGCTCGCGCTCGCGCTGCCCCTCGCGCGAGGTCTGGCGGCCGCCCACGACGCGGGGATCATCCATCGCGACATCAAGCCCGCCAACGTGTTTCTGGGTGCGGACCAGCGGCCCCGCCTCGCCGACTTCGGCGTGGCGCGCGAGACCCACGACGCCGCCGCGTCGACCACGATGAGCGGGGCGGGGCAGACGTCCGCCGCCGACGACGTGCTGACGCGAACGCGGGGAATCGTGGGAACGCCCGGCTACATGTCGCCGGAGCAATTCGACGGGATCGCGACGCCGAGCTCCGATCAATGGGGTCTGTGCGCCACGCTGTGGGAGGCCGCCTACGGCGTGCGTGCGTACCAGGGCACCACGATCGCCGCGCTGGCCGAGGCGGTGCGGCAGGCCCCCCCACGACCGCCGCCGCAGCGGCGAGAGGTACCCTCGTGGTGGGCCGAGATCCTCGCGCGTGGCCTCGATCCCGATCCTGCCCGGCGTTGGCCTTCCGTCGCGGCGATGGTCGCCGAGCTCGAGAGCATCCAGGGGCGTCGTCGGCGTCGTCGCGTGATCTTCGTGGCGGGCGCGGGTCTGGTCGTCGCGGCGACGGTCGGCTTGGGCGTGCAGCTCGATCGGCGACGTCGAGAGGCCGCGTGTGCGCAGCAGGTCGCCTCGATGGACACGACCTGGAACCCGGAGGTCGCCGGTCGCCTTCGCGATGCGCTCGTCGCGTCGCAGCTGCCGTACGCGAGCGCGAGCTCCGAGCACGCGGCGGCCTACTTCGACGCCTACGCACAGACGTGGCGCTCGAGCTATGCGCAGCTGTGTGTCGCGACCGAGGTCGAGTCCCGTCGGCCGGTCGCGGCTTGGGAGGCGTCGCGCGAGTGTCTGCAGCGGGGGCGGGGCGACATGCAGGCGCTGCTGGACCTTTTGACGGATGCGCCCGGTCCGTCGATGATCCGCGGCGCGGTGGTGGCCGCCTCGCGGCTCGGTGGTCTGGAGCGATGCACCGACGAGCGCTGGCTCGCGCGGCAGACGACCCACGACGATCCCGCGAGCGCGGACCTGCGCGGGCGGTTGCAGGAGGCCAGGGCCTTGTTCGCGACCGGTGCCTATCCTTCCGGATTCGCGATCGCGCGCGTGGTCGCCGAGGACGTCGACGGCGTCGACGACGTGCGGCTACGCCTGTCGGCGCGCGTGCTCGCGGGGCAGCTCGCGGCGGCGGACGGCAAGCCCGCCGAGGCCGAGACATGGTTGACGCGAGCCTTCGACGAGGCGCTCGGTGCCGCCGAGGACGAGCTCGCGCTCGAAGCCGCCACCCGCCTGCTCAACTTGTACGCCGCCGACTTGGGCGACGCGCCGGAGGCGACGCGATGGGCTCGGATCGCGCAAGGCTTCCACACGCGGCTCGGGGCACGCGACGGGCTCGAGGCGGCGGATCTGCAGTCGAGTCTGGGCCAGCTGTACGAGCTGCAGGCCGAGTACGCGGCATCGGAGACGGCCCGCGAGCGGGCCCTGCAGATCCGGACCCGGATCCTCGGCGACGAGCATCCGGACGTGGCCGGGGCCTGGAACAGCCTCGCGACGTCGTACTTGCGCCAAGCCCGATTCCCCGAGGCCGAGCGGGCCTACGGCCGCGCGTTGGCGGTGCAACGACAGGCAGGCGGTGAGGGACATCCCGAGGTCGCGTCTTCGCACAACAACCTCGGGATCGTGTACCGCCGGCAGGGGCGCATCGAGGACGCAAAGCGCGAGCACGAGACCGCCCTGTCGCTGCGCGAGGTGGCGCTCGGGCCGACCCACCCGGAGACCGCGACGTCCTACGCGAACCTGGGTCTGGTGCTGCGAGACCTCGGCGAGCTCGATCGCGCTCGGGAATCGACCGCGCATGCGATCGAGATTCTCCAGGGCATCTACGGCCCCGACCACTTCGAGCTCGCCGATCGATACAACGATCTGGGCATCATCGAGCAGTCACGCGGGCAGCTCGGGCCTGCGAGGGATGCGTTCGCGCGTGCGCTCGAGATCTTCGAGCGCACCGTGGGCCCGGACCACCCGAGCGTGGCCGGCGAGCTCGTCAATCTCGCGACGGTCGACTGGGCGCAGCGAGACTTCGAGGCGGCGGAGCGGTCGCTTCGCCGCGCGCTGCCGATCGTGGAGGCGAAGATGGGTCGGTCGCATCCCAACTACGGCGGGATGCAGAACAATCTCGGCAACGTGCTGCTGGGCCTGCATCGATACCCCGAAGCGGAGCAGGCATTCGTGGAGGCCGCGCAGATCTGGAGCGCGGCGTTCGGGGACGACCACGTGTCGGTCGCCGAGCCGTTGATGGGCGTGGCCCGCACGCGTCTCGTGCTCGACCCGATGCCCGATCCGGTGGCGCCGGCGAGCCGCGCGCTCGCGATCCTCGAAGCGTCCGAGGCGTCCGCGAGCGACCTCGCCGAGGCGCGGTTCGTGCTCGCGCGCAGTCTGTACGCCACGGGCGGTGACGAGGGTCGAGCGCGCCGCCTGGCCGGCGAAGCCCTCGATGCGCTCGAGCCCCAGGACCCCGCGCAAGAGGCCACGCGGGCGGAGATCCGGGCGTGGCTCGACGCTCGCGACGCCGCAGGCGGCACGGGACGCCCCGGATGACTTCGCGGCGGCGGTGCCCGATACTCGGAACCGGTGCGAGCGGCGAGCACGGCACGCGGGAGGGGATCGGCGGCACGCGCCATGGCGTGGGGCCTGGTCTCGCTCGTCGGTGGCGGCTGCATCCAGATCGGACCGTTCGCCTGCGAGGACGACGCGCAGTGTCAGCTCGACGGAGGCGGTGGTCGCTGCTTGCCCCCGGGCTATTGCGCGCAGCTGGACGACGACTGTGAGAGTGGCTATCGCTGGGTCGACGGTGCGACGCCGTCGGAGGTCGCGGGAGAGTGCGCGATGCTGCCGCCCGACGAAGCCTCGTCGTCGGGCGTCGACACCGTCGTGGGGTCGGCGTCCGGTGATGCGGGCAGCACCTCGTCGTCGACCGGCGACGTGATGATCGCGACGGACGGGTCGAGCACGCACGGCGAGGCGGAGTCATCGAGTGGGGGCGGCAGCAACTGCGGTGATATGCCGTGCCCGTGCACGCGCGCGGTCGCGACCGGTGCCAATCACACCTGTGCCGCCCGCAACGACGGCCGCGTGCTGTGCTGGGGCGCCGACAACCAGGGGCAGCTCGGCCAGGGTCCGGGGGCCGGCCCGATCCCCGAGCCTCAACTCGTGGAGATTCCCGGCGGGGCCGCGATCGACTGGTTGCGCGCGACCAACAATGGCGTCTGCGGTCGCGGTCCCGGCGACGAGGTCTGGTGCTGGGGGGACAACAACAACGGCGAGATCACGACGCCGGAGCGGTCGCCGGGTGGGGCCGTGGCCCCGACGGCGCTGCCGTTTCGCGGTGCGATCGGGGCGATCGGACGCAGCCAGGGGCACACCTGCTTCGGCGAGACGATGGGCCCCGCCGTGCATTGTCTGGGAAACAACGGCTACAGCGAGCTCGGGGGCGGCGGCGCTCAACCCGTGGCGAACGCGGTGCCCGGGATGGCGCCGATCGACGAGCTCGCGCTCGGCACCGACCACAGCTGCGCGCGCGTCGGTGGCGACGTGTACTGCTGGGGGCGCGACAACCAGGGCCAGCTCGGCCAGAACGACGTCGCCGGTCCGACCGCGGACCCGGTCCCGGTGAGCCTGCCCGGACCGGCCTCGCACCTCGTGGCGGGCAACGACCACACGTGCGCGGCGTTCAACGACGGTGCGAACGTGCGTTGCTGGGGTGGGGGAGATTTGGGCCAGATCGGCGACGGCATGACGAACAACCGACAGCTCCCCACGCTGATCGATGGTCCGCTCCCGGCGTCGGTGGTCGCGATGGACGCGAAGATCGACACGACGTGCGCGCTGTTGGCCGACGCGAGCCTCTGGTGCTGGGGCGACGACAACGGCGGCGCGCTCGGCACGGACGTCCCCAACGGCGACGAGCTGCTCGTGCCCGCACGTGTGCTGACCGTCGACGAGCTCCCCGAGCCGATCGAGGCGTTCTCGCTCGGCGGCTCGCACATCTGTGCCCGCACGGCGTCCGAACGGCTGTGGTGCTGGGGCCGCAACACGTCCTGGCAGCTGGGCCCCGACCCCGAGCTGCCGGGGACGGACGTCGTCGAGATCGACGTGATGTGCCCGTAGCCGCGGTGTCACGGGCGATTGCGACGAGGGCAGTTCGAGCGGACGTCACGCAGGGCGTGCTTCTGTGTCGCCCAGAGCACACGTCGGGGCGACGATCCGTTCGCGATTGGCGGCGCTGGGTCGGCGCCGAAATCACGTCGGTCGGGTGTCACATTCGCGGAGGGGTGCGTCTATCCGTGCCGTGTGCTCGGCGCCCTGATCCGGGGACGGATCGGATCGCGCTGGGCCAGCTTCCGAACCTCGAATGGCTGGCGTAGTCTGAAGGGGATGGTTGGTGGAGTACGTCGTGTGTCTTGGGCCCTGGCCGCCGTGGTTTTCGTGGGTGCCGTGGTTGCCGCGAACCCGTCGACGGCGCGCGCTTGCCAATGGGCTCCGGCGCCGTGGTTGCGGCTGGAGCTGCCGAAAGCCGCCGTCCAGATCCCGGTCGACGGCGTTTTCGCCTTCAATGCGCAATCGGTCGGTGAGTTGCCCGAGGTCTTCGCGTTGCTGTCGGTGGAGGTGTCGCTCGACGGCCAGCCGATCGACGGGACGATCGAGGTGATCGTTCGTCACGAGTACGACGATCCCGCCGGGCAGGGCCGCATGATGCTCGTCGTCTAGC
>CALBMM010000191.1 GCA_937896535.1 uncultured Pseudomonadota bacterium
AAGGCCGGCTTTGAGGAGAAGACCAAGGCCACCGTCAAGGCCGCCAGAGAGAAGGCCCTGGAGGAAACCAAGAAGGCCCAGGCTGAGGTAATGTACCGCGCCATGCGTGGGTACCCTTACACAGAATGTGTTGTGCAGCTGGACGACCAGCGCAAGAAGGAGGGTGCGGAGAAGACACAGCAGGAGCAGAAGACCAAGGACGAGATCAAGGCTGCGATGGGGAGCTGAGTCCCGGGGCGGGGCTCGCGTCCATCCGCGTGAAGGTGAGCGTCGTTCGCTCGCGCGCTTCGCCGAGGGTGTAGACCTCGTCCCGGACGAGCGTGTCTTGGTCGAGCGTGAGCGTGAGCTCGCCGAGCGCGGCCTCGTTCGGGTCGAGATCGGTAGCGTCGAAGCGCGCAAACCGGAGCCCGTCGGCCGCGTCCGCCAGGTGCAGCCGCGGCTGGTTGTGCTGGCCGCAGTAGTGGGTGACGACGAGGCGGTCGCCGTCGAGGTGGTAGGCGCTGAGCGTCTCGGCGGCCGTGCCGGGCATCCACGTTTCGAGCAGCACCGACTCGCGTGCGGTGATGCGGTAGGTGACCGTGATCGCGTGCGTGCCCAGTGGAGCCTGCCACGACCCGGGCAGCTCCGTGGTCAATCGCCGCCACGCCGTCGTCGCCGACACGGCGCCCGTGACCGACGCTGCGTCGATTTCGGCCGGCGCGGAGACCACGGGATCGACCCCGGCTACGGCACACGCCGTCAGAGACAAGGGCAGCGACGACGCGAGCAGAAGGCGGCGCACATCACATCGAAACACGTGCGCGACGGTGAAGGTTCCCGGCTACCACAGGACCTTGAGCAGCTTCTTGCACTCGCGCACGAGGGCGGCGAACAGCTCGGCGTCGACCCAGCGATCGGGCAGCTTGGGACGACGACCCGCGACCTCGGGCGGCGCGTGGGGGAGGGCGATCTGCAGTGGGAAGACCTCGCGACGGGTCCAGCCCTGTCGTCGGATCGCCGGCGTGTGCAGCTCGATCCACTCGCGGGGCTCGTCGCCCCACGTCAGCCAGTGCATCGGCAGGGTCGGCCGGTGCTCGTCGGCGACGCCGGGCCACACGACCAACGCAGGGCGAGCCGTGCCTTCGTGCAGCCGAATCATCGCCGGCAGCACCAGCGCATCGGCACCGAGCACGTCGGCGGCTTGCATCGTGGTGAACGGGCGATCGGGCAGGATGCCGGAGTCGCGGGTCACCCACAGGCCCGTACCCCCGGCGAGCACGTCGTCGACCTTGATCGTCGACAATGCCTCGCCCGCGATCTTGGTGCGCGTCGCGATGAACGACGGGGGCGCCTTGGCGGCCTTGTCGTCCTCCGGTGGGGCTTCGACGAGTGTCCGCCGCGTCAGCCGCAGCTCCTCCCAGGAAAGCTCCGCCGGATCGGACCGCCACAGCTGGCCGAGCTGGTCGTCGCTCTTGGGACCGGCGAGCACGAGGTGACCATTCCCGTCCAGCGCCAGGCACGAGGCGCGGCGGGGCAGCTTGCACGTCTGAGCCTCCGGCAGCGGCTCGGGCTCGTCCTTGGCGTCGGGCTCGGCTTCGGGTTGCTCGATGAGGAAGCGCTGCAGCACACCGGCGGGCCGCAGCACGTACGCCCACCGGTCGTCGCCGGCGATCGCCAGCGGTCGCCGCAGACCCGCTTCCATCTTGGGCACGCGCTCGGCCTCGATGCGCAGCGCCCGGTTCGTCCAGCCGATCGCGCCGTCACGGGCGGCGAGCAGCACGCGACCGAGCGGTGTCAGGCCGAGCGCGACGATGCCCTCGGCCGGTACTTCCACGGGGCTGGTGGCCTTGAGGCCGAGCTTCATGTAGCCCGATGCGTGGTCGGGATCGACGACCCACGCGTGGGCCGACCCGTCGACGAACACCGCGCGACCGTCGGCCGACGCCACCGCACCGAAGACCTCGTGCTCGCTGGCCTTGCGCCGGTGCACGACCTCGTCCTTGTCGAGGTCGTAGAGCACTTCACCGTGCGTGCCCGCACCGCACAAGAGGCGCGGTCGCGGCAGGCACACGTGGTCGACGTAGCCGCCGAGCTTGGAACCTACCTTCGCCGCGCTCGCGCCGAACAGACTGCCGCGGTGCAAGTGGGTGCCGCCGAGCCACAGCGTGCCCTCGTCGGCCTCGCACACCGACGGAGCGGGCGAAGGCAGCTCGATCTCGCGCTCGATCTCGAGGGTCTCACCGGAGACGACGCATGCCGCGTAGGGCAGCATCACGAGCGCGCGCTTGCCATCGCGGCTGACGCTCAGGGCCAGCGGCCGATCGTCGAGTGCCGCCACGTCTGCCGAGCTCTTGCCCGCAACGGTCCGGCGACCGGTGCCTTTGCCCGCGATTCGCCTCCGCGCCATCGTGGCCGCAAGATACCACCGCGTGGCCCGGTGGGGGCGACCACGGTCAGCGAGCGATCGACGCGAACTCGGACGCCGGCTTGAAGCGCGGGGGCTGCGGCGCGGCGTCGACCCGGACCACCAGCTCGGTCAACGCCTCCACGTCCTGGACGGCGCCCGTCAGCGGCCAGGCGGGGTCGAGCTCGTCGTCGACGGTGTGGTACCGCGCCGACCGGAGCTCGGACAGGCGCTCGCCGGCCGCCCGGCCGCCGTCGACCATCTCGCGCCCCCCGTAGAAGAACAGCGCCGGCACGCCGCGCTTGGCGAACGGGAAGTGGTCGGACCGGTAGTACGAGCCCGCCTGCGGTCGGTCGTCGGGCACGATGGTTCGCCCGTCCGTGGCGAGGACCTCGCCGAGCACGTCCTCGAGCGTCGTCTGTCCGGCGCCTGCGACCGTGACCGTCTTCGTCGGGCCTTCCACGTTCATGCTGTCGAGGTTGGCGATCCCGTGGAGCCGCGCGAGCGGCACGGTGGGGTGGCCGGCGAAGTATTCGCTGCCCAGCAGCCCCTGCTCCTCCGCGGTCGTCGCGAAGAACACGACCGAGTGCCGCAGCTTCAGTCCCTGCGCCCGGCGATGCTGCAGCGCCGCGGCGGTCGCGAGCATGCCGGCGATGCCGCTGGCGTTGTCGACCGCGCCGTTGAAGATGCGGTCCGCGTCGCCGTCGCCTTCGGCGCTCTCGTCGGTGCCGAGGTGATCCCAGTGCGCGCTGACGACGAAGGCGTCGTCGTCGTCGCCCACGATCTTGCCGAGCACGTTGTCGTCGGACAGCTCGCGCTCGGTCGTGACGACTTCTCCCGCGAGCGAGATGCCGGTGCCGCGGCCCCGAAAGTCTTCGCTGCGCGCGTCGGCGTGCCATTGCTCGAGCGAGCTGCCGGCGAGTGTCGCGAGGTCCTGCGCCGCGTCGGCGTGCAGCCAGCCCTGTACGGTGAGCGAGTCCGGCAGGGCGCCGCCGGGCTCGATGACGTGGAAGCGCTCGCCCGACCACGAGCTCTCGACGACGTTCCAGCCGTACGAGGCCGGCCCGGTCTCGTGCACGACGAGGCAGCCGAGGGCGCCGGCCTGCAGCGCGCGCTCGAACTTGTAGGTCCAGCGTCCGTAGTAGGTCATCGCGTCGCCGCCGAAGCGCTCCGGACGCAATGGCGGGTCGCCCACGAGCACCACGGCGATCTTGCCGCGGACGTCGATGTCGGCGTAGTCGTCCCAGCTCTCCTCCGGCGCCGTGATGCCGTAGCCGACGAACACGAGCTCGGCGTCGAAGTGGATCGTGCCCGAGGCCTGGTACGAGCCGATCACGATCTCCTTGCCCGGCGTCAGGGGACGAGGCCGCGGTCCGCCTTGAAGCGCGGCCACGGTGCGGCTGGTATCGGCGGTCACGCCACGCATCGGCACGGTCTGGCGGTAGGTCCCGGCTTCGCCCGCGGGCTGCAGGCCCAGTGCCTTCATCTGCGCCTCGATGTACGCGGTCGTCTTCTTCGCGCCGTCGGTACCCGGGCGTCGGCCGCCGAAGTCGTCGCTGGCGAGCACGGCGATGTGCGTGCGCAGCAGCGAGGCGTCGACGGTGGGTAGATCGTCGGGCGGCGGAGCAGGGGCGGCGCGCTCGGGCGGGGCAGGGGGCGAGGTCGGTGCGACCGTGGTCGACTGCGCTCGGGGCGTCGGCGTCGGCTCCGGCGCTCGGTCACACGCGGTCAGTACCAACAGGGGCAGCAGGCGACGCAGCATCGGCCGCAGCATAACCGGGTCAGTCGAGCCCGAGGACGCGCGACAAGGCCGGGACGTCGTCGACGAGCGCGTCGGCCCCGGCCTTGGCCAGCTGCGCCCGCGTCCGCATCCCCCAGGTCACGCCGATCGCACGCATCCCGGCCGCGCGCGCGGTGTGGATGTCGACGCGCGTGTCGCCGACGAACGTGCACGCGTCGGCCGCGACGCGCAGCGCTCGGGCGATGTCGAGTGCACCGGCCGGGTCGGGCTTGCGGGGCAGGGGCGGTCGCTCGCCGGCGACGGCCTCGAACACGCCCTCGCCGAAGCACTCGCGCACGACCTGGACGGTCAGATCGTGGGGCTTGTTGCTCAGCACGCCCAGCGGGACGGCTCGCTCCCGCAGCGCTCGCAGCAGGTCGACCACGCCCGGGTAGGGGGCCGTACGTTCGGTGCAGTGCGCCGCGTAGTGATCGCGGAAGGCGGCGAGCAGCGCCTGCGGGTCCTTGGCCGCCTTCGCGGCGTGCGCGACGAGAGCGGCTGCGCCGTTGCCGATCCACGCGTTGATCTGCGCCGCGTCGTGGGTGGGCAGGCCGTGCGCCGCGAGGGTCGCGTTGAGCGAAGCGACGATGTCGTCGAGCGAGTCGACGAGCGTGCCGTCGAGATCGAAGATCACCGCGCGCATCGAGGCGGACGGTACCCGAACGGGGCCGACGGGTTTCACGAAAACGTCGGGGAATATTCGAAACCTTCCGGCCGGTTCGTGCCTCCGTTAGTTCCAGAGGGCCCGTCCGTGATCGGTATTTACGTTCTCGCCATCGTCGCTACCCCGTTCGTGTTCGCCGCGTGGCTCATCAATCGCATTTTCGAGCACCGAGCGCGCATGAAGCAGCTCGAGGCGGTGCGTTGGGTCCCGCCCCCGGCGTTGCCGGCGGACCCGCAGGTCGAGCAGCGACTGGCCAATCTCGAGGCGATCGTGTGCGACGTCGACTACGACCTGGCGCAACGGGTCCGTGGCGTCGATCCCGGTCGCGCCGCGTGACGCATTCGTCGCCGAATCCGGCGAGTTTGGCCTACACTCGCCCGCGAGGATGCGAGTCGTCTCGAGTATCGTGATCGCGTGCACTGTCGGAGGGTGCTTTTCGGACCCCGAATCGGATGGGTCCGGGGACACCTCGGGCGGACCGACGAGCACGACGGCGACGACGACGACGAGCGAACCCGTGACCAGTGCGAGCACCACGAGCGTGGACGGCACCACGGGCACCGGCACCCCGGCCGACAGCACGTCGGTCGACGACACGACCGCGGGGCCGCCCACCGGGCCGACGCTGCAGCAGGTCACGTTGGACACGACGGCCTCGCTCGAGAACCTCGTGGACATCCCGGTCTTGCTGCGACTGTCGCCCGATGTGTTCGACTACGCGGCGGCGCTGCCCGACGGTGCCGACCTGCGGATCTTCGCCGACGACCAGCGCACCCAACTCGCATACGAGCTGGAGGCTTGGACCCCCGGCGGCGCGACGTTCGTCTGGGTTCGTCTGCCCGACGTGCAACCGGCCACGCCCACCACGATCGTGCTCGCGTACGGTGACCCGACGTTGCCGCTGCCACCGCCCTCGACGCAGGTTTGGTCGGCGGGGTACGAGGCGGTCTGGCACCTACCGACGTTGACGGACTCGACGGGCAACGGCCACGACCTCGCCGCGGTCTCTCGCCCGAACGTGGTGCCTGGGCTCATCGGGGATGCCGTCGTCTTCCCTCCCGGGGCCGATGCTCTGTCCGCGGCCAATGCCGACGCGACGTTGTCGTTCGGCACGATCGGCACGATCGAGGCGTGGGTCTCGACGCAGGTCAACTCGCAGCTTCCCGGCGGGACGCACCGCGTCGTCGTGGAGAACTGGCCGAACTACCGGCTCGTGTCGATCAGTGGGGCAGCGGGCGGACGGCCGCAGCTGCTGGCGCTGGCCGCGGGCACGACGGAGTCGGTCGGTGTGGTGTCGGCGCTCGTCGTCGATCAGTGGACTCGTCTCGAGGGCAGCATCGACACGACGGTCGGTGGCATGGATTGGTGTCTGCGGACGAGCCTCGGCCTGGGCAACTGCAGCTCCATGGAGACCGCGACGACCGATCCATCGACGAGTGCCGTGGAGATTGGGGGCATCGAGCTGAACGCGGAGGTCGACGAGGTTCGGTTTTCGACGGTGCGACACTCGATCAGCTGGGGCGCGGTCCAAGATGCGTCCGTGCTCGACCCGGACTTCGCGGTGTTCGCTGCGCCGGGTGCGTGACTCAGTGCTCGTCGCCGCCGCTTCGCACGGCGTGTCGATCACGCCATGCCTCGATGGTGCGCGCGAGCTCGACGTCGTCCTCGTCGCGGGCGGCTTGCGCCGCATGGTCCGCGATGGACCTCGCCCGCGAACGATGCGCCGGGTCTTCCCCGCACTGCTGCGCGAGGTCGAAAAGGCTGCGCGCCGGCCAACCCCCGTCGGGTGCGGGGCCGTCGGCGAGCTCGACCGCGTGGCCCAGCGACTCGGTGGCCGCGGCCGAGCGGCCCAGCACCCTCTGACTTCGGGCCTGCGCGAGCGCGAGCGCAAGGCGGGCCCCCTCCGCGGGTGTCCCGAGCGCGTTCAGGATGGTCGTTGCACGTCCGGCCGCCTCGAGCGCGCGTTCGGGGGAGTCGGCTGCGATCGCGGACGCGAGTGCGAGGAGCACCTTCCACTCGAAGGCCGTCTGTCCGGCCGGCTCGGCCGCGGCCGACGCGAGCATGCGATCGGCGAGGGCGATCGCATGCTCGGGCCCCTCGACACGTGCCGCGCACATCAGGCGGCCGTGCGCCGCCATCTGGAACGCACCGTCGCCGACGAGCGCTTCCATCCGGGCGTGGATCTCCCGAGCCGCGTCGCAGTCGTCTTCGTGCGCGGCGATCTCGGCTGCGATCTGGTGCAGCTGGACCTCGAGCGCGGCGTGATCTTCGGGCAGACCCGCGAGCACGGCCAACGCGCGGTCGACGTTGCGCTTGGCCTTGCCGTGTTGTGACGGGTTGAGCTGTGCCATCGCCAGGTCGCGCAAGGCCTCGACGAAGTCCAGCGATTGGGCGCCGTGGCTGGCTTCGGCCAGGGCGACGCCACGGGCGAAGAGCTCGGCCGCGCGCGGCATGTCGCCCGATTGGGCATAGTGCACCGCGAGTGCACGTAGCGGGGCGCGCACGCGACCGTCCTCGCGGCCGTACTCTTCTTCCACGTCCGTGACCGCCTGTCGGAATGCCGCGAGTGCTTCCTCGGTGCGACCGGCTTCGTCGAGCATGATCCCGTAGTGCATGCGGTCGGCGGCCACGTGGCTCGGCTCGGGGTCGAGCTCGCTGGCGAGATCGAGCGCCTCCTTGGCGGCGGCGACGGCCGCCTCGTCGTCGCCCCGCTCGTGTGCCAGCGTCGACGCCACGGCCTCGATGAGCTTGCGTGCCCGGGCCGACTCGCGTCTGGACTCCGTCGCTCGGGCCAGCCGCAGGAGTCGCTCTGCTCCTTCGAGGTCGCGGAAACGAAAGCCGACGATGAACGCGAGCTTGGCCGTCGCTCGCGCCGCGAACTCGTCGCGACCCGCTCGCACGGCGCCGTCCATCACGTCCTCGAAGGCGTTGCGGGCGTCCTCGAAGTGTCCGAGGGATTCGGCGGCCTGCGCCTCCACGTAGCGGACCTCCAGTCGCAGCGGCTCGTAGCCGACGGCGTCGACACGGGCGCGGAGCGCCTCGATGCGGGGCTGCAGGTTCTTGAACGACTTCGCCGACGCCAGCGAGTCGATCGCGGCCTTCTCCGCCTGCAGCTCCGCGACCTCGCCGGCGCGCTCGGGTGGTGGCGGGGGGACGGCGTCCAGTGCCTGGCTCGGATCGTCGCAGGCCTGCACGTCCGAAAGCTGCGCCACGATCTCCGGCGCCTTGGACAGCGTCGCGGGTTCGGCGGTCTCGAGCGCACGGATGACGCCCTCGAACGTCGCGTGACCCCGGTCGAGGCATGCCATCCGCTGCTCGAGTACCGTCGTGGACTGCTCGGCACGGACGTGCGTCGCTTCGCACGTGTCGATGCGGCGCTCGGTCCACCCGGCGGCGAAATCGTCGAGGGGGGCGAGGACACCGGCCACGGCGACCGGCTCGGCGGCGCGTGCGATGGCGGCGGCCACGGTCGCGCGACGGTCTTCGTTCCAGGTCGCGGTGATCTCTGCGCGGGCGGCTTGGCACGGATCGACCGTCGATGTCCTCGCACCGATGTACGCCCCACCGATCGCGATCGCGGCGACGCCGAGTGCCCCGGCCACCCGTCGCCGGCTCGCGCCCGTATCACGCGTCAGCTCGCGCAGCAGCGCGGGCATGTCCTCGAAGCGCTGCGACGGGTCGGCGGCCAGACCTCGACGCAGCGCGACCAGGATCCTCCGTGGCACTTCCGTGCGCGAAGGATCGACGATGTCGCCATCGACGATGTGCTGCAGGCGCGCGCCGAGCGTGTCGCCGGTGAATGGTGACCTGCCGTACAGGGCCTCGTAGAGGCTGGCGCAGAAGGCGAACTGATCGGACGCGGCCGTGATCTTGCCGATGCCGTACTGCTCGGGCGGCATGTACAGGGGGGTGCCGAGGGCGGCGCCGGCATCGGTGAGCCGCTCCAGACTGGACGTGGTCAGGTCGACCTTGTGGGGCTCGAGGGCGGCATCCTGCTCGCGCGCGAGACCGAAGTCGGCCACGCGCGGGCGACCGTCGGCGTCGAGCAGGACGTTGTCGGCCTTGAAGTCGCGATGCACGATGCCGAGCTCGTGGGCGGCGGCCAGCCCTCGGCCCGCCGCCACGAAGCGCGTGACGACCTCGCGCCAGGGCGGCTTGCTCTTTTTGATCCAGTCGCGCAGCGTCCCGCCGGCGGCGAGCTCCATGGCGATGAACACGTCGTCGCCGTGGGTGCCGACCTCGTACACCGTCAGCACGTTCGGGTGAGTCAGCCGCGCCATCGAGCGTGCCTCCCGCATGATGCGGGCCGTGGACTCGGTGGAGCCGAAGCCACCGTGCAGCTTGAGCGCCACCATGCGCTCGAGATCCGGGTCGAAGGCGCGGAAGACCACCGCCATGCCGCCGGCGCCGAGCTTGCCGAGGACGACGAAGCCGCCGATCTTCTCGCCTTGTCGCGGCTGCCGCGGCGGCGGGGCCCGTTCCCCGGTGGTGGGACCCGGGTCCGAGCCCGGACCGTTTTCGGGCGCCGCCAGCGTGGCCGCCCCGGAGACGGTCTGGTCCGTGCTCGACATCGATCGCGCCCTCGCGCGAGCAGTCTACTCGGCCGCGCCGGTCAGATGTGGATCACGCGGCCGCCGGCGTCCAATGCCGCTTCCTTGACGATCTCGGACAACGTCGGATGCGCGTGCACAGAGCGAGCGAGGTCTTCGGCGCTCGCCGAGAACTCCATCGCGACCGCGCCTTCGGCGACGAGCTCGGATGCGTTGGACCCCACGACGTGAAAGCCCAGGATGCGGTCGGTCTCGGCGTGCGCCAGGATCTTCACGAAGCCCTCGGTCTCGTCCATCGCCTTGGCGCGTCCGTTGGCCATGAACGGGAACTTGCCCTTCTTGTAGGGGATCCCGGCCTTGTCGAGCGCCTGCTCGGTCTTGCCGACCTCGGCGATCTCGGGGTGCGTATAGATGATGCCGGGGATGGCGTCGTAGTTGACGTGCCCGGGCAGCCCGGCCATCGTCTCCACCGCGGCCACGCCCTCTTCCTCGGCCTTGTGGGCCAGCATGGGGCCCGGGATGACGTCGCCGATGGCCCAGATGCCGGGCACGTTGGTCCGGTAGTGCTCGTCGACGGCGATCACGCCACGGCGGTCCATGGTGATGCCGACCTCGGCGGCGCCGAGACCTTCGGTGTTGGCGTGGCGCCCGGTGGCCACGAGCACGCGATCACCTTCGATCGACTTGGTCTCGTCGCCGTCTTGGTAGGTCACGGTGATGCGGTCGCCGTGACGCGTGGCGCCGGTGACCTTGACCCCGAACTGAAACTCCAGGCCCTGCTTCTTGAAGATCCGCAGCGCGAGCTTGGAGACCTCTTCGTCGCTGTTGGGCAGGAAGTTGGGCATGTACTCCAGCAGCGTCACCTTGGCCCCGAGCCGGGACCATACCGAGCCCATCTCCAGGCCGATGACGCCCGCGCCGATGACGATGAGATGCTCGGGAACCTCCGGATACGACAGCGCCTCGGTGGAGCTGCCGATGCGATCGCCGTCGAGCTCGACGCCCGGGATCGTGGAGGGCTCCGAGCCGGTCGCGATGAGGATGTTGGTGGCCTGCAGGTCGGTCGTGGTGCCGTCGCCGGCGGTGACCTGCACGCCGCCGTTGCCGGTGAGCCGGCCGACGCCCTCGTAGCGCGTGATCTTGTGCTTCTTGAACAGCCCTGCGATGCCGCCGGTCAGCTGCGAGACGATCTTGTCCTTGCGCGCGAGCAGCTTGGCCAGATCGAGCCTGGCCTCGCCGACCTCGATGCCGTGTGCCGCGAGCGCGCCGTGTCGGGCCTCGTGGTACTTGTGGCTGGACTCCAGCAGCGCCTTGGAGGGGATGCAGCCGATGCGCAGGCACGTGCCGCCGAGCGCGGGCTCCTTTTCGATGCACGCGACGTTCATGCCGAGCTGGGCGGCCCGAATCGCGGCGACGTAGCCGCCGGGGCCGGCCCCGATGACGATCAGATCGTGGGTCGTGGCCATCGGAATCAGACCTCCAGGAGCATCCGCTCGGGATCTTCGATGCAGTTCTTGATCTTGATGAGGAACTGCACCGCCTCACGGCCGTCGATCAGGCGGTGGTCGTAGCTGAGCGCGACGAACATGATCGGTCGGATCTCCACCTTGCCGTCGACCGCGACCGGGCGCTGCACGATGTTGTGCAGGCCCAAGATGCCGGTCTGGGGCGGGTTGAGGATCGGCGTCGACAGCATGGAGCCGTACACGCCGCCGTTGGAGATCGTGAACGTACCGCCGGTCAGGTCGTCGAGCGTCAGCTTGTTGTCGCGGGCGCGCTGACCGTAGTCGGCGATCGTCTTCTCGATGTCGGCGAACGACAGCGCGTCGGCGCTGCGGAGGACCGGGACCACCAGCCCCTTGCCGCCGCCCACCGCGACGCCGATGTCGTAGTAGTTCTTGTAGACGATGTCCTCGCCGTCGATCTCGGCGTTGACGAGCGGGAAGTCCTTGAGGGCTTCGATGGCCGCCTTCACGAAGAAGGACATGAAGCCGAGCTTGACCCCGTGGCGGTCGACGAACGAGTCCTTGAAGCGGCCACGCAGCGCGATGACGGCGGACATGTCGACCTCGTTGAACGTGGTCAGCGTGGCCGTGGACTGCTGCGACTCGACCAACCTCGTCGCCACGCGCTTGCGCAGCGGGGTCATCTTCTTGCGCTCCTCGGTGCGGCCGACCGTGGTCGGACGCGGTGGCGGGGGCGCGAGCTCGACGCGCTGCGCCGCCTTCTGCACGTCCTCCTTGAGGATGCGTCCGCCGCGGCCCGTGCCGGAGACCGTGCCGAGGTCGACGCCGCTGCGGGCGGCTTCGGCTCGGGCGGCCGGCATCGCGGGACCGCCCGATGCGGCCGCGGGCTTGGACGCGGGCGCGGGCGCGGGCGCGGGCGCGGGGGCATCCGACGGTGTCGGAGTGGGCGCGCGGGCGGCGGTCTCCTGCTTGGCGGATGCGCCGTTGCTCGACCCTGTGCTCGAGGCGGTCGCCGACGCGTCGATGGTGCCGAGGACGTCGCCGACGGCGACGGTGTCGCCTTCGCCGACGGCTTGCGACGTGAGAACGCCGGCCGAAGGCGAGGGCACCTCCACGGTGATCTTGTCGGTCTCGACTTCGACGACGGGCTCGTCGGCTTCGACGGTGTCGCCGGGTTTCTTCAGCCACTGGGCGATGACGCCCTCGGTGACCGACTCTCCCATCTGGGGGACGCGAATCTCGGTTGGCATGCGGAATCTCGGTTGCGGGGAGGTTACTCGCTCAGTGGCCCGAAGGCCTCGGCCATGATCTGGTCTTGTTCGAACTTGTGACTCTCGGGGGAGCCGGTCGCCGGGCTGGCGCTCGCCTCACGGCCGACGAAGCGCAGCGACGGGCGAACCTCGCTGCCGAACAGCGCTTCGAGTCGGGGACGCATGAACGTCCACGCGCCCATGTTCTCGGGCTCTTCTTGGACCCACAGCAGCTGCTTGGCCCGGGCGAAACGCGACAGGCACTTGCGCAGCTGCTCGGCGGGGAACGGGTGTAGCTGCTCGACGCGCAGGATGGCCACGTCACGTCGGTCGCCACGGGCGGCGAGCAGGTCGTAGTAGACCTTGCCCGAGCACAGCAGCACGCGCTCGACGGAGCTGTCGGCGGCTTCCGTGTCGTCGATGACGCGCTGGAACGTACCGTCGGTGAACTCGCTCAGCGGTGAGAACGACTCGCGCGTCCGCAGCAGGCTCTTGGGCGTCATGACGATGAGCGGCTTTCGCCACTTGCGGTGAATCTGACGCCGCAAGGCGTGGAAGATCTGCGCGGTCGTCGTGAAGTTGCAGACCTGCATGTTGTCCTCGGCGCACATCTGAAGGAAGCGCTCGAGTCGGGCGCTGGAGTGCTCGGGGCCCTGTCCTTCGTAGCCGTGGGGCAGCAGCATCACGAGCCCGCTGATCCGGTTCCACTTGTCCTCGGAGCTGGAGATGAACTGGTCGATGATGACCTGCGCCGTGTTGACGAAGTCGCCGAACTGCGCCTCCCAGATCACGAGCGTGTTCGGAGCGGCGAGGCTGTAGCCGAACTCGAAGCCCAGCACCGCGTACTCCGACAGCGGGCTGTTGTAGATCTCGAAGCGTCCCTGCTTGCCGGCGATGTGGTCGAGCGGGAAGTAGCGCCGCTCCTGCTTGACGTCGGTCCAGCCCGCGTGGCGGTGGGTGAAGGTGCCGCGCACTGCATCCTGGCCGGTGAAGCGCACGCTGGCCCCCTCGCGCAGCAACGAGCCGTAGGCCAGGTGCTCGGCGAAGGCCCAGCTGACGGGGGCCTTGCCCCGTCCCATCTCGTCGAGCTCCTCGATGAAGCGCTCGAGCTTGCGGTGCAGGGTGAAGCCCTCGGGCACCGTGGTCATGGCCTCGCGGACGGCATCGACGGTGGCCTGGCCGATGCGCGTGTCGGCGGGAGGCACGTCGATGTCCGGACCGCCGACGTACTGCTCCCACACTCCGTGCATCGGCGCCGGCGCGGTGCTGCCACCGTTTTGCTTGACCTCCTGCAGCGCCGCCTCGAACTCGTTGCGACACTCGTCGTCGATCTTGCGGCACCCGGCTTCGTCGATCGTGCCGCGCTCGAGCAGGCGGCGCTGGTACTGGGTCCGCACCGAGGTCTGCTGCTTGATCGACTCGTACATCACCGGCTGAGTGAAGGTGGGCTCGTCCCCCTCGTTGTGGCCGAACTTGCGGTAGCAGACGAGGTCGATGATCACGTCGTGCTGGAACCGCTGCCGGTACTGCACGGCGAGCCGGGCCACGAACGCGGCTGCCTCGGGGTCATCGCCGTTGACGTGGAAGATCGGGCAGTGAAGCATGTCCGCCATCGCGGTCGCGTAGACCGTGGAGCGGGCATCCTTGGGGCTGGTCGTGAAGCCGACCTGGTTGTTGATCACGACGCGGATCGTGCCGCCGGTGCGGTAGCCAGGCAGGCGCGACAGGTTCAGCGTCTCGGCGTACACGCCCTGGCCGATCACCGCGCTGTCGCCGTGCATCGTCACGCCCAGGCACCGGACCCGCGCCTCGTCGCCCAGGAGGTCCTGGCCGGCGCGCACCCGGCCACAGACCACGGGGGTGATCGCCTCGAGGTGGCTGGGGTTGAAGGCCAACGCCGTGTACATCTTCTTGCCGCCACGCGTCTCGTAGTGGCGGTAGCAGCCGAGGTGGTACTTGACGTCGCCTCGTCCGAGGTTTTCTTGCGGGTCGCCGCCGGCGAACTTGGCCATGATCTTCTGCGGCGACTGCCCGAAGATGTTCATCATCACCGACAGCCGCCCGCGATGGGCCATGCCCATGTACACGTTGTCGACGCCGTGCTCGCCGGCCTCTTCGAGGATCGTGAACAGCACCGACAGCAGGCTCTCGGCGCCCGCGATCGAAAAGCGCTTGGCGCCGATGAACTTCTTGTGGATGAAGTCGTCGGCGTTCTCGGCGTAGGCGAGCTCCTTGAGCAGGGCGAGTTGTTCGTCGGGCTCGGGTACGACTTCGTTTTCGACCGGCTCCATCTGCTCGCGCAGCCAGTCGCGGTGCTCGACGCGGTTGATGTGCCAGTACTCGACGCCGACGTGTCGGCAGTAGGTGCGCTGTAGCCGGCCGATGATCTCGCGCAGCGGCACGAGCTCGCGGCCGGGGAACAGCGAGCCGGGGTTGAACTCGCGGTCGAGGTGGGCCTCGGTCAGTCCGTTGAACTCCAGGGTCAACGCCGGCGTCTGCGCCTGGCGGGGGCGCTCGAGCGGATCGAGGTCGGCCTCGATGTGGCCCATGAGTCGGAAGTTCTGAATCAGCTTGTCGACGTGGTTTTGCAGGACGATCTGCTCGGCATCGGTGCCGACGGCGACCGGGGCGGCCGCACCGATCGGGACGGCCGCCACCGTGCGGGCGTGCCCGTTGGTGGGCCACTGTTCGCCGCGGTCGGCCTTGGCCATCAGCTCGCGCCACTGCGGATCGACGGAGCTCGGGTCGGCCTGGTACTGCTCGTACAGGCTCTCGAGAAACGGCAAGTTGTAGCTGCTCAGCGTGCGGTCGTGGTCCATGTCCACCCCGGGTCGGGGCGCGCAGTGTAGCGAAAAGGCGGCGCCGGATCGCCCGACGGGGCGTGGTATCTTCCGACCGTGGGCGAAGCGGGCTCCGGACGCACAGTGCTTTCAGCGAGGGTGGCGGACACGCTGCTGGGAGCGAAGGAATCGTGGACCCGGCGGATGTTCGAGATGGCCGGCAAGCTGCGTGCCGACGGTGGTGGGCCCGTGTACGACCTTTCGCTGGGCAACCCGAGCCTCGAGCCGCCCGCGCGCTGGAAAGCGGCGATCGGCGAGTTGCTCGCCGACGAGGCGCCGGGCCTGCACCGTTACATGACCAACGCCGGATTCCCCGACGTGCGCGCGTTCATCGCTGGGCGCGAAGGGGAGCGTTTTTCGCTGCCGCTGGCCGCCGAGCACGTGACGATGACCGTCGGCGCCGCGGGCGGCCTCAACGTGGTGCTGCGGGCGACGATCGACCCCGGCGACGAGGTGCTCGTGCCCGTGCCGTACTTCACCGAGTACGACCACTACGCGGCGAACGCCTCGGCGACGCTCGTGAGGGCGCCTTCGAAGGCCGACTTCTCGCTCGACGTGGACGCGATCGTCGCCGCCATCACGCCTCGCACGCGGATCCTGATGCTCAACTCGCCCAACAACCCCAGCGGAGCCGTCTACGACGCCGCGTCGTTGGGCGAGCTCGCCGCCGCGCTGGCCGAGCGCAACGCCGATCGGTCGCGTCCGATCCTCGTGCTCGAGGACAGTCCGTATCGCGATCTCGTGCACGACGGCTCGGTCGCCCCGTCGATGATGGGTGCGTACGCCCACACGATCCATTTGACGAGCCACTCCAAGGACCTCGGGCTCGCGGGCGAGCGCATCGGCTACATCGTCACGTCGCCGCAGGCCGAGGGGGCCGACTTGCTCGTGCGCGCGTTCGCCTTCTGCAATCGCGTGCTCGGCTTCGTCAATGCACCGGCGCTGATGCAGCGCGCGCTGCCGAAGGTGCTGGGCCAGCCCGATGGTCGGGTCGACGTGGAGGTCTACGCTCGTCGGTGCCGGACGATGGCGGCGGGCCTGCGCGAGCTCGGCTTCGACATGCCCACGCCGAAGGCCGGCTTCTTCTTGTTCCCCGGTCTTCCCGCCGGACTGCGCGATGCCGAGGGCGGCGACATCGCGCTCACCGACCGCATGCTCGCCGAGCGCACGATCATCGTGCCCGGCACCGCGTTCGGGGCACCTGGCCACATCCGCCTGTCGATGGCGGCCGACGACGCCTCGGTCGACGGCGCCCTCGAGGCTTTCCGGAGGGTGTGCGGATGACCCGCGTCGCGATCATGCTGTCGTTGGCGTGCGCGCTGTCGGCGTGCAAGGAGACCAACCCCGAGTGGCTCGGCCCCGCCGGCGACGGGACGGGGGCGACGACGAACGACCCCACGACCACGACCATGCCCGGGTCGGGATCGGGGACCACCGGCGACGTCGGCTCGACGACGACCGCCACGGATACGACGACGGCCGGCCCGGGCGAGTCGAGCTCCGATGGAGGTCCGCAGGCGTGCAATGGCCAGGGTCAGTGCGCGGAGCCCACGCCGCTGTGCGGCCCGGACGGGTTTTGCCAAGCGGGCGGACCGGGCGATCCCTGCGATTCGGATCAGGACTGCGGACCCACGGCGCCCGACTGCGGACCTGCCGACACGTGCGTGGCCCCGGCGGGCCCGCCGTGCGGTTCCGACAACGACTGTGGTGGCGCGACACCGCTGTGCGGCCCGACCGGGCAGTGCCAGGCGGGGGTGGCGGGGGATCCGTGCGACAGCGACCTCCACTGCGATGCTGCGCCGCTGTGTGGGGCGACGGGCCTGTGCCAAAACGGCGACGCGGGCGACCCGTGCGACAGCGGGCTCGACTGCGGCGATGCGGCCGAGATCTGCGGACCCACGATGGTCTGTCAGACCGGCGCCGCGGGTGACCCGTGCGACGCCGGTACCGACTGTGCGGCCACGGCCAGCATCTGCGGTCCGACGATGGTGTGTCAGGACGGCAGCGCCGGCGATCCGTGCGACGGACCGACCGACTGCGTCGGCGACTGCGTCATGAACGTGTGCGCCTGAGCGGCGCGTGCGGATCTCAAAACCGCCCGGAGATCGACAGGCCCGGCATGTGGAGCCACGCGTTGGCCTCGACGCGGGGCTTGGGCTTTCCGTTGCGGCGGCGGACGATCGCCAACGCGGCGCCGGTGCCGATCGCCGCCACGCCGGCGACCGTGAGCACCACGCCACCCGGGAGCGTCTTGTGTACGAACTCGCAGCGCCCGTCGATGTCGGCGTTGCAGTTGCGCTTGATCTCGTTGCCGTCGATCGCGATGAGGACGATGCCCGACACGAGCGCGCCCGAGCCCACGCCGATCGCGGTCCACGGTAGCCACGCCGGGATGTTCGCGTTCTTCTTGAGGGTGTAGCTGACCTCGACGGTGCCCTCGGCCCCGACCTCTTCGGTGGTGCTGAAGGAGCGGTAGCCCTCGTGATGGAGCTCGACCTCGTGTGTGCCCGGCTCCACCGCAACCTCGACCGGGGTGACACCCGCGTCGATGCCGTCGACGTACACGTGCGCGCCGCTGGGCTCGGAGCTCACGCGCAGCGCCGACGGGAGCACGACGTTGCCGAGCTTGCTGCGCAGCCGCGCCGCGAGACCCTCGACCATTTCCTCGAGCTCCTGCATCCCGCAGATCTCGCAGACGCCGTCGGCGGTCACGAAAGTGTCGCCCGTCGTGCCGTCGACCACGAACGCCGACACCTTGTAGTCGGGTCCGTCCTGGACGATCGACGCGCCGATGAGCTGGGTGGTCCCCGTCTCGGTCGCGATCTGCTGGTAGCACGCGGGGTCGTTGCAAGTCTCCGCCCCCTCGGTGCGCACCGGTTGCACCGCGAAGCCGGACCGCGACAGCCCATCGGAGAAATGCTCGGCGACGGCCTGTCGATCGGGGGCTGCGAGCTCCGCCTCGATGCGGACGGGCAAGACACCGACGGCCGGTGAGGCCTCGGGGGGGGCGACGAACAGCGTCAGCGCGACCGTCGCGGCGACGACCATGGGCGACACGGTAGCACACGGTGGGTTGGGCAGAATCGCTCACGCTGAACCGCCGCGCACGTGGTCGACTGTCGCGAAAACCGGCCGCCCGCCGGGGCGCGGAAGTTGCTGACGTATCGACGACGACCACCGTATTCTGATCGGGCTGGTGGTCCCGTTGGAAGCGAAGAATCCCCGTCGCGAGGACTCGCGCGATGGCGGCCACGATTCGCCCAGTGATCGCCCGACATCACCGCCGGTCGGGGCGCGCAAACCCGAAGTGCCCGCCCTCAAGCCGCCGCCCATCCCAGGCTCGGTTCCGCGACGGCCGGGCGCGAAGGCGACCAGCCTTCCGCCGCGACCGCCCGCGGTCGGCCCGCCGCCGCCGGTCGGCAAGCAGACGGATCGGTCGCGGGACGCCGACGCCGACGCCAGAGCCAAGGGACTGCTCCCGGAAACGCTCGATGCGCCCGACGAGCTGCGCCAGGACGGACCCGTCGACGAGGCGTTGCTGTCGCGCTCGGACATGCAAGTCGATGCGGGCGCGGGGTTGATCAAGCGCCGCGTCAAGCAGGCCGATCCGCTCGCCGCCGACGACGTGAGTTCGTCGACGACCTCACCCAAGCCGATGCCCGCTCGGTCGTCGTCGTCGTCGTCGTCGTCGTCCTCGTCGTCCTCGTCCTCGTCGAAGGCCGCCGCCGACCGGCTCGGCGCGTGGTCCGGACTCGGCAATCAGCGCGCCCGCATCACGATGGCCGAGTCGGCGGTCATCGGTGACGTCGAGGACAACTCGGGCGCGCGGGTCGAGCTGACGGTCAAGCTCAACCTCGGCGAGGTCGTTCCCGGGACGCGCTACAAGATCGTCAAGTGGCTCGGTGAAGGCGGCATGGGGGTCGTCTACGAGTGCGAGCACGTCGACATCGAGCGTCGCGTCGCCCTGAAGATCCTTCGGCCGGGTGTCTCGCCCAAGTCGCGCAAGGCCAAGATGTTTCGCGAGGAGGCGCGCGCCGTCTCGCGGGCGACCGCCAAGGGCCTGGGACGTGGCTCGAACATCGTCGAGGTCTACGACTTCGGCGAGCTGCCCGACGGCCGCATGTGGTTTGCGATGGAGCTGCTGGAAGGGCAGAGCCTCGCGCGGGTGGCCGCCGCCGGCTCGATCCCCGCGTCGCGGATGATCGCGATCTTGCGTCAGGTCTGCAAAGGACTCGCCGCCGCGCACGAGGCCGACGTCGTCCATCGCGACATCAAGCCGGGCAACATCATGCTCGTCAACTCGGGCGGTCGCGAGGACCTGGTCAAGATCGTGGACTTCGGGGTGGCCGCGATGGTCTCCGGTGAAAACCACGGCGATCAGGTCCAGCTCGAGGGCACCCCGATCTACATGGCGCCGGAGCAGGCTGCGGCCGCGCCGTTCGATCACCGACTGGACATCTACGCGGTCGGGGCGATGGCCTACCACGTGATGGCCGGCGTGCCGCCCTTCACGGGCGACTCGGTGTTCGAGATTCTCAAGAAGATCCGGACCGAAGAGCCGGCACGGCCCAGCGAGGCCAATCCGGACGTCGACATCCCCGGGCCGCTCGAGAACGTGATCCTCAAGTGCCTCGCCAAGGATCCGGACGACCGCTACGACGACATGCTCGACCTCGAGGCGGCGCTGTGCGAGGCGCAGATCGCCACGAAGATCGCGACGTCGTGGGACGACCTGCCGGTGCCCGAGGTCGGCGCGTCGCGCAAGGAGGCGATCCTGCGAGGGATGCCGGAGCGCCATGCGTTCCGGCGCCGCGGGACCCGGCCGTGGCTGCCGTACGTGGTCGCCGGTGCCGTCGCGCTCTTGGGGATCGGGGCGTGGGCGGTCTTCGCCGCGTCCGACCCCGCGCAGGAAGAGCTGGCCGAGAGTGCGATTTCCGAGCGCGAGGCGGCGGCGCGAGAGGCCGCCGCCAAGGCGCTGTTCCTCTATCCGCCCCCGCACGCCCCGGACACCGCGACCGCGTACTCGGAGACCGTCGCCCTCGAGGCGCTCGCCAGCGAGTACGGCAAGCTCGCGACGGCGCGCGGTGCAGATCTGCGTCACGAGTTCGCCGAGACGCTCGTGCGCCTCGGCGACCAGTACTGGGCGCGCGAGGGCGGCCGCAACTTCGCGATCGACTACTACATCGGTGCGCTCGTGTTCGAGCCGACCAACGAGCATGCGAGGGAGCGGGCTCCGATCACCCCCGGCGAGCTCGTCGCCCTGCGCAACAAGGCGGCCAATCGAGACTTCAGCGAAGCCGAGCTCACCGCGAGTCGAACCCTGACCGCGCTCGCCGAGCCGGACCAGGAGCGACGCGCCGAGAAGCTGCGGGAGATCGAGCAGACCGAGGACCCGCGCGGCATTCAGGCCGACCTCAACATGAAGACGCTCCTGCAAGAGGAGGGGATCGTCAGCGACGAGGAACCCGAGGTCGCGGTGGCGTCTCGGCCCAAGCGTCCGCACGGCAACGCCAACAACGGCGGCGGCAACGACGACGAGGGCGACGAGGTCGGCGACGACGACGACGACGAGGGGATCGGCGCCGGCGACAAGACGGCCGCGCAGTCGCTCGTGTCCCAGGCGTACGGCAAGCTCAAGCAAGGGGACCGTGAGGGCGCGGCGAAGCTGTTTCACCGTGCCCTCGACCGCAACCATCGCAACGCCAAGGCGCTCGACGGCCTCGCGCAGATCGCCTACCAAAAGGGCGACAACGCGGGCGCCGTGCGCTTCGGCAAGCGTGCGGTCGCGGCGGCGCCCACCTCGGCGGCCTACCGAATCCACCTCGGCGACGCCTACTTCAAGCTGTTCCGCTACCAGGAAGCGCGCACGCAGTACCAAAAGGCCAAGAGCCTCGGCAGCGGCGAAGCGCAGGCGCGCCTCGACAAGGTCGAAAAGAAGCTCGGCGGCTGAGCGCGCGTCGACGCACGCCCGCGACCGCCGCGGGGGCTTGCCCGGGGGCCTGCGGCAAGGTTCACTTGCGGCCGTGCGCATCCGCCTTCGCGACCTGACCGTGGCTTGGTCCTTCGTCGCCCTCGGGCTGACGGGGTGCCCCAGCGACTCGAGCGACTCCGACACCGGGGCCAGCTCGAGCAGCGTGACGACCGGGCCGGCCTGCGCCGACGGCGAGTGCGAATGCGTCTCCGGCGACTGCAGCCAGCAGTGCCCCGACGGTGGGACGGCGGGCTGCGAGCAGACCTGCGAAGCGATGGGCAACTGCGAGCAGATGTGCCCGGGCGGCAACTGCGACCAGTCGTGCGAGGGCGCCGAAGGGTGCGACCAGGATTGCCCGGGCGGCAACTGCGAGCTCAACTGCGCCGATGCGACCGCGTGCACCCAGAGCTGCTCGGGCGGCGGCTGCACGATGAGCTGTAACAACACGCCGACGTGCGAGCTCGACTGCCCCGGAGGCGAGTGCGAGCTGACGTGCGTCGGTGTCCAGACCTGCCGCATCACCGGCTGCGAAAACGGCTGTGCGGCATTTTGCGGCGACGCCGCGACGTGCGACGTCAGCTGCGACGAAGCGGCTGGCTGCGCCGCCGTTTCCGAGTGACTCTCCCCGCGCCGAGAACCTGCCTGTGAGCAACCGACGTCCGCGCGCATCCGCCCCGGCTCCCATCGACCTCAACCCGCGCACCGACGCGCCGCTGGACTTCCCGGACCGGCCGTTCGGCGAGCTGACGCCGCGCGACTACGAGATCCTCGGCTTCATGTGCGGGCTCGAGGTGCACCAGCAGCTCGCGACGCGCGGCAAGCTGTTTTGTCGCTGTCCGGCGGGCCAGCGCACCGAGCGGGTCGACGCCACGGTCTTGCGCCACATGCGACCGACGCTGTCGGAGCTCGGCGAGTACGACGGTTGCGCGCTGATGGAGTTCCGTACGCGCAAGGAGATCGTGTACGTGCTCGACCGCAGCACGGTGTGCACGTACGAGATCGACGACACGCCACCGTTTCCGATCGACGAAGAGGCGGTCAAGTACGCGCTGAAGATCTCGACGATGTTCGGGCTGGCGCGTGTCTCGGAGCTGCAGGTGATGCGCAAGCAGTACCTCGACGGCTCGATTCCCACCGGCTTTCAGCGCACCGCGATGATCGGTCTGGGCGGCGAGATTCCGTTTCGTGAGAGCGAGCTCGGGTCCGATCGCGTCCTTCGGATCCGGCAGCTGACCCTCGAGGAAGACTCCTGTCGCGAGGTCCAGGACATCGGGCACCGCATCGTGTTCCGCACCGACCGCCTCGGCACGCCGCTCATCGAGACCGTGACGGAGCCGGAGCTGCTGACGCCGCACGACGTCGCGGCCGGCGGTCGTCTTCTCGCTCGGGTCGCGCGTGCCAGTGGCAACGTGCGGCGTGGGGCCGGGGCGGCGCGCCAGGACACGAACGTGTCGATCGCGGGCAGTCGCCGGGTCGAGATCAAGGGCGTCGACAACCATCGCGGATTGCCGCGTCTGGTCCACAACGAGGCATTTCGGCATCTGAACCTGCTGCGCGTGCGCGAGACGCTGCGCCAGCGCGGCATCACGCCGCAGATGTTCGACCTGCCCGATGCGGCCGAGCCGTGGGACTGCGCGCTCGTGGCCGACGTCAGCGAGCTGATGAAGCGTGCGCCCGATACCTCGATTCGCGAGTCGCTCGACCGCGGCGCGGTGTTCTGCGCCGTGCGGCTACCCGGGTTCGCTGGCCTGCTGCGGCACCGCACGCAGCCCGGCAAGACCTTCGCCGACGAGATCGCCGACCGCCTGCGCGTGATCGCGTGCCTGACGGGTTGGCCGTTCATGTCGCACACCGACGACGCGGCCTCGACCTTGCCCCCGAGCCTGCTCGACGAAGCGGGGACCATCCTCGGGGCCGAGGACGGCGACGCCGTAGTGATCGCCTGGGGCAGCCCGCGCGACGCGGCGACGGCGGCCGAAGAGATCGTGATGCGGGCACGCGACGCGGTGATCGGCGTGCCGTCCGAGACGCGGCAGTCGTTCCCGAACGGGACCACCGGATTCGAGCGAATCCTGCCGGGTCCGGAGCGGATGTATCCGGACACGGACACGCCGCCGCTGCCGATCCCGGACACGTGGATCGAGACCATCGATGCGGCGTTGCCCGAGCTGCCGTGGACGCGCGAAGACCGGTACCGGGCCCAGGGGCTCGACGCCCGCGCGGCCGCGGTGCTCGTCGCCTCGACGGCCGCGGATCTGTACGATGCGCTCGCCCCGACGACCGAGACGGGACGGCGACGCCTCGCGTCGGCGCTGGAGTGTCGGCTCGTGCACTGGTTTCGCGAGGTGGGGGACACCACGCTGCCGGACGCGGCGGTGCTGCGGCCGGTGGTGGAGGCGGTCGACGCCGGTCGGCTCGACCCCGCCGCCTACGACGAGGTGTTCGACGGGCTGCTGCGCGGCGACGCGAGTGCGCTGCCGACCGCGCTCGCACGCACGGACGCGCTGGCGCCGGTCGTCGCCGACATCGGGGCTCGTCGCGGCAAGCTGCCCGAGCTCGCCGACGACGCGGTGCTGCGGTGGGCGATGGGCGAGGCGATGCCCAAGGTGCGAGGCCGCGTCCCGGCCGCGCAGGTTCGCGATGCGCTCGTGACGGCGCTGAAGCTGGATCCGAAGGAGGCGGCGTGATGACCGACGCGACGAGCTCAGTGCCCGACGACGCCTACAAGGGCTACCGCGATCCGATGCTGTCGGTGATGAAGCAGCACGGGATCACCGTGTGGTGCGAGGTGCAGGCCAAGACCACGCGCGGCGACTTCGCCGGCCTGGTGCTGCCGCGCTCGGAGACCTCCGATCCGGCACACCTCGTGCTCAAGCTGATCTCCGGCTACAACGTCGGGATCCGAGCCGACACCATCGTCGAGATGAAGAAGGTCGGGTTTCGGCGCGCCGAGTACAAGATCCCCGAGGAGGCGTTCCCGGTCGATCCGGACAAGCCGCGCGTGATGTTGTTCGGCACCGGCGGCACGATCGCCTCGCGCCTGGACTACCGCACCGGCGCCGTCATTCCCGCGTTCTCGCCCGGGGAGCTGTACGGCTCGGTGCCCGAGCTCGCCGACATCTGCAACCTGACGACCGAGAAGCTCTTCGGGGTGTTCTCCGAGAACATGGGCAAGGAGCAGTACCTCGTGCTCGCGCAGCGGGTCGGGGAGGCGATCGCCGAAGGCTACGACGGCATCGTGATCGGCCACGGTACCGACACGATGGCCCACACCGCCGCCGTGCTCAGCTACATGGTGCAGGGCTCGCCGGTGCCGATCGTGATGGTCGGCAGTCAACGCTCGTCGGACCGCCCGTCCTCGGACGCGGCGCGCAACCTCATCGCGGCGGCCCACGTGGCGTCGCGCGGAGAGATCGCCGAGGTCATGGTGTGCATGTTCGGGCCCACGTCCGACCGCTACAACCTGCTGCACCGGGGCACGCGCGTCCGCAAGATGCACAGCTCCTACCGCAGCACGTTTCGCACCCTCGGTGACGTGCCGCTCGCGATCGTGGAGGAGAACGGCGAGCTCAAGCCCCTCAAGACCAAGGGGTGGTCGAGCCGTCGCGCCGACCGCAACGTGACCGTGCGTGCCGTGTTCGAGGACATGGTCACGATCCTCTATTACTACCCGAACATGCGGCCCGACGTGATCGACGCGCTCGTCGGTGCCGGCTACAAGGGCATCGTCATCGCGGGCACCGGCCTCGGCCACGTCAACAAGGCCGTCTACCCCGCGTTGCGACGGGCCCGAGACGCGGGCGTGCAGGTCTACATGACCTTGCAGACGCTGTGGGGCTTCGTGCAGATGCACGTGTACGAGACCGGGCGCGAGATTCTCGAGCTCGGCGTGGTGCCGCTGGCCAACATGCTGCCGGAGGCCGCGTACATGAAGCTGGCGTGGTCACTGGGCTGTCACCCCGACGACCCGGCCGCGGTCCGCAAGCTGATGACGACGCCAATCGCCGACGAGATGACCGACGGCGAGCCCCCGGACGGCTACTTGGTGCTGCAGGGGGGCGTGCCGGAGATGGAAAAGCTGCTCGAGAAGATCTGGTGGTAGCCGCGTCCGGGTGGCGGGGCTAAAGTGCCCGTCGCCGTGAACACGGAACCCAAAGAAGTCGACGACGGCAGCGCCGGGAATTTCGTCGCGGAGATCATCGAAGAGGATCTGCGCACGGGGAAGCACACGACGGTCGTGACCCGTTTCCCGCCCGAGCCCAATGGCTACCTGCACTTCGGTCACGCGAAGGCGATCTGCTTGGACTTCGGGATGGCGCAGCAGCACGGGGGCAAGTGCACCCTGCGCTTCGACGACACCAATCCCACCGCGGAGGACCAGGAGTACGTCGACGCGATCGAAGACGACATCCGCTGGCTCGGGTTCGACTGGGGCGAGGAGCTGCGGTTCGCGTCGGACTACTTCGACCAGCTGTACGACTGGGCCGTGCACCTCGTCAAAGAGGGCAAGGCGTACGTCGACAGCCTGAGCACGGAGGAGATCCGCGAGTACCGCGGCAACTTCCACAAGCCCGGCAAGAACTCGCCGTACCGTGACCGGTCCATCGAGGAGAACCTCGACCTGCTGACGCGCATGAAGGCCGGCGAGTTCGACGAGGGCACGCACGTGCTGCGGGCCAAGATCGACATGGCGGCGGGCAACATCAACATGCGCGACCCGTTGATGTACCGGATCGTCAAGGCGTCGCACCACCGCACCGGCACCAAGTGGTCGATCTACCCGATGTACGACTACGCCCACGGGCAGTCGGATGCCATCGAGGGCGTGACCCACTCGCTGTGCACCCTCGAGTTCGAGGACCATCGTCCCCTGTACGACTGGTTCATCGACAACCTCCCCGTGCCGTCCAAGCCGCGGCAGATCGAGTTCGCGCGGCTCAACGTGGGCTACATGGTGATGAGCAAGCGCAAGCTCAAGCAGCTCGTCACGCAGGGCCGCGTCTCGGGCTGGGACGACCCGCGCATGCCCACGCTGCGGGGCATGCGACGGCGGGGCTATCCCCCCGCGGTGATCCGCGAGTTCTGCGACTACGTGGGCGTGGCCAAGCGCAACGGCACGGTCGACATCGCGGTGTTCGAGCACATGGTGCGCGAGCATCTCAATCGGGTCGCGCCGCGGCGCATGGCGGTGCTCGAGCCGCTCAAGCTGACGATCACCAACTGGGAAGAGGGCGCGGTCGAGTACTTCGAAGTGCCCAACAACCCCGAGGACGAGTCGGCGGGCCGTCGGCAGGTGCCGTTTTCGGGCACGCTGTGGATCGAGCGCGAAGACTTCAAACCGCAGGCGCCCAAGAAGTGGTTTCGGCTGGCGCCGGGCAAGGAAGTGCGGCTGCGCAGTGCGTGCTACGTCACGTGCAACGAGGTGGTCACCGACGCCGACGGCGAGGTCGTCGAGCTGCGGTGCACCTGGGATCCGCAGTCGCGGGGCGGTCGCACGGCGGACGGCCGCAAGGTCCGCGGGACGCTGCACTGGGTGTCGGCCGAGCACGCCGTCGATGCCGAGGTGCGGCTGTACGATCGGCTGTTCTCGGTCGAGCATCCGGGCCGCGACCTCGCCGAGGGAGCCGACTGGCTCGACGAGCTCAACCCCGACTCGCTGCAGGTGCTGACCGGGTGCAAGCTCGAGCCGGGCCTCGCCGACGTCGAGGTCGAGTGGCAGGGCCAGTTCGAGCGCAAGGGCTACTTCGTCAAGGACCCCACCTCGACCGCCGATCGGCTCGTCTTCAACCGGACGGTCGGCCTGCGCGACAGCTGGTCGAAGATCGAAAAGAAGCAGGACTGACGACCCCCCAGGGGCCCCCGGGGTCGGATCTGATCCGACACCTGTACAAACGTCGCCAAACGGACGTCTAGGGGCGCAAGTGTGGCACCTGAACGTTTCGGCAGAAAATTAGACATCGCTTCAGTACTGCGCGAAGTTGCAGACATGAATCGTGCAACGCCGAATTCCGACGCTCTCGGGGTGCTGCGAATGATCCTCGACCTCGCGCAGGTCGACATGCGGGTGGACGCCGAGCTTCTTTGCCGGCTCTGTGGCCACGACGTGAGCACCCTGAGCGCGCTTATCGCGCAGCTTCGCCGCGCCGGTCTCGTCCAGATGGACCGGCTGGGCCTGACGATGGGTGGCCTGGCGATCGCCAGCCAGCAGCCCGAGATGGAGCCGGTGCGTCAGCAACCGGAGCCCACCGCGGTCCGGCGCGCCCACGCGGCGTAGCCGATCCGCGCGACGAGGACCGGTCCGCACGACTTCGGCCGATCGCAGGCCAAGGGCATCGCCCACGCCCGTGGGGAGCAGCCACGGGCGCGGGCGAACAGGGATCGACGGACCTCAGGGTTGGTCGTCTACTGGCACTCGGTCAGCGGGTACTCGGCGGTCAAGGCCATGCGCATCGGCACGTTGTCGAGGTAGGCCGTCTTGTAGGCGATGGGCGCGCCGGGCGAATCGGCGGAGTAGTTGCCGCCTTCGGTGATGTACGTCATCAGCTGCTCGACCCCGAGCACCGTCGCCACGGCACCGTCTCCGTCGCCGCCAATGACGGCGGCCGTGATCTTGGAGCCGGACAGGACTTCCTGTGCTTCGAGGTCGGCGTCGAGGCTCGCGATGCCGGAGACCGCCACGTCGATCGCCGCGACGATCTGCTCGAGCGAGGCGTTGCTCTCCATCGCGAACCAGACCTTGCGACCGTAGGACACCGACTGCACGTAGACCGGGGGTGCGCCGGGGGCCATGTGCGGCTCGAGGTCCTCGGGGGCGACCGAGTCGAGGAACATGTCGGACGGGCGCGCGGGCGTGTCGAGATCGACCGTGTAGTAGGTCTGCGTGAACTCGAACAGGTACTTGTTGGCGAACTCGCTCTCGCCGAAGCCGAACATCGCGCCGAAGTCGACGACCGACGCCCAGTCGATCGACACGCCGACCATGATCGACAGCTGCGCCGCGCTCTCGACGGTGTGGATCTCGTAGGCCACGTTGGCCGGCGTCGCGCCCTGCAGGCCGTCGGCCAGGATCGCGTTGCGGGCGTCGCGGAACGACGAAAGAGAGGGCGACGCCATCGTGGCCGAGGGGGAGGCCACGAGGTTCTCCAGCGACAGCGAGAACGTCGCGGGGGCTCGCTCGGCGCCGATCTGCGACAGGAACCCTTCGTGGAGCTCGCCGCCGCGCAGCACCGCGCCCGGCCACAGCGCTGGCGAGTCGGGCTGGATCGCCACGAACGTGTCGAAGTGTTGGGTCTGCTCGTACCAGTTCAGCTCGCAGGTCAGCTCGCCCTCGTTCCACGGATCGGGGCAGTCCATGTTCGGGTCGGCCGGGTTGCAGTTGATCGCGTGCTGGGCCGCCGCGGCTTCGATGTCCACGTAGCCGAGGCCGAGGATGAACTCGTCGACCGCCTCGGAGTAGTCCATCGGGGCCGGCGGATCTTCGGAGGCCGGCTCGTCCTCGTCGTCGTCGGCGGGCGGGTCCTCGTCCTCGTCGGCATCCATGTCGCCGTCGACCCCGCCGGCCGGCATCGACGAGCCATCGCCGGGTCGTCCGTCGTCGCCGGCGTCACATCCGAGGGTGGTCAGGCCGAGGGTCAGCAGGCAGGTGAGCTTGGTGGTCGTGTGCATCGTTGTGGCTTCCTCAGTCGACGGAGATGCGGATGACGGCGAGGACGGTCCCGTCGTCGGAAAATTCCATGGTGTGGTCGCCGGCCCAGCCCGCCGACAGCGGGATCGGACCGAGCTTGGCGGTGCCGAAGTCGTCGTCGCTGCACAACCAGCAGTCGTCGGCTTCCTTGAGGTGGCCCCGCAGGCACATGTTCGCGCCCTGGTCGACCTCGAAGTCGTAGAGCGTCTTCTGCGTGGGGTTGGTCGGGATCCAGATCCCGTACACGTTCTGCGCGCCGCCGCTGCCCCGGTCGAACACGCGCTGCCAGCCCGGCGCATCGGGACGACACGGGTCGGGGTCGGAGCTGTCGGCGACGCGGTACTCGAGCCAGCCGAAGACTTCCGCGCCACCGTCGTCGTCGTTGCCCCCGAGGTACTCGAGGCGCGCGACCTCACCGGTGACGTCGAGGTGGCTGTCGTAGCACTGGCGCTCGGAGTACTCGGTGGTGAGGGCGAACTCCACGCCGCTGTTGTCGAGGTACGCGAGCTTGTAGGCGATGGGGGCACCCGGCGAGTCGGCCGAATACTCGGCGCCGTCGACGAGGTACTGCATCAAGCCCTCCACCCCGAAGACGGTCTTGACCGCATCGCTCCCGGACCCGCCGAGGACGAGGGCGGAGATGCTCGACTGCTCGAAGATCTCCTGCGTCTCGAGGTCGAACTCCACGCCGCCGGAGACGAACAGGGCGTCGAAGCCCGCGTCGAAGGCGAACTTGATCTCCTCTTCGCTGCGCGTCGTCTCGATCGCGAACACCACGCGACGCCCGTAGGTGATCGACTGCACGTACATGGGCGGGTTCTCCATGTCCATGAAGTTGTCGAGCTGCTCCACCGAGACCTCGTCGGTGAAGAAGTCCGAGGGCAGGCCGGGGATGTCGAGGTCGATCGTGTAGTAGGCCTGCGTGAAGTCGACGAGGATCTTGTTCGTCGCGACGTTGGTCTCGAAGTCGAACAGCGAGGAGAACGAAGCCGCGCCGGCCCAGTCGAGCTCGCCGCCGATCGAGTACGCCACCTGCGTCGCGTCGTAGACCTGCTCCATGCTGTAGGCCATCTGCGCCGGCACGGACCCGGTGGTGCCGGCGGCGAGGATCGCGTTGCGCTGCTCGCGGAACGAGGACAGGGTCGGCGACTCCATGTGACCGACGGGCGAGCCCTGCAGGTTCTCGAGCGAGAACGAAAACGTCATCGGACCGCGCGGCAGACCGATCGGCGTCAGCAGTCCGTACTGCGCGTCCTCGCCCTGGACCACGTTGCCGGGCCACAGCGTTGCGGAGTTCGGCTGGAAGGCGACGAACTCGTGGGCGTGCGCGGTCTCGCGGTAGTGGATGTAGCTGCAGAACTCTTCGCCCTCTTGGCCGTCGACCGGGCAGTCGAAGCCGTTGCAGTCGGTCTGCGACTTGGGGACGAAGTTGGGCAGCCCGAGGTGGCCGAGGCCGAGGATGAACTCGCTGATCGCGTCGAGGTCGGGCTCGTCGTCGCTGGCGGGCGCGGCATCGTCGTCGGCGTCCTCGCCGTCGGTGTCGCCCGCCTCGTCCTCGCCGTCGGTGCCGCCGTCGTCGCCGAGGCTGAACCCGCCGCTCGGGCGATCTCGATCGGGCATGCAGCCGGTGGCGGTCAGTGTGCTCAATCCGAGCGCCATGCAAAGGCGCTGCGTGCCGTGTCCTCGCGTCATGTCCCTCTCCCCCTGCGTCGGACGCCGCCGAAGTGCTCGATTTCCTGGTGCTTCCCGACACCAGGGCGAAGGTCGCACCTTGCCCGACACAGCTTGGACACCACGCCCCCGGGGGCCTTCCGGGGTCGGTACGTTTTTTTTCCGGGCGGCCGGCTCAGACCGTGCCGGCGGTCGTGTCGACGTCGCCTTCGTCGTACAGCCGCTGACCGATCGCCTCGCGCAGTCCCGGTGGGGGCATGCGGATCTTCTGCTCGCCGCGAAAGAGCACCGCCGCCGCCACCACGATCCGCCGGCCGGCCTGCGGCTGCGCGTGCAGGAGCACGGTTCGCCAGCCGTGGTTGCGACGCAGCTGCAGCGTGGTGAGATCGTCGTCCGCGGCCTCGTCGAGCTCGAGGCGCTGGTGCAGCGAGCTGGAGACCTCGGGTGGTGGCTCGGCGCCTTGGTCGGGCGCGGCGAGCTCGAAATCCTCCCCGCGCAGCAGATACAAGAACCCTCGGTGGGCACCAGCCGCCGCGACCAATGCCTCGAGCGCTCGGGCGGCGCGGGTGCTCGCCGTCCCGCACTTCGAAAGCACCGACAAGATCTCGGTGGGCGTGTGCTCGACGGTCTGCGGCTCGAACACTTCGGTCGCCATGTCTCCCTCGGCATCGCCCGGGCCGTCGGGGCTCGGCGCCAGTCCGCACAGTCGGGTCAGCTTCTCGTAGCGCGCGACCAGTCCGGGGTTGCGGGTGGGGACGAACTGCTTTTCGACGGCGTCGCACAGTCGCGCGGCCGCGGGACGGTCGTCGTCGTCGACGGCGAGCAGGGCCGCGGCCTCGAGCAGGTCGCCCACGAAGTATGGGTTGTCGAGCTGTCGTGCTTGGGCGACGAGCTCGTCGAGCTCGGCACGGGCCTGTGCCATCTCCCCGAGCTTGGCGCGAGCGAGCGCGCGCACGCGACCCGAACGCAGCGCGAACGCGGCCTGCTCTCGGTCGGGATCGGTGCACAGGGCGTACGCGTCGTCGGCGACCCGCCGTGCGTCCTCGAAGCGCCCCGCGTCGTACAGCGTCTGGGCTCGGGCCGAAAGCGCCCACGGGCGGGCGAGACCTTCGCCGGCGGGCATGAAACCGAGCGCTCGCTCCACGCTGGCGAGGGACTCCTCGAACTCGCCGGAGAGGCGTTGATACTCGGCCTGCGCGATCGCGAGGTGCCCCTCGAAGCGCAGCCCTGCTTCGACGTGGTGCGACAGGGCGGCGATGCTGCGCTTGAGCCCGAGCACGTCGCCGACCACCGCGGCCGCCACACAGCCGGTCGAGTGCAGCAGGGCGTGCATCTGCCACAGCGCGCCGAGGCGGACGAACTCGAGCTCGGCCTTGGCCCACACCCGGCGGGCCTGGGCCGTCTCGCCGCGCCACAGGTGATAGAAGCTGCGCAGCTGCAGCGCCCCGATCGCCCACATCCGGGGGCCGAGCTGCTCGAGCTCGCGGATTTCCTCGACCGCACGCGGCGATCCGTTGCGCACGAAGTGCATGCCGCGCTGGAAGCGGGCGCCGCCGATCGTCAAGGCACGCTCGGCGGCGGTCACCCGCGGCCGCGTGACCGAGATCAACGCGATGTTCGCCTCGCTGGTCGCCACGAGCGTGCGCTGCCGACCGAGGTTGAAGTTGAGGAAGTTGTCGACCATCGAGATCGCGTTGGCGACGTAGATCTGCCGCAGCGGTCGCAGGGGATCGAGATGGCGTGCGCACGCCCGCAGCGTCTCGGTGTCGAACGAAAAGCCCGCGGTGCCGGCCGAGTACACGACCGAGCGGATGTACATGTCGAGTCCCGACATCGGGTGGAAGCGGCGGCCCAGGCCGAGCTTGGCCATGACCCAGCCGCACACGAATGCGACCACGAACGCCAGGCGGCCCGGCAGAAACGAAAGGCGTCGTGCCAGCGTGACGTTCGACTCGCGAGCCAGCGCCGCGATCGTGGCGTCGCGGTGACGCTCGTTGACGCGACGGTCGACGTAGAAGCCGGCCGCGACCAGCATGTACATGATCCGCACGCGCTCGGCCGGGTGGGTGTCCTCGTCACGGAACACCTCGAGCGCGGCCTCGAGGGGGGCGATGCAGTCCTCGAACGAGGTCGCGTCGAACAAGCGAGTCCCCGCCGCGAACAGGCGCTGCGCGCCCTCGGCCCGCTCGCCGCCGCGCAGCAGGTGCCAGCCGATCCGCACGTCGTGGCTGGGCGAGCGCCGCTTCGACGACTGCAGGTACCGACCCACGCGCAGCTCGAGCGCCGCGCGCTCGGGCTCGGGCAGCGACCGCAGCAGCGCCTCGCGCAGACCGTCGTGGCGCAGGTGGTAGCGCTCGGCGGAGCCGATCACGATCTCCTCGCGCACGAGCTGGTCGATCGCGGCGAAGACCTCGCTCTCCTCGGCGTCGGGCAGCAGCTCGATGCACGTCGAGAGCCCCACCTGTCGACGCAGCACCGCGAGTGCGCACGCGAGATCGTGGGCGAGCTCGCCCAGCCCGCTGACGCGGGTGTCCATCGCCATCTCGAATTGCTCGGGGAGGGCTTCGGCCGGCGGATCCTCCGGGATGACCCACATCCCATCGAGGTAGTGGATGTCGCCGCGCTCGACGAGGTGGCGGGCGAGCTCGGTGCAGTGCATCGGGCTGCCGCCGGCGGCGCGGTGGATCCACGTCGCGAGTCGGACGAGGTTGGGGGCGTCGCCGAACATGCCGCGCAGCAGCCGGGCCACCTGCACCGAGTCGAGCGCACGCGTGCGCAGCACGAGGGCTCGCTCGCGGAGGTTGCCGAGGGCGCCGTCGGTCCGCGACGTGTCGAGCGGCGTGGTCACGGACCCGACGATGAGCAGCTTGCGGCTCGGCGCGATGTGGGCGAGGGAGGCCAGCACGGCCATCGAGCCCTCGTCGGCGCGCTGCAGATTGTCGACGAGCAGCAGCAACGGGCGGTGCGTCGCGAACGCGGAGATGAAGTCCGACAGGCCCGTCTGCAGGGCGAGACGCTCCTCGCGGTGGTCGAGGGACTTGCGGCCCTCGGGGACGGCACCAGGCACGAGGCGATCGATGAGCGCGCCGTGGGGACCGCTGGTGCCGAACTCGCCTCCGCGGGTGCCGAGCTCGAGCTCGCGGGCGAGGCGTCGCACGAGCGCGTACGGCCCGTCGAGGTCGCCGTGGCCCCGCAGCACCAGCGCACCGGCGAGCTTGGCCTCCAGCTCGATCTCCCGCAGCAGCCGACTCTTGCCCATGCCGGTGCGCCCCTCGACGAGCAGCGACGAGCCGTGGCCGCCGATCGCCTTCGCCAGCCGCTTGCGTACGATCTCCATCTCGCGCTCACGGCCGACCAGCTCGGCGCTGCGCACGTAGCCCTGCACCGCGTCGCCTTCCGACAGCGGCGACAGCCCACCGATCGCGGTCAGGCGCTCGACGACCTCGATCGCGCTCGCCGGACGGCCCAGCGGCTCGGGGCTCAGCAACGACAAGAGCAGGTCGTCGAATGCCGGGGGGATGTCGTCGACGATGGTGGACGGCGCCGGCGGTGGCTTGCGACCGTTGCGAACGAGGTCGTCGAGGTTGCGCACCCGCTGAGGGTGACGCCCGGTCACGAGCCAGAACGCGAGCGCGCCGAGCCCGAACAGGTCGGCACGTTGGTCCATCGGCAGCCCCAGGATCATCTCGGGGGCGATCGAAGGCAGGGTGCCCACGATCTCGTTGGACACGCCCATCGTGGCCATCATGCCGAAGTCGAGCAGCTTGGCGCGGCCGTCGTTGGTGCAGCGGACGTTGCGGGGGGCGACGTCGCGGTGCAGCAGCCGGCGCGAGTGCAGGAAGGCGAGGGCGTCGGCGACGTCGCGCAGCAGGGGGCACGCGTCGCGCCAGTGCAGGGGCGCCATGGTGCCCAGGTCACGGCCGTCGAGCAGCTCCATCGTGTAAAACGGCTGGTCGTCGTCGACGCCGAAGTCGTACGCCTCGACGATCCGCGGATGGCGAAGTCGCGCGAGCGTGTGGAACTCCCGCCGAAAGCGCAGGCGGTCCTCCGTGCGGTCGGCCTGGAGACGAAACTTCTTGAGCGCCACGGGGCGCTGCACCAACTCGTCGAACGCCGTGTACACCTCGCCCATGCCCCCGCGTCCGAGGCGGGCATCGAGACGGTAGCGACCGCCGACCAGATCCCCGTCGAGGGACCACCGCTTGCCCTCCTTGGGTGGCTTCGCGCTCGCGGTCGCGACCATGGCCGTTCCTGTGCGACGCCGCTGCTGCGCCGCGCACAGAGGATATCACCCGGCCGAGCCGGACCCGCGTCCGCGTGGAGGCTCGGCCTCAGCCGACGTCGCGACGGCGATACAGCGGGCGAGGGTCGTCGGAGGCGGCCTGGTAGGTGACCGAGAACTCTTCGAGGGCCGCGAGCGCGTGCTCGGGGTCCTTGCCCTCGGCGAGCTCGAACGCATCGAAGCCGCAGCGCGCCATGTAGAACACTTGGTCCGGCAGCACGTTGCCGACCGCCCGCAGCTCGCCGCCGAAGCCGAAGCGCTCCCGCACCAGACGCGCGCTCGAGTAGCCGCGGCCGTCGGTGAACTTGGGAAACGACACGGCGACCAGCGACAGATCGTCGAGGAGCGGCGCGAGCGGCTCGGCGTCCTCGTCGGGCTCGATCCGCACGCCCAGCCGTCCTTGCCGAGCGGTCAGCGACTCGCGCTCGGACAGCAGGCGGCTCGCGGTCACGACGACGTCGCCGCCCGTCGGCACGTCCGCGCCATCGGGCACGAAGACCCAGCTGTCGTCCGCGACGACCTCACGATTCTTGATCAGTGCCATACAGGGCTTCCTTGAACGGCGCCGGGCCGACGCGGCGGTAGCAGTCGATGAAGCGCTCGTCTCGGGACGTGCGTTGGGCGAGGTAGGCCTGCAGCACGGTACCGATCGCGTCGACGACCTCGTGGCGCGAGAACGCCGGGCCGACGATCTTGCCCAGGCTGGCGTCGTTGCCCGGCGCGCCGCCGAGCATGAGCTGGTAGGCCTCCACCCCGGCCTTGTCGATCCCGAGGATGCCGATGTTGCCCACGTGGTGGTGACCGCAGGCGTTGATGCAGCCCGACATCTTGATCGAGACCTCGCCGACGTCGTCGAGATAGTCGAGGTCGGCGAACCGCTCGGAGATGTCGAGCGCGACCGGGATCGAGCGCGCGTTGGCCAGGGCGCAGAAGTCGAGCCCCGGGCAGCAGATCTGGTCGGTGAGCCGGCCGGCGTTCGCCGTGCCCAGGTCCATCGACGACAGGTCCCGGTACAGCGCCGCGACGGCGGCTTGCTGCACGTTGGGGAGCACCACGTTCTGCTCGTGGGTGACGACGATCTCGCCGAAGCTGTACTTGTCCGCGAGATCGGCGAGCAGTTCGAGCTGCGTGTCGCTCACGTCGCCCGGCGGACGGCCCGGCGGCTTGAGCGAGACCACGACCGCCGTGTAGCCGCGCTGCCGATGCGGCCGCAGGTTGTTCTTGATGAAGCCGGCGAGCGCGCGGTCCTTGCCGAGCGTGAGCGCGGTCAGCGTCGCGCTGGCGTCGGGCAGGTCGGCGTAGTCGGGCGCCGTGAAGTGGCCGCGCAGCCGCTCGATTTCGGCGCGGGTCAGCTTCATCGCCGTGTCGCGGGTGTGCTCCCACTCCGCCTCGACGGCGTCGCGGAACTTGTCGACGCCCCACTCGGCGACCTGGATCTTGATCCGCGCCTTGTACTTGTTGTCCCGGCGACCGTACCGGTTGTACACGCGCAGGATCGCTTCGAGGTACGACAGCAGGTGCTCGTACGGCAGGAACGAGCGCACGACCTTGGCGATGTGCGGCGTGCGGCCCAGACCTCCGCCGACGAGGATCTCGAAGCCACGCTCGCCCGCGTCGTTTTCCACGATGCGGACGCCGATGTCGTGCACCCGCACCGCGGCCCGGTCCTCGGCGGGCGAGCCGGTCACCGCGATCTTGAATTTGCGCGGAAGGAAGGCGAACTCGGGGTGGAAGGTCGACCACTGCCGAATGAGCTCGCAGTACGGACGCGGGTCCTCGAGCTCGTCGGCGGCCACGCCCGCCAGCGGATCCGAGGTCGTGTTCCGGATGCAGTTGCCGCTGGTCTGGATGGCGTGCATCTGGACCGCGGCGAGGTCGTCGAGGATCGACGGAACGTCCTCGAGCTTCGGCCAGTTGTATTGAATGTTCTGCCGCGTGGTGAAGTGCGCGTAGCCCTTGTCGTAGGTCCGCGCGATGTGAGCGAGTTGCCGGACCTGCGCGGCGCTGAGCAGGCCGTACGGGATCGCGACGCGCAACATGTACGCGTGCAGCTGCATGTACAGCCCGTTTTGCAGGCGCAGCGGCTTGAACTCGTTCTCGGTGATCGCACCGTCGAGACGGCGCTGCACCTGGCCACGGAACTGGCGGGCGCGCTCCTCGACGATGCGCTGGTCGTGGGCGTCGTATTGGTACATGGCGGGATCCGATCGGATCAGGCCGCGCGGTCGCGGTCGGCGCGACGCAGCGGGGTGGTGGGCCCCTGCGAACGAATGCGCTCGCGGGCCGTGCTGGCGACGGGACGGCCGCCCTCGAGGTTGACCTTGAAGGCGTAGGGGTCGCACACCTGCCGCTCCTGACCCGCGGCGTCCGACAGCAGCGCGTCGCGGTGCGCCTCGTCGTCGGTCGTCAGCGCCTCGGACAGTCGAGGCGACCAGGTACCGTCGCCGCGCAGGTAGACCGGCGCCCCGTCGTCGGTGAGGTTGGCGGTGATGACGAAATGCGTGCCGAAAGACCGAGCCATCGGGAAAAGTCTGGTGTCCTACGTGGGATAATGCCAAGACATAAATCTTATGGTATTGATGCGTAGAGATTATGTGTAGGCATCGCCAACGGACGGCTGCGCGGACGAATTCGGCCGAAATGTGGCTCTGTGACGGCAGATACGCGCCTTCTCAGGACACGCTCGAATCCTTTCGTCACGCGGCT
>CALBMM010000192.1 GCA_937896535.1 uncultured Pseudomonadota bacterium
TTGGCTCGTTCGCATCCGGGTCGAATCCTGCTCGCGTTGGCGTGATTGCGACGGGCTGGGGAGCCCTTCGCGAACGAGCGTTTGGCTCGTTCGCATCCGGGTCGAATCCTGCTCGCGTTGGCGTGATTGCGACGGGGGCTGCGGGGGCTTCATGCGTTGCGTGCCCCTGGCAGCTGCGGCGTCAGTACGCCGAAGGCATACCGGGGATCGTCAGCGGCACCGCGTACACGGTGCTGCGGGTGGTGACGAACAAGGTGGTGCGGTCCTCTCCTCCGAATACGCAGTTGGTGGCGTCGGTGAAGGGGAGCACGCCCCAGCTCGCTCCGTTCGGCGCCAGCGCGGTCACGCCGGCCGAGCCCGTGACCAGCAGGTTGCCGTCGACGTCGATCGCCATGCCGTCCGCGCCCGCGACCCAGGCCAAGTGCTGCTCGGGACCAAGGGAGCCGTCGGTCTGCACCGCGAACGCGAGCACCTCGCCGTCCTGGGTATCGGTGACGTAGAGGGTCTGGAAGTCCGGTGCGAAGGCGATGCCGTTGGGTTGGCGATTGCCCCAAGATGCCTCGAGGATGGGAGCCTGCCCCGGCACCACGCGATAGACCCCACGAAATCCCAGCACCGGCGTCGCGCCGCCCCAGTTGGGGTCGGAGCCGTAGGTTGGATCGGTGAAGTAGATCGTGCCGTCGGGATGGACGGCCGCGTCGTTGGGGGAGTTGAAGGGGTTACCGCCGTAGGTGCTGGCGACCACCTCGGTCGACCCGCCGGAGGTCATCGTCACGCGCTGCGTGGCGTGCTCACAGCGGACGATCGGACCGCCGAGGTACTTGGCCTGGCCGTTGGCGTGGCTTCCGGTTCCCGCGGCGACGACCGTGGGCGCGTTGCCCGGTGTCACCTGCCAGGTCGTGTCCGTCTGGATGTCGGTGTACGTCAAGCGATCGTACTCGGGCTCCCAGACCGGCCCTTCCGCAAACGTCAGCCCGCTCGCCACGACGACCGGGACGGGGTTGCCCACGAGGGGATCGCTGCCTGTCGAGGCCCCATCGGGCGCGACCAGTCGCGTCCACTCCGCGACGCCCGAGCACGACGCCACGCTGTCCAACGAGGCTCCGATCGCGCACGCCAGGTCCTCGATCCGATACGCCTCGTAATCCCCGACCCGCGCCCAGACGTTGGCTCCGGACGTTCCCGGACCGACTCGCGTCCAGCATGCCGTCGGCACCACGGCGGGCACCGACCACGCGTACGCGGTCAACGCGTTCCAGGGCAATCCGGTATTCGAGGAGGTCGTCGAGGTCACGAGCGTGTCGCCCACGTCGCCGGGCGGACGGCACCGCAGCTCGACCGTGACACCGGCGTTGAGCGCGTAGCCCTTGAACGTCTCCGCGGACACCATCGAGGACACGGGCGTGATGGCGTCCGGATGCGAGGTCATGCAACCTGCGAGCAGCGACACGGGAACGAGTAGTCTTTTCGGGTCCACGGGAAGTTGACGCACGCCACCTCGCGATGTGACCTGCTTCGCGGTGTCGCAGGATCAGCGCCTCAACTCCCCGTTCCGTCGCGTCGCCATGGGGGTTGCTTCAAAACGGTCGGCGCTCTAGCGTGCAGACGTGTTCGCCGGTTGTCGGTGTCCTCGATGTGACGACGTGGTGCTCACGGGCAAGGCGCTCGACAACGCCGAGGTGCTCGCGTGTCGGCGGTGTGGAGGTGGGTTCGTCAGTGCCGGCGTGGGACTGCGGTTGCTCGCGGTGCTCGAGCCCGAGGTCGTGCCGCTCGACGAGCATGCGCCACGGGCCGCGTGTCCGGTGTGTCGCAAGGCGATGAAGCTGGTGAGCACCGGCGCGGCCGGGGCGGCGATGGACACCTGTGCGCAGCACGGCGTGTGGTTCGATGCCGGGGACTTGCCGATCGTGGTGCGCGCGGTCGCGAAGGCTCTCGGCAAGCCGGTGCCCGAGGTCGTCGGCGAGCTCGAGGCCCACGCCGGCCGGTCTCGGCCGGGCGCACCACCACCCGCGTCGGCGGCACCACCTGCGGCCGCCACGGCGCCCACGCCATCGAGCCTGAACACGGGGGCGAGCGGTCGCTCCCCCGCCATGGCGCCTCCACCGTCCTCGTCGGTCTCGGAGGTCGCAGTCGGTGCGGTCGACACCGTGGTGGACGTGCTCGGTCCCGCGGTCGGCGTCGTCACGTTTCCGTTTCGGCTCACGCTCGCGACCGTCGAGCTGCTCGCCGAGATCGTCGACTGACCACCGCGCCGATCGGCCGCGACGACGCCCGCCCCGCCCCGCCTACCGAGGCACGAGCGCGCGAGGCGTGCCGCTGGCGTTGGTGATGTCCCACCAGCCGGCCTCGATGTTCCAGTCGAGGCGGTAGGTGGTCCCGCGCTCGGACGTGCCCTCGAACGACCAGTTCTCGATGCAGCCCTCCTGCAGGGGCGTGACCTCGTTGCCGTTGCCGTCGTGGATCTTGCCGTCGTCGTCGATCGAAAACTCGATCGTCGCGATGTGTTTGCCCGTCGTCGGGTCGATGATGTCGAACGTGCCCTCGAGCTCCGGTGGCAGCTCGCCCTCGGCGGTCTCGCACTCGGCCTCGGCGATGCGGACCTCCCACGACTCCTCCGTGTCGGTGGCACAGGCGGCGAGGGCGAGAGGGACCACGAGTAGGGACAGCGGTAGGTGCTTCATGGGCAATCCGTCTCCCGTCTTTGCGCGAGTCGACGGACGGTTCCCGACAATCGACCGGTCTCAGCCCATGCCGCCGAAGCGATCCGGCAGGCAGATCGGATGGCCGGTCTCGATGGCCGCCGCCACCAGCCGCCCGAGCGCCTCGCGGGGGCCGGCGAGGAACTCGTCGGGCAAGGGGCGCATGTCGACGTGCAGCCGCTTGGCCAACGGGGTGTCACGCTGCAGATCCGCCACCAGGACACCGGCGGCCTCGACGGTGCGACCGGTGTCGAGGTCGGTCCACAGGGTACGACTGCCGAGCCGTCGCTGCTCGATCCGACGCGCCGACCACGACGCGTCGGGTGCGTTGGGCAGCTGCAGTCCCGCGGCGTCGAAGCGAACGAAGAAGGGGTAGGGCGGCCCCGGTCGTGGCGGGACGATCAGACCACGGCCGATCGCGATCGTGCCGCTCGGCGTCGTCAGGAAGCTCGAGGGCTTGGCGACCACCGCATCGGTATCGCTGTCGATCAGCCACGGAGCCTCGACGGCCGCCAGCCGTTCCGAGAGGGCGCGCAGGCCTCGGGCGTGTCGTGGGTCGACGTCGACGGCGAGCGGAGCGAGGGGACCCTGCTCCCCCGGGCGTCGGCCGAACGCGGCGATCAGCTCGGCGATCGCCTTCACGTCGGGGTCATCGACATCGGACGAGAGTCTCGACAGGTCCTGCAGATCGCTCGCGAGAGGCCACCCGTCGGCGACCACGAGCGCGTGCGGGCACGCGCCGCGAATCCAAGCGGCCGCGTCGTCGTCGTCGACGACGCCCTCCGGCACGAGCCGCCATTGCCCCGTCACGAGCTCGATCGACGTCCCCGCCGGCGGCGACGCCACGGCGCCCCGCTCGGGGCACACACACGCCACGGTTGCCGGAATGATGACGCCCATCGGATTCCGTCGCCGCGTTCAGGGGCCGCGTTGAACGCGGTTTGCCGCCGTTCGGAGGGAGAGGTCGCGAGGCTGCATCCACCGCGAGGGTACCGACCCTGCGGCCTCGTCGCAGCCATCGGCGGCGATCAGCCCCGGATCTTCGCCAAAAGGTCTTCGGCGGCCTCGGCCTCCGGGGGCTTGCGCCCGTCCCAGTGGACCCACCGCAGCACCTCCGAGGCCGGGCGCTCGGCGTCGCGTCGCGACAGACCGCGAAGCGTAGGTCGGCGATCAGTGGGTGGTCGGGACGTCATCGTCGTCTTCCAGCGCGTCGAGCAGGGCGGCGTAGGGGGTGTGGGCGGCCGCCAGCGCCGCCACGCGCTCGCGCCGTCCCTGCCCCACGACGACGAAATCGCAGTGCTCGTGGACGCCCCGGCAGGCGCAGCTCACTTCCTCGACGTGCAGTCGCCGTCCGGCGAGGTGGTTGAGCACGGCCTCGAGCATGCCGGCCACGAAATGACAGGCGCGATCGGTCTTGGTCCGCGTCGACGCCAGCGCGCTGGCCTCGAGGCGCACGCGGAGCACCCCTCGCTCGGCGTCGGCGAAGTCGAAGGACGTACGGCCCCAGCCCTGCTCTCGCAGGATCGCCGAGATGCGATCGACGACGGCGCGCATCGGTCGACGGCGCAGCGGACGGTCGTCGTCGTCGTCGTCGCCCGTCGTCTCGAGCTCGATGACGAGCCGTCGTCCCGTGTCGAGTCCCCACTCGTGGCTGACCTGACGCCACTGGTCGGGAGAGCGCCGCTCGAACTGTCGGGCGAGCGCTTCGAAGAGCACCAACGGGCTCGCGATGATCCGCTCGGCCGCAGCGTTGCGCAGCACGCCGAGCTCGGTCTCGTCCTCTTCGGCGAGCTCGGCCTGCAGTGGGGCCGGCACCCGGGCCTCGGGGCCGCTGCGCGCGGGCCCGAAGTTGCGCCGGTTGATGAACAGATACATGCGCGAGACACCCGGCACTCGATACAGCTCGATGTCGACGTCCTGCGCGCCGAACTTGAAGTCGAACACGTAGCGGAATCGGACGATCGACCCCTCGGCGCCGCCCTCGACCATGCGGCGAAATCGGCCGTAGAACTCCTCGGTATGGGTGCACGGTGCGACGTCGGTGAAGAAGTTGCGCCCGACCACCGTGCTCGGGTCCAGACGGGCGAGCCGACCCTCGGCCAGGTTGTAGCGGAGGATCAGTCCATCGGGCGCCAGACAGACGACGCCGAACGGCAGTTGATCGAGGGCGGTGTCGTCGAGGCGATCGGCCTGGGCGGGGTCGAACGTGTCCGGCCGACGTGCCTCGAGCGGACGGGCGGGCGAGCGCGACAACGATGGTGGCGGGGGGATGGCGGTCATGGGCTTGTCCAGGGATCGGTGGCCAGCGCACGAGGAGAGCGACGACGAAGCCACGCGTGCAGGGCGGCGCCGAGCTCGGCGAGATCGGAGTAGCGTTCCGAGGCGGACTTGCGCGTGCCTCGGGCGAGGATCGCGAACAGGCCGGGATCCAGCTCGACGTCGCGAGGGTACGCGAGGGGGGCGCGCTCGATCGCCGCGAACGTCTCGAGGACGTCGTGGCGATGGAACGGTGAATGCCCCGTGACGAGGCAGTAGGCGGTCACGCAGGCCGACCATTGGTCGGACGCGGGGCCCACCGACTCGCCCAGGATCTGCTCGGGCGCCATGAAGTCCGGGGTGCCGGCGCACGGCGCCTGCGCCCCGTCGACCGACGCGACGTGGGAGATCCCGAAGTCGAGGAGCACGGCGCGTTCCGCCCCCCGCTCGTCGCGGGTCAGCAGGATGTTGTCCGGCTTGACGTCGCGGTGCACCACGTCGTGCAGGTGCGCCGCGTGCAGACCCGCCACGACCTGCGCCAGGAGGGTGACGGCTCGTCCTTGCTCGAGCGGGCCCTCGGCATCGAGCACGGCACCGAGGTCGGAGCCCTCGACGAGCTCCATCACCAGGTACGGGATCTCGTCGTCGTAGACGATGTCGAACACCTGCACGATCGCCGGATGACGCAAGCGCGCGATCGCCTTGGCCTCGTGCACGAGGCGGTCGAGCGCGCCGGGGACGGCGGCCGTGACCCGCTTGATCGCCACGTCGCGGTCCAGTCTCAGACTGCGCGCGCGCCAGACCTCGCCCATGCCGCCGGAACCGAGTCGGCCTCGCAGCGCGTAACCGAGCCGGCACAGCCGGTCCCGCACGTCGTCGTCACTGCGTCGGGTCTGCTCGGGAGCAGAGGATGTGTGCCGCCGGGGACCGATGCCCGGCAAGGTGTCGCCGAGGCTCGGCGTCGGCGGCGGACCGGGGGCCGAACCTTCGAGCTCCATCGGCGAGGGGTCTAACGCCCCGGTGCGCGATTGCACGTCGCGGCCCGATGGGACCGCGTCGCCGTTGCGCTGCGGCGTCACCCCCGGCACGACGACGCGGCATCGCCGGGTCGAAGGCGCCCGCCTCACCGGGTGGGAGGCCCGCGTACACCGGGTGTCGGGCGGACACCGAGCGCGACGATGCGCTCGCCGTTGATTCGGTTTCTTCCCAAACCGCGGATCGAACCGGCGTGGTCGGTTACAACTGGAGTCGGATGCGCAAATGCGCGGCATCCATCGATTCCCGCGAGTGCCCCCAATGTCACCACGTCACACCCGATCGTCCTCCCATCGATGGATGGGCCTGCTGTTCGTCGCCGCGCTGGCGACTCCGGCCGTCGCCGCCGCGCATCCGGTCGGCATCGCCGCGACACCGCTGGCGTGGGTCGGGGGCACGACCTCGGGCGGGACCGGATTCGGGTCGGACTCGGGCTACTACGGGTCCGACAGCGGCGTGTGGTACGGGTCGGACTCGGGCTACTACGGATCCGACAGCGGCGTTTGGTACGGGTCGGACTCGGGCGACCACGGGTCCGACAGCGGTGGTTGGTACGGGTCGGGGAGCGGCGGCTACTACGGCTCCGGCAGCAGCGGCGGCTACTACGGGTCGGACTCGGGCTACTACTCCGGGTCCGACTCCGACAGCGGTGGTTGGTACGGGTCGGGAAGCGGCGGCTACTACGGATCGGATTCGGGCGGGCCGTGGGGCAGCGGCGGTGGCTCCGATGAAAGTGGCTTCGTCGGCGACAGCGGCGACAGCGGCGGCTTCGGTGGCTCGTCCGGCGGTCCCGGCGATTCGTCGGCGGGCGACACGGGCACGCCGGGCGGCTCGACCGGGCAGGGCGATACCGAAGCGGGCTCGTCCAGCGGGGAGTGGGGCAGCACGACCGGCGAACCGCCCGAGATGACGACCAGCTCGGCGAGCGGTCCCGGCGCGACGAGCCAAGGCCCCCCCCCTTCGACGGGCGAAGGCTCCGGCAGCGGCTTCGGGGAAGGCTCCACGGGCGGGGACGGGACGACGGGCGGTGTCGATCTCGACACGGACGGCAGCGGCGACGGGATCACCGAAGGTTGTGCCTGTGACGCGCGCGGCTCGTCGACGCCACCGGGTGCCTGGCTTGGTCTGCTCGTACTCCCTGTCGCGATTCGTCGGCGCCGATCTCGATCCGCTACATGCACAGCGTGGCCGAGTACACGTGCGTGATCGGCCCCTCGAGCTTGGT
>CALBMM010000193.1 GCA_937896535.1 uncultured Pseudomonadota bacterium
GCATCGCAGTACTTGTTGGTCCTCAACAACATTGCCTATGAACTTGTGGGGAGCGGTCGGCTTGAGGAAGGCGCTACCTACTACGAGAAACTGCTTGAGGAGTCGCCCCAAGCGTCGATCCTCCGCCTCTTCGCGAGCGTCGGGCTCACGAGAGTGGAGCGCGCGTCGACAGGAGTCTGTCCGTCACGAGCGACGCTCACACGACTCCGTGAACGCTTGGCCCGCTTTGGGGAGGAGGGGGAGCAGTCTGGGCTGCTCTCCGAAATTGATGAACTTGATTGTGACAACGCTACGACGGAGAGCGGCCAGCCAGCAGGCGGGACCGCGCAGCAAGAACACCCGAGAAACCAGGAGTAGGAGAAAATGACCTGTAGTTGTACCGACACTGTGCTTTTTGCGTACACTGTGCGTGAGAATGGCGATCAGACAAACTACCTCGTCTACGACAGCGGTGGCGCCACGACTGCGTGCGGCGGCACCCTGACGATGAAGGTGAGGGCGACCGAGTCTTGTGACTGCGTGAGGCTCCGGTTCACCTGGGATGAGACCGGAAAAGTCCTCCCGCCACCCTTCAGGATGGTCGCGGGCGCGATCTGCCCCTGCGAAGTCTCCTACGCGAAACAAGGAGTCGTCCACACGTACGATGGGAAGTTCCAGGTTCCACCGTACGCCGGAGCGTCGTGCTCGTACGACTGGGTGCTCGGGAGGGGTGCGCCCGCGTGCACCATCACCATCACGATCATTCGCCAATAGGCGCGACACCGTTCGCGACCACTCGAGGAAGGCGCACCCTCCTTGGCGCGCTCGCGCTTATCCTCGCCGCTGGAGCATCGTGCCTGCCTCGAGAGTATTTGGACGCGTTCACCCACTACGGAAACGACGAGTCCGTTCCGGCGAATTCCGCGCGAGACCCACTCGTCCGAACGGTGGCCGCCGGGGTTGGCATTCTCGTGCCCCCGGAGTCCTTGAGTCGGTCGGGGCTCGCGACGGAGAAGTGCTGCGGTCTCTTCGGTTTCTGCGAGGAGACGCTGGAGAAGCACCACGAGCGCGAGTGCACGGTCGCGAACAAGGATGAGGTTGTCTCCTGCACTGCGACGCTAGTCGGGCGGAAGCACGTCCTCACCGCACGCCATTGCGCGCCGCCGGATCTTTCACGACGTGTTGTCGTCTTTGGCTTTGCGGATGGCGAGTCGATTGGCTCGTCATCCGAATTCGTCAAGGAGTCAAGATTCCAATCGCCAGAGTCTTGCATCTCGGGATCTCTTTGCGACTGGGTGCTACTCGAAACGCAGTCCTGCTTCCCCGAGGGCCAAGTCGTCAAGTGGCGAGATGTTCCGACACGCGAAGAGGGATCAGAGCAGCTCGCGGTATTGTCCTATCCGCTAGGAATGCCGCTGACTCTATCTCCTGGGCAGTTCTGGCCGAAACCCGCGGCGGGTGCAAAGTCGTTCGTGCACAACAACGACCTTCTCGACGGGAGTTCTGGCGCGCCGGCGCTGTTCCCGTCCGAGTCACGGGATGAGTATCAGCTGATCGGGATGCTCACCAAAGGTGATTCGCTCACGGGAAGGCCCTGGCCGCCGGCTTGCCGCGAGGGCGACAACTGTCGGAAGCTGAAGCTCTTCTACAACTCACCTCTGTCCCAGCACAACGTCTCGGTCGTCCCTGGGTGCCGCTACGCTGAGCCGGAATCGGCTTGTCAGGGGGATGGGGACCTCCGGCCGCAGATTCTCGAGCGGATTGGGGCAGGGAACGAATGCTGCCGGGATCAGAACTGCCAAGCGGTGAAGGAGGCCGCCGGGTGACGCCGGCCTTGCCGACACTGTGCGTCAGCTACCGCGTGGAGGTTTCGCCGGGCCCGGCGGATGTCACCGCAATCGAACGCGTTCACGATCCTGCCCGCCTCTGAGCATTGGGGTCCTGCCTCCCCGCTCACCCCTCGAACTCCAACATCCGGGCCTCCAGCCCCCGCAACCTGTCCCGGACCTGCGCGGCCTCCTCGTAGCGCAGGTCCTTGGCCAGCGACTCCATCTGCTGGCGCAGCTCTTTGACCCGCTCGGTCATCTCGGCGGGCAGCAGATCCTTGTCTTCCAGCGGTGCCATGCCCACCGGAACGGACTGCGGGGCTTGGCGTTTGCGGCTGGGTTTGGCTTCGCCGGGGGCGTTCTTTTCGTTCTGCAGCTTCGAGATGGAGCGGCGGACGGAGCGGGGGGTGATGCCGTGTTCCTTGTTGTAGTCGGCTTGGACTTGGCGGCGGCGGTCCGTCTCCTCCATGGCGGCCTTCATGCTGTCGGTCACGCGGTCGGCGTACATGATCACGCGGCCCTCGGCGTTGCGGGCGGCGCGGCCGACCGTCTGGATGAGGCTCGTGGCCGAGCGCAGGAAGCCTTCCTTGTCGGCATCGAGGATTGCCACGAGGCTGACCTCGGGGATGTCGAGGCCCTCGCGCAGCAGGTTGATGCCCACGAGCACGTCGAACTCGCCGCGGCGTAGGCCCTGGATGAGCTCGACGCGCTCGAGGGTGTCGATGTCCGAGTGCAGGTAGCGGATGCGGATGCCGAGGTCGGCGTAGTATTCGGTCAGGTCCTCGGCCATGCGCTTGGTCAGCGTGGTGATGAGCACCCGCTCGTCACGATCGACGCGCGCCTTGATCTCGTCGAGGAGGTTGTCGACCTGGCCGTCGGTGCCGCGTACTTCGATCGGCGGATCGAGCAGGCCGGTGGGGCGAATGATCTGCTCGACCACCTCGCCGGCGGTCTTTTCGAGCTCGTAGTCGGCCGGCGTCGCGCTCATGAAGATCGTGGTGGCGAGCTTGTGCTCCCACTCCGAGAACTTGAGCGGGCGGTTGTCGAGGGCCGAGGGCAGGCGAAAGCCGTGCTCGACCAGCGTCTCCTTGCGCGAGCGGTCGCCGCGGTACATCGCGCCGACCTGCGGCACGGTCTGGTGCGACTCGTCGACGATCGTGAGGTAGTCGGCGGGGAAATAGTCGATGAGCGTGGGCGGGGCTTCACCCTCGGAGCGCCCCGTCAGGTGTCGCGAGTAGTTTTCGATGCCCGAGCAGTGCCCGACCTCCTGCATCATCTCGAGGTCGTACATCGTGCGCTGCTCGAGCCGCTGCGCCTCGAGCAGCTTCATCTTGTCGTTGAGCTCGGCGAGTCGCTGCTGCAGCTCGACCTTGATGCCCTCCATCGCCCGACGCATCCGCCCGGCCGGCGTGACGTAGTGGCTCGCCGGAAAGATCGCGGTGCGGGAGATCTGCGCCCGTGGCTGGCCGCGCAGCGGATCGATCTCGCGAATCGCCTCCACCTCGTCGCCGAAGAACTCGATGCGGATCGCCATGTCGTCGGCGTAGGCGGGAAACACCTCCACCGTGTCGCCGCGCACGCGAAACGTCCCGCGGTGAAAGTCGATGTCGTTGCGCGTGTACTGCATCTGAACCAGCCGGCGCAGCAGTACGTCGCGGTCGAGCTCGTCGCCCACGGCCACCTGCGCCGTCATGCCCAGGTACGCCTCGGCGGCCCCGATGCCGTAGATGCACGAGACACTCGACACGATGATCACGTCGCGCCGCGACAGCAGCGAGTACGTCGCCGCGTGCCGCATGCGATCGATCTGCTCGTTGATCATCGAGTCCTTGTCGATGAACGTGTCGGTCGACGGGATGTACGCCTCGGGCTGGTAGTAGTCGTAGTACGAGACGAAGTACTCGACGGCGTTGTTGGGAAACAGCTCCTTGAACTCCGAGTACAGCTGCGCCGCGAGCGTCTTGTTGTGGGCGAGGATGATCGTGGGCCGCTGCACCGCCGCGATCACGTTGGCGATCGTGAAGGTCTTGCCCGAGCCGGTGATCCCCAACAGGCACTGGTGCTGGCGGCCGTGCTCGATGCCCTCGATGAGCTGCGCGATCGCGGCGGGTTGGCCCCCGGCGGGTGCGAACTCGCTGACGAGCTCGAACGGGCGATCGTCGGCAGGGGAGGGGAGGCTGCCCGCCTCGGGCTCCCAGTCGTCCGGCAAGTCGATCGGGGCGGCGCGCAGGTTCGGCATGGCCACGCAGCCTAGCAGCACGCCGACATCCCCGGACGGCCGCCACGCGTCCCTGCTGACAGGATGTGTCAGGAGTCCGACCGGTCAGCCGAGCGCGACGGCGGCCCGCAAGATCCGGGCGGACACCGGGTCTTGGACGAACGCGACGACGCGACCGGAGCCCGCGTGCGGTGGCTCGGCCAGAACCAGCTCGTGGCTCGTGCCGTCGGCCGGCGCGCGCACGAGCTGCCGGACGACCGCGTCGTTGCGCAGCCGACGGCCGGCGTTCTCGCCGCGGGTGACCCGGGTCTCGTGACCGGAGTCGGTCACCGCGACCCCGATCGTGGCGGTGCGCTCGCCGTGCCCCTGCCCGGACACGCGCACGAAGAGCTGCCCGTTCGCGCGTCGGGCGGACACCTGGAGGTCGGCCGCCGGCGGTTGCGCCGCGGCCTCGACGATCGCCTCGCGCACCCGCGAGGCCGACACCCCGACGCCTCGGTCGCGACCGTCGAACACAAGCTGGGGCGTGTACACCCGCCGGCTGCGCGCCGCGGCAGCGTACGCCCGCTGACGACCGGTCCACGCCGGATCCGAAAAAGGGTCGGGCCAACCCAGCTCGTTCCAGTAGTCGACATGGAAGGCGAGCCGCGCCACGGTCACGCCGAAGTCCTCCTCGGCCAGTGTCGCCATCAACGTGTCGGCGCGGGGGCAGCTCGAACAACCTTGCGACGTGAACAGCTCCACGAGCACGACGTCACGCGCCGCCGACTCGGCCTCGACCCCGGGCTCGCCGGACGCGGCGGACAGGGCGCGGTCGCAGCCGGTCCACACCAGCCCCGCCGCCCCGGCCAACCAGGCGCGTCGTGTCGAGGTCATGGCTCGGGTATGCGCGCAAGACCCGAGCGGTCACAACGGTTTGCCGATGCCCCACGGCCTGGTACGAAGCCGGCGTGCGCCCCGGCCTGTACGCGATCGTCGACGTTCCGCACGTGCACGGCCTGGACCCGGCGGCGGTCGCCCGGGCGATGCTCGGCGATCGGCCGGCCGGAGGCACCCATGGCGCCGCGGTGATCCAGCTGCGGGCCAAGCACGCCACCACGGCGCAGCGCGTCGTCTGGGCCGAGGCGATGATCGCCGTGTGCCGACCCCATGGCGTGCCGGTCGTGGTCAACGACGACCTCGAGGCGGCGAAGGCCTCGGGCGCCGACGGGGTGCACCTGGGCCAGGACGATCCCGGCGCACGCGACATCGAGGCGACCATGCGGTCGATGGCGGTGGGTCTGTCCACGCACGATCTGGGCCAGCTGCGCGACGCGGGCCGCCTCGCGCCGACCTATCTGGCCTATGGCCCCGTGCGCGCGACGGCCTCCAAGGCCAACCCCGACCCGACGGTCGGCTTCGACGGCCTGCTGGACGCAGCGAGGATCGCCAGCCGGCCGCTCGTCGCGATCGGGGGGCTGGATGCCACACATGGCGCGCGGGCGATCGAGCTCGGCGCGAGCGCGGTCGCGGTGATCGGCGCACTGGTGCACCCGAGCCTGGACGCGATCGAGGGCGCCGCGATCGAGGTGGCGCGCGCCTTCGAGGAGGCTGGCCGGCCGCTGGAGCTGGACGAGGTGGCCGCAAAGATTCCGGTGCTGGAGCCGGATCTGCTCGCCGAGCTTGCGCGCTGGGGTGACAGTCTCGGCACGCACGTGCAGCTGAAGTTGCCCGCGCGATTTCGGCCTTGGATCGAGGACGGAAGGCCGAAATACCGCCCTTGCGACGTCATGGATCTCGTCCACGCACTGGGAAAGCGACCCGGTGAAACGTGGGCACAGTGGCAGGATCGTGCGCCCGAGGAAGAGGGACGCGTGATCGCATTGCGCCGACGCTGACCGGTTTCGCAGCGCTTTGGGGCGTTGCCGAAGTATCCGTGGGGTCGATCGCGAAAAAACCCACTTGCCAACTGCATATCTGCATCTAAACCAAGAGGTAGGTGGGGATGCGTGGAACTCAGACGATGGCGGATGCACCGCCGCAGCGCCGGATCCGAACCGGCCCGATGCCGCGCGTCGCCCCCCGCTCGCTGATCGGCGCGCGCACGCTCGAAGCCCGGGCTTTGCCGCTCGTGTTCGTGGCGGCGCTGTTGAGCCTGTTCGCGATCCAAGCCTGGTTGGCACTGTAGCCTCGACGGTCGCCTCCTCGATTCGCGGAAAATTTGCCGCGGTCGCGGTGGCACGTTAGCGGTGATCGGGCTTGGAGGGTCGGATGCGTCGCACGTGGGATACGAGGTCGTCCGGGGTCGTCCGTCTGCGGTCCGCCTCTCCCGTGGCGTCGGCGCTGTCGGGTCCCCGCACGCTGGAAGAGCGCGTCCTGCCGTCGACCATCTTGGCCGTCTTCGTCGGACTGCTCGCGATCCAGATCGCCCTGACCTTGTAAAGCGGAAAACCCCGCAAGGGCGCGCACGCGATCGAGGCGCGCGCGCGTCGTCGACCCCACGCGGCCGACAAAACCCGGGCAATCCCGCGACAGCCCTGCCCAAGTGTCCCGCGGTGCGTCGGGCGTGGCGAGGTATCATCGCGTTCGTCTCGAGTGTCCGACCGCGACGCACCCCGCCCGAAGAAAGCACCGCCGCCGCCTCCCCCCCGCACGTCGACGCCCGAGGCGAAGGCCGGTGCGCGTGGCGAGCGGGAGCCGTCGCGTCCGCGGATCAACTCCCCCCGTCCGGGCTCGGTGCCGCGGGCCACGGTCCAAGATCCCGGCTCGGCCAGCCGCGTCCTCAAGCCGCCGCCGATCTCCCGTCCGCCGGTGCGGACCGACGCCACGCCCCGGCCCGTTGCCGCCGCCGAGTCGGGCGAGATCGAGGTTCCGGCCGAGCGCACCCAGATCGTCTCGGTCGCCGAGCTCGCCGAGCGGGCCAAGGCGAGCCGCCCCTCGCCGCCGCCGCTGCGTCGGCCCACCGCCGCCACCCCGCCCGTGGCCCGACCGAGCTCGCCGAGTCCCCCGAGGGCGCGGGCCAACACGCCCACCGAACCGGACGAGGATCGACCCAAGCCCGTCTTCGGCGAGGTGCAGGTCACCAACCTCGGTGACGACGAGGAGATCACCCGTCCCGGCGATCGTCCGGTCCGCAAGGCGACGACGGCGGTGCTGGAGACCTACGCCGACGACGCCCGCCATGCGATCCGCGAGTACGAGCTGGCTCTGCAGGACGAGGTCGAGCCCGCCCGCAAGGGACGGTTCGAGTACGAGATCGGACGGCTGTACGACACGGTGCTCGGTGACCTCGAGCGAGCGGCCCGGCACCTGGACCGCGCCCTCGAGCTCACCCCCGACCACCTGCCGACGATCGTCGCCGCCCGCAGCGTGCGGGAGCGGGCGGGGCTGTTCGAAGACGCGCTCGAGCTGTTCGATCGGGAGATCGATCAGACGCCCGACCGCAAGCGCAAGGCGGCGCTTCTGTGGGCGAAGGCGCGGATGCTCGAGGACGACCTCGAGCTGCCGGACCGGGCGCATCCCGTGTACGAAAAGGCCGCCGAGCTCGTCGACGGCGACGCCAAGCTGCTCAAGGCACTCGAGCTGTCCGAGCGTCACCGCGGCGCGCACGAGGAGCTCTCGGACGTGTACGCCCGCACGGCCAACTCCGTGGGCGGCGACGCCAGCCATCGCGCCGCGTTGATCGCCGCGCGGGCCCGCGTGGCCGAGGTCGCGCTCGACGAGCTCGAGACCGCCTCGGAGCTGTACGAGACCGCGCTGTCGATCGACCCGGATGCACCGGGCGCCCTCGAAGCGCTCAAGCGGCTGCACGAGGGCCGTGGCCGCTGGCGCGACTTGATCCGTGCCCTGCGTCGGGAGGCCGATGCGTCCGAAGACCCGTTCGTGAAGGCGACGGCGTTCTACCGGATCGGACGGATCCACGCCGAGCGGCTGGGCAATCTCGAAGAGGCGATCTCGGCCGTGGCCACGTCGGTCGGCGTGGTCCCGCTGTCGGTCACCCTGGACCTGCTCGCGCAGCTGCACGAGCAAGCCGGCAACCCGCGCGCGCAGGTCGAGGCGCTGACGCGGCTGGCGGGGCTGACGGCCGACGACCGCGAGCGGCTGCGGCTGCTGCACCGCATCGGCGAGATCTGCCACGGCCAGCTCGCCGACGACAGCGCTGCGATCGCGGCCCTGGAGGCGGCGCTGGAGATCGATCCGACGCACATCCCCGTGCTGCGGGTGCTCGCGCCGCTGTACCAGCGCAAGGAGAACTGGGAGGCGCTGATCCGTCTGTACGAGCGCGAGGCCGACGCGATCACGAACACGCGCCGGCGGGCCGTCGCGCACGCGCGCTCGGCCGCGATCCTCGAGCGCATCGAGCAGTACGCCCGCGCCACCGAGCACCACGAGCGCGCGCTGGCTCTCGATCCCGAGATGATCAGCTCGTTCGCGGGCCTGGTGCGGCTGTACCGGCGGGCCGGCCAGTATCACAAGCTCGTCGAGCTGTACGAGCGCGCCCTCGACAACGTCGACGTCGAGCGACGGATCGCCTACCTGTTCGAGATCGGTGAGCTGTACGCCGGTCCGCTCGACGAGCCCGAGCAGGCCGAGCACGCGTTTCGTCGCGTGCTCAAGCTGCGACCGCAGCATCTGGGAGCGATGCACGCGATCCAGCGCGTCGCCGAGCAGTCCCGCCGCTACCCGCAGCTGCTCGAAGCGCTGCGGGCCGAGATCGAGATCATCACCGACGAGCGGCAGCTCATCGCGCTGCTGCAGCGGCAGGCCGAGATCCTCGACGAGTACCTCGATCGCCGGCGCGAGGCGGTCGCGTGCCTGCAGCGCGTGCTCGAGCTCGACCCGCACTACCTGCCTGCGCTCGGGCACTTGGGCCGGATCTACAACGCCGAGCGGCGTTGGAAGGACCTCGTCGACGTCTACGAGCGCGAGCTCGAGGTCACCGATCCGGGGCCGCGTCGCGTCGCGATGCTGCAGCGCATGGGCGAGATCCACGTCCACGAGCTGCGCGATCGCGACAAGGCCGCCGATTGCTTCTCGCGGGCGCTCGACGAAGAGCCGCGCTACGGCCCGGCCAACCGCGAGCTCGCCGACATCCTGCGCCGTCGCAAGGCGTACAAGGATCTCGTGCAGCTGCAGGAGCGCGAACGCGACGCGCTCGAAGATCCGGACGCGCGTGCGCTCGCGGCCGTGCGCACCGGCGAACTGTACGAAGAGCACATCGCGGATCTCGAGCTGGCCGAGCGGGCGTACGCGGAGGCGATCGACCTGCGGCCCGACGATCGCAATACCGCCGACGCGCTGGCGCGAGTGCGCACGCAGCTGCAGCACTGGGCGGACCTGGCCACGCAGCTCGAAGACGAGGCCAAGGAACACAGCGACCTGCCGCTGGCGATCGGTGCATTGTTGCGCGCCGGGCAGGTGTGGGCCGAGCACGTCGGCGACCTGCGCAAGTCGATCGGGGCCTACGTCGCCGTCCTCGAGCGCGACCCCGGGCACGTGGGCGCGTTGCTGGCCCTCGAACCGCTGTACCGATCGGCGGGAGCGTGGCCGCAGCTGGCGGCGCTGTACCGTCGCCAGTACGACGTGCTGGCCGACCGCGGGGCGAAGGTCGCCGCGCTGGCCGAACGCGCGCGCTTGCTGGAAAAGCACCGCATCGGCTCACGCGAGGATCTGGTGGAGGTGCTCGACAGCACGTTGCTGCTGCGCCACGACGACTTTGGTGCACTGTCGGCCCTCGAGCGACAGGCGCTGCGCGGACACGACCCGCTGCGGCTCGCGAAGGTCGACGCCAAGCTCGCCAAGCTGTCGGTCTCGCGCGAGATGACCTCGGCGCACCTGACCCGGCAGGCGGAATCGCTGGAGCTCTCGGGCAATCCCGAGGCGCTGCACGTGTACCGGCGCGCGCTCGAAGAAGACCCTCATGCCCGCGGCGCGCTGCGGGGGCTGGCGCGCATGGCCGAGGTGCTCGGCGACGACGGGGCGCTGTCGGAGGCCGCCCGCCACGAGGCGACGATCGCCCGCTTTCCGCACCAGGCCGCCGACGCGTGGGTGCGCAGCGGTCACATTCGGCAGGAGCGCCTCGGCGACGACGACGGCGCGGCCAAGGACTACGAAAAGGCCCTCGACGCGTGGCCCGACCACGCCGAGGCGGCCGAGTCGCTCAGCGCGCTGCTGCGTCCACAAGCGGAGTACGCGGTGCTCGTCGAGCGTCTGTCGCGAGCGGCGGCCGAGGCCAAGGATCCCGATCGCGTCAGCGCGTTGTGGATCGAGACCTCGCGCCTGCACGCCAAGGACCTCGACAACCTCGGCGGTGCGATCTCGGCGCTGACGCGCCTGCTGGCCACGCAGCCCGACAACGGCCGCGCGATGCTCGAGCTCGCCGAGCTGTACATGGGTGACCGGCGCAGGAACGAGGCCAAGGCGCTGCTCGAGAAGATCTTCGACGCGACGGCGGACGACGACGTCCGCTTCCGGGCCCACTTCCTGCGCGCGGACATGCACGAGCGCGAGGACGAGGCCGCCCTTGCCTTCCGCCACTACGAGGCCGCGCTCGACATCGACGGCGAGCACGTCGAGACGCTGCGGCGTGTCGCGGCGATGCAGCTGCGCAACGGAATGAACATGGCCGCGGTCAAGACGTCCGAGCGGCTGCTGGCGCTGGCGACCGAGCGCGGCGACCGGGTGACGGCTCTGATGTGGATCGGCCAGGCCCAGACGGCGCTCAAGAAGACCACGGAGGCCGTCGAAGCGTTCGCGGAGGCGGTGTCGCTCGAGGGACTTTCGGGCACGGCCGACGCCGATCTCGTGCGGCTGGCCGACCGGCGCGAGCACTGGGAGCGCTACATCGAAGCGCTCGAAGCATACATGGCCGACGTCCATCCGGACCGGCACGAGCGCGTGGTGATCTACAAGGAGATCATCAACACACAGATCGAGCAGCTCAAGTCCCACTCCGACGCGCTGTCGACCTTGCTGCGGGCGGTTCGCGACTGTGACAACGACGCGAGCCTGCGGCTGATGCTCGCCCAGCAGCTGCGCGCCTCCGGCCGCCACGCCAAGGCGGTCGAGCAGGTGCAGATGCTGCTGATGGAGGACGTGCGACGCGTCGAGGGCTGGCGGCTGTTGTCGCAGGCGTGGGGCGAGATGGGCCACGGTCGCAAGCGAGGCTACGCGCTGGCCGGCCTCGCCGTGATGGGCGACGCGACGCCGGAGGAAGCGGTCGAGAGCCGGAGCTGGCGCTCGAACTTCCGCGTGCTGCGACCGGGCACGCTCACGCCCAACGTCCTGCACGACTTGCTCGTCGCCGGCGACCAGCAGGTGCCGACGGCCGCGATGATGGCGGCGATCTGCGACGGGCTGAGCAAGCTGCGTGCGCCCGATCTCGCCGCGTGGGGGGTCTCGAGCCGCGACCGCATGCCGCCACGGACCGAGCATCCCGTCCGTGTCTTCGCCGACCGGATCGGCTCGATCCTCGGCGTGGAGGAGTACGACCTGTACGTCCACCGCGACCCGCGTCGCGCGGTGGGCATCGAAAACACCGCCAAGCCCTCGCTGCTATTGCCGCTGTGGCTCGGCGAGCTGCCGCAGCCGCAGCAGGTGTTCTTGGTCACGCGCGCCATGGTCGACCTCGCCCGGGGCACGTACCCCGTGCATCTGTTGCCGCCGCGAGATCTGGAGATCGCGCTCGTCGCCGCCACACGGGCGATCGTGCCGGGTTTCGCCGGGCCGGTGAACGCCGCCGAGCTGCTCGACGACCGCATGCGGCTCATCATGCGTGGCCTGCCGCGAAAGAAGCGGCGTCATCTCGAGCTGGCCGCGCCGATCTACGCCCGTGCGCCGCGGATCGATCCCGGCACGGTCGTGGACTGGATCCACCAGAGCTCGCGTCGAATCGCGTCGATCGTCGCCGACGATCTGTCCGCGACGGTGGAGGCGCTGCAGCACGCCGAGGGCAAGATGGCGCGCGAGACCGCCGCCGACACTTCGCAGATCATCTCCGACCTGCTCAAGTGCTGGATCTCCACGCCGGCGATGGTGCTGCGCGAGCAGGTGGGGCTCATCGCGACCGCGCAGGTCGGCGGCACGCAGATCCGCTGAGCGGCGCCGACGCGGTCGATCAGACCCGCAGCGTGCCTTCGAGCACCGTGACCGCGCGTCCGGCCAAGCCGACCCGCGTCGGCCCGACCGTGACGCCGATCTCGCCGCCGCGCGGCGAGGCTTGAAATGCTCGCAGCTGCGTCTTGCCCAGCTTGTCGGCCCAGTACGGCCCGAGCGCGCAGTGGGCCGATCCGGTCACCGGATCCTCGTCGATGCCCGCGGCCGGGCCGAAGAACCGCGACACGCAGTCGTACGAGGTCCCCCGCGCGGTGACCATGAACGAGGGCGCGCCCAGCCGGCGCAGTCCCGCGAGCGCCGGCGCCAGCTCGCGCACGGCGGCCTCGTCGGCGAGCTCCACGATCCAGTCGTCGCCACGCTCGGGCCCGGTCGCAGCCCGCACCGTGGCCACCGGCGTCACGCCCACGGCGGCGAGCACCTCGGCGGGCGCATCCTCGGCCGAGAGCTCGCGCCGCGGAAAGTCCAGCGAGATCCCCTCGTCGGTCGCGACGGCCCGCAGCGTTCCGCTCGCGGTCGCGAACTCGATCGTCGTCGTGGCGTCGGCGTACCCGCGGGTCAGCAGCACGTGCGCCGTCGCCAGGGTCGCGTGCCCGCACAGCGCGACCTCGATCTTCGGCGTGAACCAGCGCAGCGACCAACCGTCACCGACCGGGCGCACGAACGCGGTCTCCGACAGGTTCATCTCCATCGCGACCGCCTGCATCCACGACGCCGGCATCTCGTCGTCGAGGACGCAGACCGCGGCCGGGTTGCCACCGAACGCCTCGGCGGTGAACGCATCGACTTGAAAGAGAGGGTGGGCGCTCATGCAGGTCTCCGATCAGACGGCGTGGGTCAGGCCGTGGTCGTCGGCGTCGGTGAGGATCTCGAACGCCGCGCGCGAGGACGTCAACGTGCGCGTCGGCTCGCCCGACACCTTCACCGTCACTTCGCAGCGGGCGACCTTGGAGTTGAGGCAGGTCTTGATGCCGCCGGGCGGGTTGCCGTAGCGCAGCGCGACGAACTCGCTCGCCGGCGCCGACATCCGCATCGATACCTCGCAGTCGCGATCGCCGGTCTCGATGGTCCACTGAAACGGCCGAAAGCGTCCCCGCGCCCGCACGGCGCGCCCGAGGGCGTTGAGCGCCAGCGTGCGCCCGGGCAGCCGAAGCACGAACGGGCTCATGAAGGGCGTCCAGATCGGCCCGAGCTTGAGTCGGGCCGTCGAGCACTCCAAGAACGCCTCGGGCGCTTCGTCGAAGCCGGCGACCTGACCCCACGCGTAGTGGTCGGTGTGCTTGCGACCCCAGTTGTGATTGTGCGAGCCGACCCAGTCGGTGACCTCGATCGTCTCGTCGTCGACGCGCAGTGTCCCGGAGAACGTCGCGAGCGGGCGGCCCACGAGTGCCTTGGCCTTGGGCAGCTTCGTCTCGTACAGGCGCGCCGGCAGCAGCAGCAGCGGCTCGGCGCCGCCACCGTAGGTCAGGTCCCAGCCGATCCGGTGTGCCTCGGTCGCGGCCTCCCCCCGCAGCGCGCCGTCGTCCAGCGTCGCGTCGCCGATCGCCACGTCGAGCCCACGGGCGGCGAAGCGACACTGCGCGATCGCAGTCACGTCCTTGACCGCGATGATCCGACGACGTGGGCGGTCGAAGTAGATCGCCCACCGCTCGCCCACCGCCTGCTCCGGCGCGCCGGCGGGCTCGAAGATCGTGTAGCGGATCCAAAATGCCTGGTCCCCGTCGGCGCTGTTGGCCCGACAAAACCAGCTCTCGTAGTGACCGCCGCCGTCGCGGGGCCACCGGCAGCCGTTGTATTCGTCGCGCGCCGCCATGGTCGCCGAAGTCTCGGACGCGGCGGCGGCGACAGCAAGCACGTCGTGTATCCTCCGGCCGTCATGCGTCGCTGGCCGCTCCTGCTCGTTCTTGGTCTCGCCTCCGCCGCCTGTGGTCCGAAGGCGGGCTCGATGTCCGCCGAGACCACCCCGCCGGTCGTCACGCGCCCCGAGGTCGCCCGCACCGACGCGCTCACGGTGGAGATGATCGTCGACGCGCAGGAAGTGGTCGACGTACGCGTGTCCCCGGATGGGCGCCACGTCGCCTACGTCGTGCGCGTGGCGCCCGACGAGTCCGAGGGCATCGCCCACGCCCGGTCGGTGATCTGGCTCGTGCCGCGGGCCGGCGGCGAGCCACGCCAGATGACGGCGTCGGACGCCTCGTCGAGCTCGCCGCGTTGGACCCCCGACGGCAAGGCGATCGCGTTCGGCTCCAAGCGCGACGGCGACAAGCACCGTCAGGTCTACCTGATGGCGATCGACGGCGGGGAACCGCAGCGGATCACCGACGCGGGCGGCAGCGTTTCGCACTTCGAGCTCTCGCCGGACGGCAAGAGGGTCGCGTACTCGATCACCCGGCCCAAGACCAAGAAGGAGCGCGCCGACGAAGACGCCGGCCGCGACTGGATCGTGTCGGACGTGCGCGGACGCGGCGAGCAGCTGTTCGTCGCCGACGTCGCGCCGACGCCCGCCGAGGCCAAGGCGGTCACGCCCGCCGACAAGAACGTGATCAACTTTCGTTGGTCGCCCGACGGCAAGCGCTTCGTCGTGCAGGCCTCCGACCGTGCCGACATCGACGGCGAGATGATGTACAGCGGCCTGTACACCGTCGATGCGGCCTCGGGCGACCTGCAGCCGCTGACCCGGACCGAGGGCAAGCTCGGCGACGTCGAGTGGTCGCCGGACGGGATGCACATCGCGTTCCTCGGCGCGGTCGACATCCACGATCCGACCGCGGGCGTGCTGTACGTGGTGCCCTCGGGCGGGGGCCAGCCGCGCGCGCTGACCGAGGACCTGCCCGCGACCGGCCAGAGCCTGACGTGGACCGACAAGGCCACGATCGTGCTCAACGTCAACGAAGGCACGCGCACGCCGCTGTACCGCGTCACGCTCGCCGGCAAGCGCACCAAGCTCTCCGACGGACCGATCTGCCGCAGCGTGCACGTGGGCGCCGATGGCCGCACGGTCGCCTGCGCCGGCGAGACGGCCCGACATCCTCGCGAGCTGTTCGTGGGCAAGCTCGGCGGCAAGCTCGACCGTCTCACCTACCACAACCCCGAGCTGGCCAAGGCCAAGCTCGGCGACCGCGAGGTCGTGCGTTGGAAGGCGGCCGACGGTCTCGAGGTGGAAGGCGTGCTGACCAAGCCCGTCGACTACGCCAAGGGCAAGCGCTACCCCCTGGCCGTGCTCGTGCACGGCGGCCCCGAGGGCGTCTCGCTCGACGGCTGGAACACGCGGGCGGGCTACCCCGCGCAGCTGTTCGCGTCGCACGGCTACGTGGTGCTCGAGCCCAACTACCGCGGCAGCCAGGGGCGCGGTGTCGCGTACGGCAAGGCCGACCAGCGCGACCTCGGCGGCAAGGAGTTCGAGGACGTCCTCGCCGGCATCGACCACCTCGTGCAGGAGGGCTTGGTCGACGAGGCCCGCGTCGGCATGGGCGGCTGGAGCTACGGCGGCTACTTCTCGGGCCTGGCCGCGACCAAGCACTCGGCGCGCTTCAAGGCCGCGATGGTCGGGGCGGCGATCACCAACTGGGTCTCGTTCACCGGCACCTCGGAGATCGAGCACGAAAACTCGCTCGTGCACTGGGACCTGTGGCCCTACGACGACTACGCGCTGGCGTGGGATCGCTCGCCGATGGCCCATGTGGGCAAGGCCAAGACCGCCACGCTCATCGTGCACGGCTCCGACGACACCCGGGTGCCGCCGGAGCAGGCCACCGAGCTGTACCGAGCGCTACGCCACAAGAAGGTGACGACCGAGGTCGTCTACTACCCCCGCGAAGGCCATGGCCTGGGCGAGCGCGCCCACCAGATCGACTTCGCCAACCGCTTCCTGGCCTGGTTCGACCAGCACGTCAAAGGCTGAGGGCGCCCTACTTGTCGACGACGATCGGCTCGGGTTTGCCGGTCGACTTGCAGATCCCCCGAAGCGCTTTCCACTGCGCATCGGTCAGCGCCGGCTCTCCGGCCTTGATCAGCCCCTCGAGCTCGTCGGCCCGCCTGTCGCCCGACGGATGCGTCGACAAGAACTCGAGCGCTCCGGGCATGTCGCCGCCGGCCGCCTTGAGCTTGTCGAAGAACGAGATCAGTCCAGTGGAGTCGATCCCGGCCCGGTTGAGCGTCTCCACACCGATCTGGTCGGCCTCGAGCTCGTCGGCGCGGCTGTAGTGGTTGGACAGCAACGACCGGGCGATCGCGGCCTTGTCTCCGCCGCCGAACGTCAGCATCCCCAAGATCCCGTATCCCGCCGCCTCGACCACGCCCTTGGCGGGGTGGTCCTCGATGACGTGGCCCATCTCGTGGGCGAGCACGCCGGCCACCTCGTTGGCGGAGTCGGCCTTCGAGATGATCGGCTCGTACAGCACCACGTAGCCCCCGGGAGCCGCGAACGCGTTGAGCACGTCGGCGCTGGAGACGTAGACCTTGTAGCTGCGGCCATCGTCGGCCGCCGTCGCGATCCGGTCGACCAGCGACTGCAACGCCGCGACCCCGTCGGGGTCGTTGCAGTACGGCGCTTCCTCGGCGGTCGTGTCGATCATGTGCTGGCCGATCGGATCCTGAACGCTGTCGGGGACGAACGGCGCGAGCAATCCCGACAGCAGCGGCAGCAACAGGATCAGGCCCAGCAGCAGGATCGCGAGGGCGGTCCCGATCTGGGCGAGTCGTTTGCGGCGGGCAGAATCCGGTCTCGACACGGCGCCGTGTAACCTAGCATGCGACGCCGTGTCGGATCACAGCCAGCGGCGCGGCACCGAGGGCGTGTTGGTGACCATGACGATCCGGTACCGCGGCACGGGAGCACCTTGCCAGGGCGGGCCCAGCTCGCTCGAGCGCCGCGCGAACGGGTCGTGTCGGGCGAAGGGGTCGATCCACGGGTCGGTATCCAGCCGTTCCCATGCCGCCTCGGCGCGGGCCGCTCGCAGCTCGGCATTGGCCGCGAACCAGACGAACGCCGCGATTGCCACCAGGACCCAGTTGGTGAAAAAGCCGATCACGCCCATCGCCACCGCGGCGGTCTTGCCCACGCGGGCGGCGATCTCGGTCGCGTCGAGATCGCCCATGCGGGTGGCGAGGAACGCCCGCAGCGCGCGGCCGCCGTCCATCGGGAAGGCGGGGACGAGGTTGAACAGGCCCAGGGTCAAGTTGGCCCACATCAGTCCGTTGAGAAGACCGAAGCCGGCGCTGGCGCCCGCGCCGAGCAGCCACAGCACACCGGCGAGCGCGAAGTTGACGGCGGGGCCGGCGAGCGCGACCGCGAGCTCGTGACGGGGGTTGGCCGGCATGCCCTCGAGCTGGGCGAGGCCGCCGATCGGCGAGAGGATGATGCGTCGCGTGCGGATGCCGTAGCGGCGCGCCATCAAAGCGTGGCCGAGCTCATGCAAGAGGACGGAGCCGAAGACGGCGAGCAGGAACGCCACGCCGAGGACGACGGCCAGCCACGTGCCGGCACCGGAGTAGGCGGCCCAGGCCGCCCAACCGATGAGCAGCAGGAACGTCGCGTGGACGTACGTGTCGATTCCGGCGAACCGACCGAGCTTGAAGGACCACTTCATGACGGGCTCAACCTGTGCACGATCCGAGCCATTGCAACGCGGGCCTGTTCGAGGTTTACGGGCCGTTGACGCCCCTGGCGTTGGCCCCGCCGGCCGCACCGGGGCGATTTGCCCCGTGGCGTCAGGTCGACGTCGGACTGATATCGTTCACCGAAACGATGCGACGCACGGCGACGTTTCTCTGTTTGGCGGCTTTGCTCGTGGCGACGGCATGCCTCGAGGCGGGACCCGCCCCGCAGCCTCGCACCGCCGGCGACAAGACAGCGCCGGCCGTGGCCCGACCGCAGGGTCCCGTGTTCGTGAAAGCGGCCGAAGGCGACGTGCCCACGGTCGTTCGCGACGCGGCCACGCACGCCGAGCCCGCGCCGGTCGTCGTCTACGTCGGCGCGACCTGGTGTGAGCCGTGTATGGAGTTCCACCGGGCGGTCGAAGCCGGGTCGCTCGACGAAGCGCTCGCCGGCGTCACGTTCGTGGAGTTCGATCTCGACGAGGACGGCGATCGTCTCGACGCGGCGGGCTACACCGGTCGCTACATCCCGCGGTTCACCGTGCCCAACGCCGACGGCACGCCGTCGCCCAAGTCGATCGAGGGCGGCATCAAGGGCCAGGGCGCGGTCGAGCACATCATGCAGCGCCTCGGTCCGCTGGTCGCCGACGCGGCGGCGGGGTGACGTGAGGGGCGGGCTCGCGATGGGGCTGGTCGCGGTCGCGTGCGCGGCGACGCCGGTCGACGATGGTCGACACCCGCCGCCGACGCAGTGTCTGGACCTGCCGACCGCGAGCGAGCGCGCGAGCTGTCTGCGGCCGTACTTCGAGACGCTCGTCGAGCTCGAGTCGCCGCGGTACGCGGTGTGTCGGGCCGCGACCCTGCAGGAGGACGGCACGCTCGACGACTGCCACGCGATCGCCCACGAGATCGGCGCCACGGCATACCGGCTGACCGGCGACGCCGGCGAGGCCCTCGCGGCGTGCGGCGACGGCTGCATCGAGGGCTGCCTGCACGGCGTGATGGAGACCTTCATCGCCGAGCAGCCCGACGATGCGCCGGCGCTGACCGACGCGGTGGCGACGATGTGCGACGACGTGCCCGACGACGCCTGGTACGCCTGTGTCCACGGCGTCGGCCACGGTCTGCGGTTTCACGGCGCGCTGACGTTTGTCGAGGCGCTCGCGGCGTGCGAGGGGGCCGGCGACGGGGACTGGACCGAGGTTTGTGTCGGCGGCGTCTACATGGAACAGGTCGACGGTTGGCTCGCGGGCGGGCTGCACGACGCGGCGGTGATCCTGCCGCAGATCTGCGCCGACCTCGACGGCGACCCCGATCAGGCGCATTGTGTCGAGGCGATCGGCGAGGGCTTGATGTTCGCGACGGGCCACGACTTGGAGGCGAGCCTCGATCTGTGTCTTCGGCTGGCGGCCAGCGACCCGATCGCGTGGTGCGGCCACGGGGTGCAGACCGAGGCCGACGTGCATGCGCGCGTGCCCCCGGACGAGGGCTGCGGATGAGGTCGATTCTGCCACCGGCCCGCTCGCGCACGTGGGGCCTCGTCTTCGTCGTGGGCACGCTCGTGCTCGCCGGCGCGTTGCTGGGGGCCGGCTCGCTCAACCGCGGTCAGATCTCCGGACAGGTCGTCGCCAACATCTCGCTGGTGTCCGCGATCGCGGCCGCCGTGCTGTCGGCGCTCGGGTTCGTCGGCGCGCAGCTGACCGTGCTCGGTGCGGTCGCCGGGCTCGTCATCGGATACGCGCAGATGGTCTGGATGTTCGTGCGCTCGACCGACGGCTTCGGCGATCTCGCCGGGCTCGCGGGCTTTTTGATGCTGACGGCGATCGGCTTCGGTGCGGGGCTGCTCGCCGACCTCGTCCGGTGGGTCCTCGCCCGTCGCGAGCGCGCGTGAGCGTCACTTCCGACGCGGGCTCACCGATGGCGCGACGGCGCTGCGCCGAGGCGACGACGCAGCCCTCGGGCCATCAAGGTCGCGGACTCCGGCGCGAAGCGAACCCATAGCTCGGGTTCGATGAGCTCGAGCTCCATCACCGCGAGGTCGCCGTCGTCGGTGCGGACCATGTCGACGCGCCCGTACAGCGGCGTCGGTGTCACGGTCGCGATCGCACGCCGGGCGAGGTCGCGCTCGTCGTCGGACGGCGAATGGGGGTGGACCGTTCCGCCGTGGTCGTCCTGCACGCGGAAATCGCCGGGTGCGGCCTTCTTGAGGATCGCGTGGGTGCACTCGCCGTCCATCACGACCACGGTCACCTCGCCGCGCGCGACGATGTCGGCCATGAACGGCTGCACGAGCATGGCTTCGCGTTCGAGAAGATCGTCGAGGATCGCCTGGTGCTCGTCGGGGGCCTCGGCCCGGACACGGTAGGTGTGTCGTGCCGCGCCGGAGACCGCGGGCTTGAGCACCGCCTGCGACCAGCCGGTCTCCTCGAGCAAGGCGGACAAGGACGCGGCCTGCCCGCGCTCGAGGAATCGCGTGGGCACGGTGCGAACCCCGTGGGCCTGCAGGTCGGCGAGGTAGTGCTTGTCCATGTTCCAGCGGACGGTCGACAGCGCGTTGTAGACCGGCAGGCCCTCGATGCGGTCGAGCCACGCGGTGAAGGCGTCGAAGCGATCGAAGTAGTCCCACATCGTGCGCAGCACGAGGCACGAAAACCGTGACCAATCGACGTCCTCGCGTGACCAGTCGACCCGTCGCGCCGACAGTCCCTCGGCGGCGAGCGCAGCGACGACGATCTCGTCCTCGCGGACGATGTTGCCGACGTACGGGTCCGGATCGTCGGGGAGCGTTTCGTAGCGGCGCTCGGTGACGAGCGCGACATCGGCAGGGGCGACCACGGCCGCATCCTCGCCGACCTTGCGAGCAAGGTCACGAAGGAAAAACTCGGGGCCTGTCGAAAAGCGCCGGCCCGAAACGTCGACCGTGCAACGGTCGACGACGACGGCCGATACGGAGATCCCATGGCGAAATTCGAAGGCTTCCCCCCACAGACGCTCGCGTTCCTGCGCGGCCTCGGCAAGCACAACGACAAGGCGTGGTTTGACGCGCACCGAGCCGACTACGAGGCGTACTACATCGAGCCGGCCAAGGCGTTCGTGGCTGCGCTCGGCGACAAGCTCGCCGCGCTCGCGCCCGCGATCACGGCCGAGCCCAAGGTCAACGGGTCGATCTTCCGGATCAACCGCGACATCCGCTTCTCCAAGGACAAGACGCCCTACAAGGACCATCTCGACCTGTGGTTTTGGGACGGCTCCGAGCGCAAGGCGGCGGTGTCCGGCTTCTTCTTTCGCCTCCGTCACGACAGCGTGCTGCTCGGCGCCGGCAACCACACCTTCGACAAGGACCAGCTGGCGACGTTTCGCGCCGCGGTGCTCGACGACGAGACGGGCAAGCCGCTGGCCACGCTGGGCCGCAAGCTCGCCAAGGCCGGCATGCCGCTGTCGGGCGAGGCGTACAAGAAAGTGCCGCGGGGTGTCGACCCCGAGCACCCTCGCGCCGACCTGCTCAAGTTCGGAGCGCTGCACGCGGGCGTGACGCTGCAGCCGCGGCCGGCGGAGCTGGATTCGGCGAAGTTCGTCACCACGTGCGCAGGGCACTTCAAGAAGCTGTTGCCCCTGCACCGTTGGCTCGTCGACGCGCTACAACGCTGAGGCCTTGGCCGTTCGCGTTCTGCAGCCGCTGCGCTTCGAGCCCGAGCCCACCAAGGGCTCGCGGTTCATCGCGGACGTCGTCGTCGTCACGACGCCCGACGAGGCGAAGGCGGCGATCGCCCGCGTGCGGGAGGCGTTCCCCGACGCCACGCACCACTGTTGGGCGTGGCGGCTCGCCCCGGACAATGGGCACGATCGCCAGCAGTCCTCGGACGATGGCGAGCCCGGCGGCAGTGCCGGGCGGCCGATCCTGGCGCAGATCGTCGGTCACGAGGTCGTCGACGTGCTCGTCGTGGTCACGCGCTACTACGGCGGGACCAAGCTCGGCGTCGGCGGGCTCGTGCGGGCGTACGGGGGGGCGGCCGGCAAGGCGCTCGACCGCGCGCAGACGCAGGCGTTCGTTCCCACCGTGAACGTGTCGCTGTCGCACGCCTACGACGACAGCACGGCGGTGCAAGGAGCCCTGCGCGAGCACGGGGCGCAGGTCGTCGCCGCGGCGTACGGCGAGGCGGTGCAGTGCACGGTGCAAGTGGCCGTGTCGGCCCGGGCGGCGCTCGCGGCCGCGCTCGTCAACGCGACGTCGGGGCGGGTGCGGCTGTCCGACGACGACGCCTGACGCCGAACCAGACCGTCGCGTCCACGCCCGTGGTGGCCTCGACGCCGCCGGCGACGAACACGGCCGGACCGCCCGGCGACTCGACGACGCGGGCGGCGGCTCCCGACGGTAACGCGGACGCCGACAGCTGCAGGTGTGCGGCAATCCGCGCCCGCACGTCGGCGTCCGCGTCCGACCGCGGGAACACGACGCCGACGTGGCCCTGCGCCAGCACGCCGATCAGCGGCGGGCGACGACCGCCGTCGGGACCGGTCGTGTCCGCCCGCGAGCCGTCGGCGCGCACCCCCCAGGCCTCGATGGTCGGTCCGGCGCCCACGCCCGCCGCGAGCCAGCCACGACGGTACGCGTAGCCGGCCGACGCGTGCACGCGCGTGCGCAGCAATCGCAGGCCACGCGACGCCGCGGTCGTGAGCCGCGCGCCACCCTCGACGTAGATCGCGATCGGCCATCGAATCGCGAAGGCGGCCGTGCCTCCGACCGACGTGGGGCCCGGGATCGGTCGCGGGCTCAAGCCGAAGTTGGCCAAACCTCGCAGCGACCCGCCGAGCTCGAACGTGATCGGCGGTGGACCCGGCGGGCGCTCGGGCGGAGGCACGGGCTCGGGCGGAGGCTCGGGCGGAGGCACGGGCTCGGGTGGAGGCTCGGGCTCGGGCTCGGGCGGAGGCTCGGGCTCCGGTCGCGGAACCTGCACCTGCGTGCGATCGGGCAAGAGCCGCTCTTCTTCGATCGCCGCGAGCAAGTTGGCGATCGTCAGTGCCACCGCGCGATCGTCGTGCTCCTCGTCGCGGGGTACGGCTCGCCGGTACGCGCGACCGTCGAACAGCACGAGCTCGATTCGCGTGCCGCCGGTGTCGGGGTCGGGCTCGACCGATGCGTACGCGAAGCGCCGCGACTCGGCTTGGGCGTAGCTGTCCTCGGTGAACGGCAGGACCGGTACGGGGGCCAGCCGGACCTGCAACGCCTGCCCGAGCGCGTCCGCGCGCGCGGCCGGAGCCCGGACGATCACCGCCTCGATGTCGTCGGCCGTCGAGGTGGGTTCGCCGGGCTCGGCCGCGGGTGCGTCCGAAGGTGGTGCCTCACCGTCGCCGGCGGGGCCCATCGCGAGCACGCAGATCCAAGGCAAGAGCCACACGAGGCGGTCCAATGCTCGGCGCTCGCGACGTTCATCGCAACCATGCGCCCCGTCGCGTGCCGACCGGGGCCCAAAAACCCGGCCGCACGCGCGAACGCGTGCGGCCGTCGGCTCGTCTCACTACCAGCAATTGGGGTCGAGCATCGGATTGCAGCCGGGGTCGGGCATCCCGCCGCAGTTGGGATCGCTCGGGTCACACGGCGGGGGATCTCCACCACCGCACATCGGATCGGTGGGGTCGTTACACGGCCAGGGCTCTCCGCACGTGGGGTCGAGCATCGGGTTGCACGGGGGCGGT
>CALBMM010000194.1 GCA_937896535.1 uncultured Pseudomonadota bacterium
GTCGACCGCGGCAGGGTGATCGTTGCGGACACACCGCGCGACCTCGGCCGCGACCAACCCCCGAGATCCAGCGACAATGTCCGGCCCCGGCCCCTGGGGATCCGCAGCCGCTGTGGAGCTCGGGCATCGACGAGCAAGAAGCGATCGCGCGGGCCCGCGGTGCGCGGCAGAGCTACCTCGCCGCCGCCGAGGGGGGCTGGGACATCGGCGAGCACAACGACGAGATCGACGCCTGGATCGCCGAGTGCTCGAAGTGATCGCGTCGTCGACCCCACGGGATCGGCGATGCGTCAGTCGCAGCTCCAGCGATACACGCGGGTGTGGCCGTCGGACAGATACGACGCTTGGAGCACCGCGCCATCGGGCGTACCGACGAGGGCCGCCGGCGACAGCGGCTCGGGAGCATCGATGCGCTGCCAGGCACCGCCGTACATGTACAACAGCTCCGGCGGATCGGACTGCGACAGCACCCAGACGCCGCCCAGTCCGTCGGGCGAGACCGCGCGGGCCAACGGGGGCGCGTCGGGCCAGCGCGCGGCGACCGAGCTCCACTGCGTGCCGTCCCACACCTCGAAGTAGTCTTCGACGGCGCCGCCCGCCGGTGACTCGGAGACGTACTCGTACGCGACGAGGAGATCGTCGCCGGCCACCGCGATGTCGCCTTCGGAGACGGCGCGGGGGAGCGCCGGTAGGGCGTCCCATCCGGTGCCGTCGTCGACGTGCACGACGCCCCTGGCGTCCAGGACCCAGCGGCGCTCGTCGTCACCGGTGATGTCGACGAGCCGGTCTTCACCCACCGGCAGCGCGTCCTCGGACCACGACTGTCCGTCGAACGCCCAGATCGCCCCTTCATTGTTTCGCTGGCCGACGGCCCAGACCTCGTCGGGGCCGCGTCCCCACATGGCGGAAAGCTGCGTGCCGCTCGGAAGCATGTCGAACGCGATGTCGGCTTGCCCGTTCTGCACGCGCCAGATCCAGCTGTGCCACGCGCTGTTTTCGTAGCGGGACTGCGTCACCCAGGCCGTGTCCGGGCTGTCGGCCCACGCGCCGAAGAAGCCGGCGGTAGGCTGCGAGCCAACGGAGGCGCGAACGTCCCAGACCTCGTCGCTCCACTCGTGAATCGTCGTCCCCGAGCCGCCGAAGACGTGGTCGACGCTCCGGGCCGCGAGCACGCCGCCATCGACGCTGACGCGGTCGTACAAGGCGACCACGCTCGGCGCTGCGCCGAGCTCCACGTCGTCGATCGTGGGCCCGACGGCGTTGTCGTACGCCAGGACCCGATCGTCGACCTGCACCATGATGCCGGCCGACGGCAGATCCGCGGCGTGCACGGCGGGACCCACCCCGTCCCAGCGCCACAACGCCGTGGAGTTGCGCCGCACGGCGTACGCGTGGCCGTCGACGACGGCGAGGGACACCACGTTGCCGTCGCCGGGCTCGGTCGGGAACGAGGCCCACGACCACGCGCCGTCGGGCGCACGACGGATCACGTACGTCGGCTCGGCGTTGCCGTCGGTCGCCGCGAGCCACAGCGCACCGTCGTCGCCGATCGTCATCTCGACGGGATAGAAGAAGGACAGCGGCAGTTCCGGTTCCTCGATGTCCCACGGACCTTCGTCGACCTGGTGCGCAAAGAAGGCGCCGCCGAACGTGTCGTCCATGACCCAACGTTCGTCGTCGGTGACTGCGATCGCGGTGACACCCCCGAGGGCAGGGGCGGGGTGGGCGACCCACGCGTCGACGCCGGGCGTCCTCCGATACAGCTCGAGGGGACTGGCGCTCGCAAACCACAGCTCGCCCGAGGGCGTCGACGCGAGGTCGGCCTCCAGCATCCCGGAAAACACGGTCGACAGCTGCGCGCCGTCGTAGTGCGACAGCGCGGCGCCGTCCCGGATCCACAGATCGTCGGGCACACCCCGCAGCTCGTCGGCAGACGTGTCGAGCGCCTCGTCGAAGACCCACTGGCCGTTGCGCTCGACCAGCAGTCCATCGCTGCCGATGGCCAACACCTGCGTGGGTCCTGGGAGCACCGCGTCGAGCGGGCCAAAGGCGGTGCGCGTCGAGGTCCAGCAGGGGTTGTCCGCCACGGGCGGACCGCCGTCGTCGCCGCCCGTGCTGCCACTGGAACCGCCGTCGTCGCTCGAGCCCGACGCCTGCGTGGTCTGTGGATCTCCGCCGCCGGAGTCATCGAGGCTCTGTCCCCCGGTGCTGGTGCCGGTCGAGGAGGTCGTGGCGTCGGTGTCGGCCGCGTCGGCCTCGTCGCCCAAGCCCGGCCCGCAGGCCACCAAGAGGACACAGCTGACCATCCACGCCGGAGCGGAAATGCGCATCGAAAGATAGCTAACATTTCGCAAGAAAAATTCCTACCAATTCATCACTTTCGTGGGACGCGGAGTTCCCATTAAACCGTCCGCCTTCCCGTTCCACTTGTTCCTGCCGTGGGGCTGAACCGGAAACGATGGAATCGGGCGCGATGTGCCGTCGACTGGCAGGTGGTCCTGGGGGCCGCGCTCGCGTCGGCGACGATCGCCTGCGTCGTCGATCCGCCGGAGCTGCCGCCCGCGGAAACGCTCGCCACCGGAGAAGCCGACGCGGACTTGCCGGATCCCGACAGCGGGGGCGCGCCCGGGGAGACCGACGCAACCAGCGATGTCTCCGCGACCGGCACGACGTTCGGGGAGACCGGCAGCGACGGGACGGCCGCCTGCACCCCATCCGACAAGACCTGCGTGCAGGGCTGCGACCAGCTGTACCTGTGCGCGGTGGAGGTCGACGACTGCGCCCTCGAGGAGAGGATGACCCACGAGGAGTTCGTCGCCGATTGCGTCCAGGTCCCCGAGTGCGAGCTCGGTGCGAGTCTCGTCAACGAGTGCGACTGTGCGGCGACGATCGAGGCCTTCGCGTCGCTCGATCCCGGTCTGTGCGACTCGACCGGTGGAGCGACGGGTACGGGAACCGGCGGCTGAACGGGGCGCGCGGGGGCGGACTGTGCCGGGGCGGCGTCCCGGCGTCAGCCGCCGGCGATCTGCGCTTCGAACTCCGCGAATCGTCGCTCGAGCTCGTGCTCCTGCGACGCGCGGGCGCTGGCGTCGAGCAGGGCTTGGCATGCGGCGCTCGGTGGCTGACTCGTCGGCGTCTCGCCGCGCGCCGGTGCGCATGCGTTGGTGATCGTCAGCTGCGGCAGGTCTTCCCACAGGCTCTCGCCCGGCAAGAACGCGTAGTGCAGGCTATTGCGAGCCATGGCCTTGAGCTCGAGGTAGCCGAGGCCGAGGTCGACGACGGCGCGGCCGTACTCGGCGGCGAGGCTCGATCGCGCGACGCCCTGATCGTCGGTGGCGAGCGCGACCGGTACCCCTTGGGCGAGGAAGTCGTGCAAGGGGTGCTCGTCGCCGTTGACCTCGAGGATGATGTCGTTGCTCGCCAGGCAGATCTCCACGAGCACGCCCGCGGCGGCGAGGTCGGCCAACAGCCCCTGCGGATCGCTCTCGTACAGCACGTCGACCCCGTGGCCGATCCGCCGCGCGCCGGCCACCTCGAACGCCTTGCGCACGTGGTCGGCTTCGTCGAGTGCATAGCCGGCGGGGATCGTCGCCGCCGTGATCTCGCCGGCGTGCAGGGAAAGCCGCAGCGGGCTGACCCCCTCGTAGGCGCCCTGCAGGTACGCGAGCATGTCCATGAGCTGGTCGTAGTTGCTCATCGCGGTGCTGCCGTACTCGGGGCCGACGAGGTTGAGCCCCACGAGCCTCGGCTCGACGATCGCCGCCTCGTACGCTGCGACCATCTGGCCGAAGATCTCCGCGTCGCTGCCGCTGCGCGAAATGTACGCCTGATGGCGTGTCGCCACGTCGCACCCCGCGGCAGGTTGCGCGGAGGCGCAAGCTTGCTCGGCATCCGCGATCGCCTCGCTGTCGGCGACCTCGTCGACGAGCACGTCTCGCGCGGCGACGAACCCCGGGTCGGCGACGATCGCCGCGTGCAGCGTGGCGTACTCGTCTTGCGCCAGCGCCCCACCACCGAGCCCCTGCCACACGGCTTGCCCCAACGTTCGGGCCGTCGCGTTCGAAGTCAGCATCGGTTCGATGTACTGCACGTTCTCGTTGGCCGCCCGCTGCCGAACGTTCGCGAGCATCGACCCGTGACGTGTGCCGGAGATCGCACCGAACTTCGCAAACGTCGCGAAGAAATGGTCGGCGCCACTTTCGGTCGGAGTGGGCACGAAGTCGGCCATCGACCACGCCCGCACGACGTCCAGGTACAGGTCCCGCCGCCCCGTCGGAACCGGCACGTCGTTGCCATCGCCGCACGCGGTCGACAGCGACAGGCTCGACGACGTGACACAAAAGCCCCCGTCGGCGTCGGCCCACGCCAGGTACGCCTCGGCGTAGACCGCCCCCGACAGATGGTGGTGCAGGTCACCCCCGAGCGGCATGGCGGTCAAGAACGCCGCGAGCTCGGTGGGGTCGTCACGGATCTCCTCGAGCCACGCCGCGGTCTGGGCCTGCGCGTCCTCGGCACATTCGGCCGGCGTGACACACTCGGGGTTGCCCGTCGACCCACTCGTGGACTCGCTTGCGTCCGCCGTCGTGCTCGTCGTGGTCCCGTCCGCGACGCCCGAGGACGTGCTGCCGTCCCCGACCGGATCTGCAGAGTCCGACGTCGCGGCGCTCGCCGTCGTGCTGCCGTCGTCGGTCGATTCGATGGCCCCGCCATCGCCGGCGCACCCCATCCACAACCCCACCAACCCGCCGACCCACAGCCGAGCTTTCACGGCCCCGAAGGTAGCACCGGCGATCGGCGACGTGCGGGTCCCAGGCCGTTGCCGCACTCGCCGCGCTGTCGCTACGCTGTGACGGGCGCACCAAGCGCTCGGTGACCATGCCCCGCTTTCTGTACATGTTCGGTTTCGAGGATCCGAGCGAAGCGGAGTGCAACGCGGGCAACGGGCTCCGACTACGAGAGCTGTCGCGCCGTGTTCATCGATGCCCCCGACTCGGAGGCCGCGCTGCAGTGGGGACAGCAGATCTCCGAGAGATTCGTCGCGTGGTTGTTCGAGCGCGAGGGCAGTGGGGAGTCCACGTGGACGCGCACGAACTTCGCGAACTGGATCGAGCCACCGGGGACCGAGGAATGGGACGCGTTCCGCGACATGCCGACCGTGTCGGTGGGAGAGTTGCCCGCCTTCGACATGCTGGAGCGCTGACCTCGAGCCGTGACGTGACTCCCCGTTCCAGCCGCCACGCTCCGATCATGCGACTGACGTGGCTCCTCCCGCTGCTACTGGGCTGTGGCCACCACGAGCTGCTGGACGAGGCCACGCGCGAACCTTCGGAGCTCGACGCCAGCGCGCGCGCGCAGTCGCCGGTCGCGGAGTCGCGGCCGGCTCGCCCGGTACGAGTGACCGATCTGGCGAGGCGAGGTGTCGTGCTGACGTCGGTGGACGGCGGACGTCCGCTCGAGCGCCCCGCCGACCTGCGAGAGACCGGGACGAAGGGGATCTTGCACCTCGTCCCCGATGGCGCGGACGAGCCTCCGTGGATCGCCGCGAGCCCCACGGTGAGGTTCGACGACCTGCTCGCGGAGCTGAACACCGTATGGTCGCGTGCGCCGACCGTCACCTTCGCGGTCCTCGACGACGGGCAGATTCGTGGCCTCGACACGCAATCGGTCGCGCCGGACGACTTCCTCTCGGACGATCCCTACGGGCCGGTGTGCGTCGTCGTTTTGCCCGATGGCTACACCATCACCATGAGCTACCTGCTGCGCCAACGTACGCCCCACGAGCTGGGCCGCCCGGGGTTTCCCGTGCGGGATTCTGCAGTGCCCATGCATCGTCTCGACCGCTGGGACACACAGTTCCTCGCCGAGGAGATCAAGCGATACCGGCCGCTCTTTCCACAGATGCGGGTGGCTCGACTATGCGCGGGCCCCTCCGTCCCCGTGGGGGCGGTCCTGCAGGCTGCCGAGCACATTCGCGGCTCGGGCTGCACCGACGGTCGCGAGGATGTCTGCTACCTCGTCGACATCGAGCTGTGCACGGAGCCGTGGTCCCCCCCGCTTCCTCGATGACGTGGCGAGCCTTCGACGGCTTTGGTCCCGTCCAGAAGGCGCTCGACGAATAGAGGTTGCGAGGGGGCCGGCCGGCCGCCGCTACAAACACGACAGCGCGGCGTAGCAGTCGGGGGCCGCCTCGAAGCAAGCGGTGGAGGCCCCCACCTCGCACAGCAGATCGCACGGCAAGGCGAAGCCGGCACAGGAGGCGAGGGCGGTCTCGCACGCCGTGACGCAGCCTTCGACCGGCTCGTCGGGATCGGGGTTGCCCGGGTCCATGCCGCCGTCCCCCGGGGCATCGCCGTCGCCGCCGTCGCCACCGTCGCCACCGTCGCCGCCGCCATCATCACCACCGCCATCGTCCGGAGGCTCGGTGGCTTCGAGCAGCGAGGACAGCAGCAGCGTGGATGTGGCCGCGGGGGCGCCGGAGATCGCGTTGGCGTAGGCGGCATCGAGGATCAGCTCGGTGAGCGCCGAGGGGTTCAGCGAGGCGTTCTGTGACAGGTACAGCGCGGCGACCCCCGCAACGTGGGGGGAGGCCATCGAGGTCCCGTTGAGGGATTTCGACGAGGCATCGTGGTCGATCCAGGCGGACTCGATCCCGACGCCCGGTGCGTACAGGTCGGTGCAGGCGCCGTAGTTGGTGAACGGCGCGGACTCGTCGTCGACGTCCGCGGCGGCCACCGTGATGGCGCCGGGCACGTTGGCCGGACCCTGGGTGCACGCATCTTGGGTGTCGTTGCCCGCGGCGACGACGTACGTGATGCCGGCCGCGATCCCCTCCTCGACGGCGTGCTGCATCGCCGCCGACGCCGGTCCTCCCAGCGACATGTTGACGACGGCGGGGAGCGTGGCGTGCTCGTTGACCCAATTGACGGTCTCGATCACGCCGGCCGTCGTGCCGGAGCCGTCGCAGCCCAGGGCCCGCACCGGCACGAGATCGACACCCTTGGCGACCCCGAACGTCGCGCCACCCACCGTGCCCGCGACGTGGGTGCCGTGGCCGTTGCAGTCGTCCGTTCCGTTGCCGTCCGAGATGACCGTATAGCCGCCCGATACCCGTCCACCGAAGTCGTCGTGCGTGGCCCGGATCCCGGTGTCGATCACGTAGACCGTGACGCCCATGCCGTCGGCGGCGTACGCGTACGAGCTGTCGAGCGGCAGTGCGGGTTGGTCGATGCGATCGAGGCCCCACGGGGGATCGACCTGAGTCTGCGACGCGTACACGCGCGCGTTCTCTTCGACGAACAGCACCGAGTCGTCGAGGCTGAGCTCGAGCGCTTCCTGTGGGTCGAGGGCCACGGCAAAGGTGTCTTCTGCGGACCCGAGCGATGCGAGCACGTGGCCGGCGCGGGCTTCGATCGCCTGCGCGAATTCGCTACGCGTGGTGAACGTGCCGGAGCGCTGCGCCGCGGGTTTGAGGACGACGATGTACTCGCCCGTGATCGCGTCGTCTTGCTCGAGCAGACGCGGGGGCGCCTCGGTCCTGCCATTTGTACGGCCGGACGTATCACCCTCGGCGCACCCGACTGCAAGCCCCATCCACATGCTCCAAAAGACCGGATTGTTCTTCATCGGACCGTTCCCTTTTCCCTCCCCGCGGCTTCCCATCGCGGGTCTCGTCTGGTGGTATCCGGTCGCGTCGAGTTGTCCGCGGTGGAGCGTTTTCTTTTTCGAGTTGGTAGTGTGCCGCCGGTGAGCGGGGCCGTTGCGACGGATTTCGATCTTCTCGATGGTTGGTCGCGGGGCGACCCTCGCTGCGGTGACGAGCTGTTTCGCCGCCACTACATGAGCATCCGGCGGTTCTTCGAGGTCAAAGCGGGGCAGGCGGCCGACGACCTGACGCAGCGCACGTTCCTGGCCTGCCTCGAAGCGCGGGACCGATTCGCGCGGGCTTCGAGCTTTCGGACGTTCCTGTTCGCCATCGCACGAAACAATCTGCTGCTCTACCTGCGCCACGATCGACGCACGGACCGCGCGCGGAGGTTGGTGACGGCGCAGGGTCCCGATAGCACCGTGACGCCCAGTGGCCTCGTCGCCCATCGCCAAGAGCAACGACTGTTGTTGCTGGCACTCAATGGGCTGCCGATGGATTTGCAGCTACCGCTGCAGCTTTATTACTGGGAGAACATGCGGGGGGCCGAGATCGCGGAGGTGCTCGAGATCCCCGCGAGCACCGTCCGCAACCGGCTGTCGCGTGCGCGCACGGAGCTCGCGCGTCGGATCGCCGCGGTGGCGCCGAACCCCTCGGTCGGACGTGCGGTCGTCGACAACCTCGAGGACTGGACCCGATCGCTGCCGGCCACCGGCGATCTCGGGGCGGCGTTCGTGCAAGCCCTATCGACGCGGACCGATCCCTCTCGCGGCGAGTAGCGGCCGTCGACGCCGAGCGCGTCGATGAAGTCGGCGTGGCCTCACCCGCTCAGCACGCACACCCGCAGGCCGGCGGATCGTCGAGTCCCCCGTCGCAGCCGATCACGCTGAGCAGAGTCTCGTCGACGAGCCAGGGTTGGTCGGGCGCCGACCCGCACGGGACGCGGATCAGACCCACGAGACCGGGGGAGAGCTCGCCCCAGTAGGTGCGGCGCTCGTCGGGGTCGCAGGTGGTTGCCGAGCAGGCGCCGGGGTCGTCGATGGCGACGATGCAGCGTTCCTCCACTTCGACCGAGGCGCACGGGTCGGCCACGTTGACGCGGGAGATCGAGCTCCAGACGCAGCGGTGGCCCACGTTGCTCGCGTGCGAGGTGATCGCTTCGCAGGACGTCGGGTCGGTCGCGCTGTCGCACGGGGTGACGCCGTCGTCTTCGCTGGGGCACGCGAAGACGTCGTCGACGACCCAGGCGCAGATTCCGTCGGGGCTGCACTGCATGCCGTCGGGGCACGTCTCGCCCCGATCGCAGCGGGGAACGCACAGACGCGGCTCGCCCTCGCAGCTGGCTCGGGCGTTTCCGCTGGGCGGAGGCGGGCAGTCGTCGTCGTCGTCGCACTCGATCGTGCAGTGGCAGCCACCGCATGCGCCGACGGAAACCCCGCTGGACGCGCTCGCAATCGAGTGCGGCTGCTCGTGCGCGGTCGCGCAGACGTAGTCCCAAAACGAACGCGACTGGAAGCCGCCGCGGCACTCGCCCCACAGATCGCCGCGTTCCTGCGGCGTCCACTCCTCGTCGCTGCGGTCCGGGGGGCTCGGGTCGTCGTCGCCCCCGAGCTTCGGTCCGCAGCCGGTCGCCACGAGCCCTCCGAACGAGAGGACGAGCCAGCTTCGTCTCACGACTCCCACGCCCCGGTCACCCGCGAGGGGGCGCGCCGTTTCCTTTCCGTGCGGCGAAGACGCGGACCGGTGGGGATCTCCCGCGCGTTGCTGATCGTCCGCCGGATCCAGCGGACACCGGAGCAGCGGTCGCGTCCACCACCGTGTCAACCGTCCCGACATCCCGCCGCGTTTCACCGCTCGGCGACGTCAGGGCCAGGTCAGCCGATACAGGGTCATCTCGTCGTCGAGGTTCTCGAACGCCACCAGGCTGTCGTCACCGCGAACGAACAAGCGACCGCGATACTGGTCCGTCTGCTCCCAGGCCACCGTCGACCCAGTGCCGTCGTAGCGGCACTCGTACAGCTCCGACGAGAAGGTCGTGAAGTAGACCATGGCGTCGTCGCGCAGGACGCGGGCGGCGATGTTGCCTTCGCACGGCATCACCTCGGGCGTGACGTTGGCGTCACCGGTATCGACGAGCGTTCGCAGCACGTCCTCGCCAACCCCGGCGACCTCCGACGTCTTCCAGACGACGCGCGTGCCCCTGACGCCAATCCACGGGAACGTCCCCGCCCAGGTGCCGACCTCGCGACGTCCCGTGCCGTCGAGCTCGTAGGCCGCCACCACGCCCCCCATCGCCCCCATCCGCTCCATGACCCAGATCGCGTCCTCACTGACCGCGGCGCTCTCCAAGTTGCCCGCCGTGAGTGTGGTGAGGGTTCCGTCGTTGGTGAAACGGTAGACGTACTCGTAGTCGCGGAACACGATCTGCTCGGGGTCCGCGGCGAGAAGCAAAATGATGTTGGTCGCGCCGAGGTCCGGCCACTCCGTGACGCTGCCCGTGGCCGTGTCGACAACGACCACCGCATAGGGCGAGCTGAGCACGAACATCACCGCGCCCGGCAGCGGCCACATGTCGGTCACCGAGCGGTCGGCACCCGGGTCGTACAGGACCTCGGCGGCACCACCGAACGGCTGGACCCACGCGCGGTCCGAAAACCCGATCGCAGATTCTTTGAGGTACGCGATCCCGCCGTCGACGCGGACGATGAGACTCGCGTCCGGATCGATCAGCGTGACGGGGGACGGTGGGTCCACACACTGCGACTCGAGGCAAACGCCGGCGCAGTCCGGGCACGCGGACGCGGGCGCAGGATTGCCGGAGGACTCCTCACCAGACATCGACCCGGTCCCGTCCCCGTCCTCCCCCGAGGACGGATCCGCGCACGCCGCCACCGCCAGCGCCGTGAAGATGGATCCCACGGCCACACTCGAGCTGAATTTCCCCACGAAGACTTCGTGCCACGAACGGCTTGCGAGTTTAAGCGGTCGTGAACGTCGTCATCGCGCGCGCGATTTCGATCGGCGACACGGCGTGCCGTGGGCCTACCCGTGCTGCGGATCCGAGAGATGCCCGGATGCACCCGACCGAAGAGCCCCCCGCGAGGTGGAGTCATCCACGCCGCGGGGAGCTCGGAAGTCGGATGGGATGTCCTCCTTCAGCCCGAGAGGGCGCCGGTGGGGTTGGCGATGGTTCCGACGTGATGTGTCGTGCCGTCCGGGCAATCCTGATCCGGGAGTCGGATGAGGTCCTCGAGGATGCTCGGATCGAGGGTGAGCTTCGTACCCGCGAGGGTCCACCGCTCCGAGGGCTGGGTCGACAGCTCCTCCCAGCTGTAGACACCTTCGACGGCTTGCGACAGCACGAACTCGAGGGCGCTTTCGGGATCGCCGAGCATCGCCTCGAGCTTCTCCGGCTTGATCTCGTCGAACGCCGCGTCGGTCGGGACCAACCAGGTCACGCCCGCATATTGTTCCAGTTCCTGGTCGAGACCCGCCGCGGATACCAGGGCGCGGAAGCGGTCCGACGATGCCGGCGTCAGGATCACCTCCGGGCAGGTGGGTTCGGGAAGACCCGGCTCCTCGATGAAGTTCATGTCGCCTTCGCACACGTCGTCGAAGAAGCCGTCACCGTCGTAGGCACGCAGGCAGACCTCGTAGCCTTGCTCCCGGTAGGTCGCGACAATGGGGCGCGCGACCGCGGCACGGATCCCCGTGGCGATCCGACGTTCGTCGGAACCCGCCTTCACCAGCCACTGGTACTCGGCGATCGCGGCACCCAGCGTGTCGTAGCTGTTGCTTCCATCCAACGTCAGCGGCCCCGTGGCCATGCCGACATCCGACATCATGGCCCGGGGGACGGGGGCGCCGGAGATGAAGCGGACGTAGATGTCGGCCACGACCTCCGCGGCGAGCACCTCGCCGCTTTCCAGCTCGATGGTGTCGCGAATCGTGCCCGTGAACCGCATGTGGGGATCGGGCGCCGTGCGGCGCAGGTCGATGTCGCCGCCGGGTCCGTCGGCCACCGAGGCGGGCGGTCGCTCCCACAGGAAGTCGCCCTCCTCCGTGTTCCCTGCGATCGAGCCGAAGAACTCGAGGGGGAGCGCGCTGTTGTCCGCGGTCGTGCCCAGCAGCCGCCACTGCCCCGCGCCGTCCGCTTCCGCCGCCCCCCAAGGGGCGCCGCCGGCGAGCCGGATGGTCAGCGAATCCACGGAGTTGCCGTCGAGTGTGACCCCCTCGGGGACTTCGATGCGGAAGCTGTTGATCGCGAGGGGGCAGCTCAGGCCCTCGCACGCTCCACCCTGAATCGCGACCGGGGTCGCATCGACCGGCTCGAAGACCCCCGTACTGCCCAGTCCTTCCACCGTGAGCTCGAGCGTCGACATGGACGCGACGACCCAACCGTTGCGGACCGCGTCCACGGGCACATCGGGGAAGAAGAACTCGCGGGGCGGGGGCCCATCGGTTCCGCACAGGCCCGGTCCCGAGTACGACCCCGCGCCCCGTCGCACGCCGGACACGGTCACGGAGGTGGGAAAGAAGCGCGAGTCGGCACACGCCGCATCGCAGACCCCGGTCGGGTCGCCTGCGAACACCGTGCACGGGTGGATCGTCGCGGCATGGGTGCGCGTCTCGATGCAGCCGGGGCCCACGCACACGCTGGGCTCACACTCCCAGCTTCCGGTGTCATCGGGCGCGCAGGTCACGTCGGCGTCGGGAAGCTCCTCGGTGAACGTGCATTCGCACTGGTAGCGCTCGCCGGGTAGCGGGATCGTGTGCGAGGCGTAGCAGGCGGGCGTGCCCACGACGATGGCGCACAGCGCAGCTCGTTTGCAGATGGGGGACATGATTCGGTTCTCCTCGGTTGGCTGAGGCCGAGGTAGTCTCGAACGCCCGCGGATTGTTCCCGCCCAATCGCGGGCATCGACGGGCGAGACCCGCGACACCTGCGAGCGCAGAGTCGGCGGACGCGGAACCCCACTGCCGATACGGGACGGCCGGCAGCAAGTGGTCCGCCCATCCCGCCGCCGTCTCGGCGATGCGCCGAGCCGCGCGCGGATCTCTCGGACTCGCGAGGTGAAGTCCCGCGGCTGGACGGATGGGGGACCGGTGGTGTCCAGGTCGGGACTTCAGGTCGACCGCCGAAGCGCTACGGCCAGACGCAGATATCGTTGGGGCCGTTCTCGCCGTCGAGGGGGCGGCACGTCATGCCGTCGGGGCAGACCAGATCGCCCGGGCAACCGAGCACGCACAACTGTGCACTGAACGGGACCGAGACCAGTTCGCATCGCTGCACTGCGGTCCCGCCGAGCGGTGCCGCGCAGTCCGTGTCCTCGCCGCACCCTGCGCTGCAGCCGTTCAATTCCGATCGACACTCATCTGGGTAGACGTGCGCGTCGGACGAGCACTCGAAATCACTTTGTCCCGGACACGGCCCGTACGGGTCAGCGCCGGGGGCGGGACCGTCGTCGTTGCCGGACGCGGTGCCAGTGTCGGCCATGCCACCGCCGCTGCCGTCGGCCGCGTCGTCGGCCACGTCGTCGGCCGCACCATCGTCCGCCACGTCGTCCGCGCTCGGCTCGTCGCCACTGGCGTCGCCGGCCGAGCTGCCCTCGCCGGCGGTGCCGCCCACAACACACTGGCCATCGCGCTCCACGGTGCCCTCGCCACACGTGGGCGGTTCGGCCGAGGCGCATCCCGGCTGCGTCCCGAGAATCGCAAGAACCGTGGCCAGGACGAATCGGTGATGAACGACCATGGGAGGGCACTTCACACGTCGAGAACGACGCGGCAAGCCCGTGCCGAAGCCCTGCGCGTGATCATTCTCCGCGTTCGCCGCCGGAAGGAGGCCTTCGCGCGCCAGCACCCACTGCCGATACGGGACGGCCGGCAGCAAGTGGTCCGCCCATCCCGCCGCCGTCTCGGCGATGCGCCATACGCCGGCCCAGGCACGGCCACACCGTGTTGCGAAAATTCGCGACCGTCGTGCCGCCCCGGCCCTGCGTTCGTCAGGAAAAGTCGATCACGCAACCCAAGTTGAGCAAGTACTGGTCGCAGACCCAATTCACCCCGGGGCACAGACTCCCGAATTGCGAACTCCCGGGCCTTGAACTACGGCGTCGCGCGTGTCGAGTGCTGGTGGTTTCCATGGATGTCCTCGCACCGTAGTGCGAAGGGCGGTCGAATCGATCCCTCCATTCCGCTCCATCGCGCCGCCAACCCTGGACGGTCGACAAGGCCGACCCATGGTCGACGGCGCCCGTCGTGCCGCTGCTTCGTCAGCTCTCTGCGCTGGCCTGACGAGCCTCGGGTACGCCGTCTTCGGCCGGCCACGGCTGCAGCGTCCGCAGCTCGGCGATGCTCACGTGCCCCTGCTGGATCAGGCCCGTCTTGGCGTCGTGAACGCGCCAGTGCAGGGAGCCGCGTAGCATGGGCTGGGCCTCCAGGAAGATGCAGCGCAACTCGCCCTCCTCGAAGCCACACTGCGCCTGGACGGCGGCGAGCAAGCTCTCGCGGTGCAGGTGGCCGTCGCCGAAGTTCCAGCCGAGCACCATGCCGGCGACCATTTCGCCGTCGAGCCACTCGTACTCGTTCGGGTCGTCCACCGCCTTGGGGAGCAGCAACGGCAGCGCGCGGCCGTGCAGGTGCATGAGCCGAAACGCCACCACCTTGCCCACGAGGCCGACGCTCGTCGGGCGGTCGTAGAAGCGGTCGAGCTGCTCGTACACCCACGGGGAGGTGCGCACGAGCCCGGTCTCCAAGCGTCTCTCGGCGCCGCGCCGAAACAGCCACACGCTGCACGGCCAGTTGCCCGCGTAGTAGCGCATCGCGAGCAGAAAGGAGATTCGTGCGGGATACAGGTTGCCCAGCAGGGGAATCGCGATCGTGGTGAGCACCAGCAGGGCCGCGACGGGGATCGAGCCCACGTCGAACACGCTCACCTGCGCGTGGGCGCCGAACAGGAAGAATGCGCCGTACAGCACCACGACGTTCCACTCGATCGGCACGCCCATCGGCACGTTGCTCGTGATGTAGCCGTGCAGCATGATCGCGAGCACGAGGCCCACGGTGGTGACCGTGCCGCCGTTGCCGAGGGCGAGCACGATCGGAACCGCGAGCTCGAGCGCCGTCCCCGCGTGCGCGAGCCGGGTCGCCAGCGGCGAGGGATTGAGGTCGTTGGGGTAGTCGCGGTACATGAGCCGCCGCAGCCACGGGATCCGCGTCACCGGACTGTTGCTGGTCATCACGCAGACCACCGCGGGGAAGTGATGATTGAGCTTGGAGGTCCCGGCCCAAAACCACAGCGCGAGCGCGACCACCTTCGCCCCGGCGATCCAGTTGCCCGCGAACGCGAAGCACACCACCATGACCCAGAAGTGCTCGCCGCGGGCCGCGAGGAACGTGGTCGTGTCGAGCACGCCGAGCACGGCCACGAGCACGATGACCGGAAGGAACTGCGCGAGGCCGGGGGCGGGGTGCACCAGCGTCCAGCCCAGGCAGCCGAGCAACGCCGCGTACACACCGACTTCCAGCCACGTTCGTCGCAGTCCGCCAATGATCGGCGCGCCGGCGAACAGCGGCGCCTTCGTCGTGCCCGGGCGCAGGAAGTACAGCGCGCCACCCAGTGGTGGGAAGTAGCGCCCCGTCAGCGGGCCACTGCCACAGCCGAGGCCGATCACCTCGAACATCAGGCTCCACACGATCGCCTTCTGGAACGCGATCGGGTGCAGCCACCAGTCCGGCAGGTCGGACCAGCCGCCGAGCCCCGGGGTGAACGAGCAAAACCACACCCACGCGGCGATGTAGCCGAGGACCTTGAAGGCATGCAGGGCGAACGCGCCCAGTGGCGTGCCGTATCCCTGCACCGCCCACGCGCGGCAGACCATCCGCGCCTTCCGAGCGAAGGGAAGTCCCTGCCACTCGATCGGATCGTACGGAGGCGGAGTCGGTGCGAGCAGGCCCATGGCGTGGACCTACGGTACCAGCTCGAACACCAGGCGCGGAGTCGATCGCGTGGGACGATCTTCGCCGTCAGGACCGCAGCGAACGCGCAAAGGCAGGGACCTCAGCCCGAGTCGCCACGACGACGCGGTCAGACTTCAAACCCAGACTCCTTCATGATGCGAGCGTTGTTCTGCTCCGCGACCGTCGCAATGCCGTTCATGTCGCCGTCGTCGAGTCGGTCGGCCTTGTTCGCAGCCTCGGCCAGGTCGTTGTAGTAGGGGATTTCGAGCGCTTTGAGCCCGTCACGAAGGGCGTCCTTCATCACGTCGAAGTACATCCAGCGGTACACGCTGCGCATTGCCGTGCTGATCGCAGACTTGACCGTCGCTTCGTGACCGCTCATCCACTTGCGAAAGAGCTCCAGTGGCGGTGCGGCGTTCGCCACCGCGGGCGCTGGCTGCCCCGCCGCAGTCTCCTTCGCTTTGTAGTCGGCGGCCAGGTTCCCGAGCGCTGCCATCAACGCGGTCCTGAACTTGTTGTGGGCCGCCCAGGATTGTCCCTCGCCCTGCGAGCCCTCGAAGTCCGTCGACGTGGTCGACACGTGCAGGTTACCGCTGCGATGCGTGACCCGGGCGATGAGAATCGCCGGCATCAACCCGCCTCGCCCCGTGAAGAACTTCTGCACGAGCATGGGTGGTCCGTCTCCGTCGAACTGGGTCACGTCGCGTCCCGAGGCGACCAAGCCCGGATACAGCTGCTTTCCGCCGGTCTTGTTGGAAGGCGCCTGGGCGAGCCGCGGGAACGGATGCACGTTGGAGCTTCGGCCGTGGAAGTACTCCATGAGCAGGAACTGCGTGGTGTGGTGCGACTCTCGCTCCAGACCACGCTGCTGTCCTAGCCGCTCGAACTTCTCGCCCCCGGGGGAGACGACGACCTTCCCGGAGCCCTTGAGCTGGTCGCTCTGCGAGAATCGGCCGATGCGCAGACCGAGGTTCTTCTTCCGATCACTCTCGACCTTGGCGTGGGCGAGATACTCGGTACGAGTCGGAATCGGGTTGGTCGCGGGGTCGACCACGTCCACGTTCTTTGGCGCTCGCAACGCGACTTCGAGCTCGTCGAGGATGCTCTTGCGGAATGCGAACTTCGAGCCGAGCCACACGCCCGCGCCCGACCGCCCCGCGATGATCGGCCGCAGTCTCGCGCGCAGCTTGAGCCGAGACTGATTGTCCGAGAGGTTCTTGAACAGCTCGGCAACGGCCGTGAGCGACACGAAACTGGCTTTGTGCGCCACCTTGGTCTGATTCAGCGCGAGCTGCCAGAGCGTATCCCCGCCGTGAATTTCGGCAAGGTCGACGTGTGCGACGCTCATCGACTGCACCGGATCTTGTGGATTGACATACGGCTGCTTCTCTCGCTTCGCGCCCGGCACCGACCCCTCGACCTTCTTCGTTCGTAACGAGATGAGGATGCCGGAGCCGCCAAACACCAGGCCGACCAGCGCGCGAGAGAACCGGTGCGGGTCGAGGAACGGAATCGGGTCGTGGCCGCGCGTTTGCGGCGCGAGCAACACCAAGGCCGAAGCCGCGGCCTCCTCGAGTCCCCTCTGCATCGTGGGCTCACGCTGCTTGAGTCGCTTGAGAAGCTGTTCCTTGACCGCGGCCGCGCCGAAGGTCCCGGTCATCTCGAGCTTGGTGGCAAACTCGCTGGTCAAGTTGGTCCACACGTTCTCGGCGTGCCTGCGGTGATTGGGCGACAGCGAACGATCGCCGTCGCCTTCATGCTCGACGTCCGCTGCCGCGCGCCGCGTCAGCCTCGCCCCACTGCTGACTTCCTCCAGCAGGGGCCCGGCTACCTCCGTGAGGAGCGACGGCTGCAAGCCCGATGAGCGCGCCCGATCGAGGCTCGGAACGTCTGCGGGTTTCATCGCCCCCGCTACCGCGTCCGCGAACGACTCCCGACCCGAGTCCAGCACGAGCCCTCGGCCCGGCGCCCCCGAGTGGGGTCGGGAATCGAACGAGCCGCCTGCAGGACGCGGCCCGACTTGGTCGAGGACATGCCCGATCTCGTGGCGCAGGATGTGCGCGCCGGAGGCGGTCGATGGGTTCACCCCACGGCCGAGGAACACGTGGCTGCCGGATGTCAATGCGTTCGCGCCGAGATCGGCGTTGAGCCGCCCCGCGCTGGCGTCTTGGTGAATCCGGACGTGACCGAGATCGTGACCGATCCTGGACTCCAGATTCGAGCGCATCGCCCCGGGCAACGCCTGACCGCCTCCCGTCGGCAGCGGGCCGACCGTCGTCCGTCGAGGTACGGCTCCCGGGGCCATGCTGGGCTGCGCCAGCGGGTCTTCCATCGGGGGATCCGGATCGTCGGCCGCGATCTCCTCCCCCTCGTCGGTCTTCAGCTCGATGTCCGGGCGGCTGCCGAGCGCATCCGCGAACGTGTCGGCGCCGACCACTCCCTTGACGAACGGACCGACCTGGTCGTGCAACGCGTCGAAGAGGAAGTTCGCGCCGTCTTTGACGTGTGGGCTGACGTGCTTTTTGATCTGATCGACCAGGAAGACGTTCGGGTCGGCGTCGGTCCCTTCGAAGTTGCTCGCGATGGCGTCGAACAGCTCTTTTTTCTTCTCGGGCACGAGGTCGAGAATCCGCATGAACCCCGTCGCCGCGTACTTGTACTTGCCCTTGAGCGAGCGAGCGATGAGCTCGACCACGACCTCCAGAATCTGCCCAAGCGGGATGATCTTCTTCGGGATCGTCAGCGTTGCGAGACCGTCGAACATCGACTTGACGCGACCGCCGAGCTTGCCCGCGCCTTCCTGGATGCGCGTCCGCAGGGACTTCGCATCTTCGCCGAACAGCCCGTCGAGCGACACGCCGTCGAGCAAGTGCAGATAGCGAGAGACCGCCGCGACCACGGCGGCCAACGGAGACCGACTGAGCACGAACAAGCGCGCGGCGTCGAGCTTGCTCATCGTCGCCCGCTGAAACCGGATGAACAGGGAGACGAGCCTCGCGCCCATTCGGCCGATCCGCGCGACCATTGCCGCCAGCTTCTGGCCGACCGAGCGGCCCATCCCGGGCCGTCGGGGAGGTTCCTCCGGGGGCACCTTGAGCGGGAATCGACCGAACAGCAAGAACTGCCACAGCTTGCTCGGATCGAGGATCCCCTCGAGTCTGGCAAACCCCTTCTTGATCTGCCCGATCGGATCCTCTTTGACCATCCGCATCAGCTCGTCGAACTTGTCGTCGGCCATGAAGCCGATCACGGCCGTGGCAATGCGAGCCGCTGCGACGGCCTGACCGACGCCCGGAAGCAACTCGACCCCGTCCATGATGAGGCCGGCGAAGGTCTCGATTGCGTCGGCCAGCGCATTGAGGCTGACGACCGTGCTGTGGATGCCCACCGCGTTGGACAGTTCCCGGAGCCGCTTGTCGTTGTCGCCGGTGATCTCCTCGTTCGTCGTCGACTGCCCCTGTGTGCGGATGATCTTCAGCAACACGTGCTTTTTGCGGTCATCCTCGTAGGGCGCGAGCTTGTCTCGCTTTCCGCCCTCGTCCACGTACAAGATCGACGCGTCCGCCGACGGAGCGCTCGTGGGATTGAGCTCGCTTCCCCCGCCGATCTTCGAGTCTTCGCGGTAGGGGTTGAAGTAGGTGAAGTCCTTGAAGACATCCTTGAGGACGTAGCGAATGCCGTTGATCTGGAACAAGGACGCATTGCCGGCCCCCGCCTGGATGACGTTGCCCCCACTGGCCGGGCGCAGAAAGCCGCGTGCGGCCCCCGACTTGCCTCCCTTGTTCCCTTGAAGTCCAAACTTGCCTTGGACTTCTCGCGCGGTGGCCAGCCAGCCGTCTCGGAGCGTCGTCAAGGCCTGCTTCGCCGTGGGGCGGTCCTTCCGCTCGTCGTCGGTCTGCACCGCGTCGAGCGAGGCTCCCCCTGGCGGCGCCTTGTCGGGCTCGGCGAGTCGCGCGAGCGCGGTTTCGACGATGGGGAACCACTCGGCGATCAAGGCGTGGCTGCGCTTGTGCTGCCACCCGTCGTCGGCGTCGCCTTTGGGCGCGACGAGCGTTGGCGCGATGGCCAGTACCATCGCGGTCACATGGGCGCCTTGGTGCTCGGGCGGCGCCAGCATCGTCGAGACACCGGTCATGCGATCGATGAGCTCCGACGCGACCTGGATCCCGAGCAGGTTCCCTGGAACTCCCTTGAGGGTGAAGCGGTCGGTCATGTGCGCCCCGGCCTGATTCGCCAGCGGCTCGAGCCAGACCGCCGTGTAGTACTGGCGCGTGTGGATCGAGAAACGGAGGTAGGCCTCCATCAGCTTGCGACGCGCCTTCTCACGGTCGGACGCGATCGTGTCGCGTAGTGCCTTGCCCTCCGCCTTGGGCGACGTTTCGCCAGCCCCCGCGGTATTGAGGGCACGCAGGAAGAACAGACTCCACTTCGCGTCGCTCATGTCCGGCAACGGCGGAGCCGTCGCGCCCTCCTCCAGCTCCTGCTCGAGCTCCTTCGTGTAGTAGTAGATCCGCATCGCGCGATCGATCGCGGGATCCGTCCTCATCCGCGTGACGACCTTCGAGACGTCGGGCAGTGTCCACAACGTAGCCGGGTTCTCCGGACGTTCCGAGAACATCGGCAACGGCCGCCCTGCCTTCCGTTCCTCGACGAGCGTGACCAGGGTCTTGGGGTGCGTCGAGATGTAGTCACTCCAGTCGGGCTCGATCCCGAGGAAGTACACGGGGGCGGCTTCCCAGCGCTTGGGTCGCTGGCGGGTCTGCATCTGCGCGTTGAGCTTCCACGCCAGCGAGTTCTTCGGGAGGATCGACTCTTTGGGCGCCCCGGACGCGTCGACGAACGAGTTCTTCTTCGTAGGGTCGAGCGCGGCGTCGATGAACGCCTTCGTTGCCGCGAAATCGGCCGTTTCGAGGAAGTTGACGACCGTGGCCAGCGTCAGCGGCTCCATGCCGCGAATCAGCGAGTGCGCCGACCGTTCCTCGAGCAGACGCGAGTACGTGGACTCCGTGCCGTGCCACTGCTCGTCCTCGAAGATCAGCGTCGCTGCACGTGCAGCCGGTGCATGCGAAGTGGGGTCGTCGAGGTCCCCATGCAGGACCGGGTGAGCAATGTCGACGAGCACGTGGAATCTCGATTCGATGCCGATCCACTGCACCGCTCGCGCCGTTTCGACCATGTGCTTGGCACGGTAGTCCCCCGTGTAGCGCATCGTCTCGAGCGGTGGCGCGTTCTTGCTGCCAACCCTCGCCTTCGCGACGCGCTGCGCATGACGAAGTGCCTGTGCGGAGTCGAGGCCGAGCTGGTACTCGCCTAGCTTCTTGTCGGCCTGGGCGACGATGACTCGCGCGTAGGCACGCACCGCGAGCAGACGAGGGTCGACCACATGCTGCCACCGGTGCCCCGCGAGCACGGCCGCTTGGATCGCATCGACGGCCTTGATTTGGGCCGGATCAATGTGGTCGTAGATCGCACGGCGAAGCTCGTTGCGGGCCGTGTTTCGCCGCGTGTTGTACTCCCACATGGCGGGCAACTCGGGCGGGTCGCCTTTGAGCTCGAGCATCTTTCGAAGCGCCGCCGCGTACGCATCCCGGAATCCGCTGAGTTTGTCGCTGGTGGCGAAAAGCTCCATGAACGCGTGGCTCTCGATGCCGAGGCCTTCGATGACCTCCCCGGCCGCCGTCCCCTGCACGTCGAGCGCGACGCGGTTCGCGAGTCGGGCCGCGCCGGCCGCCTGGACCACGACGCCGCTGATGGCGAACACGAGGGCCTGCGCTTCGGCACCTGGGACGTGCTGTACCAAGAGGTTGGCGGCTGCCTGCTCTCCTTCGCTCGGCGTGCCCTTTCCCCCCGCGGCGCGGCGAGCCCCGACCTCGCCCAAGCGCGCGAATACCGTCTCGATGTAGTCCGCGAAGAAGGTCCGTCGCTTCAGAGCTTCGTAGCCCTGGGCGAGCCGACTCGTCTCGACGTTCGCCTCCTTCGCGAGCCGCTCGTACTCCGAGCGCGCCCCCTCGAGAGTCGCCAGGCGCAGCAGGTTCAGCTCCCGCACGGCCCAATGCGTGAGCACGAACAGCTCGTGGCCCAGCTCCCCCGCCGTCGCGCTCAGGCCTTCGAAAAGCGGCCCGACTCGCTGGATCTCGTGCTTGAACACGCCACCCCCGCCACCCCCCGACTCGGGTCTGGGCAAGAGCGCCGGACCGAGGATGCCCGATTCGACGAACTTCTCCGGCCGGAACGTGCGGAGGTCCGGGTGCTTGGACCACCAGTAGTAGATCCACTTCAGGTTCCCCAACTTGGTCGCGACCGTGGAGGCGATGGACCAGTTCTTCTCCTTGGCCCGTTCCACGATGCCCGCGTCGTGGAACGTCGTCGTGATGCGCTTGCTGCCGTGCCGCTTGAGCAACACGATCGCGCTGCTGTAGTGGCCTTTGGACTTCAGCAGATCGTAGGCGAACGCGGCCTGGTCTTCGGAGGCCGAGCCGGACAACCCGGCCGTGGTGGCTGCCTTGACCTTGTCGTCCACCGCCGACGAACCACCGGCTGCCTTCTTGGACAGCTCGGCGACGATGTCGTTGTACGCGGCCGTCGTCTTCGCATCCGTCCGACGTCGGCTCCAGTTGTCGATGACGCCATCGATGTCCGGCGGTTTGTCGGCGAACTCGGGTCGCTCCACGAAGGGCTGCGGGGCGGCGGTCCCGACCCCGGCGATGCACCGAAGTCTTCCGTGGGCGTCCTCGATGGCGGTCTGTTGCGCCACGTGCACCAACTCGTGGGCCAAGATGTGTTGGTCGCGTGGGGTTCGGATCGGGCCGCGCAACAGAACATCGGTGCCACACGCCAGCCCGGATGCACCTGCCCGGTCGAGCTCGCGTCCGGCGGTGCGGTCGAAGTGCATCCGCACCGCGCCGAGGTCGACGCCGAGCACCCGCTCCGCACGTCTGCGAAAAGCGTCGGGGAGTCGGTGGCCGGGTCCAAGCCCGATCGGTCGTCGAGCCCGTGCGGCTCGAAATACCTCCGCTCGCGCTCGCGGCTGGTCGCGGACAATCGGCGTGGCCCAGGCGTCAGCCTGCGCCTCGAGCGTCTGTGTCCCCGTGCCGGCGAGCTTGATTCTCGATGCACGTGTCCTCGTGACATCGCGCGTCGTGGGCTCGAGATCGAATCGCGGCGGTCCGCGCGGCCAAGCGGTCCGGTAGCCCTGCCGGTCGGCCGAGCGTCCACGTCCGCCCCCGTGCGGGGGTTCCGTGGCCGCACGACGTTCACCGTCCGACGAGCCCTCGGCGACGGGCGATGCATCGCGTCGCGAGCGAGGAAGGGCCCTCGAGGACACTCGACCCCGCACGGGCTCGCGCGCGCGCTCGTGAGCCGTACCGCCACGCTCGCCCTCATCCACCGCGCGGTTGTCACCCACAATCACGCGATCGAGCAGCGACCGGGGGCGGAGCTCATCGACGAACGAACGCCCCTCCTCCGACGTGTCGACGGGGTGAGTGGTCCGCGTCGACTTCGTGGGGGGACCGCCGCGACGGTGCAGGTCGCTCCGGTGTCGCGCCGCGGCGCCGCGGGAGAGGTCACTGTGCGCGCGCTCGCGTGTGGAGGCCGCGCATGGTGTCGTGGCCTTCACGGTGACGATCGTGTCATCCCCTCTCGCGCCGAGCAAGCGGAGGGACGCGGCGAATTGGGTCAGGTCGGGCATGGTCGTGGACTCCTGCCCCCGACGCGCCGACCCTCGCCGAATCACATCCTGCCGATTTTCATTCGCGACCCGGTCCGCGGGCCGGGCCGTTGACACTTGGCGGGGCCGCGTTCGTGCAAGTTCGGCCTCGCAGCAAGAGGCGATCGCCCGGACCCGAGGCTCTGCGCCGCCGCTACAAGATCGGCCCCGCGTCCGGCCCGAGCATCGCCTCGCGGATCACCG
>CALBMM010000195.1 GCA_937896535.1 uncultured Pseudomonadota bacterium
ACGCGCGGTCGGACGGGGCTGACGGTAGCTACTTGCGTTGCTTCGACATGGTGATGGTCCTCCTATCCCCGTGCCGTTCGTGCCGTCGATACGGACTTGTCGGGGTCGGTTGAAAAACGCCGGAGGCCTCCATGGCCTCCGGCGAATCGTGTTCAGTCGTCGGGCCCCAGGCGGAGCTGACCCAGCAGCTCCTTGGGGGTGACCACGACCGTGAGGTTGCCGATGCGCTCGGCGACCTCCTTGAACGCCTCGACCTCCTTGAGGCGGCGAAGCGTCGGGTTGTCGTCCAGCATGCGGGCGGTGTTGGCCAGAGAGCGGGTGGCCGCGACCTCTTCGCGGCGCAGGATGTTCATCGCCTGCGCACGCTTGTCGGCCTCGACGACCTTGTTCATGAGCACCTTCATGTCGCCCGGCAGGACGATGTCCTTGATCTCCAGGCGCAGCACTTCGGTACCCCAGCTCCGGGCGCGGCTCGCGACCGCCTCGACCATGCTGCGGGCGAGACCGTCTCGATGCTCGAGCAGCTCGTCCACGGTCGTGGCGCCCACGACCCCGCGTGCGACGAGCTGGACTTCGGCGTACAGCGCGTCGTGCAGCTTGTCGACCGCCTGGGTGGCTGCGACCGGATCGGTGATCCGGTACTTGAGCATCAGGTTCAGGCGCAGGGTCACCTTGTCACGGGTGATCAGCTCCTGACCCACGACCGTCAGCGGCTGCTCGCGCATGTCGACGACGATCGTCTCGACCTTGCGGTCGCGGATGCTCAGGCCGTAGCGGCCAGCGGTCAGCACGTCGGTCAGGGCACCGTCGACCCACACGAGCGCTCGCTCGTACGGACGCACGACCACCTCTCGCAGCATGTCGGCACCGGCCAGAGGCCAGAACGCGACGGGCAGCTGGGTGCGCAGCGGACGGAGGTCGACGAGACCGACCTGCAGTCGCTGCTCGGTCACCCACAGGGCGACGCGACCGGGACCCAGAATCTGGAACGGGCGCTCGTCGCGGGTGACGATCGCGACATGATCGGCGGGCACTTCGAAGATGGTGACCTCGTCGCCGGGCAGGATTGCCTCCACGGCAGGGGTCACCGCTTCGATACCGGCGACGGTGCTGACGACGTCGACCTCGATGTCGACGAGCGGGTTGAACACCCGATGCACGCCCGGACGAAGGAAACGTACGAGCTTGCCGTCGCGGTACATCAGACCACGGGTGCCTTCTTGGATGAGGATCTTCTTCATCGTCTCGTTCTCCGGTTGGCAAAGGGTTGAAAGGGATTGGGGGAAGGAAGCGGGCACGCGAAAGGTCCGTCCGAGGGCCGACCAAGGGATCGATGCAGCGGGGTGCACCACCGGCGGGGCCCCGGTCGCGGCGAGAAAATGCGACCGGGACCCCGCGGGACTGACGGTGATCGGATCGATCACCGCGGGGCACCGCGAGGCCACACGACGCCACCCCCAGCGGGCTGCACGAAGGCAGTCGCGGGTTCGGATCGGGCCTCGGACGGTGTGTTGCTTTGCGAGCTCGGGCCCCGAAGGGACCCGTCTTACAGGTGTCAGATTACGATTCTGATGCGTTTACCAGTTACGCCACGTCCCCCGAAGGTGGTGGGGACGCTGGGACTCGAACCCAGAAACCTCGGGCTTTCTCGCGTATCCGTGCCCCGAATGTGCGGGACGGGCGAGTCCGACGAAGGACCGACCGCCGCTGGCGCGCGGGCGTCGAGAAATTCTAGGGATGGCTCGCAGGCGCGTCGCGGAGGTCTACCAAACCAGCGAACAGACGAGCCCACGAAAGCTGTCTCGCTCTCGCAACGTATATGGGCTGTGGTTTCGCGGCATGGGTTCTCCGGTCGCAGTCGTGCGGTGGACGAGAGGTCTACGGCGCCGATTCACGATCGTCAAATCTTTTTTCGGTTTTTGTCGCCGCCGCCCTGGATGTGAAGACCCCAGTAGACCGGCTGCGCGATCGAGCCGACGAACAGCACGAGCATCGTCCACGCCACTTTCACGCCGGACGTCAACGCGTCGTTGCGCTGGGCGTGGAGGATGAACGCGATCGCGGTACCGATCTGCACGAGTGCGGTCACGCCGATCGCGATCGCGATCGGAATCGCCTCCTGCATCGTCAGGCCCGGTAGGTCGATCGACACCGGGCCGAGCACGACCTCGCGCGAAGGACGGCCTTGGGTAAGCAGCGTGATCCAGATCGTCAGGCCGAGCACGGCCGCGGTCGGCAGGAACGCGAGCACCGCGTAGAGCGCCCGAGGCATTGCACCATCATACGACGGGACATCCGAGGGCGGTCGGGGGTCCAGACTCGCGTGCGGGTCGGTCAGGGACTGTCGGTCGTCGTCGGTGGCGTCGTCGCGGCTTGGCCGTGGATCGGCGTTCCCGCGGTAGGACAGGCGTGGCCTTGGCGAGTGAGGGCGACGGCCCGATCCGTCGTCTTCAGTGCATCCGTCTCGCGGACCAGGCGCACGCGTGCACCCACTCGGGACGCGCCCATTACGCGTGCGGGCGACGAGGGCGTCGACGCCAGGCGGCGACGAGCAGCAGCAAGCCCCACGTCACGTCGAGATCGCGACCCGTGATCACGGCGCACGACTCGGCCCGTGGCTCGGCGTCGGCCACGGGCGCCTGCGTGGGCACGGTGGGTGGCGGGGGAGGCACGGGTGCACACAAGGCGGAGACCGTGTCGGGGCACTCGTCCACGAGCGCGTCACCAGCGAGACCACCGACGATGTCGTAGTCGGGCTCGTCGATCATCCGTCCGTCCTCGCACGCGCAGCTGGCCGAGCCACCGTCGCGCCCGTCGATCTCACACGTGCCGAGCCCGGGCTCGTCGCACGTGACGGGTTCCTCGCTCCACGCCGAGCACACGTCGGACCAGACCTCCCAGCAGATGTTCATCATCTGCTGGTTGTCGGCGCCGAGTAGATCGTCGCGATCGACCTCGGTCGTCTCGCCGTTGCACACGCACGAGACCAGCTTCGTGCTGTCGACCGCGAGGCAGTAGCCGTCGGTCGGGTGCTCGCACTTGTACTGGCGGGCCGCTGCCTCCATCGGCGTCAGGCCGATCGCCATCATCGTCGCCACTGCCGTCGCCCCCAGCGCTGCGCGCAGGCGGGCGGACGTCGCCGCTCGTCGGTTCATCGCCATGTCCCCTCGCTGTAGGTACGACAACCGACCACCCCGAGATTTCCGGGGCGACTCCAAAGAAATGCGTAGCGCGTTACGCGCCGATCTGGAGGTCGACGGCCACCCCAAAGTGGTCCGAAAGCTCGAAACGGCCGGCCGGACCGAAGTCGTGGGTCTCACAGAAGCGCAGCCGTGCGTCCGTCACCGCCACGGCGTCGCGGCCGTCGCGGACGAGCACGTGGTCGATCCGGGCGGGGTACTCCGTGCCGGCGTATTGGCGGTGGTACAGCGAGTTGCCGTCGGTCGCGGTGAAGGTGGTGCGGTGGGGGTCGGGGTCACCTCCGTCTCCGAAGGGCGCACGAAGGCTGCCTTCGTCGACCGGACGCAACGATCGCAACGGCGCGCAGTCGTCGGTGCGGCCGGCGCGGACGACCGCGTCCTCGAGTCCGGCGGCGTGCACCAGCAGGGGATACGCCACGGCGTTGCGCCACCATCCGTCGACTGGCCGTTGCGCGCGAACTCCGTAGCGGTCCCACGGATAGTAGGGGGCGCAGTTGAGGTCGCCGGCGACCACCACGAGCTCGTCGTCCGGTTGCGCGTTGCAGAACCTCGCGAGCTCGAGCGCCTGCGCCGCACGGACCCGCGCGAACGGAGGGAACGCGGTGGTGTGGGTGTCGACGATCGTGATCCGCCGCGAGGTGCCAGCGAGGCCGAACGACCAGGCGAGGAAGCCACGCGAGATCCCCAGACCCGGAAGCTGCTCGCCGCGACGTTGGGCTGCGTAGCAGTGCTCGGTGAAGCGCTGCGATCGGCCCCCGGCGATGCAGCGTCGATGCACGAGCAGCAGCAGGCCGTGCGCACGATGTCGCCGACCGCCGGCGAAGAACCGATATCCGGCAGCCCGTGCCGCGGCGGCGAAGCGCGCGACGTCGGCATCCTCCCAAACCTCTTGCAGCATGATGACGTCGGCGTCCGTGGCAACGACGGCCTCCGGCAGTCGCCGACCTCGCTGCGCCGTGTGGGGGACCGCGTAGAGACGAGGCCCGAGGCGGCGTGACAGCAGGCCCACGTTGTAGGTCAAGACCGACAACGGAACGCCCGTGTCGTCGGCCCCGGCGCATCGTCGCGCGCGCACGTCGGCGAGCCATGGGGATGGATCGGGCGCCCGCACGAATTCCCGGTTTCCGCCGAGGAGATCGCCCAACGTCGCGCCCGGCTCGTCGAGTGCAGCCGCGAGATGGCGCAAAGCGGGACAGTCGCTCAGGTGCGTGCGTGTGTCGACGTGGTCCGCAGCCCCCAGACCGTTCCGTCGCCGTCGCCACCGTCGAGCATCGCCCACGCGCGAGAGCGTACCAACTGCCCATGGCCGCACCGCAACGTGTGCGCAACGACACCAGCCGACATGACGAGTGAGGTATCCTCGGTCCCCGATGCGCATCGGAATCTTCGCGTTGCTCTCCACACTGGCCGTCGCCGGCTGCGACGACGACGGGTTGCCCGAGCTCGGGAACACGGTCTTGGTCGTCATTGGGGACGCCAACCAGACGCCGGCCGACCAGGCGCTCAACTCGCGATTGGTCGGTCTCGAACACGACACGCGCGTCATCGACGAGCCGAGCCTGACGACCGAAGAGCTCACCGACGACGTCGGCTTCGTGGTCATCTCGTCGTCGGTGCGCAGCTCCGCGCCCTTCGACTCGATCTCCGATACGCCGCGTCCGGTCGTGATCGCGCAGGTGTGGGTCGCCGACGACTTCGGGGTGACGGCATCGGACGCCAAGATTCGCGAGCTCAACGTGGCGACGGCCGGGCCCGATGACGACCTCGGCAGCTGGAACGTCGTGGACGCCGACCATCCCGCCGCGGGGGAGACCTCGGCGGGCCCGCTCGCGATGTGGACCGTGGAGCAGACCACGGTGACCCCCATGGTCGACGTGGTCGGGTCGCCGGCGAAAGTCGTGGCCGAGTTCGCGCCCGACCTCGCGACGCTGCTCGTGTATGACCGCGGGGACGAGCTCGCGTCCGGTGAGGCGGCTGCGCAAAAACGCGTGCTCGTGGCCTTCGCCCCGGACTCGCCGGTGCGCCTGACGGACCAGGGCTGGACCCTGTTCGACTCCGCGATCCGCTGGGCCTTCGACTAGGTCCTCCGACCAGGTCCGATTCCGTTCGCGCGAACGGACGGCGGCCGAACGCTGCTAAGCTGGCGAGGTGTCGGTGAGCTCCGCGCCGTCGATTCCCAGCAAGATTGGGCGCTACGAGGTCGAGGGGCTCGCGGCCGAGGGGGCCATGGGGGCGGTCTACGTCGCTCGCGACCCGCGGATGAAGCGGAAGGTCGCGGTGAAGGTCCTCAAGGTCCGCGCGTCGCGAAGCTCCGATGCCCGCCGTAGGTTCGAGAGCGAGGCGGAGGCGATCGCGGCCGTCGAGCATCCGGCGATCGTGCCGATCTACGACTTCGGCGAGTTCGACGATCAGCCGTTCATCGTGATGCGGTACCTGCCCGGCGGCACGCTCGAGGATCGGCTCGAGCCCGGGCCGCTGTCGCTGCGTGACACGGCACCGGTGTTCGAGCGCATCGCGGCCGGCCTCGACACCGTGCACGCCAAGGGGATCGTCCACCGCGACGTCAAGCCGGCCAACATCTTGTTCGACGCCGCAGGAGACGCGTACCTGTCGGACTTCGGCATCGTGAAGGTGGATACCGAGGTGGACAATACCGGCTTCATGCTGCTCGGTACGCCCAAGTACATGAGTCCCGAGCAGGCGCAGTCGCGCTCGCTCGATGCGCGCAGCGACGTGTACAGCCTCGCGGCCGTCGCCTTCCACGCGCTGACCGGGCGGGGGCCGTTCGAGGCCGAGTCGCCGCTCGCGATGGCGATGGCGCACGTGTCGAAGACGCCGACCTCGATTCGCACGCTTCGCGACGACCTGCCCCAGATCGCCGACGCAGTCTTTCACCGCGCCCTCGCCAAGCAGCCGCAGGCGCGGCATCCCTCGGCCGGCGCGTTCGCGCGTGACCTACGAGATCTGGCGGCCGGGCGTTGGTACCTCATCAAGGTGTCCGATGCCTTCGAGGCCCGCGAGGCCGTTCCGAAGCCAGCGGAGGGACCGGGACGCGTGCAGGTGCTGCCCACGGCCGCGAGCGAATCGGTGTCGGCGCGCGCGGTCACGGAAACGGTGGACGTGGACGTACGCGTGTACACGCCGGACGACACGGTCTTCGACGAAGACAAGCGCTGACGTCGTATCATCGGCGCCGTGGCTCGCAACCGACGTGCGTGGACGATGACGTGCATGGCGCTGCTGCTCGCGGGCGTCGGCTGTGGCAGCGACGCCGGCGACGGTGGTGAGACCGGGGGGCCCAGCGGCGGCACGACCGGCGCGCCCGCCTCGACGGGGGCGCTCGAGACCTCGGACGCGACGACATCGGACGACGCGACGACGGTCACGACCACGGACTCGACCACCGGTGCGGACTCGAGCGGGGGCACCGATACCGGCGTCGTCGATCTGCCTCCGTTCCCGGACCTCGCCCTCGGCCCGTACGAGAGCCTGCTGACGATCGCGATCGACTCGATGCTCGCCAACGCGCAGGCGCTCGATACCTCGACGACCTACGACCACAGCGCGGGGCAGGGCTATCTGCTGCAGGCGATCGGCGAGTTGCTGTGGGCGGCGCGGGCCCACGAGCTGCCCATGCGCGACGAGCTCGTCGCCGCGGCGCTCGGCGAGATCGCCGAGCTGCAGGCGGCCGACGATCAGATCGCCGGCGGGGGACCAGGCTTCGGACTCGACGAGGCGTGGGACGCCTTCGGCGACGGATCCACCAACCCCGCGTTCACCGGCTACACCTGGCAGTCGGGGATGGTGGCCCTCGGCGTCGCGAAGATCGCCCGCGTGCTCGACGACGCGGACCATCCGGATGCGGCCGCGACCCGCGAGTATGCCGCCGCACTGATCGCGCGCTGGGACGCCCACTACACCGACGTCGCCGACGGTGGGTACTGGTGGTACTCCACCGAGCCCTCGGACGCGATCGCCGTGCACAACACGAGCGCACTCGTGGCGCTGGCGAGCGAGACCGTCGTCGACGCCGGTGGCGATGCGGCGCTGGGCGTGCGACCGCCCGAGGTGGCCGACCTGCTGTGGGCGCGCATGAGCGGCAACCCGTCGACGGGGTACGCGTGGAACTACGCCGACGACGGATATCCGGCGAACCTGCGTCGGGCCGAGGACGTCAGCCACGCGTTGGTGACGCTGCAGCTGATGCGGCTGGCGAGGGACCGGGACTGGTGGACCGACTCGCAGATGCAGGGCGTGGCGTCCACGTTGCTCGGCACGATGTGGACCGGCAACCCGGCGCGACTTACCGGCTTCGTCGACGGCAGCGACGGCGGCGACAACGAGTGGGCGTGGACCCGCGCGGCCGTGATCGGCTACGCGGCCCACGGTGACGCGCCGGGAGGCGACCCCGAGGTGTTCGAGGTGGCGCGGTCGATCCTCTTTTCGAGCTACCTCAGCCGCTACGAGCGACCGCTCGACGAGGCCACAGTCGACGTCGCGCGTACGCTCGCGGCGGCGCTGCTGCTTGCGCGCCGACCCGGTGGCTTCGAGGCCGGCAGCGAGTACGAAGTGGTCGCCGGCCCGGGCGACGATGCCTTGCCCGTTGGACCGGGGGGCGTTCGCTTCTACACGGTCGACTGGGCCGCGGCGCAAGACGTGGCGGCGGGCCTGGTCTTGCCGGCTCGCGCCGCGACGGCGGCCAACGCCAACTTCCTGGTCGACCTCGACGACGCCGACGTCGGGCGGGTCGTGGTGTCGTTGACGTACGCGAGCGCATCGACCGGCTCGGTAGGGCAGTGGGACGGCGCGACCTACGATCCGCTGGCGACGCTGCCCGCCACGCGCGACGACGAGGGAACGGTCCGCTGGTGGCGGACGACCTTCGAGCTCGACGCCGGCCGCTTCGACTACCAGGACGGCGTGCCGGGGATCAACGTTCTGCTCCGCGTCACGTCACCGGACATCTCGGTGCATCGCATCGAGGCCACGCGGGTCTTCTGACCTCGATCAGACCTTGTCGACCGCGCGCGACATCGTGCCGTGGGCGAGGGCAGGGTAGGTCGAGCGCGGCATGAAGCGCAGCAGCCACATGCCGATGGCGTTCATCCACCCCGTGATGACGTTGCGTCGTCCTGCGAGCATCTTCTCGACCGCGATCTCGGCACAGCGCTCCGAGGTCATCATGAGTCGGTCGCCCACGGCGTTGACGCTTTGCCCCGAGTGCGCGGTGAACTCCGACTTCGTGCCGCCGGGGTTGACGCAGATCGTTCGCACGCCCGTCCCGCGCAGCTCGTAGTCGAGAGCCTCGCTGAGGTGGCGGACGTACGCCTTCGTCGACGTGTACACGGCGAACAGTGGTGTGGGCGTGTACGCACCGATCGAGGCGACGTTCATGATCTGCCCGGCGCCGCGCTCGACCATCGTGGGCGCGAACAGGTGACACATCTTCGTGACCGCGACGGCGTTGAGCTGGATCTGGCGCTCGACCGAGGCCCACGGCGTCGCGATGAAGGGGTCGTAGTCACCGACGCCGGCGTTGTTGACCAGGATGTCGATGGGCAGGTCGGCACCTTCGGTCGCCTCGAAGATCTGGTCCGGGGCGTCGGGTCGAGTCAGATCCGCGGCGTGGACGAGGACCTCCACGCCGAGCCCACGCAGCTCCTCGGCGAGCGCCTCCAACCGCTCCTTGCGGCGGGCGACCAGGACGAGGTTCGCTCCCCGCTGGGCGAGTGATCGGGCGATCGCGGCGCCGATACCACTGGACGAGCCGGTGACGAGGGCGCGTTTGTTGGAGATCCGTCCGTCCGGCACGGTCCGCACGGTACCGCCGTTTCGTCGTATCGTGGTCGCTGCGGATGCAGACGTACTGCCGGATCTGTGAGGCGGCCTGCGGGCTACGGGCCGAGGTCGACACCGAGGGGCACGTCCGCTTGCGTCCCGACCGCGACCATCCGACCAGCCGCGGCTACGCGTGCGCCAAGGGGACGCGGTTCGGCGAGGTCGCCGACCACCCCGCGCGGGTGCTGGAGCCCCGGATCGAGGGGCGCAGCACCGACTGGTCCACGGCGACCGCCTTCGTCGGCGACCGGCTGCGGCAGATCATCGATCGGCACGGTCCGCACGCGGTCGGCATCTACTATGGCAACCCGCTGGCGTTCAACGCCCTGGGGTTCGTGGCGACCCTGGGGTTCGCCAAGGCCCTCGGCACGCGCAACGTCTACTACGCCGGCAGCCAGGACTGCGCCAACAAGTTCGCCGGCGCCGACATCGTGCACGGCAGTCCCGTGGTGCAGGCGCTGCCCGACTTCGGCCGCACGCAGCTGGCCGTCGTGTTCGGATCCAACCCGTACGTGAGCCAGTCGAGCTTCGTGCACCTCGAGGGGGGCGGGCCCGCGAACTTCGGCGCGCTCGTCGAGCGTGGCGGCGAGGTGATCTGGGTCGACCCGCGACGCAGCGAGAGCGCGGCCAAGTGGGGCGAGCACCAGCCGATCGTGCCGGGCACCGACGTGTGGCTGCTCGCCGCGCTCGTGCAGCTGTGCATCGACGCGGCCCCGACGTCGGCGCAGGTCGAGGGCGTGGCCCAGCTACGCACGGCCTTGCAGCGGGTCGACCTCGACGACGTCGCCGCGCGTACCGGGATCGAACGCCCGCGCATCGAAGCGCTCGCCGCCCGGATCCGCCGGGCCGAGCGGGCGACGTTTCACATGTCCGTGGGCGTGAACATGGGCGGCTTCGGCACGCTGTCGTACGTGCTCTTGCAGGCGCTGGCGTGGGTCACCGGCAACTACGATCGCGAGGGCGGCTTGCTCGTCCATCCGCTGTCGCGCGTCGTGGACTGGGCGTTTCGTCGGGCGCGCCTGCTCGACGGCCATCGCAGTCGCGTGGGCGATTTCCCGGCGGTGCTCGGGGCGCTGCCGGGCGGGATCTTGGCCGACGAGATCCTCACCGAGGGGCCGGATCGGATCCGAGCGCTCGTCGTGGTGGCCGGCGATCCGGTGCGATCGATCCCGGGCAGCCGTCGGCTCGCGCGAGCACTGCCCTCGCTGGAGCTGCTGGCGTGCGTCGACATGTTCGACAACGCGACCTCGCGCCATGCCCACGCGTTCTTGCCGGCCGCGAGCTGGCTGGAGCGCTGGGACCTGGCGATCTCGACGATGACGTTTCAGCAGACGTCGCTGCTGCAGGCCACACGACCGACCATCGCACCGCGCGGGCAGGCGCGCCCCGACGCGCGCATCCTCGCCGATCTCGCACTGGCGGCGAAGTTGCGGGGAGGCGCGGTGTGGCGGCTCGGCCGACTGCCGCTCGATCGCCTCTTGCCGGCATTGGGGTACGGTTTTCGCGTACCGGTGCCGCGCCCGGGGCGTTGGTTGCGTCGCAACCGCCTGCGCTTTTGGGACGAGCGGGTCGCCGAAGAGCTTCGTCGGCTCGCCGAGAGCCCGCTGCCCGAGGCCGACCGCTTCACGTTGATCGGCCGGCGCCGACGGTTGGGCCACAACAGCTGGCTGCACGGCGGCCAGCGAGACGGCAGCTCGGAGTCTTTCGCGTGGCTGGGACCCGACGATCTGCGGGCGCTCGGGGTGGCCGACGGTGACGAGATCGAGATCCGCGTCGACGATCGACGCCTGCGCATCGCCGCCCAGGCCCGCGAGGGGATCGCCCCGCGAACCGTGGTGGTGCCCCACGGACTACCGGAGCTCAACATCAACGAGCTCATCGGGGCCGGACCGCAGGCGGTCGAGCGCGTCAGCGGACAGCTCACGATGACCGGAATCGCAGCCTCGGTCGCGGCCGCGAGGTGAGCCGTGGCCGGTGCCGATTTTCGCGACGCCGATCTCTCGTTCGCCGACATCGACTGGCCGAAGGACGTCGATGCCGCCCGCTTCGAGGGGGCGACGTGTCCGAACCTGCACGTCGCGGATGCATCGGGCTGCGTCGGCCACGAAGGCAAGCTCGGGCACCTGACCACGAGCGAACGCAAACGCTACGTGTCGACGTTCGAGTCTGAGCCGCAGCAGCCGGACGCCACGCCGCAGTGTCGCGTGGCGCCCCACCTGACGCGAACGTTCGCGGACGGCGAGTACCTGCTGTTCGGCGGGCGTCGGTACCTGATGCAGTCGACGACCCGCTTCGTCGACGCCAATCGACGCGGGGAAATGGTCGTCGTGGAATTCTCCTGGGACGACGAGGGACGCCCGCGGGTCGAGCAGACGCGGGACGGCTGCCCGACCGTCGTTTACGAGTCGGTGGACTGACCGCGCATTCGTGCGATGCTCGCCCCGTGCGAGGTCTTTGCTAGGTCGTGGTGGCGAGCATAGGGTGCCACGGCAGCGAGCCGGCACCGGTCACGCCGAAGGCGCCCGCGCCGGCCGCGCCCGACGTTCCGGTCGACGAGCCCGACGCGCCGGGTCCCTCGCGCGATGCGGGGGCGGCCGCGCCCGAACCCTCCGCGTCCGACGATTGCGTGGCCACGTGCGTCGAGCGTCGCCAGATGCAGGCCGTCGCGGCCGAGGTCATCGCCCGCGAGTGCGCCCGGACCTGTGAGGCGCAGTCCGAGCCCGTCCCGCAGTGACGCAGCGAGGACGGCGCGTCCGGATCACTGCCACACGCAGTGGCCGTACGGGTTGCAGCTCATGCTCGGCGGGCAGCCCTGGCCGCAGGTGATGAAGCACGAGCCGGTCTCCCACGCGCACTCGGTCTCGTAGCCGGCCACGGCCGGGCACGCCACGTTGGTGCCCCCGCTCCCGCACCAGGGGCTGCACACCTGCCCGAGCTCGCCGGGCACCCACTGGCATTGCGACTGCGCGTCGGCACACCAAAACTCGCTGCATCGTCCGTACGGTCCGTTCGGGTCGACCATCGGGGGCGGCGGGCCCGGCGGCCCGCCGTCGCTTCCGTCGCCGCTCGGATCCGTGTCGGTGTCGGTGGCCGTGGTGTCGTCGTCGTCGACCGGGTCCGTCGTCACCGCGTCCGACGTGCCGCCGCCGGGCTGGTCCATCTTGCCGTCCGGGTCGGTGTCGCCGTCGTCGGTGTCGCCGGGCCGGGCGTCCATCGTCGTGACCGGACCGGCGCTGGTGGTCGCTTCGTCGTAATCGGCGCAACCCGCCCACAGCCCGAGCGCCGCGGCCCCGATCGCCGTACGCAAACCCATCCCCCAACGGGGTGACCCGAGCGGCGAAGAGGTTCCCGAAAAAGAAGAGGCCGCAGCGGATTCCCGCGGCGGCCTCGTTCCGTGATGGCTTCGGTGGTCGGCCTACTCGGCCGGCTCGTCTTCGCCGCGCGCTTTCGCTTCCATGCGGCCCACCGCACCCTGCGACAGCTCGTCGACGTTGGGGTTCATGCCGCCCGACGGCGACTTGAGCCACGAGCCGACCTTGCCGTAGTGCACGCCGTAGGCGAAGCCGAAGACGATCCCGTACAGCGCCAGCCAGCCGATGACCTGGCCGTTGCCCAGGATGTGCACGAGGCGGATGCCGAGGTCGAGGTTGAGCGTGTTGCTCGAGGCCATGCCGTACGCGAGGGCCGCGATGCCGCCGATGACCATGAGGCCGGAGTACAGGTTGGTGTGGGTCAGCTTGCCCCACAGCCGGCCGCGGTCGTCCTGACGGAAGTACTCGAGGCTGTAGCGCACGACCGAGTGACCGATGAGGTACATGCCGGCGTAGAAGCCGTCGAACGGCGCGTACGGCAGCAGCGCGTAGAACACCGCGAACATCGCCAGGTACACGACCAGCGCGTACAGCTGCGCGGGGTGGATCTTGACGTTTTCCAGGTGCGGCGCGCAGCGGACGACCTTCGATTCCTTCGAGGTGTACCGAACGCCGAAGCGGCCACTCGTGGGGCGACCCCAGCAGCAACCGTAGACGTAGCAGCCGAGGCGAGCGATCGCCTCACCGAGCGGCATGGCGAAGCCCGACGCATCGAGCAGGCGCAGCATGGGCACGCCCATGATGTACGAGATGCCGATCAGCGCGATCGTGCCGCCGGCGATGCCGCCGTGGAGCATGTAGCCGGGCTTGACCAGCGTCGCGAGTGGGCGGCGGAACAGCTCGCGCCACTCGAGCATGATCGAAAAGGATCGCAGCCCGATGAGAATCGCCGGCACCAGCAAGAACAGGTACAGCTTGGCGATCTGGACGATGTCGATGCCCGACATCGCGTTGTACCAAACGGACCCGGCGAACCCGGCGAAGAACGCTGCGCCCGCGAGGAAGGCGTACGTCGTGAAGAGCCAGTTGCCGACCCGGAACAAGACGGTGCGGTTGTGGAAGTCGAGGACCCAGCGCGCGAAAAATCCGCGCGGAGCAGTTTGTTCGACGGTCGCGTGGGTACCGGTCGCGTTCGATGCCATGGTCATCCCTCTCGCCGCGGACCATAGACGAAAGCGCAGTGTCGATGCCAATCATTGGCGGGACAAAATTGGTGACCGCGCCCACGGAACGGGCGTTTTTGACCTACGGATCTCGCGCCGGTGCCGCGGAGGTCACGCCGGTTTGCGGCACCCCGCCCGGCGGGGTACCGTCGCTTGTTTGGTCGGCCATCATCACGATTGCGACGCGCACGCCGATGACGGGCCGACGTCGACCGGGTTCCTGCCGCTGTCGCTCGCGCTGACCCTCTTCGTGACGGGTCTGTTCGCGTTGGGATGGGTGCAGTGCAGCCCTGACGACGCGAGCGCCGCGGCCGAAGCCGCGACGCTCGATGTCGCTTGGTGACGGTCGCGTCTCGAAGGTTTCAGAACCGACCGGACACGCCGATCTGCCCGCCGCCGTCGCCGGTGGGGGCGACCGCGATCGCGAGCTGGTTCTTGAGACGGCGGTGGCGGGCGCCGCCGACGAGCGCCATCAGCAAGCCACCGCCTTGCGCGACGCCGAGTGCGGTCGTGAGCAGCCCCCCCGTCGCGGTGCGCGTGTAGAAGGCGGCCGCGAAGGGCCCGGCGACCGGGATCGTCATCCACGCGCCGTAGTTGCGCATTCGCGTGTTGCGAGCGGTGTCGATGGCGATCGTCCCGGTCAGCGCCGAGAAGGCGTAGGTACCACCCAGCGTGGCCCAGCCCGCGATCATGAGGTTGCGGGCGCGCGAGGTGTCGGCGACCAGCTGCAGGCGCTTGTGATCGACCGGGGCCATCGTCGGCGCTTCCATCGGGTGCGGATGCACGTCGACGCGGATGTGGTCGGGGATGATCGGGGCGGGGGCGGCCTGGACCGGCACGGGGGCCGGCTGCGGCTCGACCCGTTGGACCTCCCACGAGTCGCGGGGCGACACGGTCGACTGGCTCGGGGCGACCGGCACGTTCGTGTTGACCACGATGATCGGCTGGCTGGGCGTGCCCGCGGTGGTCACGGTGCTCGTGGGCTCGGCGGGCGCCGGGGCGGGCGCGACCGGTTGGATGATGATCGGCTGCGCGGTGGCGGGCTGCGCGGGCGCGGCGGCGGGCTGAGCGGCCGAGGCGGTCACCGAGCCCAGCGTCAGGGTCCCCGCGACGGCGGTGACGAGCAGGCGGGCGGCGAGCGTGCGGGTCTTGTTCGACATCGGTCCTTCTCCAAGCCAAGCCAGGGGCTTCGATCTGGAAGTGCCGGTCGACCCCCGAACGATCACTCGTCGTGCGGGTTTTTTCGGGGGATAAAGTGGCGCGATTTCGGGTATTTGAACGAAAAGGGCGAGCGCCAGGCACGCGCTCGCCCCCTCGTGGGCTCGGTTTGGTGGAGCCAGGGGCGCTCAGGCGCCGAGGATCTCGACCTCGGCCCCGCCGCCGGGCACCGGCGTGCACATGCCCTCCGGACCGGGGATCCCCTGGCCCGCCAGGCACGCGCAGGTCCCATCGCCGATGCACGCGTTGGGGAGCGGCATGCAGCTGTAGCTGTTGGGACCCGGGATGCCGGGTACGAAGACCTCACAGTACTCCGTGGCCATCGTGCACGTCTCGGTGGGCCCGCATGCGAACGTCGCCTCGAGGCACTGGTCGTCGTCGACGCAGCCCTGGCCGTCGACGAAGTTCGCCGCCGTTCCGCAGTCGCACCCGGGGATCACCGCCGCACACTCGTTGGGCAGACCGCAGTCGTAGTGACCGCACGCGGTCATGTCCCAGGTACCGCCGGTCGACTCGCACAGCGACTGATCGTCGGTGCCGCCGGAGTCGCTGGATTCGGAGCCACCTTCGGTCGGGTCGGTGGTCGACGAGCTCGACGCGCCGTCGGTGCTCGTGGTCGTGTCGTCGGGACCGGTCGTGCTGCTGCTGCTGCCGCCGTCGGTGTCGGAGGTCGTGCTGACCACGCCCGACTCGCTGCCGGGGCTGGTGGTGGACGAGTCGGATTCACTGCCGGCGGTGTCGTCGTCTTCCATGTCCTTGGTGACGATGCAGCCCGTGGCCAACAGCGGGACGAGCCCGAGAGAAAAGATCAAGCCGTGGAGTCTCATGTCACTTGCTACTTCTCCACCTCGTGGGGGTTCTGGATCGCGGAGGCGGTGCAGATCGTCAGCGACTGACTCGCGAGTGGATCGTCGGGGTGGGTGCGCACGAGCAGCTGCGCTTCGCCCTGTGCCTGCGCGACGCGGCCGAGATCGCACAACGCCCGGATCCGGCTGCGTCGACGGGCGTCCTCGAGCTGTCCGGTGGGGAAGCGCCGCGCGTGTGCATCCAGATGCGCCAGAGCGGTGGCCGCATCGCCGCGCGCCAGGGCGGACTTGGCCGAGCGCAGCAGTGCGTTTTCCTGCGCGAGCTCGCTGCGCGGCGTCTCGATCGCCGCGGGGGTCTGGTCCTCGGGTCCCGTCGTGGGCGCGCGGCGCGGCGCGGCCTCGGGTGACGGCGCGGTCGTGGCCTGGCCGCGCAATGGTGTCGGCGCGGCGGTCGTGACTTCGGTGTCGGCGTGCGTCGGCGCGGCGGCGGCGGCGACGACGACGGCGTCCGCGGCGGTCTTCGGCGCTCGCTCGGTCACCGAAGGGGTGGTGCGCGCCGGCTCGTGCCGGTCGGTGGCGACGTGCAGCACGGTCAGACCCACGAGCCCGATCGCGACCGTGGCGGCGAACGTCTTGAGGCCGCTGGCGATCGGGGCGGTCGTGGGCAGTGCGATCGTCGGCACGCCGATGCCGAGCTTGTCGCGCAGCACCGCCCACGGGGGCACGAGCGCGGCGGCTTTCGGATCGGGTCGCCGCGCATCGACGAGCAGCGCTTGCTTGAGCCGACGGCGGGTCGTTCGCACGCGGCCGTAGACCGCCTCCGTGGTGATACCGAGGGCGGTCGCGGCCTCGGGTGCGCTCAGGCCCTCGAGCTCCAACATCAGGAACGCGCGACGGTGACCGGCGTCGACCTGGGCGAGGAATCGCTGCAGGAAATCGCGCGCCTCGACCTCGTGCGAGATCGGGCGCTCGCGATCACGAACCACGTGCAGCCACGCGGCGCCCTTGCGCTGTCGCCGAGCCGCCGAGCGTCGATAGCGAAATGCGATGCGACGCGCGAAGCCGGTCAGCCACGGGCGAACCGGGCGCCGCGGATCGAAGTCGTCCCAGCGGCGATACGCGGCGACGAACACGTCCTGTACCGCGTCTCCCACCGCCTCGTCGGGCACGCTGAGGCGACCGAGCACGTGCGCGACGTAGGCCGCTTGCGCGCGGTACGCGTCTTGGAACCTCGCGAGGTCGCCTGGATGTGGCATCCCGATCATCCATTCCCCGGCCGAGCCTGGATCTGGATCGGGATCCGAAATTCCACGCCGACCACCACTCGACCATGGACCCGGGCGGGTCGGAAGACCAGCTCGTCGCCCCGTACGTACTCGGCACCGGTCAGCACGGCGGCCCCGCCGAGGCGCGCGGTCAGGGCCCACCACGGGCGCAGGTGCCACGCGACGCCCAGGTCCAGTCCGGTCTCGGCCCACACCCCACGGCGGTCGCGGATCTGCCCGCCGCCGCCGTCGGCTCGACTGCCCCCGACGCCGACTTGCCCGCACAGCGGTAGCTCCACGCGCGCCACACCGGGGCGGGCGCAGGCCTCGAGCGATGCGATGCCGACCTGGACCGTCGCGGTCCGGCCGTCGGCCAGCTGCACCTGTCGCGGTACGTGGTAGCGACCGCGCAGTGCGATCCGCAGGCGCGGCCACGCACCGCCGATCGCGACCTCGACGGGGATCCCCGGATTCGGGGTCGCCCCGAGCCCGACCCCGGCCGCCGCGCCCAGCTGCAGGCCCGTGGGCCAGCGCGGAAAGCCGCGAAGCGGGCGAGGCCGGGGCGGATCCGGGGGTGGGGCGGGGCCGCGATCGTCCACGCCGGGCGTGGGCTCGGGGACGCCGATCGGGGTCGGCGGCGCCGGCTCGTCCTCCGGCGGGGCAGGTTCGGGTTCGGGCAGCGGCGGGGGTTCCTGGGTCGCGAGCTCGTCGCGTCGCACGGCGATGAGCAGCTCCGCCGCGTCGGCGAGCTCCTCGCACGAGTCGCCGGTCAGCGTGCGCGTGTCGGTCTGCCCGTCCAGCTCCAGCGACAGCGCGAGCCGCCACCCCTCGTCGGCCTCGTGGGTCACTTCGCCGGTGACGCGCAGTCGTCCCGTGCCGCCAGCGGCGTCGATCCGCGCCTGCATCTGGGCCGCGTCGGGACACGACGCCGGGCCGGTCCACTGCACGTCGCCCGACTCGGTCGCCATCTCGGGCGACCCCGACAGCAAGGCCACGAGCAGCGCGTACACGCGAGTCAAGGTCTACTGCCGACGCCCCGGGTGGGGCAAGCCGGCCTGTCGCGTCGGCCGCTCGATCACACCTGGGACCACGCCGTGCGGACCCGATCGGTGAGCACGCGCCACTCCTCGCTCGTCGCCACGTAGACGCCTTCGCTCCACGAGAAGACGTCCCGGGGGCGGTCGGTGGCGTCGTAGACCGGCACCACGTGGATGTGCACGTGGGCCGACGACTGCGTCAGCTCGCCGGCCGCGCTGCCGGTCGACGTGACGTAGCAACGAAACGGCTCGAGCAGCCCCTCGACGACCGTTGCCGCCCGCAGGGCCCAGGTGTTGGCGCGCGCCCACAGCCGCGGATCGATCTGCGCGTAGCGAGTCACGTGCGGCTTGAGCACGACGAGTAGCTGACCCCAGCGCCGCACGTAGCGGGGGACGACGAGCAGCAGGTCCGCGTCCTCGTCCACGACCCAGCGCTCCCCGACACGATCGTCTCGCAGCGCGCACATCAAGCACCCCACGTCACCGACTTCGTCGCGGATCCGAGCGAGGGCCTCGTCGCGGGAGATCAACGTCGGCATCGCGCTCAAAGTACGCGCAAGTAGGCGATCAAGTCCGCGATCTCGCGCTCGCGCAGATGGCCCGTCGCGCCCATGGTGGGGTCGGTGTGCACCAGCGTCTCGCGCAGCGTCGCGTAGCGGCCGTCGTGCATGTAGGGGGCGGTGTCGGCGACGAAGCGCAGCGACGGCGTGTCGATCGGACGCCCGCGCAGGATCTCGTGGCGCGCCGCGTCGGTGCCTCGGCCGTCGTCGTGGCATCGATCGCAGCCGGCGGCGTCGGACACGAACACCTCTCGCCCGCGCCGCGCGGCCTCGCCGAGCACCGGGGTCGAGTGGTGACTCGGCATCGTCGTGATCCAGGCGATCAATGCGTCGATCGTGGCGTCGTCGGGCTTGGGGGCGCGCATGCGACGAAAGGTGTGGCGGATGTGCGCGCGCAGGTCCTCGCCGTCGCCGTGCCAGCCGAACGGCGCCGTATCGCCGAGGCGCCCGGCGAGGACCGGCGTCTGCACCAGGCCGCTCGGGCTCTGCCACACCAGGCCGTCGTCGCGCCCGTCGATGTGGCAGCTGGCGCACGAGCGACCGTCGAACGCGGTCGGCGTGTGAAACAGGCGACGGCCTCGCATCGCGAGCGTCTCGGGCGCGGCCGACAGCACGATCCGGCGTGGCGCGTCGTCTTCGGGGGTGTCCAGCGCGAGGCGGTCGAGCGTGTGATCGAACGTCGACCACGCCCAGGCCTCGGCGCGCGCCTCGTCGATCGCGATCGCTTCGGTCCCGGCCCCGACGATCCAACGGCGACGCTGCGCGGCGAGACGCTCGTCGGTCGCGGCGTAGGCGATGACTTCTCCGAGGTCCTGACACGCGACGAGCACCTGCGCGCGCGTGCGGTCGAACGCGATCGCGCGGGGGAGCAGACACGGCGGCGCATGCTTGGGCGCACGCGCGCGCGCCTCGGAGGCCCGCGCCCGGTCGACGTCGACCACGCGTCCGCGCAGGCGAAGCTTCGCGTCGTCGCCGTTGCGGTTCATCGCGACGAGCACGGGCTCGTGGGGGAAGAACGGCTCCAGCCCCTCGATCGACATGCCGTAGCCCTCCGACTGCGTGTCGGGCTCGCCGGGGTAGGCCAGGACCATCGGGGCGATCACGCGGTCGTCGGCCAGTGCCACGGCGGCGCCCTGGACGGCCAGACGCGGGACGTTGGTCAGCCGCCAGCCGCCGCTGCCCACGTCGTCACGCCAGTGCAGCATGCGCTCTCGCGTGACGGTCCGCGCGGTCAGGGACACGAGGCTCAGTCGCGAGCCGACCGCGTGGGTGACGAACACGTCGTCGCCATCGACGACGAAGCCTCGGGGCTCGCGTGCCAGCGGGATCTGCACGTCACGGCCGGCATCGTCGAGCGCGAAACCCTGCAGCGTGCGGCCCCAGCCCGAGGTCACCAGCAGCGTGTGGCCGTCGTCGGCGAAGCCGAGCGCGATCGGCTCGGACGCCGTCTCCCAGCGAGCGCGCTCGACGAGGGTCGGCTGGCAGGGGAGGGCATCGTCGAGGCACCGCGGCTGCAAGCGCACGACCGCGGCGTCGTCACGCAGCGTCGCGAAGACATCGCCGTCGTGAACGCGCACGTGGGCGGGCGCGGTGGCCAGCGGCACCGACCACCACGGCCGGCCGGCGACGAGGTCGACGACGACGAGCCGCCGTCCGTCGGCATCGGCGACCACGGCGACGCGTCGGTCGTCGAAGGTGGCCAGCGACAGCGGCGAGGACGAGGCATCACCGTCGTCGAGGGCGATCATCTCGGGAGCGATCGCCGGCGTCGGCGGATCGATGGGGGTCGTGGCCGGCAATGCGGTCGGCGTCGCGACCGTCACCACGACCGGGTCCGCGGTGGGCTCGGCGGGCGCGTGCACGGATCCCTCGCACGCGGCGCCGACGAGCGCCGCCCACACCCCCGCCGCGCCGATCCAACGCCCCGCCATCGGCGGCGGGACGCCCGAGCCCCGGAGGCGTATTCCAGCCGGGGGCACGAAAACGAAGGGACGCGGGAATGCCCTGCGCCGCCCGGGCGTCGGGGCTCGATGTCGGCTCGTTCGCCGCGCACGGTGCTCACGCTGGCGTCCGCGCTGTTGGCCTGCGACGCGACCGTCGGGGAGTCGGTCGCACCCGAAGCGCGCGCGGTCGCCCCGTCGGCGGCACCGGAGGTCGCGTCGTCGAGCGAGGTGCTGCCGACCGCAGTCGCGGTCGACGACGAGCTCGATGCCTCTCTCGTCGACTGGCTGCGCGACGGGGCGATGCACGACGACGACTTCGCGCGACGTGTCGTGTTCTCGTGGGCGAGCGAGAGAGCGGTCGACCGCATGCGGATCGACCACGCCCTGTTCGACGACGAGCAGCTGCCCGAGGGGCCCACGCCGTACGTGCAGCGGCTCGAGCACACCGCGTCGCGCGACGACGAGGCCGGGCGCCTCGCCAGGCTCTTGCTCGGTCACCCGAGTCTTCGCCGACGCCGCTACGCGTGGTCGCGACCGTGGGCGACGCGGCGCGGCATCACCCGCCCGTACGGCGACCAACTGCTGGCGGTGGTGCTGAAGCCGGACACGATCGTCGCGCGCTACGACCCGTCCGACCCGCAGCCGTGGACGCTGGTCGACATGGACGGACGGGCCGTGCCGCTGGGTCGCGTGCTCGACGATCCGAGTCGTCTCGGCGCCATCTACCACGTGCGCCGCGACGGCGAGCCGGCGTTTCGCGAGATCGTCGTGTGCAACGAAGCGGCGATCGAGTCGTGGTCCGTCGCCACCCCGTTCATCGACGCGACGCTGCGCGAGGATGCCGGGGCGGTGCGCCGCCTCGCCGAGACGGTGGGGCACCAGGCGCCGCGCGACTACGACGCGGCGCGGGCGTTCGCGGTGGCGCACTACGATCCCACCTCCGACAATCTCGAGGCGCTCGCCGAGCTGCTCGACGACTCGATTCAACGGGGCGCGCCGCTGGTGGTCACGCCGCGGGCGAGCTTCGACCACGCCGCGGACCCGGCGACCGTGTCGGTGCGTCGGCTGCCCCCCAAGTTCTTCGAAGTGGTCTGAGCGCGCCCCGAGGCCGCGTGCGGGCCTTCGCGCGCCGGCCGCGGTCGACGCGAGATTTTCTTGAACCAACGCCGCCCCAGCCTCTCAGCCGAGGCAGGAGCCCGCGATGTCGGAGATTCGAGCCTGGGCCGCGGTGTCGGCCTGCCACCCCCTGACCCGCCCCGAGGTGACCTGCGGGAGCTCGGCGCCCACGAGGTCGAGGTCGACGTCGACGTGACCATGGTGGATGCCGGGGACGCGGCCCTCGACGCCGCGCGATCGGAAAGCCGGCCGTCGGCGGCGCCGCGTCGCTCACTTGGGCTTGAGCGAGCCGTCGTCCTTGGCCGCGCGGGCCCAGTCTTCGAGGGAGCCGAGGGTCGACGTGCGCACGTCCTCGGGCAGCTTCATCTGCTCGATCTGCTCGCGGAGCATCGCGCGTCCGCGACCGAGGCGACTCTTGACCGTCCCCGGCGCGACGTCGAGGACCTGCGCGATCTCGCCGACGGACATGTCTTCCCAGTAGTACAGCTCGAGCGTGATCTGAAAGTCGGCCGGGATCTGCCGCATCGCCGACAGCAGCACGCGCTGCTCTTGCTTGCCGGCGAGGACCTGGCTCGGCGATCCCAGTGCGGCCACCGACGTCGTCTCCAGCTGCACGTTGGCGGCATCGCGATTGTACCGACGAAAGTACAGCAGCAGCTGGTTGCGCGCGATGCCGAACAGGTAGGCACGGAAGCCGAGCTCCGCCTTGACGTGGTCGCGCTTCTCCACGCAGCCCAGGAACGTGCGCTGCGTCAGGTCTTCGGCCGCGTCGTCGGTCTTGCTGCGGAAGAACCGGTAGATCGACCAGAAGTGCCGCGAGATCAGGGCGTCGCCCGCGTCCCGGTCGCCGTCCTGCCAGGCGACGAGCAGGTCGAAGTCGTCACGCGGGTCCGCCTCCGGCATCGAGCCAGCAAGCTTGGCGCGCTCGCGGCGTTTTGACAATGCCCGCGCCGCGGGCACGCGGTCACTGTGGCAGACAGTTGGACGCCTCGAGCTCGTGACCGACGAACATCTCGATCTCGGCCACGTTCTCGGGCAGGTACATGTGTTCGCGGATCGCCGCGTCGTTGATCCCGAGCTCGGGGTGCGCGTCGACGAACGGCAGGAAGAAGTGCATGCGCAGCCACTGCGTCAGCACGAAATCGACGTAGTCGGGCTCGGCCTGCAGCTGCGCGTACAGCTGCGGGTACTGGGTGCGCGCGCGTCGAAGGTACAGCTGCAGGTAGTACATGAACGCGACCGCCCCGTCGCGTCCGGACACCCCGGCCCAAGGCACGAACTCGCCGATCACCCCGTAGACCGCGAGATCGTGCATGTAGCAGTTGCCCTCGTCGAGCACGTCCATCCAACCGTACGTGCCTTGCTGACCGGTCAGGTACAGGTTGGCGTACGTGTCCGACGCCGACGTCGCGATCATCGAGTAGATCTCGGAGCGCTCGAAGCCCTCGATCTTCGGCGGGAAGTACTGCAGGTCGTCTCGGACGAAGTACGCGAACTCCGAGACGGTGGCGTGGCCGAAGTCCCAGCCGTGGGTCATCTCGTGCGCCTCGGTCGGTAGGCCGTCGCCGATGGCGGCGTCGAAGCTGCTCTTGTCCGAGAACACCCCGAAGTACGGATCGTCGAGCGAGTCGGTCAGCAGGTCGCGTCCGGCGGGCCAGCGACGAGCCAGGAACTCGAGCACGGTCGACTCCCAGTTCGCGGCGCTGTAGCCGGCCACGAGATCGTCGACGTTCGCGTCGGGGTCGTAGGGCTCGCAGTAGCAGTGGCTCGGACAGTCCGCTCCCGGCGGCGGTGGCTGGGCGCCGCCGGTGTCGCCGGAGGGGTCGTCGTCGTCGGTGTCCGAAGAAGGCCCGCCCGTCTCGCCCCGGTCGTCGGCGCCGTGACCATCGTCGGCTTGCGTCAGGCTCCCGGCGCCGCTGGTGGCGTCGTCGAGTCCATCGGCGCCGCCTGTCTCGCCCCCGTCCGCCGCCTCGTCTGCGGCGGAGGCCCACGGTTGTCCCGCGCGCTCCTCGTCGCCGCAACCGGCCAAACCGACCAGCCATCCCGCCATGATCCAACCCGACCGAGTGCTCCAACGTCCGCCGCAGATGCGCATCGTCGCAGGCACGAGGCACGATCCGTGCCAGCGAGGCATTCGTGGGACTTGGGCGCCGCGAAGCGTCGCGATTGGGCAAACTGCCCAGCGCCGTCGGGCCAGCCGCCCGACGTTTGCCGTTATCATCGTCTGAAATGGTGGTGGGCTGGCAGCGCGCGCTCTCGGTCGCGGCGATCGTGACCGGTTGCGCCGCGCAACCCCCCTCGTTGCCGGAGGGCTCCGGCGCGGGGTCCGGGTCCGACACCGGGACGGGCGCCGCGGACTCGGCGAGCGACGACGGCGGGTCGGGCCCGTCCTCGGCGGACGCGACGACGAGTGCCGGGGACACGACCGGCAGCGTTGACTCGGAGGCGACCGACGATGCGACGGGGTCTGGACCGCGCATCTGCGGGGACGGGATCACCGATGCCGACGAGGACTGCGACGACGCCAACGGCGTCGAGATCGACGGCTGCACCTCGACGTGCGAGGTCGGGCCGATCGGTATCGTGTGGTCCGAGACGTTGGAGGACTCCGACGTCGTGACGTGGAACGGAGCCAACGGGCTCGACGTCGTCTCCGATTGCCCTCCCGGCGAAGTGCTCCAGCGCATCGAGGTCTTCGAAACGCTGGTGTTCGGCACGGCGGTCGTCGCCGGCTTCATCGGACGTTGCTCGAACGCCACGCTCCAGGATGCGAACCCGACGTCCGTGGTGCTGACCCCCAGCGGTGCACTGCCGACCGTCGGCGGGTCGTCGACCTCCGCGGGCGAGCTGGCGTGCGAAGGCGGGCTGACGGGGTTCGCCGCGCGCATCGACTTCAGCCGCGCGACGGCGGTGGGGGCGACGTGTCGCGAGTACCAGGTGACCGTCGGCGGTGGCACGCAGAGCCTGCAGCTCGGTCCGGCGGTGAACCTGCCGCCGATCGTCGGGGACGGCCTCGTGCCGGGTCAGGCCACCGAGTGTCCGCCGGGCCAGGTGGCCGTCGGGCTGCGGGCCGTGCTCATCGACGGGAACCCGGGGAGTCTGGGTCTGCGCTGTCGGCAGCCGAGCTTGCTGTATCCGCCGCGATGATCGCGACGTTGACGAGCGCTCACGCCTCGGCGGCGTCGACGACCTCGGCGGCCGCGTCGTGCAGCAGGCCGAGGTCGTCGAGCAGGTCGAGCGCGACGTAGCGGTTGCGGATCTGCCGGCACACGCGCAGCGTCGCGACGGCGTGGTCGCGACCCACCCCGATCGCGGACGGTCGGTCGGCGGCACCCGAGGCCTGCAGCGCCTCGGTCATCCGCGACGCCGGCAGCAGCACTTCCCGCATCCGTGCCGAGATCTCCGGCCAGCGGTCGCGCACGTCGGCGATCTCCTCCCGCATCCGGGCGCCGTAGCGTTGCTTGGCCACGATCTGCTCGCGCACCTCCTCGACGACCGGCGCCGTCAGCCGCGGGTGCAGCAGTGTGAGGTCGGCGAGCCACGCGTCGTCGGGGCGACGGGTCGCGGCGGCGTCGGGGTCGATGTCGTTCTGGGTGACGGCGGCGAGGCGCTCGAACAGCATCGCCGACAGGCGCGTGGCGATTCCCACCTGCGTGCCGTGCAGCCCGAACAGCGGCTGCTCGCGGCAGTGCTGCTCCATGTCCCAGTAGTGGCTGACGAGGTGCTCGCCGCCGGAGGCCGGCGCCGACGTGCCGGCGATCGCCATCGTGAAGCCCGACAGCAAGATCGTGCGGGTCAGCAGACCGATCCCCTCCGCGGTCGCGGCATTGACCTCGGCGGCGGCGTCGACGAGGGCGTCGTAGGCGGTGTCGAGCAGTCGGGCGGGACGCTCTTCGTACTCGACGCCACGGACGAGGTGGCTCAGTAGCCAGTCCGCGTGGCTGTACGGCTTCGACAGCAGGTCGCCGAACCCGGCCTGGTTGAGATACGACGGCGCGGCCGCGATCACGTCGACGTCGGCGAACACGGCCTCGGCTTGCCAGGTGGGCAGCGTGCGCTTGACCCCGCGGCTGAGCACGGCCGCGATCGCCGAGGTGTAGCCGTTCATCGAAGCGGCCGTCGCCGAGCTCTGGTACGGCCGCTTCAGCCGAAACGTGGCCATCTTGACGATGTCGTTGATCGTACCGGCACCGACCGCGACGGCGTTGCTGTCGGTCTGCGGCGCGAGCTCGGTTTGCAGCGCTTCGATCGCCGCGTCGTCGCACACCACGTGGTCTTCACCGGCCGGCGGATCGAGCACGCGCAGCGTCGCGTCCGCACCGGCGTGCACGAAAGCGGCGTGGATCGCCCGACCGGCGGCGTCGGCGGTATGTGCGTCGCAGACGACGACGTGGTGACGCTCGGGGTGCACGTCGACGATCCACTGCGCCGTGGCCGAGGCCAGATCGCGGCCCACGGCGACGTGATGCGTCGTCCCCGGACGACCGGCGAGCTCGTCGGTCAGCTGTCGCAGCGATTGGTCGATGGAGGCACTCGCGGTGGCCACGGCGGCAGGCTACGGGGGCCCGCGGCGGTCGTCCACTGGACTGACGGGTTGGCGAACCGGGTGGTCCGCGCCATCATGCCAGCGCCATGACGACGAGAAGGCTCGCGAGATGGTCGACGCTGGTCGGGTGGCTCGGTGCCGCCGGATGCGCCGGTTTCGGCAACCCCACGTTCGTCCCTCCCGGCGAGGGCTACGACGTGTCGTTCGACGTCACCGACGCCAAGCTCCGCATCCGAGCGATCTCGATCGACGGGCAGGTCGCGTGCGAGCCGACCGCCGAAGGGCAGGGACGCCCACCCTGTGCGCGCGGGTTCGAGACCCGGCTGTCGCCCGGACGGCACTACCTGCAGATTCAAGTGACCATGCCCGGGGAGACCGGGCACAAGGACGCCGAGGAGCGGATCGTCTTCGAAGCCGAAGGTCGCTACCTGTGCGAGGTGTCCGAGCGCTTCGTCGAGACCCACCACACCGCGGTCGAGTCGGTGGGCTTTTCGGAGCCGACGGTCGCGTGCCGCGTGGTCACGGCCGCCGAGGCCAAGGACGCCGAAGACGACGCGCCCGCACCCGATGCGGCCGACGAGGCGAGCGATGCGGCCGACGACGAGGGCGTGCCCGAGTCGTCCGCCGGCGGCGAGGACGAAACCGCGCCGCCCGAAGATCCGAGCGACGCGTCGGTGCTCGACGCCGGCGCCGCCCCGGACGAGGATTCCGCGCCGACCGAAGCGCCCGCGACTTCCCCGGGCTGAACGCTGTCTGGCGCCGTGGTTTCCGTCGCCGCCGCGCGCCGGGCTAGCCTTGTCGCGATGAACAAGCCCGTGTTCGCGATCGTGTTCGTCCTCGTCACCGGGGCGATGTTCGGCCTTTGCGCCAACGCGCACATCGACTTCTTCCCCTGCGAGTACGCCGAGCGCGACATGGCCTACCGCGGCTTCGGCGAGGCGCCGCTGAAAAAGGGCGAGCGTGGCTGCTCCTTCATGGCGCACCTTCGTGGCACCAACGGCCAGGGCGAGTACGACAAGCTCACGCCCGTGGGCTGGGCGCTGCTCGTGGCCTTCTGTGCGGGCATCGGCGCCGTCGCAGGCGCCGGCCTCGGCTTGGCGCTCAAGAAGAAGCAGTGAGCGTCACTGCACGAGCGCGCGGTGCAGCGCTCGCGCGAGCCCGTCGACGTCTTCGTCGGCGCAAAACAGGCTGATCCGCAGCGGCGTGGCGGTCATCGCCTTGAGCGCGATGCCCATGCCGGCGGCGATCGAGCGGGTCTTGGCGAGCTTTTCGGCGTTGCGACCCACGAAGTCGCCGACGACCGACACGCTGCCGAGACCTTCGTCGATCTGGACCTGCCCCATCAGCGATTGACGCACGGCCTTCCAGTCCGGCACGTCGGTGGGGGAAAACCACAGGTCGGCGATCTCGTGGTCGGCATCCAGTCGCAGCACCGGCAGTGACGCTTCGGCCGCGGCGGCGAGCATGCGGTCCATCGACTGGTCGCCGGTCGCCCGCAGACGCACGAGGCCGCGCTGCGTCGACACGCCGGTGACCGACGCATCGCGCGTGACGTTCTCGGGGCGATCGATGCGCGTGCCGCCGCCGGTCCCCGCCGTGGCACGGGCCCACAGCGCGACGCCGGAACGCCGGGCGAACTCGACCGACTCGGCGTGCAGCACCTTGGCCCCGTGCGAGGCCAGCTCGAGCATCTCCTCGTGCGAGATCGCCTCGATGAGCTTGGCCGCGTCGATGAGGCGCGGGTCGGCATCGTAGACCCCGTCGACGTCCGAGCAGATCTCGCAGTACTCGGCCCCGAGGGCGCCGGCGAGCGCGACGGCCGTCGTGTCCGATCCACCGCGTCCGAGCGTGGTCACCTCGCGGGTGTACGAGACGCCCTGAAAGCCCGCGACGATGACGATCGAGCGCTTCTCGAGCTCGTCCTGCACGCGGAAGGGTCGAACCTCGATGATGCGTGCGCCCGAGTGGCGAGCGTTGGTGATGATCCCCGACTGCGAGCCGGTCAGCGAGATCGCATCGTGGCCGAGCTCGTGGATCGCCATCGACAGCAACGCCATCGAGGCTCGCTCGCCGCACGACAGCAGCATGTCGAGCTCGCGGCGCGACGGCGAGCCGCTGATCTCGTTGGCGCGGGCCAGCAGCTGGTCGGTCGTCTTGCCCATGGCGGACACGACCACGACGACGTCGTAGCCCTGTTGCTTGGTGGCGATGACGCGCTCGGCGACCTTGCGGATCTTGTCGACATCGGCGACGGAAGAGCCGCCGTACTTCTGAACGACGATGGGCACGGAGCCCGACATACCATCGGTGCCCGGCGTTCGCTCGTCGATCTCGTCAGCCGCGGGCGTGGTGCCCGGCGCGGGCGGGCCGATGGCCGACGGCCGCGTGGTGCGTGCCCGCGTCGAGCTCGCCGATCGTCTCCAGCAGCCCCTTGACCTCGGGGTGCATGCTGCCCAGCGCGCGCTCGGTGATGTCGAGCGCGGCCTGGTAGCGGCTCTTGGCGGCGCCGACGTCCCCGGCCCGTACGTGCAGATCTCCGAGGCTGCGCAGCGTCCGGGCGACGGACGGGTGGTCCTCGCCCAGCAGCTCGCGCCGCAGCGTCACCGCCCGGTCGAAGTGCGACTTGGCCTGCTCGAGCTTGCCGTGGGCGAGGAAGACCTCGCCGAGGCCGTCGAGCATGTCGGCTTCGGCGACGCGGCCCTCGCCGAGGCGCTTGACCGCCGACTCGGCGTACCAGCCCCACAGAAGGCCCTTCTTGTACTCGCCCGGCCGCGTGCCGACCACGTACATCATCTCGGTCGCGGCCGCGGCGGCGACCTGGTCGTGCTCGTTGGCGGCGGCGGTCAGGGCGGCCTCCGACAGCGCGTCTTCGGCGGCCACGGCGTCGCCGGAGCGGGCGTGCAGCGATCCCACCAGGCGCAGCGCGTCGGCGCGCAGCTCGGCGTGGTCGAGCTGTTCGGCGGTCGCGGCCGCGGTCTGCACGAGCTGGAGCGCTTCGTCGTGGTGGGCGACGCGCTCGAGCACCTGGGCGCGGGCCAGCTCGGCGCGCAGCTTGGCCACGGCCTGGGCCTGCGCCGGATCGGCGGGCGGATTGATCTGCGCTTCGAGGTAGGCCAGGTCGGCGCAGTCTTCGAGGCGCGGCAGGTTGGCGGCGGCCCAGACGGCGCGGTCGACCACGGCCGTGTCGGCGTGGCCGAGCACTTCGGTGAACGCGCCGACCTCCGACAGTCGGCGATCGAGACACGCCATGCGACGGTCCAAGAGCCGATCGGATTGCTCGCCGCGCGCCGTCGCCTCGCAGGCGTCGGTACGCATCTGCACCCAGTCGTCGGCGTAGTCGTCCAGCCGCGACTGCACGCGGCCCCAGGTGTCCTTGGCGTAGGACAGACCCGTCGCGAGCACGGCGGCCTCGGCCTCGGCGCGCGTGTCGTCGTCCCACGTGCCGGCGAGCTGCGCCTGCGCACCTTCGCAGCGTCCGCCGAGGTCCTCGCCGGGCCACACCGAGGCGACGACGGCACCGAGCACGGCGGTGGTCGCCAGCGTGGCCGCCATGCGACGACGTCGCCACGGCCGGCGCTGCAGCGCGTCGATGAGATCGGTCATCGACGGCCAGCGGTCGGCGGGCGAGTACGACAGGCCCTTGGCCACGGTCTCGCGCAGCCATCGCGGCACGTCGCTGCTCTTGGGCCACGGCCGGATGTCGCCGGCGTGGATGAGGTCGCGTCGTTCCTCGCGGGTCTTGCCGCCGAACGGACGCTCGCCGTGCAGCGCTTCGAAGAGCGTGACGCAGAACGCGAACTGGTCCATCTGCGCGTCGGCGGGGCGACCGGCCGTCTGCTCGGGCGGCATGTACGGGGGCGTGCCCATCACGAGACCGGGCTCGGTCAGCTCGCTCTTGATCGGACCCGTGCGCGGCGCTCCGCCCGGGGCGGTCTTGACGTCGACGGTGTCGGAGGCGCGGGCGAGACCGAAGTCGGTCACGCGCACGCGGCCGTCGTCGCCGACGAGGATGTTGTCGGGCTTGAAGTCGCGATGGACGAGGCCGGCATTGTGCGCGGCGGCCAGACCCTGGCCCGCCTGCACGAGGACCTTGACCTTGTCCTTCCACGTGCGCGGCTCGGCGTTGATCCACTTGCGCAGGGTGTGGCCGGCCACGAACTCCATGGCCACGAAGACGTGGCCGTCGATCTGGCCGACGTCGTGCACCGTGACGACGTTGGGGTGTGCGAGCTGGGCCATCGACTTGGCCTCGCGCACGAGACGGGCGCGGCCTTCGGTCGGGCCTTCACCCCCGGGCTTGGTGTCGACGCGCAGTAGCTTGAGCGCGACCTTGCGATCGAGCTCGTTGTCGTAGGCGGTGTAGACGACGCCCATGCCGCCTTGGCCGAGGACGTCGAGGATCACGTAGCGACCGAAGCGAGAGTTGAGCTTCGGCAGCGGGGCCGCGCCGCTGTCCGACCACGGCATCACGCGGTCGTCCTCGGCATTGGGTGCCGTCTCGGGCGGAAGGGGCACGGTCGGCGTGTCGCCGCGGTCGACCCGGAAGTCGCGCGGGGGCGTGACGGCCTTGGTCTCTTCGATGCGCTCGGTCCGTGCCACGTGTCCCTCCCTTACACGGACCTACATTAGCAATGGGCATGCCAGGCAACCAGCACCGCTGGCTCACATCAGGTCATGCCGACCGGAACCAGGGCCGATCGGGACCGCGTTGCGGCCGAACGACGCTCGCGATCTCCCTCGACGCGGCGGCTACACTGGCGCCCGTTGGTGTGCGCATGACGCGATCGGCCCGACGCCCCCCGGCGCGCCGCGGCGGGATCTCCGCGATCCTGGGGGTCCTGCTGGTGGTCGGTCTCCTATCCTGCCGACGGGACGAGCCGGCCGCGTCGTCGGCGACCGCGACGACGACGACGACGACCGACTGCGAGCTGCGCGACGTCAGCGAGCGCGCAACGACCTCGACGCTCGACGACCTCGACGATCCGATCGCCAAGCTCGTGTTGCGTCAGGGGTGCCCGACCGAGTTCGCCGCGGTCCAAGCCAAGCTCGCGCAGGTCGACGCACAAGGGTGCGACGGCGATCTGTTCGCGGCCGATCGCACGACGTTGGTCTCCGAGGTCGCGCAGCTACGTGGTGCGGCCGATGGTTCGCTCGACGAGTGCACGGCCGAGCCGTCGGCGATCTACCGCGGCATCGTGCAACGCACCTGCGGCGATCGACAGCCGTGGGAGCTGATGCTCTCGGTGGTGCCGTTCGCGACCTCGATCTCCGACCTGCCCGACAACCTCGAGGCGATGGGTTGGGATCGCACGCGCCGGGAGTTCAACTTCTACACGCTCGAAGAGGGCAAGTGGCTCTTTCACGGCAGCTCGCGCGACATGCTGCGGGGCATGGGCGAGGACGGGCAGCGACGGTGCGCGGCGTGCCACGTCGGTGGTGGGCTCGTGATGAAGGAGCTCGACAACCCGTGGCCGTTCTGGGAGGGACGGCTGACGACCGCGGGGGTCGACGACGTGCTGAAGATGCACCCGGCGCTCGGCAGTCGCACGCAGGGCAAGGTCATCGACTTTCGTCCGGCGGGCAAGGAGCTCGAGGACGCGATCGTCGACGGGAACGCGGCGTGGTCGGCCACGCGGGTGCAGCACCAGCGCGAGCACGGCACGCTGCAGTCGCTGCTGCGCCCGTTGTTCTGCACCGAGGAGCTCAACCTCGCCGCGGCCACGGAGACCGCCTCGCCCCCGTGGCAGACGGCGGCCGAGGCCGGGGCCGGCGCGCTCGAGCCGGACCCGACGCTGCTCGTGCACGGACGACTCGCGGTCGACGTGAAGCTGTCATTGCCGCTTGCGGCCTACCACGCGGCCCTGCGCGAGCACGACCAACACGTGCAGGCGCCGTGCGGCAAGCGCATGGTCGACGGCCAGGGGCGGCCGGTCGTCGATGCGCCCTTCGATCTGATCCATCCTCGGCGCGGCCGGGCCGACGATCAGCACGTCGATGCGCTCGTCGAGGCCGGCTTGCTCGACGACGACACGGTGCGGGCCGTGCTCGCCGTGGATTTTGCGCGGCCGATCTTCTCGACCGCACGCTGCGAGCTGCTCGACGCGGTGCCGGACGTGCCGGCGGCCGAGCGCACCGCGGCCACGGTGCGGGCCGCGATCGCGGTGGCGGCGACGGGGGAGGGCGCGGCGGCGGCCGAGCTCGCGCGCAACCTCGACGACCCGCGCTCGATCGAGCCCCGCGTACGCCACTTCCTGACCACGTGTGCCGCCCGCGACGGCGAGGACTTCACGCGCGACGTCGTGGCGTGGGTGTCCGAGCTCCGCAAGCGAGCCCGCGAGCGCCACGTGCTCGAGTTCGAGGAAACGCTGCCGTTCGACGCGCTGCCCTCGCGGCCGAGCCTGCATTGGCAGCCGGGCACGTGCACGCTGACCGACGACGCGGCGGCCGAGCCCACCCCCGCGTCCGACTGATCGCCACGGATCCGGGCCGTCGCCGGTTCGCAGCGCGCCGCGTCAGCGCGGGACCGTGCGGCCGGCTCGCTTCGCGATGGCGTCGAAGACCTCGCGGGCGATCGGCAGGTCGCGGTCGTCGAAGTTCTTCGGGTTGACCCAAAAGTCCTCGAGCGCGGCGGCGCGGCGGGTCTCGTAGACGAGGACCTTGATCATCATCTGGATCTTGTCGGAGGCCTTGACGATGCGCGCCTCGAGCGTCTGCTTGGCGGCGGCCTCGCGCCAGTCGGCGTGCAGTGTCGGCGCCAGCAGGTCCTCGGCGATGCTCGCCTCGAGCACGGTCAGCGCCTGCGACAACGCCGGCGTCTTGCTCGGCAAGGGGATGTCGCCGGTGGCGGCTTCGGGCGCGTCGTGCAGCACCGCCATTCGGAGCACGCGCTCACCGTCCACGGTCTGCCCGGCCTCGCGGATCGCATCGGTCAACATCATCGCGACCAGGGCGACGCCGTGCGAGTGCGCGGCGATCGACTCGGGCTGCGTCACGCCCCGCAGCACCCATCCGGTGCGCGGTAGGTCGGCGAGCGGGTCCAGCCGCAGCAGCGTGTCGACGATCGCGTCGGCGCTCATCCGGCGGCCGCGAGCTCGGCTTCGATCACGCGGGCGAAGCCCTCGGCCGAGATGGCACCGTCGTACGGGCGCCCGTTGACGTAGAACGACGGGGTTCCTTCCACGCCGGCGAGGCGACCCGCTTCCATGTCGGCGTCGATCGCCTGCTCGGTGGCCGCGTCGGCCAGGCACGCGTCGAGCTTGCTCATGTTCAAGCCCGCCTTCTGGGCGATCGCACGCAGGCTGCCTTCGGACAGGTCGCGCTGGCTCTCGAAGATCCCGTCGTGGACCTTCCAGAACTTGTCCTGGGCGGTGGCACAGTGGGCGTACTTGGCCGCGGGGCGGGCCTGGGCGTGGAAGCTCAGCGGGAAGTGGCGGAACGCGAAGCGCACCTTGTCGCCGTACTGCGCCTTGATCCCGTCGATGGCCGGCACCGCGCGTGCGCAGTACGGGCACTCGAAGTCGGAGAACTCGACGATGGTGACCGGAGCGTCGGCGGGGCCGAACGTGGGCGTGGTCGCGGGGATGTCGATCGCCTTGGCGGGCGGGCGCACGTCGGGCAGCGCGAGCTGCACCTCGCCGGCCTTGCGCAGCGCGGCGATGTGGCTGGCGTACGCCTCCTTGGCGCGCTCGTCCTTCATCACGCGCGCGACCTGGCTCTTGACCTGATCGAGCGGCGGCGCCTCGTCGTTGGCGTTGTCGGCGTAGTACGCCGCGATCTCCTCGTCGGTCGGCTCGGCCACGTTGTCGACGAGGATCTCGCGCAAGTAGCCGTCGACGTCGCCGCCCTTGCTCGCCGCCGCGGCTTCGAGGAGCGCATCGTCGATCGCACGATCGACCGCGGCCTGTCGCACGCGCTGCACGTCGCGGCAGTACGTGTGCAGGGCGTCGCGCTCGGCCTGCGCCGCGTCGTCGCCGAGGTCGGAGAACTTGATCTCCTTGCCGCCGACCTTGGCCACGACGACGTCGGGCGAAAGCAGCAGACTCGCATCGGCACACCCCGCGCCCGCGTCGACGGTCGGCAGCGGAGGCTCGGGCGTCGGCGGTGCCTTCGGTGGCGTAGACTCAGCCAATGCGGTTGGGGAGGCCACGGCTTTTTCGTCGGCCGTCTGGTTGGCCGCAGGGGCCGACGGTTTGGAACATGCGGTCAGAACCGCAAGGAGACCGACGATCTTCGTTCGCATGTGCGGCGCAGCATGGATGGCGTGCCGCCGTCGGGCAAGGGCGGGATCGCCGGCGGGGCGTTCTGACGGGAGCGTGGGGGGCCCTACGAGCCACAATCGCGGTGAACAAATCAGGCGCGAGGTGTACTCAAACGTAGACATGTCCACGCAAGTGTCTGCAGCCCCGCCGCCGCCGCCCCCCGGCAAGTCGGCCTCGCGCACCATCGATGGTCGCTACGACCTCGAGAGGATTCTGCGCCGCGGCAGCGCCAGCACCGTGTGGATCGCCACCCAGCGCTCTTTGCGGCGCCGGGTCGCGGTCAAGCTGCTCGAGACCGACGCGTCGCGTCGCGACGAGTACACCAAGCGTTTCGTGCGGGAGGCCGAGCTCGCCGCCAAGGTGCGCCACCCCAACGTCGTCGAGGTCATCGACACCGGCGAGTGGGGCGGGCGGCCGTACTTGGTCATGGAGCTGCTCGAAGGCGACGACCTGCACTACGAGCTCGCGCGGGGCGGTCCGATGCCGTGGACCCGCGCCGTCGCGATCGCGCGGCAGGTCGTGGCCGGCCTCGCCGCCGCGCACCGCTGCGGCGTCGTGCACCGTGACGTCAAGCCCAGCAACATCCTGCTCGTCGGCGACCACGCCGAGGACGCGGTCAAGGTCATCGACTTCGGCATCGCGCGCGCCGCCGAAGGTCCCGGGGCCGCGCGGCTGACCGCGGCCCACCGGGCGATGGGGACGCCGCAGTATCTGGCGCCCGAAGTGGCCCAAGGCGAGATCGCGGACGAGCGCAGCGACCAGTACGCGGTCGGGATCGTGCTGTACGAGATGCTGACGGGCAGCGTGCCGTACCGCGGGGTGCGGCCCAACGAGATCCTCAGCAAGCACGTGCGCGCGCGGATTCCTTCGGTGCGCGAGATGTTCGGCGACGTGCCGCGCGAGGTCGACCAGATCGTGCGTCGCTGTCTGGCCAAGGATCCGTCGCAGCGCTTTGCGTCGATGGGCGACCTGCTGATGGCGCTCGCGGCCGTGTCCGGTGGCACCGTCGTCGCGCCGATGCCCCAGCCGGTCGAGCGCACGCAGGTGTCGCCGCCGCCGCCGCCGCTGCCGCTGGAATCACGGCCGACCACCGCGGTGGAGGTGCTCGCGTCCGGAGACTACGCCCTCGTCGACGGCGAGGAGGAGCCGCGCACCGCCGTTGTGATCAAGAAGACGGCGCCCGGCGAGCACCTGCGTCAGGAGTTCGTCGACGCGCCACCCGCCTGGCCGCCCCGCAAGAGCATGGGTCCATCGCGGACCGGGGCCACCGTCGCGGTCGATGCCGTGCCGCTCGAGGCCGCCCGCCCATGGTGGAAGACGGCCGCGTTCGGGGTGGCGGCGACGCTCGTCGTCGGCGTGGTCGCGATCGGCGGCACGTATGCGGCGCTCTCGGACGACGCGTCGGAGGCGACGGTCGCGACGGCGGACGACGAGGACGACGCGACGCGACCGCTGCGGACCTCCCTCGAGGCCTTCGCGATTCCCGAGACCCCGCCGCCCGTCTCCGACGAGGCGTCGGACGAGGCCGACGAGGATGACGACGACGACGAGTACGAAGACGAGTACGACGCCGACGTCGAAGATGCGGCGACGCCTTCGCTTCCGCCAACGCCCGCTCCCGAGACGCTCGCTCCGCCGCCGCCACCGCCGCCGCCGCCCGGCGCGACCGCGACCGTGGGACCGTACGCCGACAACGACGCGGCTGGCGCGAAGCGACGACGCGGTCGTTCGACCTGACCGAGGTCGAACCGGCGCCCAAGCCGTCCTAGGGCGCCGATCCGGCGGACTGCACGTGCGATCGGTCGCGGCGCGCCGTCGACGTTGATAGCGTCGACGTCTCGATGGCGCGCCTGTGTGAGCTGTGCGGGGCCAAGCTGCGGCCCGACGACCAGACGTGCCACGAGTGCGGGCTCGCCGTGGGACCGCGGGCGGGATCGGCCGCCGCCCGGGCGGCCAAGCTACGCGCCGCGAGCGTGGCCTCGGCACCGCCGCCGCCGCCGGACTTCGCCGCGGACGCGCCCGCCGAGATCCCGCCGCCGGCCGTCGACGTGTCGCCCCCGGTCGCCGTCGCGCCCCCGGTCGCGGACGTCGTCGTCGCCGCCGCGGCGCCGCCATCGTCGCCCGTCGTCGCCGCGCCGATGCCCGCGCCCACGGCGACCTCCGAGATGCTCGACGTCCCGCGTCGCAGCAAGCTCCCGCTCGTCCTCGGCGGATTGCTCGTCACCGCCGCAGCGATCGGCGCGGTCGCATGGACGCAGACGCGAGACGATCCGCCGACTGCGTCACCCGTGCAGGAGGCGGAAGTCGCATCGACGCCGAACGCGTTGCCGGCGAGTCCGGCCGTAGGACCCGCGCCCGTCGCCGACCCGGCCGATCCGTGCGCCGACCTGGCCAAGCTCGCGGGCGCCTGGACGTTCCACACCGAGGTGGTCGGCGCGCGCGTGCTGTCGTCCTCGGGGCTCAACGGCTTCTACACGCTGGAGGTCACGCCGGCCGACGCCTGCGCCGCGACGGCGGTCGTGACCAAGACGGGATTCACCGCCCGTCGCTACGGCCAGGCCGACCTTCAGCGCGCGGAGGCGAAGATCGCGAAGATGGACGGGCCTCTCGGCTTCGGCTTCGGCGCGGTCTTCCCGATGCGCGACGAATCCGACGAGGGCGTCGATCTCGAGATCGTCTTCACGCCCCACGGCGACGCACTCTCGGGCATCTATCGGCAGCGGGGAGAGCGATGGGAGCGCACCGGGCTCGCCGGTTTTCTCCACGGAGTTCGCGGCGAAGGTGCACCCGAGGCTCTCGACGTGGCCGCGCAACCTTGCACCGTTCGGTGCGCGGTCGCCTGCGACGTGTCCCATCGCGAGACGATCGAGGTCGCCGCGATGTCGACGTGCGTCTCGGGGTGCGACGCGGCCCCCGAAGCCACCCCGGTGTGTGGCGACGCGGCGCCCTTGCCCGACGGGCTGGGATTGGCGATGCAGGGCCCGGACTCCATCGAGGCGCTGTGCGCCGGCATCGGCGGGTGCCGCAAGAAGCTCGAAGTCGGAAAGGACCGGGCGCCCGTACTCGGGGCCAAGCGCTTCTCCGGTGAGCTGCAAGGTGCTCGCTACGTGCGACCCAAGGGCAAGGGACCCGTACGGCTGGCCGTGCGCACCGAGGCCGGCTGGTATCTGTCGGGGCCGGTCCTCGACGTGGGCAGCGGTGCTCTCCAAGAGGCACATCTGTACGCGCGGCACCTCTCGGAGGCCAACGGGCGTCGGTACCTGATGGGCCTGGTCGGTGCAGGCGCGAGCGACGAGGTGTTCGTCGCGTGTCGTCCCGGTGATGGCGCCCCGCGTTGCGTCCGCGTTCCCAAGTCGCGCACCGCCTACGTTTCCCTGCTGCCCGGCGACGCGCTCGTGATCACCGGCAGTGGCGAGCACCCCGATGGTCAGCCTTCTGCCGGCGTCTACCGCTGGTAGTCGCTACTTGCCGAGCTTGTCGTCGAGACGCTCGAGGCGACTGGCGGCCTTGGCCGCGCCGAGCTCCTTGGCCTTCTCGTACTGCGTGCGCGCGTCGGTGTAGCGCAGGACCTTGAAGTACGAGTCGCCGAGCTGCAGCCGATAGCCGGCGTTCTTCGGGGCGATCGCGACGGCTTTTTCGGCGAACTTGGCGGCCGCCGGGTACTTGCTGCGCTGGTAGTACAGCTCGCTGAGCATGATGAGCGCGCGGTGGCTGAGGCGGTTGGCGGCGAGTGCCTGGTGCAGCAGGCTCTCGGCTTCGCCGAGGTCGCCGCGACGCATCGCGGCGGCCGCCTTGTCCACGAGAGCGGCGGCCTTCTCGGGATCGGCCTTGGACGCCGACGGTGTGTCGAGAGGATCGTCCTCACCCGTCTGGCTCGGCGTCGCCGACGAGGCGGCCGACTTGCCGCCGCTCTTGCCGCCCTTGCGCCCGGCGGGAGCCGGGTTCGGGGTCTGCGCGGGTTCGGGGTCGGCGTCGGGTTCGGGCTCGGTCGTGCCCGTCTCGGCGGTGGTGGGCTCGTCGCCGCCGGTCGACTCGTCCACGATGATCGGCTCGGCCGCCGGGGTCGGGGCCGACTCCGGCTTCGTGTCCGGCGGACTCGGGTCGATGCCGGCACCCCGAAACACCCGCGCCTGCTCATGCTCGCCGACGAGCTGCGCCACGGCCTGACGCGTGGCGATGCCGGCTCGGTTGGGCTTGGCGAACGCGTCCGCGAGCTTGTCGTTGCGGTCGTCCTCGTCGTCGATGGCGACGATCGCGAGCAGCTCCGCGGCTTCGAGCTCGGCGTCGGTGAAGTCTCCGGACGCCGCGCGCTCGCGAAACGCCGCGAGCTCGCCCGCCGTCATCGCCACGCGTTCGCGCGCGTGCGCGTTGTCGGGGTCGAAGATGAGCGCCTGGGCGTAGTAGTCCGTCGCGAAGGGAGCACCGCCGTCCTGCGCGAAGTAGCGGTCCCCGAGCATCGTCAGCGTCTGCGCGAACTCCTTGCGCAGCTCGGCCGCCCGGGCATCGCCGGCATCGTCGTCGGCCCCGGCGAGGGACTCGAGCTCCACGACCATCCGGTACGCCGTGGCCGTCTGTCGCTGCTCGGGCGGCGGGTAGACGTAGAACGTCTTGGCGGCGGCCTCGTGCGCCGCGTCGGCGAGCTCCTCGATCCGATCGTGCGGGGGATCGGGATTGGCGAACATCGCGTACGCCGCAGCGCCACCCGCACCGGACACGACGATCGCGGTGGTCAAGGCGACGATCTGCCATCGTCGCGAGCGCTCGTCTCGGCGCAGCGCGTGCAGCAGCGCCTCCATGCTCGCGTGTCGCTCCGCCGCCTTGGGACGCAGCCCCCGCAGGATCGCCCGCTTGAGCCACCCCGGGATCTTGGGCTCGGCGGTCGCCGGGGTGATCTTGCCGAGCATCACCGCGTCGATGAGGGCCTCGCCCCGGCCGAGGAACGGACGCTGGCCCCAAAATGCCTCGTAGGCGGTCACGCAGAATCCGAACTGGTCGGCCGCCGCGTCGACGACCTCTTCCTCGTACTGCTCTGGTGCCATGTAGCCTGGCGTGCCGAGCACGATGCCCGTCTGGGTCACCGACTCGTCGACCAGACTCGGGGCGCCGGTCAGGCCGGTGTGCGGCCCACTGGGAAGGCGTTGTGCGAGCGCCGGTCGGATCAGGTCGTCGCCGGAGACGCCGCGGCCGTCACGACCGGGGCGGCGCGCGAGTCCGAAATCGAGGACCATCACCTTGCCCTCCGGCGTCACCATCACGTTCGACGGCTTGAAGTCGCGGTGCACGAGCCCGGCCTCGTGCGCGGCCTGCAGACCCCGACCGGCGAGGACGAGCACGTCGCGAATCTGCTTCCAGGTTCGAGGCGCCTCTTTGAGCCACTGGCGGAACGTGCCGCCCTCGACGTGCTCCATCGCGATGAACAGGTGGTCGTCGTGCAGGCCCACGTCGTGGACGGTGACCACGTTGGGGTGCGACAGCTTGGCCATCGCCTGCGCCTCGCGCATGAGGCGGTTGCGGAGTCGGCCGAGATCGAACTGTCCGAACACCTCCGGCTTGAGCAACTTGATCGCGACCTTGCGATCGAGCTCGGGGTCGTAGGCGGCGTAGACGTCGCCGAGTCCGCCGGAGCCGAGCGGTCCGAGCAGCACGTAGCGACCGAGGGTCGTGCCGGGCGGGTGGAGCCGGGGCTCCGGCGGCGCGGCGATCTCTCGGGTGGGACGAACGGGAGCGGGGGCCGAGACGGACGACGTGGGCAGCTCGTCCATCGCGGAGGGCCCCGCAGGCGACATCGCCGGCTGCGTGTGCGGACCGGCGGTACCGAGCATCTGGCCCCGCACCATCGGCGCGGTTCTTTGTCTGGTTCGCTCGGTTTCCCCGGTGTTCGCCATGAGGACCTAGAACGCGACTGCGAGGCCGCCGGCCGTCGGCCGCACGCGGGCCCGGGCGCCGGTGCGATGCCGGTCGCGCGACGCGACGAGGAGGGCGATGCCCGTCACGAGCAACGCACCACCCGTCGCCGTGGCGATGATTCCACCCGTGCGCGTATCGTAGAGGTTGCGGCAGTCGCCGTCGCCGTCGGGGGCACAGTTGGCGCGGTAGGGACGGCCGTGCAGGGCCAGCAGCGTGCCACCGGCCGCGAGGCCCGCGATGCCGACCCCGAACGTCGCCCAGCCGGCACGCCACGCCGGCGTCCTCCAGTCCTTGTCCGACCTCAGCAGCGAGAAGGTGACCATGTCGCGGACGCCGGCGACGCCTTCGACGGTACGCTGCTGGGTCACGAACCCTTCCTTGCTCACTTCGATCTTGTGCGGGCCGGCCGTGACCTCCTGCTCCATCGGCGTGACGCCGAGGTCGCGTCCGTCGATCGTCACCTTCGCCCCGAACGGTTCGCTGATCAGGGTCAGGACCGGCGGCGTGCGCAGCAGCGTCTCGATCTTCGTGCGGATCGTGCCCGCGAGGTCGCCGGCGAGCTCGGCCGCCTCCTCGGCGCCACACAGCCCGCACTGCTCCGAGGACGTGGCGACCACGTTGCCGGCGGGGTCGACGACGTCCATCTGCACCGTGTAGTCGCGATCGGCCACGGTGACGACCGAGCGCACGATGAAGTCGGCCCCCGCCGCATCGAGCGCCTTGGCGCGACACGCCGGGGCGCGGCACGTGGCCGCCGATGGCAGCAGCTCGAGCACGCGCGCCGACGGCACGACGCGAAAGTCGCCGCGACCGAATCCCTCTTCGATCTGGCCGACGATCGACTCTTGCCAGTGCTGCTCGAGCTCGCCCTCGAACTCCGTCGGGAGGAGTGCGACCGCCTCTCCGGCCGGCGCGGCGGAGAGCGAGACGAGCACGACCGCAGTCGACAGCGAGATCATCGACCCATGGACGATATCACCGTGCACCGGCGCACCGACGTGGGCACAGGTGCGCGAGCCTGCGTCGACGGGGCTGGGTGTGCGACCCGGCCGTGACTCGCGATCCCGCGCTCGGGTCGATTGGTGACCCAACGGGCGGTCGCACACCGTAGGATTGCGGAGGATGGGAAGAAGGATCGGAGTCGCAGGGCTCTGCGTCCTCGGCGGTTGTCTCATGTCGAACCCCGACTGGGACGGCGCGGCGGAGGACAGCGGGGCGACGAGCCTGTCCCCCACGACGATGGCCGTCGACGACGGCGCGACGCCGCCGGGGGGCGGGGAACCTTCGGCCGCGAGCGCCGGGGCCACCAGCGGTGAAGACGATCCGAATCGAATGACGGGTAGCTCCGGACCGGGCGTCGACAGCGGCGGGCCCGAGCCGATCACGGTCGTACTGCCGGCCACGATCGCAGTGTGCTTGTCCGACCAGGACCTCGATCCCCAGGAGTGCACGCCGAGGGCGGGCGTGGAGAACCTGCGCTTGCTCAGCGACGGGACCGAGCACGTCGCCATCTTCTTCAAGTTCGAGACCGATCCGGAGTTCGAGGGCTTCGATGCCACCCGCGTCGGCCTCAAGCTGGTCGCTGCCGACCCCGGGTCCGACCTCGGCTCGCTGTATCTGGCGGAGTCCTTTACCACCGACACGCTCGCCCTGGGCTTTCCCGAACCGACCGGGCGGCCGCTGTCGTCCCCGAAGGGGCCGGCGGCCGCGGGCGACGACGTCTGGTTCGGCATCACCGACGAAATCGTCGAGGCCGGAGGGTCGATCTACTTCGGGCTGTATCCGGGCGAGCTGTCGGAGATGTACTACCGCGGCAACGTGTCGAGGACGCCACCGGTGCTCGTCGTCTCGTACGCACCACGCTGAAGGGACTGCATGGGCAGATTGCACTGGACGCTCGCGTTGGTCGCCTCGGGATGCTTGATGAGCAACCCCGAGTGGGACGGCGTCGGTCCCAACGCCGACGACGGCGGCGCAACCTCGGAGGACATGTCGCCCGCGACCTCCGGGACGGGTAGTCCGCCCGATCCCCAGACGGCGACCAACCCCGGGCGTGACAGCAACGCAGGCACGGGCGCGGGCTCCGGCGAGATGGTCGGCTCCACCGGCGAGCCGCCGTCGGAGGAGATCGTCTGGTACGACGCCGTCGCCGGGGTCTGCTTGTCCAACGTCACGCTCGACCCGGAGGCGTGCGAGGGAACGGTCACGGAGGTCGGCGACTGGTTGCTGCAGTTCGGTGGCTCCGAGACCTTCATGATCATCTTGAAGTACTCGCAGCAGCCGGAGTTTTTGGGCCGCGAGATCCTCTTCGCCGAGCCCACCG
>CALBMM010000196.1 GCA_937896535.1 uncultured Pseudomonadota bacterium
GGCGTGTACGGCTACCACGCGTACGGCATGCCGGTGGTCGACGACCACCATCACCACCACGACCACTGGGTGGACTCGCAGCCGGGCGGCAAGTCCGACGGGGCGTATCCGCAGATGCCGACGGCCACGGCCCAGGGACCGCAGCGTACCGGCACGGCCTCGCCCGGGAGCGGCGAAGATCCGCAGCGCAAGCCGCCGGTGATGGCCGCCGGCGCCAACCCGCAGCGCACGGATGCAGCCGCGGCCGGGGCGGGCGCGCCGGTGCGCACCGATCCCACGTCCGCGTCGCCGGCCGAGGGTCCGTCGCGTTCGGTGTGGTCGAGCGAGCCCACGCGTGGCGACGGCTTGTCGCGCACGTACGAGACCTCGGGCGGACAGCGCGTCACCGTGATCGACCCCGCCGGCAGTCGGACCAGCGCCCCGGTGCGGACCGACAAGTCACAGCCGCTGCGCACCAACGGCACGCCGACCTTCCGCGCGCCGCCGAGCCGCGAGGCGTTCTCGACCCGCCCCTCGGCGCCCACGCGCACGACCCCGTCGTGGACGCAATCGGTCTCGCCACGGCAGACGGCCCCCACGCGTCCCAAGGCCACGGGCGGACCGTCCGATCCGTTCCGGCCGACGGCGCGACCGAGCGCGCCCGTGCGGAGCAGCGCGCCGACCTACTCGGCGCCGTCGCGATCGACCCCGTCGCGATCGACCCCGTCGCCGTCGCGCACCATGCCGACACGCACGACGCCTTCGCCCTCGCGCACCATGCCTTCGCGCACCACCCCGTCGCCCTCGCGCACCATGCCCTCGCGCACGAGCCCGAGTCCGAGCCGCGCGCCCACGCGCTCGGCCCCGCCGTCGCGGGCACCCACGCGCAGCGCTCCGCCGGTGCGCAGCAGCCCGCAGCGCCGCTAGTCCTCCGACCGGGTGATTCTGAGCGGATACAACGCCGTCAGCGTCGCCCTCCACCGCGGCGCGAGGCCGAAGCTGTATCGGGATACTGCGAGGTCTCGCAACAACGGTGGGGGCGACGGGGGCGGTGTTTAGCCGCTCAGAATTACCCGGTCGGAGGACTAGTGTCCCGAGTCCTACGCCGGGCACTGCGTCGGGCCGTCGACGCAGGCCGCGGTATCCCCGGGCGCGCTCATGCACGCGAGGATCGCCTCGTCGTCGGCCGCACCGAGACAGTCGGTGAAGTACTGGGCGTCCTGCAATGCCTGCCAGCTGCCGAAGGCGTCGACGCACTTGTCGTCCTGGACGTAGCGGTGCACGACGACGCTGCCGTCCGACAGCACCTCGATGTCGGTCCAGCGCGAGTACTGCTGACCGGGCTCGACGTCGATCCGGTACGTGCCCACGGTGCCGTCGCGCAGTCCTTCGAGGATGCACGTGGCCGCGTCGGGATTGACGAACGAGATCCCCATGCCCTCGTCGAACTCGTTGAGCGAAGGGTCGCTGACCTCGAGCGCGTCGCAGACCGATGCACCGCCGCAGCCGAACGCGGTGAACTCGTTGTCGAAGCACGAGCTCGTGGGCTCGTAGCAGCCGGCTTGGCCGCCGGTCGGGTCCTCGCCCCCGGTCGGGTCCTGTCCCCCGGTCGGGTCCTGTCCACCGGTCGGCTCGGTCGCGTTCATCGTGTCGTTGGGGTCGGCGCCGCCGTCGTCGCCGCCACATGCGGGCAGGGCGACGGTCGCGACGAGGGTCAAGCCAAGCAGGCGCATCGAGATGCTCATGCCCTACATGTGACGACCCGGGGCGGTTCGATCGCTCACCGCCTCATGATCCAGTCCATGTGCGGGATCTTGTCGCACTGCGCGTGCACGTGGGAGCGCTCGTTGCGGATGTCGTACTCGACCCCGAACGCGCCGACCCCGAGCGCCTCTTCGCCTTCGGCGAGCACGACCGGGGGAGCGATGCCCGCGCCGGCAAAGGTGTACGTGTAGTCGCCCGGGGGCATCGGGCAGCACGCGTCCATGTCGCAGGCCTTGGGCGCGACGTCCTCGGGCGTGACCGACAGGCCCGACACGCCGCCGGGAGCGTCGACGTCGATCGACGCGGCCAGATACGTGGGTGCCGGGTCTTCGCCGAGGCCGTCGTTGCCCCACACCGCGACCCCGACGAAGCCACACGCCCAGGGGCTGTCGTCCAGCGGCGCGAACTCGAGGGCGACTCGACTGCACAACGGCAGCGACGACGGCGTCCACCCCATCGGCGCGAAGAACTCGATCTCGTACTGCGGCCCGGCACACAGCTCGCAACCCCCACAGTCCTCGAGCAGGTAGTGGTCGTCGCCCAGCGGCGCCACGATGCCCTCGAGCTCGAGGGTCTGCCCGCAAAAGCCCGCCGGCTGACCGCCTTGGGTCACGGCGGCGCACACCTTCTGCTCGGCCTCGCACGGGCTGCGCTCCACCCCGGCGGTGCCGTCGCCCGAGCCGTCGCTCGACGATGCGCCCGTGGTGGTCGTCGTGTCCGCGCTCGTCGACGTCGAGCCGACCTCCGCGGTCGTCGACGGCGTCGTCGTGTCGACGCCGTCGGCCGTGGCTGCCGACGTGCTCGACGCGGTGGACCCGGTCGACGTGCCGCCGTCGATCTGCAGGCCCACGTCCACGGGCGCACAGGCGACCAGCGTCGCGAGCCCGAGCATGACGCGGCCTCTCACCGCGGCAGGATCGCACACGCGCTCGCTCAGGGTGACAGCTCGGATCGACGCAGTCGCAGCGTCGCGGCGCGCGGACTGGTGGGGTGCTCGCGCAAGAAAGCGTCGATCGCCTTGCGCTCGCCGGCCGCGTCGCCGAGGCGGCGCAGCGCGCGGATCTGTCCGTAGCGCGCCTCCTGGGCGAGGGCGCCGCCACCTTGCGCCAAGTACCGCCGGTACGACACCAGCGCCGCCTTCGGCTGCGACAGGTGATCGAGCTGGATGTCGCCCAGTGACAGCAGGGCGTTGCGGGCCGCCGTGGTCCGGCCGTGGGCGCGGATCAGCGTGCGGTAGGCGTTGGCGGCGTCGCGCCAGCGATCGGCTTGGCGGTACTGCCGGGCCTGCGCGAGCAGATCGTCGACGCTCGCCACGGCGCTCGGCTTGCCGGCAGACGACGCGAGTGGGACCTCGTCGACCGACGCCGCTTCGTCGACCGACGCCGCGCCGTCGACCTGCCGCGCCGGCGGCCCTTGGTCGTCGCCACTCGTGGCCGCTTCGGTCAGCCGCAGGTCCCACCGCGCGGTCGCGCCGGACCGAACCTCGACGTTCTGACTGATCCCCGCGCCATCGGTGGCCCCCACGTCGACGCGATGCACCCCCGTTTCGACCGCCGCGTGGATCGGGCTCGGCCCGCCGATCGTGGCGTCGATCGACACCGGCGTGCCTGGCGGGTCGACCACGATCGCGATGAAGCCGGTCTCGGCTCCGGGCGAGGGCAGTGGTGCCAGAAGCTGCAGGTCGGCATCGCGACGTGCCGCATCGACCTTGCCGCGCTCGAGGCGACCGTCGACGAGCCGCACTTGGTCGAGCACCCCGAGTCGCACGAGATCGCCACCGACCCGCACCTCCACACTGCCCTGCAGCACCGACGCCGTGATCGCGTCGTCGTCGTGCGACACCGAAAAGATCGTGCCCACCGCCACCGCCTGCAGTCGCGCGGCCGACAGCGCGAACGTGCGCCCCGCCGCCTGCGGGTCGAGTCGGGCGACCGCCCGTCCTTGCGCGACCTCGATGCGCCGCTGCGGGCCGTCGAGCGCGGCCATCTGCAATGTCGTCTGCGGGGCGGCACACACGTCGATGCCGCCGTCGAGCGCGAGGCAGGCCGATCCGTCGGCGGTCGTCACCGTCGCGCCGTCGGGCACCTTCATCTGCGTGGCTGCTTCGTGCGCGCCGACGGTCACGTGGCCGGACGCGAACGTGACGATCGTGGGCTGCGCGGTGGCGATCGGCGCATCGACGACGGCGGCCGGGTCTCCGGGACGAGACCACCACGCCGACCCGAGCGCGACGACGCCCGTCGCAGCCACGAGCCCTCCCGCGATCCAACCCCAGCGCGGCCCCGGTCGCGCGCGGTCCGAGACCGCGCCGCGCCCTTCCGTCGTCGGAGCATCCAGGGCCGCCAGCGCCCGGCGGACCAGCGCCAGCTCGGCGGCATCGGGCTGCGCGGCGGTCGGGCCAGCCGCCACCCCTGCGAGCTCGACCACGAACGCGAGCTCCGCCCGTCGCGTCGGGTCGTCGCCGGCGGCGTCGTGCAGCGCCTGCAGCTGCGCCGGCGTCGGCACATCGGCCTCGACGAAGGCTTGCACGTGCGCGGCCCAGTCGGCGTCGTTCATCGCTCGCCTCCCTTCGTGCCGACGGCGACGTCACGCCGGATCTGCTTGCGCACGCGCTGCAGTCCCGAGGCGAGTCGGTACTTGGTCGTGCTCACCGGCGCGCCGATCAAGTCCGCGACCTCCTGGACCGTGTAGCCGAGGGCGTGCTTGAGAAAGAGCACCTGTCGCTCGCGCGTCGGGATCGCGTCGAGGTAGGTCTGCAGCGGACGGGGCAATGCCTCGCTCGGGCCGCCCGGACCCGGTGCCGGCAGCTCGTCGGGATCGACCGCCCCCGCGCTCGCGCGCCGTAGCCATCGCCGTCGCGAGCGCAGGCCGGTGCGCACGGCGACGCGATCGGCCCAGCGTTCCAGCGAGCTGTCGCCGCGATACGAGGCGGCCGAGCGCAGGATCTCGACGAGCGCATCCTGGGCGCCGTCCTCGGCATCGGCGCTCGCGCCCACGAGACCGCGTACGACCCGGCGCACGCGACCGCACAGTCGCATCGCGACCATGTTGCGCGCCCGGGCGTCGCCGTCGGCGACGAGCTGCATGAGTCGGACATCCTGCCGTTGCTGCGGGTCGTTTCCGTCGGCTGTGTTGGCGTGGGCGGTCAATCGCCGGTCCGATCTGTGCAGTGGCGCGGGCGGCCACGTTCGGCCAACAATTTTCGCACGAGGTCAGATCCTGACGGTCACGCCCGCCAAAACGACGGCCCGCAGCCGGTGCGGGCGCAGCACGAGCCGAGGGGAGGCACCCGGGACGGCCACGGCGTAGCGCGGCTGGGCCACCCACGCCTGCAGGCCCACGCTCGAAAACACCTCCAGGCGCCAGACCGCGATCACCGCGGCGCGACCCATCGCGGCGAGCGCAAACGCGGCACGACCCCGGTCGTCGCGCGCGGAGGCGCCCTCTCGCGCCGTGGCGTGGCGCGTCGTCCAGTCGAGCACGCCCGCCAGACCTCCCCCGAGGCGCACGTTGGCCCACCGATGATCGAAACCGACCTCGGCGTGCATCGGGTGTCGGCGCAGCCGCAGCGCGCCGTCGGGCAGTCTCACCTCGAGTCCCGGCAGCAGCGTGTAGCCCACCTCGACGCGCAGGCCCACCGGCCACGCCCAACCCGCCGACACCATGCCCCCCGAAAACCAGCGCGGCGCCGCGGCGTACGAGCTGCCGGCGTAGGCGACGCTGACGAGCGCGCGACCGCGACGGCGGGGCGGCGGTGTCGGGCGCGGGGCCGGGGCGTCCTCGCGCGACGACGCCACCGGTGCCGGCGCCGGATCGACCTCGACCTCGGCCATGCCCGTCTCCGAGCCTTCGGCCAGCGCCGCCACGGCCGAGCGCACGACGATGCCGACGGCTTCGCGACCCGCCGCCCCGGGCTCGGTGGGCAGCGGGCGCATCCACATCGCGGGTTGCCCGGTGCGAACGAGGTACACCTCCGTGACTTCGCCGGGGCGACGCGCGATCCAGAGCGCGGCATCGGCCCCTGCCTCGTCGGCGTAGCCGCGCGCGAGCTGCAGGCGTACCCGAGGCTCGGCGGGCTCGCGAGACTCGTGCACGTACGTGACCGTCGCTTCGCCGTGCAGATGGGCGTCGATGACCCCGGCGAGCTCGGCTCCGTCGACCGAGTCGTCGACGATCACCACGACCGAGACCGGCGCCGGCGCGAGATCGCTCGGCGCGGAGCCGACCGCGGGCGTGACCGCATCGGGACCTTCGGACGCGATCGTCGGCGAGCCGATCACCCACGACCACGCCCACAACGCGATCGTCGTCGGCTCCACCGCACGATTTTTCTAGCCGCCTTCCGCCGCGCCATCCACTGTACGCATGCGATGCGGCGACGATTCGGTAGATTGCGCGTTTGCGCCCTCACGGGCGTGGTGGGCTTGCTCGGTACGGAAGCGAAGGCGGACGACTTCGCCGCGGGCTCGCTCATCGTGCCCATGGATCTCGCCCACCAAGACCAAGGGATGCTGCGGGCCTACGGCCTCGTCTACGAGCTTCTGCGCAACGGGATCCCCGTTCGGTGGGTGATCAAGACAGGCAAGGCCTTCGGCGAGCCCGACTTCGAGGTCGGGGGCGAGGCGTACCGCGCCGGGCCCTGGGTGATCGATGCGGCCGATGCCGCGGCCGCGCAGCCGCTCGTCGACGCGTGGGTCGCCACGTACCCCGAGACCAACGTGGTCGTCGCCCCCGAGGCGTTTTCCGGCGACGTGGCGCGGTACCTCGTGGTCGCGCCGACGATCGCGATGGTCGCCGACGGCAACCAGGACATCGCTCGCGACTACATGCTCGCGGCGGGGATCCCCGACTCGACGCTCGACCCGACGTGGTCCAACGACAGTCCCGACATGCTCGACGTCGACGAGCTGATGGGACCCACCGACGTCAGCCACAACGACGGCCTGCTGTTCGACGAAGACGGCGACCCGGTCTACTGCCAGCTGATGTCGATGCACTGGGGAGTCAACGACGCCGAGGACAACCCCGAGGTCGTCGCCGAGGTCCGGGCGTACCTCAACAACCCCGTGCACTTCTTCGCCGAGTGCCAGGCGGTCAACGCCTTCGAGAACTCGATCCACGGCCACTTTCTGACGCCCAACGGCTTCGAGATCGGCCCGCGACCGGACGCGGTGGACTTCTTCAACGCCGACTCGCCCTTCGGGCAGATCGACGGCGACTTCGAGACCGTCGGCGGCAGCGAGCCCTCGTACTCGCTGCCGATGGGCGACAGCTATCTGGCCGGTGACATCGTCATGCTCACCGCGGCCGGAACGCCCGAGGGCGTCGAGGACGTGTGGATGACGGGCTTTCTCGACGGCCAATGTCCCCCCGACCAGCACGAGTGCGGCCCGTACGGCAAGGTCAGCTACCTCGGCGGACACTCGTACAACACCAATACGCCGATCTCGAGCAACTTCGACACGCAGGGTGCGCGGATGTTCCTCAACTCGTTGTTCGAGGCTCCCTGCGCGACGGTATTCGGGTTGCCGACGCTCGCGGTCGCCGTCGATGCGCCGACGCAGACCGAGGATCCCAACGTCACGTTCAAGCTGACCTACGTCAACACGAGCTTCGCGACCGCGCTCGACGTACAGCTGCGCGACACGTTGCCGCCGGGGGCCGACTTCGTGTCCGCGACCGCCGGCGGCATGCTCGACGGCACCGAGGTCGTGTGGACGCTCGGCAACCTCGGCCCCGGCGAGTCGGGCGACCTCGAGATCGAGGTGAACCTGCAGGACTTCGGGATCTACGAAAACGGTGCAGCGCTGGCCTACCGGGTGGGACTCAACCCGTTCGTGCTGCAGTCCAACGTCACGCAGACCGAGTACGGCGACGACTTCCCCGACACCACCACCGGCGGCACGGTCGACGACTCGGGCGGGGCCGACGGGACCGGCGACGGCGGCTCGGCCAGCGGCGACGGCGGCTCGGCCAGCTCGGGCGCGACGTCGGCCGGCGCGAGCGTGGGGTCGGGCGTCGACACCGATGCGAGCTCGTCCGGTGGTGCGGCCGACGGGGGCGATGGGGGGTGCAGCTGCACGAGTGGGCGCGGTCTCGGAGGCGGCGCGTGGACCGTGCTGGCGATGCTCGGGCTGTTCGGGTTGCGACGACGTCGCGTCTGCGCCGCGCTCGCGGCGAGCGTGGCCGGCTGCGGCGGCGCGTCGGCGGACATGGGTGACGGCAGCTCGGGCGGCATCTCCGACGGATCCGGCGACGGCATCGTGTCGGGTCCGGACTCGGCCGAGGACACGGGCGTCAAGCTCGACGTCGCGCCCGCGGCCGACACTCCGTTTCAGACCAGCGGCTGCTCGAAGATCGACTTCCTGTTCGTCATCGACAGCTCGGAGTCGATGAAGGACCACCAGGAAAATCTCGTGACCAGCTTTCCCGGCTTCGCCGCGGAGATCGAGACGGCGGTGCTGACCAACGACTGGCACGTCATGGTCGTGGACACCGACGCACAGTGGAGCGGGGCCGAGTGTCAAAACGCCTGCCTGACGCTGGGCTCGTGCCCCGACGCGCCGACATTTTCGTGCGACTTTTCGCCGCCGACGCTGTGCGACATCACGATCGGCAGCGGCGAGGTCGCGCCGGCGGGCGAAGGGGCGAGCAACGCGACGTGCCTGGACGCGGGCCTGCGCTACATCGACGGGACCGCGGTCGACGATCTGCCCACGACCTTCGCATGCGCCGCCCAGGTCGGCGTCGACGGCAACTCCGAGGAGCGGACCGCCGAGGCGATGGTCCGCTCGCTCAGCGACGAGCTGCAGGGTGGCGACGGCTGCAACGAAGGGTTCTTGCGCGAGGATGCGATCCTGGTCGTCACGATCATCACCGACGAGCCCGACGACGCATCGCCGGACGAGCCGACGCAGTGGGCTCAGGCCCTCGTCGACGCGAAGGCGGGCAACGCCGACGCGATCGTCGTGCTCGGTCTCGTCCCGGACGCCGACGCCGACATGACGCTGTGCAGCGAGCCCGTCGCCGCGCCGCGCCTGGGCGCGCTGCTGGCCGAGCTGCCGAACACGAGCCGCGCCTCGGTTTGCGAGCCCGACTACAGCCCGTTTTTCGTCGACGCGGTCCAGGTCATCGCGCAGACCTGCCAGGACTTCGTGCCGCCGGGCTGAGCCGCCGTCAGTCCGCCTCGCACAGGGTGTTCATGTCGTCTTGTGGATGCTGGCAGGTGTAGCCGGGCCACATCGCGCAGTCGGCATCGTTGTTGGCGCACTCGAACAGGCAGTAGTTGTGCGCGCAGCCCATGCCCACGGGGCAGTCGGTCGGACCGCCACAGGGGATCATGCACGTGTCGGCGCACTGGCTGGCGCCGCAGCATTCCTCGCCCGCGGCCTGATCGCAGTCGCTGTCCATCGTGCAGGCAAAGCCCAGGGTGACCGGGTCGCCGCCGGTCGAGCCGCCCGTGCTGCCGACCACGCCCCCGGAGTCGGTGCCGCCGCGGCTCGTCGTGCCGCCCGAGCCCGAGCCCTGCGTGCCGCCGCTGTCGGTCGCGATGCCGGAGTCCGTGTCCACCACGCCGGGCCCGGTGCTGTCGTCGGGATCCGGGCCCGTCGCCGGTCCACCGTCGGTGCCCGTGTCGGCGCCGGACGTCTGCGCCGTGGTCGCGCCTGCGCCGCTGGCACTCGCCGTGCCATCGCCCGCCGTGGCCCCCGCATCGCCGCCCGTGGGCGGGACCGGCATGGTCTCCGCCTCGTTCGCGGGCGATCCACACGCCGAAACCAGCGCGAAAGCGCCCAACCAAGCCCGAATCTTCGTAGGTCCCATCCGACTGGTGCAGTGGCCGCGAACCGCCAAACCGGCCAGCGAAATGTTGGCTTGCCCCATGATCGCGCGCGTGGGCGTGGCCACTACCGGGATGCGCGGCCTCGCCCGCGCCCCCTACGCCATGTCTAGCCTACTCAATTACGCCGCGGCGCTCGCCGTTGCGCCCCTGTACGCCACCCAGCCGATCCCAGAGCAGGACTCGTCCGCGCCACCGCCGACCGATCCCGCCCCCGTGCAGGTCACGGTCACGACGCCACCGCCGGCACCCCCTCCGCCACCGTGCCCCTACGAGGTCGACCTCGTCGATCACGCCAAGCTCAAGTCGGCCAACGGCATGCTCGCCGCGGGGATCTCGATCGGCGTGGCGACGTACTTGACGACCTCGATGGCCGGGGCCGTCGCGATCGATCGCGCCCGCGACTTCGAGGACGATCCGCTGACCGAGGAGGACGAGTCCGCCCGTGGCGACGATCGCCGCGCGTTCGGTCGCGCGTTGCTCATTCCGGTCGCCGGACCGTTCGTCGCGATCGGGCGGGCCGACACGGCGTTGCGCGGCTGGGCGGCCGGCATGTCCGGCGTGGCGCAGGGAGTCGCGGTGGGTCTGACGCTCGCGGGACTGGTGCGACGCTCGGCCGCCAAGCATCCCCGCAACCTCGCGGTCGCGCCCGCGGCGGGATCCGGTCACGCCGGCGTCGTGCTGCAGGGCCGCTTCTGAGGAGACGACGATGCTCGCCTCACTCGCCCTCGCCGCGTCGCTGACGATGGCGGCCGCACCCTACGGCCCGACGCCACCGCCCTCGACCCACTCGCCCACGGCGACCGCCCCGTGTCCGGAACCGCCGGGACGGATGTCGCCGTCGCTGCAAAAGTCCAACCGACGACTCGCGATCGCCGGTAGCATCGTCTTCGGGGTCTTCTACGCCGCCGGCTCGGCGGTGGCCGCGGTCGAGCTCGACGCCACCCGCCACGCCGAAGACATCCCGTCGGTTCGCGACCGACGGCGGATCGCGTACTTGATGTTCGTACCCGTCTTCGGCCCATTCGTGGCCACGCCACTCGGTCGCACCAAGGGCGAGCGGGCCGCGTACGCCGGCTACGGGATCATGCAGGCGTGGGGCCTGGCGATGCTGGGCAGCTCCGTGTTCGCCCTGGCCCGGCACCGTCGGGCACAGCGTCGCCTCGCGCTGTCGGGGGCCGCGACGGCTCGGGGCGGGTTCGTGACCGTGCGCGGCAGGTTTTGAGTCCTCCTCGCGCCGGGTCGAATCGATGGCACGATCGGTCGAGGTGGTGGCCATGGCACTGGACATGGCGCTTCGTGCGTGGCTACGCGGTTTGGTGATCGTCTCGTCGTCTCTCGCGGGCGCATGCGGCAGCGCCGGGGAGGCGACGCCATCGAGCACGAGCTCGGCCGCCGACGACACCCCCTCGGGCACCACGTCGACGGGCGACGACCCGGCGAGCTCCGATTCCACGACGGCCCAACCCGGCTCGACGAGCGTGTCCGACTCCACGGACACCGGGGGCGCGACCGACAGTGACAGCGGCGAGATGGATACCTGGACCTCCGTGGACGGCACCGTCGAAAAGGGCCCGTTCATCCTCGGCTCGCAGGTCGACGTGATCCCGCTCGACGCGCTCGGCGCAACGGCGGGCTCGGCCCTGCCCACGCTGGTGCAGGACGACCTCGGCACGTTCGCGATCGACATCCCCGGACCGCTCGCACGCGCCAGCGCCGAGGGCTTCGCATTCGACGAGGTCAGCGGCGTGCTGTCGATCGCCCAGGTGCGGCTGGACGCCGTGCTCGTGCTCGGCGGCGGCACGACGCAGAGCCGGATCAACGTGCTGACCGACCTGCAGACCGAGCGCGCGCTCGCGTTGATCGGCGACGGCGTCGATCCGTCCGCCGCGATGGCGCAGTCGGCCGACGAGCTCGTCGCCGCCTTGCCGATCGGGGTGGGGTATTCGCCCGCCGAGGCGTTCTCGGCGATGGCGGTGTTCGGATCCGGCTCGCTCGACGACGCGTACCTGTTGGCGGCCAGCACCACGATCCTGCAAGCGGCGCACGAAGACGCCGGCGCGGCCGAGCCTCCGTGGACGCCGGCCGCGGCCCAGACCCAAGCGCTGCTCGAGGAGATCGCCAGCGACCTCGCCGACGACGGCATGCTGCAACCCACGCTCGTCGGCCGGCTGCGCACCGCCTCGCATCACATCGACGCGCAGGCCGTCCTCACGCATCTGCAAGGCCACGCGAGCGCCCTCGGGGTGGTCTTCAACGCACCGCCGCTGACCGCGATGCTCGACTACGACGAAGACGGAGTCGACGACGCGCAGGACAACTGCTTCGGCGTCCCCAATCCGGGTCAGGAGGACGACGATGCCAACGGCGAAGGTGATGCGTGTGCCAACTGCACCGACCCGACGCTGTCGGATACCGACAACGACTCGGTGCCCGACGACTGCGACACGTGTCCGAACACGGGCAACGCGACGCAGATCGACACCGACGCGGACGGCATCGGCAACCCCTGCGACGCGTGCCCGCTGCAGCCGCCGGGGCAACCCGGACCGTGCTGCGATCCGCGACAGGCGTCCACGCACTGCCTCGAGTCCGACTTCGCGATCAACAACACCAACTGCTCCGACGGCGCCGCCGGCTTTTCGTGCTCGGGCTTGACCGACTTCGGCTACGGCTACGGCGAGTGGTGCCTCGGTGGCTGCGCCGGCTTCGGGTCGACATGTGCCTTGCCGGACACGTTCCCGGAGGTCGCGAGCGCCCTCGGCTTCGCCTGTTCTCCCGGCGAGTCGTGCTGCACCCGCTACTGCACCGTGGGCAACGACGCCTCGTGCGCCCTCGCCAACGCGGTCACGCCCCCCACGTGTCTGACCTACTACGAGCCCGGCACGGCCCCCGCCGGCTTCGAAGACCTCGGTCTGTGCGTGGACACGCAGGCGGGCCCTTGCGCGGCGGCGGGTGCCCACGCCCGCGCGTGCGCGCTGGGTCTGTAGCCGCTCAGATGTCCGTGTTGTCGCACGGATCGACGACCACTTCGTCGCACGTGCGCCCGGGCGCCGCGACGACGAAACTGAACTCGCGGTCGTGAGATCCACCCGCCGAATACGACGCGGAGAACAGCTCGTCGTAGAGGTCTCGGCAGACCTGTCCCGGGTCTTCGTCACCGGCGAACTCCTCGTCGTGACAGTGACAGTCGTAGTTGGCGCCCGTGTACTGAGAGTAGCGATACGACTGCGCCCGACAGGCGACGGGCGTGGCGTCATCGCCGGCGGAGTCGCACGCGATCGAGGCGGCGGCCGCCCCGACGAACGTGGCGATGACGACGGACCAGAGAGAAAGGCGCGAAGCGATGCGCGGCATACCGGGTACGTGCGCGGCGCGACCGGTTCAATTCACGACGGCGGCGGATCGGTTTGTCGGAGTCCCGATGAATTGGATCGCTGCGCCGTCGCACGTGTCCCGGCGGGACGTCGATGTCGCCGCCCCGCGATTTCGCTCCGCCTCGAAAAAAATCCGTGAACCGGGCCCGGACTCGCGTGGCTAGTCCATGGACGGCCACGAACAGGCCCCACACACCACCATGACGACATTCTTCGACACCCCGACCGACGGCCCCCGCGGGTGTCCGGATGCTCGCGCGAGGAGGGCCACCCCGTGTTGGTACTGATGATGAGGCTCGCGCTCGCGGGCCAACCTCCACCGTCCACTGCCGGGGATCCGGCCGCGGAGGCCGATCCCGGGGCGTCGTCCTCGGCCGCGTCCTCACCGAGCGCGCCCGCGACCGCCGATCGAAGCGTGGCGACGCCCCCGGCCATGTGTCGCCCCACGTGCCGTGAAGGGTTCGTGTGCGTCGAGGGCCAGTGCGTCTCCGCGTGCAATCCACCGTGCGAGTTCGGCCAGGTGTGCACCGGATCCGGCCAGTGCGAGATCGTGGGAGGGGACGCTCCCGCCGCGCCGCCACCGGCCAGTGCATCGTCGACGCGGTCACGTCGCGCGGTCAAGGCGGAAGGAACGCGCAAGGGACCCTCGCTCGCGGTGGGCTCGGAGTTCGACTACGCCCGCGCGATCTACCGGGTCGACCTCGACGGCCGAGTCGATAGTCGGACGGGCGCCTACGCGGCCCACGGCGCGCTCGTGTCGCTGTCGACCGTCTTTCAGTACGACCACGGGATCACCGATCGCTTCTTCCTGGGCGGTCGCTTCGGCTTGGGAGGAATCCTCAACAGCGACAACTCCACCGGGACACGGCTACGGGTGCAGTTCGGTCCGTCGATGACCGGGTTCGTGACGAAGAACTTCTACATCGGGACCGATGTGCTGTTCGAATACCTGAGCTTCGACGACATCTCGCCGAAGTTCCCGAAGGTGGAGTCGTTCGACGCCGCGGGCTCCGAAGACGTGGCGGACATGGACGCCAAGAAGCTGTTGGGCCTGACGTGGGCCCTTCGATTCGGCGGCACGATCCCGATCAACGATCGTTTCGCGATCGCGCCCGAGCTACGGCTACGCGGCAACTTCAAGTACTTCGACAGGGAAGGGGTCGACGTGGACCATCTCGCGGCAGATGGCACGTGCTGCGTCACCGACGAGCCGTCCAAGATCTACACCCCCGCGATCGGTTTCGCGGTGTCGGCGAGGTGGTTCTTCTGATGGCGGGACCACATCTCATCACCGCGATCGTGGCCACCCAGCTGTTCGGTGCGCCCGCGCAGCCCGCATCCAACGCCGCCCAGCGGCACTTCGAGGCCGGACGGACCCGCTTCGACGCCGGCGATTTCGATGCCGCGATCGCGCACTGGACGGCCGCGCGCGATGCCGAGACAAGCTCGCGCCGCGCGGCGGCCCGGATCGATCTCGATCTGGCGCTGGCACACGAACTGGACTTCGATGCGACTGGACGGCCAGAGGCCCTCGCCGAAGCGCTCGCGCTCGTGCAGCGGTACGAGGACGCCATCGATGCCGTCTACGACGAGCCACTGCAGCGCAAACACGAGCACGCCCGGGCGAGCGCGCGTCGGCTTCGCCTCCAGGCCAAGCTTCAGCTCGCGTCCGCGCCGCAATCGCAACCAACGTACGCGGCCTCGACCGACGACGCCGAGACCCGCGGTGACGAGGTGCAGGCGTCGATCAAGCGCAAGCACCGGGCGATGATTGGCTGGGGGGCGACGTTGACCGTCGTCGGCGTCGGCGGGTTGGGTGTGTTGGCGGCCGGGATCCTGCGCGACAACCTCGCGATGAAGGCCTCGGGTGCCGTCCTCGCGGTCGGCGGAGGGATCACCGGACCGGTGCTGATCGTGTTCGGGCGCCGGCGCAAGCGGGCCGCGCTCTCGGACATCGGCGGACGGACCGGCTTGGCCCTTTCGTGGGACCGCAGCGGTGCCGGCGTGCGACTGGTGGGGAGGTTCTGATGATCGACGCTCGAAGAGCGATGGCCGTGCTCGCGCTTTGGATCGGCGGCTGTGCGAGCGCCGGCGAGGTGGGGATGTCCGGCCGGGCCGCGCAGGCGGCCTACACGATGAGCAACTACGACGCCGCGGTGATGCTCGCCGAGCGCGAAGTGGACAAGGCCAAAGATGCGCGCGCCGAAGTACGCGCTCGCTCGCTCGCCATGCGCGGGCTGGGCAAGACGGCGCTGCTGGAGGGCACCCCGGATGCACACGACGCGCAGGCCGGCCGACACTTTCAGATCGCACTGCAACGCGCGGGGTCCGACCCGGCGCTCGTGGCCGAGGTGCAGTGGTCGTTGGCGCGCTACTTCGCATCGACCTCGCGCCTGCGTCAGGGGCTGCCGCACGTGCGCAAGGCGCTGGAGGCGGCCAACGGCGCACAGGACACCGCCGTGCAGATCGGCGCACTGCACACGCTCGCCGAGATGTTCGCGCAAATGGGCGAGCTGGAGACGAGCGACGAGTACGTCGCCGCGGCGATGGAGGTCGGCCGCGCCGCATTCCCCCGAGACGACGAGGTCGCGCCGTCCCTGGCGCTGGACGCCTATCTCGAGTTCTTGGATTGGCGTCTGCAAAATGCGGTGACGCGGCCCGACCCACTCGCGCGTGTCGACGAGACATGGGCCGAGCTCGAGCATGCGCTCGCCGGCGTGTGGTCGTTCGCAGACAAGATGAGGCTCAGCCCGGTGGCGCGCGAGACTCGCCTCGTTCGCAAGGTGATCCGCTATCTGCACGGCGCCAGCGCGTACGCGTCCTTGGGTCAGCAAGGCCGCGCACGCGAGCTGTTCGAGCAAGCGCTGGCCGATCTCGACAACTTCGGCGGCTCGGTCGCGATCGGACCGCTGCGAAACCGCATCGAGTGCACGCGTGCGGAGATCGAGTTCGCGTTCGGGCAGTACGATGTCGCCGCGCAGCGTGCCGACACGTGCATCGAGGGCGCGTTGTCCCCACGCGATCGCGTGATGCTGCAGGAACGCCTGCTGACCGTGCTCGGGGGCATCGCCGAGCGCAACGGTGAGCTGGACGAAGCGAGCCGCCTGTACGAGCAAGAGGTGCAACGCTACGAGACGGTCCGTGCTGCGGTCCCCGTCCCCGAGCGCGCGGCCTTCTTTCGGGGACGGGCACGCGGGGCGTGGGAGGGACTGGTGCGGGTCGCGGCGCGCAAGTACGCGACGCAGCCGTCCGATGCCGCGCTCGTCGCCTTGCTGCAAGCCAGCGACGGCATGCGCGCGCGCCAACTCCAAGAGCTCGTCGGTACGCCCACGACCAAGCCGGACCTCGCGAAGATCCGTCGCCGACTGTCGGCGCGCGATGGCGTGCTGTCGATCGCGTTTGCCGGAGACGACGTCGTGGCGGCGCTCGTGACCAAGGGCGGGGCCGACGTCGTCACGCTGTCGGGGCGCTCGGCCACGCTGCGGCAGCAACTGGCGGCCGGGGTGGCCGAGGTCGGCGCGCGTGGTCCCGCTGCGGTCACCGCGGCGCGGATGGCCAAGCTGGGCAACGAGCTGCTGGGGCCGTTCGCCGAGAGCATGCGTGGGCTCGACCGCATCACCTTCGTCGCGGACGGAGCACTGCAGGCCTTTCCGATCGACCTGCTGCTGGTCGATGGGCGGCGGCTTGCACAGTGGGCGACCGTGGCGATGTCGCCCTCGTTGACCTCGTTCTCGGATGAAACGCGTGGACGCGCCCCCGACCGAATCTACGCATTGGGCGACCCGACGTACGCACCGCCCAAGACGCTCGGCTACCTCTCGGCTGCCGAGAGCGCCACGCGAGGCTCGACGCTCTTGCAGGCATTTTCACCGCTGCCCGAGACGAGGTCCGAAGTCGACGCGATCGCGAGCCTGTTCTCCGACGATGCCGCGACGATCCACTTCGACCGCGAGGCCTCCGAGTCCACGCTGCGACGGCAACCGCCGACCCAGTACCGCTATCTGCACTTCGCCACGCACGGCATCCTGGCCGGTCAGCTGCCGGGGGTCGCCGAGCCCGCGTTGGTGCTCGCGCACGAGTCGGGATCCGACGGGTTCTTGACGGCATCGGAGGTAGCCGAGGTCGAGCTCGACGCCGATCTCACCGTGCTGTCGGCGTGCAGCACCGGCACGGGCGAGAGCTTGCCAGGCGAGGGCGTCATGGGGATGAGCCGGGCGTTTCTCGTCGCGGGTAGCCGCGGCGTGGTCGCCTCGTTGTGGCCGGTGGATTCCGCCGCCACCGAAGCGTTGATGGTCGCCTTCTACCGGTACCACCGCGCCGGACTCGACGCCGCGAGAGCGCTGGCCCGCGCCAAGCATGACGTGGCGTCGCAGCCTCGCTGGGAAGACCCGTACTTCTGGGCGGCGTTCGTGTTGGTGGCGCAAGGCGGGCTACTGACGGACACCAGCGCGTCGGCCGACGCGGACGACCCCGGGCCGGCCGGGCTCGCGCCGCCCGACGTCGCGCAAGCGCGCCCGAAGTCTGCACCGAGCGCCGAGCGCGGGTTGACGTTCGAGGCGGCGCCCGAGGTCCCCCGAACGCCGGCCGTCGATCTCGCACACGACTACGCGGTCCTGCCACCTTGGGAGTCCACGCCGTGAACCTCGGCACGACGACGGCCCCTGGTCTGGACCTGGACCTGCCGACGCGCCCGCCCCACGACGACGACACGCCCGCCTCGGACCTCCACCGCCGGCTGGTGCGACAACGGGTTCGCCAGGCGCTGTTCGAACGCAGCGACGAGCCGCTGCGGATGGGACGTTACGTCCTGCTGCGAATGCTGGGACAGGGGGCGATGGGCACGGTGTACGCCGCCTACGACGAGACCCTGGATCGCAAGGTGGCGCTCAAGCTGATCTCGCCGGGACGCCCGGCACGGGAAGCGGCGCGCTTGGTCAAGGAGGCCCGGGCGATGGCCAAGGTCGTCCACCCCAACGTCGTCGCCGTTCACGACGCCGGCAAGCTCGAAGGTGAGCACTTCATCGCGATGGAGTACGTCGACGGTTCGACGCTCGATGCGTGGATCGCCGAGCACGCCGCGCAGGACTGGCGGCGAGCCTTGGACACGTTCCTCGCCGCGGGACGAGGTCTGGCCGCGGCGCACCAGGCCGGGCTGACCCACCGCGACTTCAAGCCGACCAACGTGATCTGCACCGCGGACGGTCAGCCAAAGGTGACCGATTTCGGCCTGGCGGTGGACGAGGCAACGACAGCGACGCAGATCCCGGCCACGTCGCCGGACGCGATCGAGACGACGCTGTCGTCACCGCGGGCCGGAACGCCTTCCTTCATGTCCCCGGAACAGTTCGCGGGCGCCGCTGTCGATCCTCGCAGCGACCAGTTCTCGTTTTGCGTCGCCGTGTGGTGGACGTTGACGGGGGCGCATCCGTTCGGCGGGGGCGGCGTCCTCGAACTGGCGACCCGCGTGGTCGAGGGAACGCGCGCCCCGTGGGTACAAACCTCCCTTCCCGCGCGGGTCCGAGCCGCGCTGGACCGAGGGATGTCGCGGCAACCGTCGCAGCGGTGGCCCTCCATGCACGCGCTGTTGGCCGAGCTCGTCGCGGCCACGTCCCGTCGCCGGGCATGGCCGCTGGCGGGGGGAGCACTGGCCGTCGCCGCGACCGTCTGGTGGTCGACGCACGCCGATCCACCCCCATCGTGCTCGGCCGCGCAGGAGCTCGCCGACGCTTGGCTCGAGGACGTCGCGGGACCCGAGGCAACCCCGTCGCCGGGACTCGTCTCGTTCGCCGGCACGCTGGGACGGGCCAAGACCGACGTCTGCCAGGCACACCAGGGCGGGCAGACCACCCCGCATGCATACGAGGCCCAGCTCGCGTGCCTCGACGGCACCGCGACACGGGTCGCGGCGGCGGCGTCCTCTCCGGCCGTCGCCCGAGATCCGACGCTCGCCCCCGGCTATCGACCACTCGAGCGCTGCACCGATCCCGTCTTCGCAACCGCGCAGACCGACGACGACGACACCCCGGCGTCGCGGCGGCTGGCGTCCCATCGCGCGCTGGCCCAGGCCGCGCTGCACCTCGAGGTCGACGCAGACGCCGAGACCGCAGGCCCGTTGCTGGATGGGCTCGCGCGCGACGATCCACGACCTCGGGTGCTCGCCGAGGTCGAGCTGCTCCGGGCCAAGGCCGCACGCCTTCGCGCGCACTTCGACGAGGCGCACGATCGGCTCGTCGACGCGGCCGCGAAGGCCGACGTGGTGGGCGACGATGCACTGCGCGGCCGGATCTTCATCGAGCTCGTGTGGCTCGACGGTCATGACCGCGGGGACCTCGAGTCCGCCGAGACGATGGCTGCGCTGGCCGCGGCATCCCTGGAGCGAGCCGACGCCGGTCCGCGGCCGAACGTCGAGCGTTGGTCGGCGCTCGGTCTGGCAAGACTGGTTCACGGCGAGCGCGAAGGTGCGGTCGCGGCACTTCGGCAGGCGGTGCAGTTGGCCGCCGCCCACGGATTGCCGCCCGCCGAGGCGGCGTTTTGTCGCGGCAACCTCGCTACGGCCCTCGCCGAGCAAGGCGAGCTCGAGTTCGCGGCCGGCGAGTACGCGCACGTGGTCGACCTGCTCGTGAGCGCCCACGGCAACGACAGCGAGCCGGTCGCCGTGGCGCTCAACAACTGGGGGTGGGCGTTGGCGCAAGCGGGCCGCCACGCGCAGGCGTTGGAGGTTCACGGTCGCTCGCTGGCGGTGCGCCGCCGGCTGTACGGCGACGATGCCCCCGCCCTCGCGAATGCGTGGACCGGCATCGGCTTGGCCCACCTGCACCTGCACGACGAGGCCCGGGCGCGAGAGGCGTTGGCGCGCGCTGTGGCGCTGCACGCAGCGCCGGGAGGACGCCCCGAAGATCTGGGCGAGGCCACGTTCGGTCTGGCCCGCGCCACCGTCGGCTCGGATCGGTCGCGCGCGATGCAGCTCGCCGAGCAAGCGCGCGCCCACTACCTGGCGGCCGACGCCGGGGATCGCCACCAACCTGCAATCGCACAGATCGAGCGTTGGCTCGACGCAGACCGAGGAGACCGAAATGAACCGCCGTCGAATTGAGATCTCGTTGCTGACCGGGCTGCTCGCCACGGGGTCGACCGCGTGTGCGGCCGCCGGTCACGGGACCCGCGTGGCGCGAGCCGATTGCGACCCCGTCGAGTACGACGCGCGAGGTCTGCGGGCGAGGGTCGAGGTGCCCAACCGCGTCGGTGTCGAGCTGGAGACGAGCCGTCAGGCCCTTCGCGAGATCGACACCTGGTCCGAGCAGTACTTCGCGGCGTGGAAGACGGCATGCATGGACTACAAGAACGGTGCGATGACGCGGGAGGAGTACAACGACGAGGCCCGCCGGATCCGCGCGCGCATGGAGTCGGTGCAAAAGTTGTCGTCCGATCTGCAAGCGACCTCGGATCCGAAGCAGTTCGATGCGGTCCTTCGCGCGGGCTGGCAGGCGCACGCACCCGAGGGTGAACGCCTCGACCTGCAGCTGCGGGTGAAGGTGATGGCGAAGCGTCCGGGCGAGGCAGAGTTCTCCGTCGCGCCTCAGGGGGCCACGCTGCCGTCGGGTACCCGGATCTTCACGCTGGTCTCGCTCAACGCCGCCGCCAACGTCACGATGTACCAGCTCGACGACGGTGCGCCGACCGTGCTGTTCCCCCAGCCGGCGCATGGACAAGACAATCCCGTGGCCGGTGGCACGGACGTGCGTATCCCGGCGTCGGGGTACTTCGCGCTCGACGATGAGGATCTCGGGATCGAGCAGCTGTACATCACGGCGCAGGCGGCCGGCGCGGCAGCCCCGGAGTCGCTCGCGGTCGGGCAGGGCTGTGGGCAGCGCGGACTGACGTTCGAACCCGACGCGTGCCCGCGCACGCGGGGGCTGCAGTTCGTGGCAGATGGAACGGACTTCTCGGTGGGTGCTGCCAACGCGGCCGGCGACGCCGGCGTGCAGGTCGTCTACAGCTTTCACCACGCCGGCGATCCGAAGCTGTACGGAAGCAAGTGTCCGCCAGGCGTGGACGACTGCCGGGGTCCGGAGGCATTGCGAGGCGTGATCTCGTCCAGACCGGCGAAGATGCCGGGCAACTTCGACGCGTGCCCCGGCGACGCCGTGCACAAGGAGATGGCCGGGCCCCAGGGTGCGTACGAGCGGTGGTGCGTCGACGAGACCCCGTCGGGTCACCTCGTCGACGACGGGCCCTACCGAAAGTGGCGTGGCAGCGGTCAGCTCTGGGTTCATGGCCAGTTTCAGCGCGGAGCGAAAGTCGGCACGTGGACGACCTACGACGCGCAGGGGCAAGCACTCGCGACGGTCGACTACGACTGAGGCGTCCGGCGATCGGGCGGGCGCTGCGATCGGGTACGCTCGCGGGTGTGGAAGGCGAGTCCGACCGTGCGTTGGTCAAGGCGTGGCGCGAGGGCGACACCGACGCCGGCGAGGAGCTGTTCGCGCGTCACTTCGACGCGATGTATCGCTTCTTTCGCAACAAGGCTCCGGCGCGGTGCGACGAGTTGGTACAGCGCGTGTTCCGAGCGATCGTGGAAAAACGCGAGGCTCTCGACGAGGTCGACAGCTTCCGTGCCTACCTGTTCGGCGTCGCGCGTTTCGAGCTTCTGCGGTTCTTTCGAGAATGCCGCCGCGACGAGCGACAGGTCGATTTCAACGAGAGCTCGGTGTTCGAGCTCGACCCGACGCCGAGCGAGTTCTTCGGGCGGCGCCAGGAACTCCGCCTGCTGCAGCAAGCGCTGCGCCGGATCCCGGTGGAGCTTCAGATCACGATCGAGCTGTACTACTGGGAGCAGCTGTCGATGGAGGAGATCGGTCGGGTGTCCGCAATCCCGGCAGGAACGGTCAAGAGCCGTCTGCACCGGGGTCGCAAGTTGCTCCTCGAGCAAGTCCAACGACTGTGCGACCGGCCCGAGCTCGTCGGCTCGACACGCGAAGGCTTCGTCGACTGGATGAAGGAGATCCGCGCCCTGTCGCTGCGCTCGGCGCCGTGAGCGACGCTCGCGTCGACCGCTACCAGATCGGGATGAAATCCAACCGACACTGCACCACGTAGTCGTTGTCGCAGGCGTCGATGCCACTGTTGGGGCTGACGCCGACGATGAACTGGTACTGGCTGGGACCGGCGGTCGGATTGGGCCACGCGACCGGCATGCTGCAGGTCTGCGCGTCGGCGTACGCGATGCAGTCGTGGGTGTCGTAAACGTAGGGCAGTGCGGGGTCCTGACTGCGACGGTAGCGGAGCTCGATGTCCACCGTCGCCGCAGCCGGCAGGTCGGTGACCTGGCACATCACGAACATCGGTGGGAACTCGCCGATCGGGAAGTCGTCCCACATGAAGTAGTCGGGGTTGTTCGAGTTGTGGAACCAGGTCGGCGCCGAGGGACCGAAGGGAACACCCGCGTCGGCGTCTTCGACGATCTCCGGCGCGAGGAAATACACCTCGTTGGGCTCGTAGCTATCGACGCCGGGCCACGCGGCGCCGGGGTCGTCGCCGTCGAGGTCGCCGTCGCAGTCGTCGTCGATGCCGTTGCACACCTCGACGGCCCCGGGGTGAACGGCGGGGTCGTCGTCGTTGCAGTCCAGCCCGAGTCCCGGGTCGCAGGTCGCGGGATTGCCGACGATCGTCGCGTCCTGATCGCAGTAGTCGTCGCCGTCGTCGTCGCAACCTTCGTCGACCACCCCGTCGCAATCGTCGTCCGCGCCGTTGCACACCTCGACCACGTTGGCGTCCCCGGCACAGGTCACGTCGCTGCCGTCGGCGGCGCACACGTATTGGCCGTTGGCGCATTGGTCGGCGTCGACGCCATCGCATGGCGTCCCCAGCAGCGCCGCCCACGGGTCATCGGGCGTGCCGTCGCAGTCGTCGTCGGCCCCGTTGCAGACCTCGACGCCCCCGGGCGTGTCGGGACCGTCGCCGCACGCACTGCCAGAGCCGCCGGCGAGGCAGACGAACACCCCGTCCTCGCACACGTCGGGATCGGGGCCGTCGCAGCTCGTGCCGAGATCGGGCCACAGCTCGTCGACGGTGCCGCTGCAGTCGTCGTCGATCCCGTTGCACAGCTCCGACGCGTCGGGGTGGATCTCGGCGTTGTCGTCGTCGCAGTCGCCTGCCACCTCTGCCGTCGAGGTACCGACGCCGGCGCACAGGCACGCGGCGGTGCCGTCGATGCCGAAGCCGTCGCCGTCGGCGTCTTCGTACAGATCCGTGCAGCCGCCGGCGTCGGCCGGGTCGGTCACGCCGTCGCAGTCGTTGTCGAGGCCGTCGCAGATCTCGTCGGCGCCGGCGTGGACGGTCGCGTCCTCGGCCGCGCAGTCCGTCTCGTTGGGGTCCTCGTCGCCGTCGAGGTCGTCGTCGCAGACGTCGCCCTCGCCATCACGATCGAGATCGGCCTGATCGGGGTTGGTGACGTCCGGGCAGTTGTCGGCGGTGTCGTCGACACCGTCGGCGTCGGCGTCCGGACCCGCCGTCGTGTCGGCGCCGACAGTCGGCGTCGTGTCGTCGGTGGGGACGCGGGTGTCCGAGGCCGTCAGGTCGGTGGTCGAGCCACCGTCGTCGGCACCGACGGGCGCATCGGATTCATAGCAGGCCGAGGCCGCGGTCAGGTACAGGAGACAGAGTCGGTTGCGTGGCTGCATGTCGGGTTCGGGCCGGCGAGGCCCGGTACCCAACACGTGCGACGACGCGAAAAAACAATTCTCGCTGGCTACAGGACGACGATAATGGACCCTCGTGCGACTTCGACGCGACCGTCACGGAGCGAGATGTCCCACGCGGCCTTGCTGGTCGACGAGGGGATCAATCGGTCCCCGAGCCTGCGACCGGCGAGGAATGCCTCGAACTCCAGCGTGACCGACGGCGAGCTCCCGTTGTCGGGCCAAATGAAGTGCCTCGTCGTGTTGGGCGCGATCGGAGGTGGGAAGAAAGTCGCCGTCGGGCTGGCTCTGTCGGTCACCGTCACCGAGCCGATCGAGGCGAACAGGCGCGTGTGTACCTCCAAGAAGCCCCGTGGGGTGCTCGCTCTCATGTGACGAACGAACGTCAGCCCCGAACTGTCACCGGTCGTCAGCTGCGTCGAGATCGAGGACTGTGTGGCACCAAGCAACGACTCGAGGAAGAAGCGCACTTCCGGCGGAGGCGGGCGATTCGGTCGTGGGGGTTTGGTCGAAATGATGTCGATCTGGTCGATGGGTTGGGGCACCGCCGACACCTTCGACGCCACGCCGACCAGATGCAACCCACCGATCGCGAGTTTGTCGGAATTGGATCGGCGCTGGCACGCACGTGCCTGGCACGAACACCCATGCCACAGCCCATCGATCAGATCGACACCATCGTGGTCGCCCCCAGCGACGACCTCGTCCGCCTCGAACTCGACTTCGCGACCACCGGGACCAACCCTGCCATTCGGGCGGACCCCGACTGGGTCCAGCAATCCAACCAGCGGTGGATCATGCGTCGGCAGTTGCTTTCGATGCTCGGCCTCGACCTCCTCGACGTGCGTCTGCTGCTACGCATCGATTTTGGAGACCCGCTCCTCGGCACGAATCCGTCCAATCCCCCATCCCCGCCGGTCTCGTCCACGCCGCCGCCGGTCCCGGCGCTCGAGCTCGGCGGCTACGCGTGGACGCACCCTGATTCGGCCAAGAACGGCGTGACCTACCGGCTGTTCGGTCAAGCCCACTTCCGCGGCTCGATCCACCCCGTGGTCGTCGCGACGCGATCACCCACGAACTTCAGCGTCGAGTTCCGGGCCGATCGGACGCTGCTCGCCAGTGGATCGTTCGACACCGAAACCGTTCCGTGGCTGGGCCCCGTTCGCCTGTAAGCGGACCTCGGCAGGGACGAGGCCGGGCTGCCCCGCCTCGTCCGCCGCCGCGATGGCGGCACGCGCTTGTTCCTTGGCGAATGCCGCATCCACCGTGGCCCACGCCTGCGCGCGCGCCGTGTACAGCTCCGCCCGCAGCGACGCTTCGGGGGCCGAGGGCTCCACGTAGGCCGCGATCTCGAGCACTTGCCGTGCCCGCTCGAGGTCGCCGAGCGCGATGTGGACCTGCGCGCGGGCGATGTGCAGCGAAAAGTGCAGAGCCTCGTCGGCCGCAACCTCGGTGCGCGCATCCGCGGCCGACGCCTCCAGATCGTCGCGCGCCCGCGTCAGCTCCCCCGCGGCGAGGTGGGCCAACCCGCGATTGTAGTAGGCCTTCGCCCGCGCGACGCTCGGTCGCGTCAACAGCGACAGCGCCTCGCCGAACGCAGCCATCGCCTCCTCGGGCTCGCCCGCCGCGCCGTAGGCGTTGCCGAGCGTGGTCAGACTCGAGGCGGCGCCCTCCAACAAGCCGAGCTTGCGCTTGATCTCGATCGCACGGTGCACGGTCGCCAGCGCGAGCGCGGGCTGCTTCGCGGAACGCTGCGCCGCGGCGAGGTTGTTGAGCAGTTTCGCCTCCAAGACGGTGTCGCCCGCTTCGCTGTCGAAGACGGCGAGCGCTGCTTCATTGAGCGCGATCGCGTCGTCGAAGCGGCCGCGCGCGTACGCGAGCTCCGCCTGCGTGCCGAGATTCTGTGCCGTATTGATCGGCCGATCGAACCAGTCGTAGGCGGCATCGAGTCGCCCTCGCTCGGAGATCTGCGCCGCGCGCTGCAACGCTTGCTCTGCCGCGAGGACGTCACCCTCGCGCAGCGCCACCCGGGCCAAGACGTTTTCGTGCACGACCTTGAAATGGTCGGTCCCCGGCACGCCGTCGAGCACCGACAGGCCCAGGCGAGCCAGCGACCGCGCCTCGGCCGCGTGGCCCGGGCCGTCGACCAACGTCTGGGCCAGCACACTCAGCAAGACGCCGGTGTGCCTCGCCCACTGAGGGTGGCGCGCCGACTCCTCGACTGCCTCGCGGGCTACCGCCTCCGCCGCCTCGGGCTCGCCGCGGGTAAGCAGCGTGTGCGCCCACTGGGCGGCGAGCCAGAGTCGAGTCTTCGGCGCGTGCGCTAGACCGGGATCATCGACGAGATGCTCGAGGATCTCGTCGTGGCCCTGCTGATCGCCGAGCGCGAGCAAGACATGGGCGCGATCGATGCCGGCGTTGACCCGTTGGTCCGTCGCCGCATCGTGGCCCGGCTCCGGCTGGGTCAACAGCAGGTGCTCGGTGTCTTCGCACGCCGCCAGGTTCGTCGTGGCCTTCGCCGCCTGCTCCGCGCGTGCCAGCTCCGTGTCGCCCGCGGTCAATCGATCGACCAGGAACGCGACCTGATCCAGCGATTGCTGCAGACACCGCGCCTGCAAGGTCGCGACGGCCGCTTCCGGAGTCCGCGACGTTTCCACCCGGCAGACGGCCAGGTCCATCGCGCGCCAGGCGTCGACGTAGTCGTCGAGGATGCGCGTCGCGGCCATGCCTTGGGCCTCGTCACCGGCATCGCGGGTCACTTCGAGAATCCGCGCCTTCGTCCGCGCCCCGTAGACGGAGCCGACCATCGTCCCTCGCCCCTCGCAGCCATCGCGCGGCAGCGGCGTGGTGGGCAAGGCAAGCAACCCTACGACCGCGAGGCCGGCGACCGACGAACCTGCCGCCCACGCGCGACCGCGACGCGGCGGCGTCAGTCCCCGCAGCAGCGCGTCGAAGTCGGCAAAACGATCGGCGGGACGCAGGCGCAGACCTCGTACGATCATGCGGCACAACCAGCGCGGCACCTTCGCGGCTCGCAGTGGTGCGGAGATGCGCGCCGCATCCGTCTCGTCGGAGATCCCCCGCCGCGGCGACGACCACGGACGATGACCACACAACGCTTCGAACAACGACGTGCAGAACGCGAACTGATCGCTAGCCGCCACCACGACCCCGTCGAACTGCTCCGGCGCCATGTACGGGCGCGTGCCGGCGGCGCTCGTGCGCGAGCCCGATCCGCTCCCGTCTTCGCTGCCGCCCTCGGTGCGCTCGGCCTCTCGGGCGAGCCCGAAGTCGACGACGCGCACCCGACCATCGTCACTGAGCATGACGTTGGCGGGCTTGAAGTCGCGGTGCACCACCCCCTTGGCGTGCGCAGCCGCGAGACCACGCCCGGCTTCGCCGAAGACCTCGACCACGCGCGCCAGCGATCGCGGCCCGGAAGCCAGCCAGTCGGAGAGCGTCTGACCGTCGATGAGCTCCATCGTCAGGTACAGCCGATCGTTCCAGCTGCCGACGTCGTAGACCGCCACGATGTTGGGGTGCTGCAGCTGCGCGAGCACCCGGGCCTCTCGCTCCAGCGCGGTGGACAAACGACCGCCGCGCAGCACCTTGAGCGCGACTTCACGCTGCAGCTTGTGGTCATGGGCTCGGTGCACGCGCCCGAGCCCACCGGCCCCGATCACGCCACGAAGCTCGTACCGGCCGTCGACGCGCTGTCCAGCGCGCTCGGGAAACAGCCCCGCCAAGATCGTGGCCCGGGCTCCCTCCCGCTCGGCCGTGCTCGGGTCGTCTCGCCCCTGGTGCATCTCGCCGAACGACGAGGCCGTGCCCGAGGGCGGCGCGTTCCCAGAGCGCGTCACGGTCCCGACGATACTCCGACTTGCGGTATGGTCGCCCCACGTTGAGCGACGTCGTGCCGACCAACGAAGAGCTCCTCCTGGCGTGGCGAGATGATCCCGCCGCCGGCGACGAGCTGTGCAAGCGGCTCATCGACCCGCTGTACGCGTTCTTTCGGACGAAGGTCGACCGCGGTGCCGAGGACCTCGTGCAGAAAACGCTCACGGCGTTCCTCGAAGGTCGCGACCGCTTCGCGGGTCGATCGAGCGTGCTGGGCTACGTCTTCGGCATCGCGCGCAACATCCTGCTCGCGGCGCTGCGGGCCCGGTACGACGGACAACGCGAGGTCGACTTCGGTTCGGACTCGATCGAGGACCTTCAGCCGTCGCCCAGCTCCGTCGCGGCGCAACGACAGACACAAGCGCGCCTGACTCGGGCCCTACGGCGACTGCCAGCCGACCAGTACATGGCCCTCGAGCTGTTTTACTGGCAAGGCCTCACCGCGACCGCGGTCGGCGAGGCCCTCGGCATCAGCGAAGGCGGCGTGCGGAGTCGGCTGCATCGAGCCAAGGCAGCGCTGCGAGAGCAGCTGGAAAACGACGGCGCATCGGCCGACGAGGTCGAGACGACGATGTCCCGCCTCGAGGCGAACGAGCCCCCCGACGAGCCCGCCTAGCGAGCCGCCGGGGAGCCAAGAGAGCGAACCCGCGCGGGTTTGGGGGCCCCCCGAACGCAAGGCTCGCCTCCTTCGTGCGGCGACGCGCCGAATCAATTCGCGGTTTTCTCGAGAAAGTTCGGGGCCGTCAGCTGGCGATTTCGTCGTCGCCCATGCCCAGCGAGCGGCGCATCATCCAGTGCTCGACGTCGATGT